>NZ_JBDTPB010000035.1:0-14451 GCF_039932935.1 Polaromonas sp.
TCGGAATGAACTTGCCCTGCGCAACAATCCGCTTGCTGATGTCCGCCGCAGCGCCCGACAGCACGGTGCTGATGATGACATCGGGCTTGAGACTGAGCAGTTGATCCACCTGAGCATCACTTACTTTGGTATTGCGCTTCAAGGCAAAGGTCACTGGCTTTTTTGACTGCTTGGCAAGGTAGTCGGTTACCACGGCCAGGTTCTGGATACCGACTTCGTCGTCGTAATGCACCACAGCCACATTCTTGGCGCCCAGGCCGGTCCAGAACGCGAGCATTTTTTCCAGCTCATCGCCGTACGATGCACGCAAGGTAAACACCACGGGACTAGGCTTGCGCACCGGATTGGCGCCGGTAAATGGCGCAAAAAAAAGTACACCGGCTTTCTCCGCCTGAGGCATCGCATCCAGGCTGAGCGTGGCCGAAGCGTAGCCAAACAGCGCCACGGCATTGTTGACCTCCAGCAGCTTTTGCGTGTTGACACCGGCTTGCTTGCGATCGTTCTTGTCATCCAGCGCTACCAGCTCGACAGGCAACCCGCCCACACCGCCCTTGGCATTGACGGATTTGAAATAGGCAGCAGCGCCGTCATGGATGTCACGGCCAAAAGCAGCGTTGCCGCCGCTCAGGGGCGCGGACTGCCCGACAACCCAGGCCTTTTGTGCATGGCTGGCGCTGGCAAAAAACAGCAGCGACAGACACACGGCAAACAAGGCGGGTAATCGGACTTTGGCTGTGGCAAACATACATAACATCCAGTAAATAAAAGAACTGGCAACGCCAGGCACAAGTGCGGATTTTAGAGCGAACGACATGAAACCGAAATGCTGCGCTTGCTCTTTGTGATGGGTACCACCACTGGGTGACAAGCGACAAAAATAGCGGCAACCAAGTGCTACAAAGGTACTAGGACCTGTTTTCAACAAGCGCTAACTCACTCTGCCCGAGCATTCGCGCTGCTTTAAACGCGGCGAATCCGGTTTGCTTCTCGGCATCAAACGTTGTCGCCGCACTGCAGCGGTACAACGGCACTTGGCTTACGCAGTCCATGGCCGCCAACACGCGCGAGCCGGCCAGCTTGACGCCACCGGCCTGACTCTTCATCTGGGGCCCGTGCACAAAGCCCAGTGAAGCGGTCTGGCGATGCGGTGCAACGACGCCAGGAGAGTTTTGAGTGCAGCTCTTAGCGAGCGAAGGTACCGTCGGCGCGAATCATCGTCAGGTTGACGAAGCGCGAACCCAGGTTGCTTTGCTTGCTGTAGGTCAACGCGAAGCCGCCCAGGTCTTCACTGGTGAAGGTCTCCAGCGTGCTGATAAGTTTGGCGCGCGTAATCGGCGCCGGCGTCTTTTGCAGGGCGCGCACCACCAGCTTGGCATTGAGGAAACCTTCCATGCTGTTGTAGCTGAACTTCTTGTCGCCGGTTGCCGAGATGATGGTCTGGTATTCACGCACCACGGCGTTGCCCAGCTCGGTGAACGGGTAAGGCACGACCTGCGAGGCAATCACGCCTGCGGCCAGCTCTTTCAGTTCGGCATGCAGGCCGGACGATACGCTCAGCACCATGAACTGGGCGGTCACACCCTTGGCCCGAAAGGCCTGGATGAACGCCGCATTGGGCTTGGCCTGGCCGATCAGAATCACGGCCTGCGGCTGCGCCGCGGCAATCACTTCAGCTGCCTTGGCCACGTCTACCGTGCCACGCGGCACCGGAGCCACGGCAGCAGCCGCTGCGCCGCGCTTTTGCATGGCGGCGTTCAGGGCTTCCAGGCCCTCCTTGCCGAAAGCGTCATCCTGGTACATCACGGCGATCTTCTTGATGCCGATGGTCCAGGCGTGGTTGACTGCCGCTTCGATCTCATCGGTGGTGCTGGCGCGCACGTGGAACAGGTTGGACACATACGGGTCGCGCAGCGACTTGGCGCCGCTGGTGTTGCCGATCTCCGCGATGCCGGCCGCCTGGACCAGGGGCACGATCTTCAGCATGTTGGCCGTGCCACGGTAACCCACCAGCGCCACGGCGTTCTGGTCGATCAGGGCCTTGGTGTTCTCTGCCGTCTTGTCGGGGTTAAAGCCGTCGTCCATGCTGACGAGCTTGATCTTCTCGCCGCGGACGCCGCCTTTTTTGTTGATGTCGTCAAAGTAGGCGTTCATGCCGCGTACATAGTCGGTCGTCAGTGCGGCGCTGGTGCCGGACAAATCGCCCGAGTGGCCCAGCACGATGTCGGCCGAAGCGGCCGAACCTGCAAGGCACAAAAAAAGAGCGGCCAGCAAACTGCCACCCTTGGAAAAATTGACAACTTTCATGAAACGAATCCCTACCCTGCTTGTGAAAAAACTTGTTATAAAAAAGCCGGCCCAAGGCCGGCTTGTGCTTGCGGTGCGCGGTGTGGTCAGGCGTCGACCCTGACCTTGGCCTGCTGGGCCACCTGCGCCCATTTCTTTTGCTCCATCTTGATGAAGGCCGCAAATTTTTCGATGCTGCCGCCGCCGTCTTCAGCGCCGTACTGGTCCATTTTTTCCTGCACATCGGGCATGGCCAGCACCTTGTTGACGTCTTCATTCATGCGCTGAACCATAGCCCGCGGCATTTTGGAAGGCCCCATGAGGCCGTACCACACGGTGGCTTCAAAACCGGGGAAACCCGACTCCGCCATGGTCGGCACGTTGGGATGGCCCTTGGCGCGTTTCAGGCGCGTCTGCGCAAGCGCGATCGCCTTGCCGCTTTTCACATGCGGCGTGGCCGAGGTCATGGTTTCGAAACAGTAGTTGACCTGCCCGCCGATCAAATCGACCAGCGCCGGGCCGGAGCCGCGGTAGGGAATGTGCAGCGCAAAAATCTTGGCCTGGAGCTTGAACATTTCCAGCGCAAAGTGCTGGGCCGAGCCACCGCCGGCGGAAGCAAAGCTGATCTGGCCGGGCTTGGCCTTGCACAAGGCCACCAGGTCCTGCACCGTCTTGGCGGGCTGGTCGGCATTGCAGATCAGCATATTGGGCGTGATGCCGACCATGCTGATCGGCACGAAGTCCCGGTCTGCGTCGTAGCCGAGCTTGATGCCGAGTGCCGGTGCCAGTGCATGGCTGTTGATATGGGCCATCAGCAAGGTGTTGCCGTCGCCGGCCTGCTTGGCCACGTAGTCGGCCGCGATCACACCGGCGGCGCCGCCCTTGTTTTCGATGATGACGGAGGTGTTCCACATGGTGGCGAGCTTCTGTCCGACCACACGCGCCAGCGCGTCGGTGCCGCCGCCTGGCGGAAAACCCACCACAATGCGGACCGGTCCGTGGGACAGCGTCTGCGCCTTGAGCATGGGCGACGCGACCATGGCGGCCGTGGCCGCCGTAGCGCTGATAAAGGTTCTGCGTTGCATGGTTTCCCTTTTTGATTCAGTAATTTATGGAAAATTGATGACCGTTTGACGTAAACGCCCTGCCCTGTGTGCAGGTCTGAATCAGGCGGCCTTGCGTTGCGGCACCACGGCCGCGTGGCTCGAAAAATAATCCATGGCCGCCTGCACGCCCGAGCCCGCAAGCTTGACGCCCGCAAGTTTCAGGCCCATCTCACAGCCGCTCAGCGCCGCCATCAGCGTCAGGTCGTTGCAGTCACCGAGGTGGCCGATGCGAAACATCCTGCCCTTGACCTTGCCCAGACCGGTGCCGAGCGAGCAGTCAAACCGTTCATAAATAATCTTGCGCACCGCATCGGCATCAATGCCTTCAGGCGTCATCACGCCGGTGAGCACCGGCGAATACACGGCTTCTTCGGCGCACTGGATCTGCAGGCCCCAGGCCTTGACGGCCGCACGCACGCCCGTTGCCCAGCGCTGGTGGCGCGCAAACACGGTTTCCAGGCCGTGCTCGAGCAGCATGTCGCAGGCTTCACTCAGCGCGTACAGCAAGTTGGTGTTGGGGGTAGACGGCCAGTAGCCGGTCTTGTTTATCTCAATGATTTCGTCCCAGGCCCAGAAGGCTTTGGGCAGCGTGGCCTTTTTGCTGGCCTCGACGGCTTTGGCCGACACGGCGTTAAAGCTGATGCCGGGCGGCAGCATCAGGCCTTTTTGCGAGCCGCTGATGCTGACGTCAACACCCCATTCGTCGTGGCGGTAATCGGCTGAGGCCAGGCCTGAAATGGTGTCGACCAGCAGCAGGGCCGGGTGTTTGGCGGCATCCATCGCCTTGCGCACGGCAGCAATGTTGCTGGTCACGCCAGTAGAGGTTTCGTTGTGCACCACACAAACCGCCTTGATGCTGTGCTGGGTGTCGGCCTTCAAACGCTCTTCGATCAGCGCGGCCTGAACGCCATGGCGCCAGACGTCCGCACCGGGATAGGAAATGACTTCGGTTTTGAGGCCCAGGCGCGCAGCGAGCTTTTGCCACAGCGCGGCAAAGTGACCGGTTTCGTACATCAGCACGTGGTCGCCGGGGTTCAGCGTGTTGCACAGCGCCGCTTCCCACGCGCCGGTACCGGATGCAGGGTAGATGATGACGGGTTGTTGGGTCTGGAAGATTTTCCTGATGTCGACCAGCACCTTGAGGCCCAATGCCGCGAATTCAGGGCCTCGGTGGTCAATGGTGGGCAGGCTCATGGCCCGCAAAACGCGGTCTGGTACGGGCGAAGGGCCGGGAATTTGCAGGAAGTGACGTCCGGTGGGGTGAAAGTCAAGCGTCAACATGGCGGAAAGCTCCAGAAGTAGGACGCTATTTTTTGCATACAAAATTCATTTGTCAATACGGCAAAGGATTACATATTGATTTGACACCACAGAATTTTGCATACAAAATTTCCCTATGGCTGCCGAAATCATTCCCATCCCACGCGCTGCCCTCCACGAACAGGTGGCACACCGCCTGCGCCAGATGCTGGTGGAAAACCGTATCCTGCCGGGCGCCAAGCTCAATGAACGCGAGCTCAGCGAAGTCCTGAACGTGTCGCGCACGCCCTTGCGTGAGGCCATCAAGATGCTCGCCGCCGAAGGCCTGGTCGAGCTCTTGCCGAACCGCGGCGCCATCGCAGTGGAGCTGACCGAAGCCGACGTACTGAATACGTTTGAAGTGATGGCAGGGCTGGAAGCCCAGTCGGGCGAACTGGCCGCCCAGCGCATCACCGAAAACGAGCTGGCCGAAATCCGGGCGATGCACTTCGAAATGCTGGCCGCCTACACGCGCCGCGACCTGCCCAACTACTACCGGCTCAACTCCTTGATTCACAGCGCCATCAACGCAGCCGCCAAGAACCCGGTGCTCACCACCACCTACCGGCAGGTCAATGCGCGCCTGCAGGCGCTGCGCTTTCGCTCCAATCAGGACGAAGAAAAATGGAAGTCGGCCGTGAAAGAACACGAGCTGATGATTGACGCCCTGGCTGCGCGCGACACCGCCGCCATGCGCAGCGTGCTGTTGAACCACCTGGCCAACAAGCGTGATGTCGTGGTTCAGCAACTGCGCGCCGCGGCGGCGCCGGACAGCGAAGCTTCCAGGGCCTGACCGCGCGGCCCTCCCCACCCGGTATCCCGCGCCGGACCCCACCACAACAAGCAGATCGCCCGCGATGAACGCCCCTCTTCCACTCAAGATCTCCCGGCAGGCTGCGGCCCAGGCCTATGACAGCGTGGCCCGCATCAGCAACGAAGTTGCCGGCAAGCTGGCTGCGCGGCTGGCCGCCGAAACGCAGGGCGAAGTGCTGTTTTCGCCGGCCGACCGGGGCCGTTACGCCACCGATGCCTCGATCTACCAGGTCATGCCGGTGGGGGTGTTTGTGCCGCGCACGGCCGACGACGTGAAAGCGGCGCTGGACATCTGCCGCGACATGCAAGTGCCCATCGTGCCGCGCGGCGGTGGCACCAGCCAATGCGGGCAAACCGTGGGTACCGGTCTTGTCATTGACTACGCCAAGCATGTGCGCAGCATCCTGGCGGTGAACCCGGAAACGCGTACCGCCGAGGTAGAGCCCGGCATTGTGCTGGACCACCTGAACGCCGCCCTGAAAAAACACGGCCTGTGGTACCCGGTGGACGTATCCACCAGCGCGCAGGCGACGCTGGGGGGCATGGCCGGCAACAATTCGTGCGGCAGCCGCAGCATTGCCTACGGCAACATGGTGCACAACGTGCTGGGCGCCAAAGTCTGGACGTCCAGCGGAGATTTGCTTGATCTGGGCGCCTATGGCAGCAGCAGCGGCAAGGCGCGCGCGCTGGGCAACCATGTTCGCGCGCTGGCAGAAGAACTGCACCCCGCCATCAAGAAACGCTGGCCCAAGGTCATGCGACGCGTGGGCGGCTACAACCTGGACATCTTCGACCCGCAAAGCGAGCGCCCTTACACCGCCGACGGTTCGGTCAACCTGGCGCATTTGCTGATCGGCAGTGAAGGCACCCTGGCGCTGACCCGCTCACTGACACTGCAGCTGAGCGAACTTCCCAAGGCCAAGGTCCTGGGCGTTGTCAATTTTCCGACCTTTTACCGGGCCATGGACGCGGCACAGCACATCGTAAAGATCGGCGAAGGCAGCCTCACGGCGGTCGAGCTGGTTGACCGCACGATGATTGACCTGTCGCTGCAAAACCCGGCGTTTGCGCCCACGATCCGGACCGCCTTGATCGGTGAGCCCGCGGCTATTTTGCTGGTGGAGTTTTCGGGGGCCAGCAAGGCGGAGCTGTTGCCAAAACTCAAGCGCCTGGGCGAGCTGATGGGCGACCTTCTGCTGCCCGGCTCGGTGGTCGAGATGACCGAAGACGCGCCGCAAAAAAACCTGTGGGAGGTGCGCAAGGCCGGCCTCAACATCATGATGAGCCTGAAGGGCGACGGCAAGCCGGTCAGCTTCATCGAAGACTGCGCCGTGCCGCTGGTGCACCTGGCCGCTTATACCGACGCTCTGACCGAAGTTTTCAGGAAATACGGCAGCAAGGGCACCTGGTATGCCCATGCGTCCGTCGGCACGCTGCACGTGCGGCCCATTCTGGACATGCGGCGCGAAGGCGCGCCCAAGATGCGCGCGATTGCCGAAGAAGCCTCCGAACTGGTGCGCAAGTTCAAGGGCGCGTACAGCGGTGAGCACGGCGACGGCCTGTGCCGCGGTGAGTGGATCAAGTGGCAGTTCGGCCCTGAGATCAACCAGGCCTTCGCCGCCATCAAGCAACACATGGACCCGGCGGGACTGCTCTGCCCCGGCCGCATGATCAACCCGCCCAAGATGGACGACACGCGGCTGATGCGCTTTCCGCCGGGCTACAAGGTCATCCCGCTGAAGACCGCACTGGACTGGCGCGCCTGGGACGTGCAAAACGATCCGGTGACCGAACTCACCAGCGCATCCGGCAGCGGCGGCGACCCGGCCAACGGGTTTGCCAAGGCCGTGGAGATGTGCAACAACAACGGCCACTGCCGCAAGTTTGACGCCGGTACCATGTGCCCGAGCTACCGCGCGACACGCGACGAAAAACACCTGACACGCGGGCGCGCCAACACCTTGCGCCTGGCGCTCTCCGGCCAGTTGCCGGGCCTGAAGGCGGAGGACTCGCTGGCCAGCGAGGCCGTGCATGAGGCGCTGGACCTGTGCGTCGGCTGCAAAGGCTGCAAGCGCGACTGCCCGACCGGCGTGGACATGGCCAAAATGAAGGTGGAGTTCCTGCACCACTACAAAGCGAAGCACGGCTACACCCTCAAGGACAAACTGGTAAGCCGCCTTCCCGAGTACGCGGCGCTGGCCAGCCGCTTTGCGCCGCTGCTCAACCTCCGCGACCGGATTCCGGGCCTGGCGGCGCTGAGCGAAAAAGTGACGGGATTTTCAGCCAGGCGTTCGCTTCCGAAATGGCGGCGCAAAACTTTTTTCAACACGCCGCCCGCATGTGCCACGCGCGAAGAAGTGCTGGCAGCGGCCAAGCCGGTGGTGCTGTTCATCGACACCTTCAACGGCTACTTTGAATCCGAAAATGCGCTGGCCGCCCTGCAGGTGCTGCAAGCCGCGGGCTACACCACCCACATCGCCACCAAGAAAAAGCCCGACGGCCAGGCGCTGTGTTGTGGGCGTACCTACCTGGCGGGTGGCATGGTGCAGGAAGCCAAGCTCAAGGCCGCCGAACTGGTGTCCGCCCTGCTTCCTTTTGCCGACAAAGGCATTGCCATCGTCGGACTGGAGCCTTCCTGCCTGCTAACCCTGCGCGACGAAATGCTGGTGATGGGCCTGGGCGAGGCGGCGCAGACCATCAGCCGCCATGCGCTGATGCTGGAAGAGTTTTTGGCGCGCGAGGCCGCGGCCGGCCAGCTGGAGGCGCTCAAGGCCAAGCTCAAGCCTGCGGCGGCGCCCATCTTGCTGCACGGCCACTGCCACCAGAAAGCGTTTGGTGCAGTCAGTCCCATCATGGACGTGCTCAGGCTGATCCCCGGCGCCAAACCGGAGCTGATCGAATCGAGCTGCTGCGGCATGGCCGGCAGTTTTGGCTACGAAGCCAGCCACTACGAGGTGTCGATGCAGATGGCAGAGCTGAGCCTGCTGCCGGCCGTACGCAAGCAGCCCGGCGCCATTGTGGTGGCAGACGGAACCAGTTGCCGCCACCAGATCAGGGACGGCGCGCAACGCGAGGCGATTCACGTCGCGGTGCTGCTGGCGCGGCAGCTGCAGGGCTGAAGGCGGCCGCCGTGCGGCACCTTTAAGGGATTCAGGCGCCTGAAACGCTATGCTTTTAATAGCTGCTTGCGCTCGTCCGTATTTGGTTTCAGGCTATTTTTATTAAAATATTCTGGTACAACGCACAGGCACCGCGCGGGCCCCTGGCCTAGATATGCCCCACCACCATGGGGGCATGCCTGAGGTGAAGCGACAAGCCCAGGGCGGCCATGTGGTTGCCGTTGCGCCCGAGGATGATTTCGGCCAGCGGAAGGAATTCGTCCTCTTCAAAGCGCGCGTGTTTCAGATAGGCCTGCACCAGCGCCTCCACTGCTTGCAGGTCCAGCTCTGCAGGCTGGTTTTTTGCCGCTGCCTTCACGGCCGGTTCGAGGTCTTTCCAGATGGATTCGATCCTGCGATGCTCGGCCACCAGACGCTCGACCAGCGCCCTGACCTTGTCCGCCTCTTCCCCTTTGGCGGCGCTGCGCAACACCGCCGGAAACAGCTCATTTTCTTCATCGGCATGGTGACTTGCCACTGCGTATTTAAAGAGGCTGAGCGTTTGCGAAGCGACGTTGCGCGCCTGCGCGGTCGCAGCCAGCAAAGCCGGCAGCTCCGCAAAAGCCTGTAACCGGGACGCAATACTAAAGTGGCATTGCGAGAAGCCGGCCAGTGGCAGCGTGAGGTCGGACTGGCCTGAACCGGCGGGCGGAGCGGGCAATTTTCCGCCGCAGCAACTGGCTTGATGGATGCTCATGGATCTTCCCCTGGTTGGTGGCTGCGCCTTGCCGGTCAGCCAGTTTGACTATAGAGATGCGATCTAAAGCGCTGTTGATCCATATCAAGCAAATCGGCGGTTCCGCCAAAGCCCATGTCAGAATATCCGGAAAATTTATTCCAACAGGGAGGACTTGATGAACCGTTTATGGACGCGCGTCTGCGCGCTGGCTATTGCATTGTCTTGCGGCGCGACTCTGGCGCAGCCGATGTCAAAAGACGAAGCCGAAAAAATCTGGGCGGAAGCCCGCACCGCAGCCAAGGAAGGCCCGCAGGACATCACCCTGGCGGACCAGGCGGTGTTGAAGCTGCCGGCCGGCCGCATCTTTGTGCCGCAGCCGCAGGCCGCCAGGCTTCTCACTGCCATGGGCAATCCCGGCAAGGACTCGCGGCTGCAGGGGCTGGTGTTTCCGGTGGCCAACGATTCCTGGTTTGTCACGGTGCGCTTTGAGTCCGCAGGCTACGTGAAGGACGACGACGCCAAGGACTGGAACGCCGACGACCTTCTCAAAAGCTATCGCGAAGGCACAGAGGCTTCGAACAGCGAACGCAAGAAGATGGGTTTCCCCGAAATGGAAATTGTCGGCTGGGCCGAAAAGCCGGCCTACAACGCCGCCACCCACCGGCTGGTGTGGGCCATGTCCAGCAAGGATCGCGGTGCGGCGCCCGATGCCGCACAAGGCGTGAACTACAACACCTACGCACTCGGACGCGAGGGTTACTTCAGCCTGAACCTGGTGACGGCGCTGAACGATTTGCCCAAAGACAAACCCGTTGCCGCCGAGCTGCTGTCGGCCCTGCAGTACAACGACGGTAAACGCTACGCCGATTTCAATTCCAAAACCGACAAGGTGGCCGAGTACGGACTGGCAGCGCTGGTGCTGGGCGTGGCCGCGAAAAAGCTCGGCTTCTTCGCCGTCGCCGCGCTCTTCTTTGCCAAATTTGCCAAGGTGATTTTTCTGGCCGTCGCAGGGTTTGGCGCCGTGTTCATGAAATATTTCAAGCGCAAACCGGCCGCCACGCCCATACCGGTCTCGGCCGCCGAGCAGGACACGGTTCCTGCCGCGTTCGGCCGAGCAGCAAGTGCCGCGCAGGCCAACCCGGTAAATCCAGTAAATCCGCCGGCACCGCCCTCAGCCTGAAAGCCTTCTCCGCGTGACCAAACTCCTGCTGCTGCTTTTCACGGGCGCCAAATTCGGCAAGCTGCTGCTCACGGGCGGCAGCATGCTGATTTCGGTGTTTGCCTATGCGCTGCTGTTCGGCTGGCGCTATGCGGTGGGTTTTGTGGCGCTGCTGTTTGTGCATGAAATGGGCCACTACATTGCCGCGCGGCAACGCGGCCTGAATGTCGGCGCGCCCACCTTCATCCCGTTTGTGGGCGCATGGGTCGAGCTCAAGGACATGCCGCACGACGCCGAAACCGAAGCCTATGTCGGCCTGGGCGGCCCTCTGCTGGGCACGATAGGGGCACTGGCCTGCTATTTCATTGCACGCGACCAGGACAGCAACCTGCTGCTGGCGATTGCGTACTCCGGCTTTTTCCTGAACCTCTTCAACCTGATTCCGCTTTCGCCGTTTGACGGCGGCCGCATCACCGCGGTGCTGTCGCCTCGCATCTGGTTTCTGGGGGTGCCGGTGCTGGTGGGCCTGTTCTTCTGGCGGCCCAGCCCCATGCTGATCCTGATGGCGCTGCTGGCCGGGCCGCAGTTGCTGAAGGCAATACGCTACAAATCAGACAGCGAAGAGGCCAAAACCTACTACGCCACCAGTGCCGCCACGCGTTTTGAATACGGCTTTTATTACCTGGCCCTGGCGGCATTTTTGGCGGTGATGACGCACGACGTGCATGAAATGCTGCGCGGTGTCAGCGGCATCCGCTAAACCGTGTTGAACGCACGGCCTCTGTCAGTCCGGCACAAACTTCGCGTTGAAGGCCGCTTCGTCTTCGGGCAGCTCCAGCGTCACCAGTTGCCCCATGCGCATGTCGGCCAGCCGGCAGGCGCCAAACAGGCTGTATTTGCCTTTGAGCCCGTAGCTTTCCATGTCGATCAGCATGAAGGAGTGCGGCACAAACACCTGGTGCAAAAAAATCGTGCGGTGCCGGTTGCGCGGCGATGGAAAGAGCTTGTAATGCTCGGTGGTGATGCTTTGTGCTGCGGCCATGGTGTGGATGGGTGCGGGGTTCGGTGTAATGCGCCAACCCTGACTGTAAGCTCTAGCCTTGCGCAGACCTTGCCTTGATCCTTTTTTGCCCACTTTTTGTCCCCACATCCATGACAGAGCGCCACCCGACTCCCGGAAAAGAAGAAATCGCCCTGCTCGAGCCGTTTGACCGGCTGAGCCTGAGCCAGATCCAGGTGGTGTCTACACCTGCGCAGGCCGCCGCCGCATTGCAAGCAATGGCCGACGCCGCGGTGCTGGGCTTTGACACCGAGTCAAAGCCTACCTTTGCCAAAAACGAAGCCTCCGAAGGCCCGCACATCGTGCAGCTCTCGGCGCTCGACAAAGCCTGGATCTTCCAGCTCGAGGACGCCGAATGCCGCCGCGTGGTCGGGCTGCTGCTGAGTTCGCCCACCATCATCAAGGCCGGCTTCGGCCTGGGCGACGACCAGCGCCGCATCATCCGCAAGCTGGGAACCGACCTGCAGGGCGTGCTGGACCTGAATGTGGTGTTCCGCGAGCGCGGTTATCGCAAGGACATGGGCGTGCGCGGCGCGGTGGCCGTGATGTTCAACAAGCGCTTTCTCAAGTCCAAAAAAGCCGCCACCTCCAACTGGGCCAATGAACGGCTCACGGAAGCGCAGATCATCTACGCTGCCAATGACGCCTATGGCGCGCTGCGCGTTTTCAAGGCGCTGGGATTGGGGTAAGTACAATCAAAAACCGCTACAAAATTGATAGCTGGTCGCGCACGTTCTGTATGGGCTCCAGCCACTTTTTACTTAGAAAACACTTGTCGCAGGAAACTGCATCCATCTTTTGAAGGAAACGACCATGAAAATCTTGCTCCCCCTGCTCGCTTGCATCGTGATATCTGGCTGCGCCGCCGAACTGGTCAGCACCAACGACAAGCTGATCGTTGTCAAAGCCCGCCCCTCAAAGCTGGGCGAAGCCACCGACATCGCCGAAGCCGAGTGCCAAAAACGCGGCCTGCACGCGCGGCTGGTTACCAAGCCGACCAACGAGCAGTACGGGTTTGAATGTGTGCGGTAAGTTCAAGCATGGCCGCCATGCCCTAGCCTAAAAAAAAGGACGCCGCGGCGTCCTTTTTTTTCGTTGCAGGGATGAAGATCAAAAGTCTCCCGTCCCTCCGCTGGCCAGGCTCTCGAACTTGGTAATGCGGTTGAGAAAGGCCAGCTTGACGGTGCCCGTCGGGCCGTTACGCTGCTTGCTGATGATGACCTCGGCGACGCCAGGCTCCTTACAGGCCTCTTTGGTGTAGTACTCGTCGCGGTAGATGAACATGATGATGTCGGCGTCCTGCTCGATGGCGCCGGACTCGCGCAGGTCGCTCATCATGGGGCGCTTGTCAGTGCGGGACTCCACGCCGCGGCTGAGCTGCGACAGGGCAATCACGGGGCATTGCAGTTCCTTGGCGAGCATCTTCAGGCCGCGGGAGATTTCGCCCACGGCGGTGGCGCGGTTCTCGTCGTTCATGCTGGTCGAAACGCTCATGAGCTGCAGATAGTCGACCACGATGAGGCCGAGCTTGCCGCACTGGCGCGCCAGGCGGCGGGCGTTGGCACGCAGTTCGCTCACAGTGAGGCCGGGGGTTTCGTCGATGTGCAACGACACCGTGCGCAGCTTTTCAATGGCTTCTGTCAGGCGTGGCCACTCTTCGTCGGTCAGCGCGCCGGTACGCAAATGGGTCTGGTCGATGCGGCCGATGGAGCCGACGATACGCACGGCAAGCTGGGAGGCGCCCATTTCCATGGAGAACACGGCCACCGGCAGGCCTTCGAGCAAGGCGACGTTTTCGGCAATGTTGATGGCCAGCGCGGTTTTCCCCATGGAGGGGCGCGCCGCCAGAATGATCAGGTCTCCAGCCTGGAAGCCGGAGGTCATGCGGTCCAGGTCGTAAAAGCCCGTGGCCACGCCGGTGACGTCCTGCGGGTTCTCGGCCATTTCGGTGACGCGGTCGAGCAGGCTGACGACCAGCGTGTCCATGCTCTGAAAACCCTCTTTCATGCGCGAGCCCTGCTCGCCGATCTTGAAAATTTTCTGCTCGGCTTCGTCGAGGATGGTGGCGACATCCTTGCCCTGCGGGTTGAAGGCGTTGGTGGAAATTTCGTCCGAGGCCGAGACGAGCTTGCGCAGGATGGAGCGCTCGCGCACGATCTCCGCGTAGCGGCGGATGTTGGCCGCGCTGGGAACGTATTGCGCCAGCGAATTAAGGTAGCTCAGGCCCCCTACTTCGTCGGCCTTGCCCTGGTTTTGCAGGTGCTCGTACACCGTGATGATGTCCGCCGGCTTGGAGGCGTTGATGAGCGCGCCCACGGCGGCATAAATCAGCTTGTGTTCGGAGCGGTAGAAGTCCTGGTCGGTCAGCAAATCCCCTACCCGGTCCCAAGCGCCGTTGTCGAGCAGCAGGCCACCGAGCACGCTGGATTCGCCCTCGATGGAGTGCGGCGGAATGCGCAGCTGGGCGATCTGGTGGTCGGGGCTATAGCCACGATCGTCATAGGGGGACAGTACGGCGGACATGGGTTTCCTTGAGAGAGGGTAAATGGTACGCCTGACGCGTAAAACCTCGCGGGATAAGCTTGTGGATAACCGGGGGAAATCGGGTGGAAATGCAGCCGGAAGATGTGCACAGCCGATGACTGCGCCCAGCCATGAAAAAAGCCGCTCGGCGAGCGGCTTTTTTGCGGAGGGGGAAAACGCTTAAGCGGTTTCGCCGTACACCGTCACGGTGATGTCCACAGCCACGTCCGTGTGCAGGGCCACCGTCACGGGGTGGTCGCCAACCGTCTTCAACGGGCCGTTAGGCATGCGGATTTGCGACTTCAACACAGGGAAACCCTGCTTGGTCAGCTCGGCCGAGATGTCGTGGTTGGTGACGGAGCCGAACAGGC
>NZ_JBDTPB010000036.1:0-8632 GCF_039932935.1 Polaromonas sp.
GGCACGTTGGAGCACAGCTTCATGTTGGCCAGCATGTTCAGGCCTTCGATGTAGTCTTGCGCCTGCTTTTTGGGGCCGGACACCACCAGCCAGCCGGCACGGTAGCCGCATGAGCGATAGCTTTTGGACAGCGAGTTGAAGGTCAGCGTGAGCACATCGGTGGACAGGCTGGCGATGGCGGTGTGCTTCACATCGTCGTAAAGGACCTTGTCATAGACCTCATCTGCCAGGATGACGAGGCCGTGTTCGCGGGCGATGGCAACAATGCCTTTGAGGAGATCGTCAGAGTACAAGGCACCCGTGGGGTTGTTCGGGTTGATGACGGCAATGGCCTTGGTGCGCGGCGTGATGCGCGCGCGAATATCGTCCAGATTGGGCATCCAGCCGTTGCTTTCGTCGCACAGGTAGTGCACCGGCGTGCCGCCCGACAGGCTGGTGGACGCGGTCCACAAGGGGTAGTCAGGCGCGGGCAGCAGGAGCTCGTCGCCGTTGTCCAGCAGCGCGTTGGTGGCCATGGAAATCAACTCGCTCGCGCCGTTGCCGAGGTAGATGTCATCGAGGGTCACACCCTTGATGCCCTGCTTTTGCGTTTCGTGCATCACGGCCTTGCGTGCCGCAAAAATGCCCTTGCTGTCCGAATAGCCAGCCGAGGCAGGCAGGTTGCGGATCATGTCCTGCTGGACTTCTTCGGGCGCATCGAAACCAAATACCGCCAGATTGCCAATATTGAGCTTGATGAGCTTTTGGCCTTCTTCTTCCATCTGCTTGGCGGCGTCCATGATCGGGCCGCGGATGTCATACAGCACATTGGCCAGCTTGGCGGATTTGGTGATCGATTTCATGCGGTTTTATAGGTATGGGAGCCGAGCCTCAGGACCCACCCTGCTGGCAACGGGGAAGAACGCCAGCACTTGGGCGGGAAATCCGGGCGGAATCTATAATTTGACCACATAAAACAGCGTTTTCGCCCGTAAAACCCGGCAAACGCTCCTGTGTAGCAACGACTTCCGCACCATCACAACGCCGGACCGACCCCGCATGAAACTTCAGCCAGACCGCCTCGATGTCCAGTCCATTCTTGGTTACGGCCCCGGATGGGTCGGGCTGGGAAGCAACGGCGTGGCGGAAAAAATCGAACACAGCATCGTGATTGGCTCCCGTGGGGAAAAGTTTGACTGGAATTGCACGCGCTTTGAGCAGCTCACAGCGGACCATTTCGCCCTGTTAGCCGAGACACAGCCCGAGCTTGTGGTCTTCGGCAGCGGTTCCCGCCTGCGCTTTCCGCCGCCGGCTTTTTTGCGCATTCTGATGGAGCGCCGCATAGGTGTTGAGACCATGGACACGCTGGCGGCCTGCCGCACTTACAACATCCTGGCAGGCGAAGGCCGGCAAGTGGTCGCAGCCCTGCTGATTGAAACAGAAGGAACACAGAGCTGAAACGGCATCTCTTTCAGGGTAAAATCTAGGGTTGCACTTGGCACCTCATCCAGGATTGATTCCTGGGCCGGTCGCCACAAGGCACGGCTAATTACAACTACTTTCGTCAGGGTCTACTCAGTATGGCAGTCGTCGTCAATAAACCACTCCCCGAATTTGAAGCGATCGCCACCGGTGGCCTCAAGGTTTCCAACACATCCCATCTCGGCAAGGTCGTCGTTCTGTACTTCTACCCCAAGGACAACACACCGGGCTGCACCACCGAGGCCATGCAGTTCCGCGACCGCTACAAGGATTTCGTCAAAGCCGGCGCCACCGTGTTCGGCGTGTCGCGCGACAACATGAAGTCCCACGACGAGTTCAAGTCCAAGCTTGAGCTTCCGTTCGAACTCATCGCCGACACCGAGGAAAAAATGTGCCATATGTTCGGCGTGGTCAAGAACAAGATCATGTACGGCAAAAAGGTCAAAGGCATTGAGCGCAGCACCTTCCTGGTCGGCGCCGACGGCCAGCTGAAAGAAGAGTGGCGCGGCCTCAAAGTGCCCGGCCATGTGGACGACGTGCTCAAGGCCGTCAAGGCCCTCAAAAAAGCTGCCTGAAACTGACCTGAGGCCAGTTAGCAACAAAGAATTGCAAAGGATTGCCCTGTCACCTGAGTTGTGCATAATGAACTCATGCTGTTGACCTTCGCAACTGCGCCCAAAGAACAAGCCGCCCTGGTTTCAAGGCGGCTTTTTCGCTTCTGGAACCCTTCTTTTTTAGAGAGTTTTAAGCACTATGCCCCTGCCTCCCGCCCCGACCAAACGTGCCGCCCTGCTCTCACCCGACGCGCTTGACGCGCCTGCCCGCTCGCCGTCCAAAGTCGCCCGCAAGACTGAAAGCGCTGAATCCGCCCAAAAACCGCCAGTGATGGACCTGTTCGACAGCCGCGCCGCAGGCGAAGGAAGCCAGCATCCATCAGCTTTTCAGGCAAAAGAGCCTTCCAGCCCTTCAAGGACGGGCGCAAGCAGCTATAAAAAAGAGAGCATCGCCCTGCCTCAGCCGGCCAGCAAACCCAAAAAGGCGAAACACACGGGCCCCACCAAGCTGTTTGTGCTCGACACCAATGTGCTGATGCACGACCCGATGTGCCTGTTCCGTTTTGAAGAACACGACATCTTCCTGCCCATGATCGTGCTCGAAGAACTCGACGGCCACAAAAAAGGCATGACCGAGGTGGCGCGCAACGCCCGCCAGACCAGCCGCACGCTGGACGCACTGGCAGGCACCCAGGGCGCCGACATTGCCAAAGGCCTGAAGCTGGACACCACGGGGCACCGCGAGGCCGGGGGCTGCCTGTTCTTTCAGACCAAACCTCTCGACTACACGCTGCCCGTGAGCCTGCCGCAGGGCAAGGCCGACAACCAGATCCTGGGCGTGGTGGAAGCGCTGCGCAAGGAATATGCGCCGCGCGAGGTGGTGCTGGTGTCCAAGGACATCAACATGCGCGTCAAGGCGCGTGCCCTGGGCCTGGCCACAGACGACTACCAGAACGACAAAACCCTGGAAGACGGCGACCTGCTGTATTCGGGCTCGCTGGCCTTGCCGGCAGACTTCTGGACGCGCCAGAGCAAAACCGTCGAGAGCTGGCAGCAAGGCAGCCATACGTTCTACCGCATCACCGGCCCCATCGTGGGCAGCCTGCTGATCAACCAGTTTGTGTTTTTTGAAGCCCCCGGCGAGCCCCCCCTGTATGCCCGCGTGACGGAAATCCGCGCCAAAACCGCAGTCCTGAAGACTCTGAAAGACTACAACCACCTCAAAAATGCCGTCTGGGGCGTCACCACGCGCAACCGCGAGCAGAACTTCGCCATGAACCTGCTGATGGACCCGGAAGTGGACTTCGTCACACTGGCCGGTACGGCTGGCACAGGCAAGACGCTGATGGCGCTGGCCAGCGGCCTCACCCAGGTGTTGGACGACCGCCGCTACACGGAAATCATCATGACGCGGGCCACGGTCAGCGTAGGTGAGGACATCGGCTTCCTGCCTGGCACCGAAGAGGAAAAAATGGGCCCGTGGATGGGCGCGCTGGACGACAACCTGGAAGTGCTGGGCAAAACCGACAGCGGCTCGGGTGAATGGGGCCGCGCCGCCACCAATGAGCTGATCCGCTCGCGCATCAAGGTCAAGAGCATGAACTTCATGCGGGGCCGCACCTTCCTGAACAAGTACGTCATCATTGATGAAGCGCAAAACCTGACGCCCAAGCAGATGAAAACGCTGATCACACGGGCAGGCCCGGGCACCAAGATCATCTGCATGGGCAACCTGGCGCAGATCGACACGCCTTATTTGACGGAAGGCTCTTCCGGCATGACCTTTGCCGTGGACCGTTTCAAGGGATGGCCGCACGGCGGGCACATCACGCTGGCGCGTGGCGAACGCTCGCGGCTGGCTGATTTTGCGAGCGAAGTGCTCTAAGCCAGAGAAAAACGGCGCTGAACGGCGCCGAAATGAAAAAAGGCCAAGTCGCAAGACTTGGCCTTTTTTGTTCTTCAAATTCTGGTGGGCGGTGCAAGTTTCGAACTTGCGACCCCTGCAGTGTGAATGCAGTGCTCTACCCCTGAGCTAACCGCCCTATTGGTCAGCCTAAGATTATATGCTGTTTCGGCCTGCTTTCGCGTTCAGGCCGCCAAAACCCGCCAGACCGTTTTGCCCTTGCTGGCTTTGTCAATATCCACCAGCAGTTTGTCGTGCTCGGCAATCTCCTGGTCATTGGCAGCCAGCAGCGGCAGATCAAAGGTGCTCAGGTCAATCAGCGGCACACCACCGTCGCCTTCGCGGGCGTTGTCGCCAACGTCCATCACCAGCGCATTCTGGCCACGGGTGAGATTGATGTACACATCCGCCAGCAGTTCGGCGTCCAGCAAAGCGCCGTGTAGCGTACGACCTGAATTGTCGACTTCCAGCCGGTCGCACAAGGCATCAAGCGAATTGCGTTTTCCTGGAAACAACTCCTTGGCCATCATCAGGCTGTCTGTAACCTTCGCCACGCAATGCTTGATGGGCTGCCTGCCGATGAGTTCCAGCTCCTTGTTCAGGAAGCTCACATCGAACGGCGCATTGTGGATGATGACATCGGCATCCTGGAGGTAGGCCAACAACTCATCGGCCACCGCAGAAAACTTCGGCTTGTCTTTCAGGAACTCGTTGCTGATGCCGTGAACCTTGAGCGCGTCTTCGTGGCTGTCGCGCTCGGGGTTCAGGTAGAAGTGGCGGTTGTTGCCGGTAAGCTTGCGGGCCACCAGTTCAACGCAGCCGATTTCGATGATGCGGTCGCCGTTTTCAGCGGAAAGACCGGTGGTTTCAGTGTCCAGGACAATTTGACGCATGGCTGGATTATCGCCTCCGTCGAGGTCCGGTCTGGCCCCGTTTTCTCTGGAGACTCAGTGGTTTTCCTTTGCGTGATTGATGGAGTATTTGGGGATCTCCACCGTCACGTCGGACTGGGCCAGAAAAGCCTGGCAGCTCAGGCGTGAATTGGGCTCCAGGCCCCATGCGCGGTCCAGCAAGTCTTCTTCGCTCTCATCAAGTTCGTTCAACGACTTGAAGCCTTCACGCACAACAACGTGGCAGGTCGTGCAGGCGCAGCTGAGGTCGCAGGCATGCTCGATGTTGATCTTGTTGTCGAGCAAGGCTTCACAAATTGACGTGCCGGCCGGTGCGCTGATTTCAGCGCCCTGCGGGCAATACTCAGGATGGGGCAGTATTTTGATGATGGGCATGTTGTCAGTACGGCTCAAACCGCCTCGATGTTTTTACCGGCCAGGGCTTGCTTGATGCCCCGGTTCATGCGCTGGGCGGCAAACCCTTCGGTACCTTTGGCCAGCGCCTGCGTGGCCGCTTCTATCGCAGCCGCATCACCGTGCGCACGCGTGTCCGCCAAGCCGACGATCAAGCTATCGATCTGCGCGCGTTCATTGGGGCTCAACAGGTCGGCGTCCGCAGCCAGGGCGCCTTGCGTCGCAAGAATCATGCGGTCCGCGTCGACCTGGGCTTCGGCCAGGGCCCGGGCCTGCATGTCTTGCTGCGCGGTGGAGAAACTGTCTTGCAGCATGCGCGCAATTTCATCGTCAGACAGGCCGTAGGAAGGTTTCACGTCAATGCGCGCTTCGACGCCGCTCACCTGCTCTTTGGCGTTGACGTTGAGCAGCCCATCGGCATCGACCGTGAACGTCACGCGGATGCGTGCAGCGCCAGCCACCATGGGCGGAATGCCGCGCAACTCGAAACGCGCGAGGCTTCGGCAGTCGGCGACCAGATCACGTTCACCTTGCACCACATGCAGGGCTAGGGCCGTCTGGCCATCCTGGTAGGTCGTGAAGTCCTGCGCCATGGCTGTAGGAATGGTCTGGTTGCGCGGCACGATGCGCTCGACCAGCCCGCCCATGGTTTCAATACCCAGCGACAGCGGAATAACGTCCAGCAGCAAGAGGTCTGCGCCCGTGTTATTGCCGGCCAGCTGGTTGGCGGAAATGGCGGCTCCCAGCGCCACCACTTCGTCAGGGTTGAGGTTCACCAGCGGTTCACGCCCGAAAAAGCTGGCGACCGCCTTGCGCACCTGCGGCATCCGCGTGGAGCCGCCCACCAGTACGGCACCTTGAATGTCTTCCTTCGTGAGCTTGGCGTCGCGCAGCGCTTTGCGGACGGCCGTGAGTGTGCGCTGAGTCAGGTGGGCTGTTGCGGTTTCAAAGTCTTCTGCCTTCAGCTCAAAGTTGATGAGCGCCTTGGCAAGCTGCACTGAAAAAGGTACCGGGCTGGTAGCTGACAGCGCCTCCTTGCAGTTGCGGGCAGTGCGCTGCAGAGCGGCCTTGTCCGATGGTGTCAGGGCGTCTGCCGCCAGACCGGCCTTGGCCAGCGCCCAGTCGACCAGCGCGCGGTCATAGTCGTCACCGCCCAATGCGGAATCGCCGCCAGTGGCCACCACTTCGAACACGCCTTGCGTCAGGCGCAAGATGGAAATATCAAAGGTGCCGCCGCCCAGATCGTAAACGGCATAAACGCCCTCGCTCGCGTTGTCGAGCCCATAGGCAATGGCGGCCGCAGTGGGCTCATTGAGCAGGCGCAGCACGTTGAGTCCGGCCAGCTGCGCGGCATCCTTCGTGGCTTGGCGCTGGGCATCGTCAAAGTAGGCCGGCACGGTAATGACAGCGCCGTAGATGTCGTCGCTGAAGGTGTCTTCCGCGCGGTAACGCAACGTGGCCAGGATCTCGGCGCTGATCTCGACCGGGCTTTTTTCACCCGCGACCGTTTGCAGCGTGACCATGCCGGGCTTGTCATTGAGCTCGTAGGGCAGCTGGGCGCGGCTGCCAATATCGTCGATGCCGCGGCCCATCAGGCGTTTGACGGAGGAAATGGTGTTGCGCGGATCTTCCACTTGCGCGGCCAGGGCTTCATAGCCGATCTGCCGCTTGTCGCCGTCCAGGTAGCGCACCACGCTGGGCAGCAGCACCCGTCCCTCCTCGTCCGGCAAGCATTCTGAGACGCCACTGCGCACGCTGGCCACCAGCGAATGCGTGGTGCCCAGGTCAATGCCCACCGCGATGCGTCGCTGGTGCGGGTCTGGCGCCTGGCCAGGTTCGGAGATTTGCAGGAGTGCCATGCGCGGGTGTCGTACTTTTTCTGTAATGCCTTGGAACCTGTTCAATGTCTTTTTGGAGATCGCATTGGAGTGCAATCGGGATGAGTGGATGCTTCGGATGCGCCGCATGGGCAGATGCCCATGCAAGCGGCCGGGGCGTCCAATCGCTCGATTTCACTCCAACCCTTCGGGCCAGTGCCTTTTCGGGCGGTCTGCGGCGTTGCGGCGCTTGCCAATAGCCTAGCTATTGGCGGTGCACCGCGCCTTGCATCCCATCCCGAAAAGGTACTTGTGCGACTCCAAAAAGACATTGAACAGGTTCCTATTGTCCCAGTTGGTCAATGCGCGCATCAACCTCACTGACAAAGCGCTCAATAAACATAAGGCTTCTGACTTGCCGGGCGGCGGCGGGAAAGTCCTTGTCGGCGTCCAGCAGTTGCTCTATTTTTGATAGCTGCTTGCGCTCGTCAGTTGTGGCTTTCAGCGCGATTTTCTCAAAATCTTCGATCGTCCCGGCATCGTCAAGTGCTTCACGCCACTGCATTTGTTGCACCAGGAAATCGTGCGGCATGGCGGTGTTGTTCTCGGCATTGATGGGCGCGCCATTGAGTTCGCACAGATAGCTCGCCCGCTTGAGCGGATCCTTCAATCGCTGGTAGGCTTCATTGATGCGCACCGACCACTGCATGGCCACGCGCTGGGCGGCAGCGCCCTGAGCTGCGAACTTGTCGGGATGCGCCTCGCGCTGCAGGTCCTTCCAGCGCGCGTCCAGCGCCGCACGGTCCTGCGCGAACCGCTGCGGCACGCCGAAAAGTTCGAAGTCGTTGGATTGAAGATTCATGCAGAGAAAAAGCCGCCAGCACAATCAGTGGAGGCGGCTTTGGTAAGGGTGCAGCACGCGATAGACCGCTCGCCCGTCAAACCCGGAAGCTTTCGCCACAACCGCAACGGTCACGCTCGTTGGGGTTGATGAACTTGAAGCCTTCGTTCAAGCCTTCGCGCACAAAATCAAGCTTGGTGCCATCAATGTAGGCCATGCTTTTCGGGTCAACCAGCACCTTGACGCCGTTGTCTTCAAACACGACGTCCTCGGGTGCGATCTCGTCGGCATATTCCAGCTTGTAAGCCAAGCCGGAGCAACCGGTGGTCTTCACGCCAAGGCGAACGCCCACACCCTTGCCGCGCTTGGTCATGTAGCGGGTCACGTGTCGGGCAGCAGCATCAGTGAGGGTAACGGACATAAATCACTCGAGAAGGAACAGGCGGCGGGTAACGGGAATGCGTTGATCAGTGCGCGTGCTTTTGTTTGTAGTCGTTCACGGCGGCCTTGATGGCGTCTTCCGCCAGGATGGAGCAGTGAATCTTGACCGGCGGCAGAGCAAGCTCTTCAGCAATCGCGCTGTTCTTGATACTCGCCGCTTCGTCCAGCGTCTTGCCCTTGACCCACTCGGTCACGAGGGAACTGGACGCGATCGCAGATCCGCAACCATAGGTTTTGAAGCGCGCATCTTCGATCACGCCCGTCACCGGGTTGACCTTGATCTGCAGCTTCATCACGTCGCCGCAAGCCGG
>NZ_JBDTPB010000037.1:0-23010 GCF_039932935.1 Polaromonas sp.
CCGCCGCGCGGGTTCACGCTGGCAAGTGCCACCGCCAGCACGACAAAATTGATGGCGGCCAGCGCCAGGCCCAAGCGCCAGGCCAGTTCGCCAAGATTGCCGCGGGTCGGCGCTTTGATCAGGGAGCGGGTAGACAGCAGTTTGGCTTCAGGTGCGTCCGGGGCGAGCGGGTTGGAATCGCCGGTTTTGGTGCCGTACTCCTCGAAGTCGCTGATCTTGAGGGCGGATTGCCCGATCACGTTTTCGAGGCGCTGGCCGTTTTCAAGCAGCAGGAATTGCGTGTCGCCCTTGGTCTCGATGCGGCCGGATCGCGCGGTGGTGATGGAGCTCTTGCCCTTTTCCGTGGCCGCAATAAACACGTTGTTGCTCGAGCGTTCACCTGCGAGGTCGCGGTCGATGAAAAAAACGCGATTGCCGCTGGAGGATTCCTGGAACTGTCCGGGAGAAATGCGGTCGATATCGCCGCGCTGCTCATAGCGGCTTTGCATGTCTTTGGTCTGCTGGTTCGTCCAGGGCCAGACAAAAAGGGCCATCAGCGTGATGACCAGCAGGACAGGCCATGCAAACCGGAAAAGCGGCCTCAGAAAGCCTGCCAAGCCCTGGCCGGCGGTGAACCAGACCACCATTTCGCTGTCGCGGTACATGCGCGACAGGGTGCTGACCATGGCGATGAAAAGCGACAGCGTGAGGATGGTCGGCAGACGGCCCAGTGCCGAGTAGGCCATGAACAGCATGACGTCCTGCGGATTGATGAAACCGCGCGATGCCTGACCCAGTGTGCGGATCAGAACGATGGTCATCACGATGGTGACCAGCACCACCAGCGTGGCCCCAAAACTGCGCGCCAGCTCTTTGCGAATCGAAGATTGGAATAACATTGACTGAATATCTGCCTTGGCTTCGATTTATTTTTGTTTTTACTTTGGTTTATTTACCAGACCCTGAATTATGGACTTTGAACTTAAAACACTGACACCCACCCGTATTTGCAGCGAAAAAACCGACGCGTTGCTGGTTCTCGCCCCCCAAAATCCGGGCCCAGGCACCGACCCGCTCTCGGTGCTCGCCTCGCTGGCGATCAAGTCAGGGGACTTTGAGGCCAAGCCGGGCAAGCTCTTGACTACGTACCGCGCGCCTGGCATTACCGCCAGGCGGGTTGTGCTGGCGGGTGTGGGCGATGCGAGCGCCAAAAGCATCCGTATCGCCGTCAGCGCAGGCTTGGGCGCCCTGAAAGCTGCCAATGCGCAGCACGTGACCATTTGCTTTGGCGCCCTGGGCAATGTGCAGGCCGACGCGGTGCGCGCTGCCGTGGTCGCCTGCGGCGATGCCACCTATGTGTACGCCACCACCAAGTCCAAACCCGCTAAAGCTGGCGCTGGCAGGTTGCAGCGCGTGGTGATTGCCGTGAATGACGCGGCGGACGCCCGGATCGCCAGACCGGGCCTGGACAAGGGCGCCGCGCTGGTCAAGGGCATCGAATTTGCCAAGGAATGGGCGAACCGCCCCGCCAACCACGCGACCCCCGTCCTTCTGGCGGGTGCCGCCAAAGAACTGGGCAAGTTGCGCGGCATCAAGGTGGAGGTGCTGGGGCCCAAAGAGGTTTCCAGGCTGGGCATGGGTTCTTTCATGGCGGTGGCGCAGGGCTCGGCGGAGCCGTTGCGCTTCATCGTCCTGCGCTACGAAGGCGCGGCCAAAGCTGCGGCGCCCATCGTGCTGGTGGGCAAGGGCATTACCTTTGACACGGGCGGCATTTCCATCAAGCCTGCTGCCGAGATGGATGAGATGAAGTTCGACATGTGCGGTGCTGCCAGCGTGCTGGGCACTTTCCGTGCGCTTGCCGAGCTGCAGCCGGCGCTCAATGTGGTGGGCCTGATACCGGCTTGCGAAAACATGCCGGGCAGCCGCGCCGTCAAGCCCGGGGATGTCGTCACCAGCATGAGCGGGCAGACCATTGAGATCCTCAATACCGACGCGGAAGGACGGCTGGTGCTTTGCGATGCGTTGACCTACGCCGAGCGTTTCAAACCCCGTGCGGTGGTGGACATTGCGACCTTGACCGGCGCCTGCGTGATTGCGCTTGGCGGCGTGCGCAGCGGGCTTTTCGCCAGCGACGATGCGCTGGCGCAAGCGCTGTCAGCGGCTGGCGAGTCTTCGCTCGACCTGTGCTGGAGGATGCCGCTCGACGACGACTACGCGGATGGGCTCAAAACCAACTTCGCGGATGTCGCCAATGTGGCGGGCAGGGCCGGTGGCGCCATCACCGCCGCCAAATTCCTGCAACGGTTCTCGGCCAGCTTTCCGTGGGCCCACCTGGACATTGCCGGCACGGCCTGGAAAAGTGGCGCCGCCAAAGGCGCAACGGGCCGTCCGGTACCGCTGCTGCTGGACTACCTGCTGGGCCAGGTAGCGCCTGCCAGAGCCGACGCGGCTGCCAAGGTGCCCAGCAAGAATGCCAAAACCGTGTCCAAGGCCAGGTCCAAGTCCGTATCCAAAGCACGGGCATGACGGAAATCGCCTTTCACTTCAATGTTCCGGACAAGCTGGCGTATAGCTGCCGGCTGCTGCGCAAAGCGTATCTCAGCGGGGCCAGCATTGTGGTGACGGCGGAGCCTGCGGTGCTGGCAGAACTGGACCAGCTGATGTGGAGTTTTTCGCCTGCGGAATTTGTTCCGCATTGCCGTGCCGACGCCGCGGAAGTCACCCTGGCGGCCACGCCGGTGGTGCTGGCCGAGTCGCTTCAGGCATGCCCCCATTACGGCGTGCTGGTCAATCTGGGGCCTGAAATTCCCGGTGGATTCGAACGCTTTGAGCGCTTTATCGAAGTCGTGGCGCAGTCTGACGAAGATCGCCTTGCTGCGCGAAGCCGATGGAAACATTACACAGACAGGGGCTATGCGATGAAGCGCCACGATCTGGCGACCGCCGGGGAGGGCGCGTGAACCGGCCCACCGCACCGCCGCGCTTTGTCCCTACGTTGACGGAGATCGTGCGGCCAACCGCTGCACCGGCCGCACCCGCGCCGGCTGCGTCTTTGCCGGTCGGTGGCGGGGTGCAGTCCTCACCGGGCGTATCCGCAGAGCTGCAGGAGCAAATGGTGCAACGCGTATTGCAACGGGTCAATCTGGTGCTGGAGCGGCGTTTGCGAGAGGTCGTGGGGCAGCTTATTCTGGAGCACACGCAAAGCCTGACGCCGCGCCTGCGCGAAGAAATTGAAGCCGTTGTTCGCCAATCGGTCAGCCAGGCTTTCAAGCCTGAAGCGGCACCGCCAGCAGCCGACTTTTAGCTTGAGAAAGGCTTTTTTTTACAAATGCTTTGCGCTGCATCCAAGTCCTTGAAATACAACTTCACATAAGCCAATCTGCTCCCCGGGTAAACCCCCTTATCAGAATTTAACCTAGGGACGTTGCTATGGTGCGGGCCCGGAAATTGCGTTATGTTCGGCCCCGTTGAGTAAAAAAAATTGTTCTCAACCTTTAACGGTAATTTCCTAATCGGAGTGTTTTTTATGCAAATGAAATTGAAACTGACAGTAGTGGCTGCCCTCGCCGCGGTAGCGGGTTTTGCCTCTGCCCAAGACGCAGTGGTCAAAATCGGCCACGTCGCGCCGCTGTCCGGCTCGCAAGCCCATTACGGCAAAGACAATGAAAACGGCGTGCGCATGGCCATCGAAGACCTGAACGCGCAAAACGTGGTCATCGGCGGCAAAAAGGTCAAGTTTGAAATTGTTGCTGAAGATGACGCTGCTGATCCAAAACAGGGCACCGCAGCTGCACAAAAGCTGTGCGACTCCAAAGTTGCCGGCGTGGTCGGTCACCTGAATTCCGGAACCACCATTCCTGCCTCCAAGGTCTACAACGACTGCGGCATTCCTCACGTGACGGGCGCGGCAACCAACCCTAACCTGACCAAGCCAGGCTACAAAACCACCTACCGCATCATCGCCAATGACAACGCCCTGGGCGCTGGCCTGGCTTTCTATGCTGCCGACACGCTGAAGCTGAAGAAAGTCGCCATCATTGACGACCGTACCGCTTACGGCCAAGGCGTTGCTGAAGTGTTCAAGAAAACGGCCCTGGCAAAAGGCATGACCGTGGTTGACGAGCAGTTCACCACCGACAAGGCTACCGACTTCATGGCCATTCTGACCGCCATCAAGGCCAAGGCACCTGACGCCATCTTCTTCGGCGGCATGGACCCACAAGGCGGCCCAATGCTGCGCCAGATGGAACAACTCGGCATGGGTAACGTCAAGTACTTCGGCGGCGACGGCATCTGCACCGCAGAGCTGGCCAAGCTGACCGCAGGCGCTAAAACCATCGGCAACGTGGTTTGCGCTGAAGGCGGCGCCTCGCTGGCCAAAATGCCAGGCGGCGAAGCCTGGATGAAGCGCTACGAAGCCAAGTATCCAAAGCAGTTCCAGGTTTACAGCCCGTACACCTACGACGCTACCTTCGTTCTGGTTGACGCCATGAAGCGTGCTGGATCCTGGGATCCAAAGGTCTACACCCCTGAGCTGATCAAAACCAACTTCAAGGGCGTGACCACCACGATCGCTTTCGAACCCAACGGCGAACTGAAGAACCCCGCCATCACCCTGTACGTCTACAAAGACGGCAAGAAATCGGCTCTGAACTAATCGTTCACTGCCTGCGAAAAAGCCACCGCAAGGTGGCTTTTTTTTGCCTGCACGGTTCCACGCTTCTACGCGCGGTCAGGAGCGTTCGGCCATCAAGCGGGCACAAAAAAGCCCAGGCAAGCTGGGCTTTTAGGAGTTTTTGCCACCGTGTGGAAACTCACGGCGGCGCGACTGTTTGGCGGAAGAGGCGGGATTCGAACCCGCGGTAGGTTTAACCCTACGCACGCTTTCCAGGCGTGTGACTTAAACCGCTCATCCACCCTTCCGCGAAGCCTTCGATTATAGCAGTGCGCAGAATAGACGGATGCAGGAATTGCATCACGCGCAATCGGTTCAGTGGAGGGCACCCTGAAACCGGTGTTTTTCCAGCTGGGCCAAGGTCACGAATTCCAGCGCCTTGCTATGCGTCGATTCCAGAATGACCGGGGGAGCCATACCGGCTTCCAGCGCTTCTCGCCAGCGATTGGCGCACAGGCACCAGCGATGGCCCGGTTCAAGGCCTGCAAAGCGGTACGCGGGTTGAGGCGTGGAAAGGTCATTGCCACGGCTGGCCGAAAAGGCCAGAAACTCGCGCGTGACACGAACGCACACCAGATGAGAGCCGGCGTCCGAGGCGTCCGTGTTGCAGCAGCCATCGCGAAAATAGCCGGTCAACGGATCGTAGGAGCAGGGCACCAGTTCCGTGCCGAGAACGTTCTTTGTGCTCATGGCCTTGTTCGTAAGAAGCGGCTTTACACCTTGTTGGCTTGCACCATTTTCATGGCTGAGCTGATGAGCGCGCCGACTTCAGTCATGTTGCTGGGCACCACCAACGTGGTCTTGGCGTCCTTCGCCACCTTCGAGTAAGCCTCTACCGCCTGCTGGGCGACCTTGAGCTGCACTGCCTGCTCACCGCCGGGCTGGCGGATGGCGGCGGCCACCAGTTCAATGGCTTTGGCGTTGGCGTCGGCCACGGCCATGATGGCGGCGGCTTCGCCCTGGGCGTTATTGATCGCGGCCAGTTTTTCACCTTCCGAGCGGGCAATGAAGGCCTCGCGTTCGCCGGTGGCAATGTTGATCTGTTCCTGGCGGCGACCTTCGGAGGCGGCGATCAGCGCGCGTTTTTCCCGCTCAGCCGTGATTTGCGACTGCATGGCATGCAGGATTTCTTTCGGTGGCGTCAAGTCCTTGATTTCATAGCGCAGCACCTTCACGCCCCAGTTCAGGGCGGCTTCGTCAATGGCGGCAACGACCTGCGCATTGATGATGTCGCGCTCTTCAAAGGTCTTGTCGAGTTCGAGCTTGCCGATCACGGAGCGCAGCGAGGTCTGCGCCAGCTGCGTGACGGCCACGATGTAGTTGGAAGAGCCATAGCTGGCCCGCATTGGGTCGGTCACCTGGAAATAGAGAATGCCGTCGACCTGGAGCTGCGTGTTGTCGCGGGTAATGCAAACTTGGCTAGGCACGTCCAGCGGGATTTCCTTGAGGCTGTGCTTGTAGGCGACGCGGTCCACAAAGGGAATCAACCAGTTCAGGCCGGGCGTCAATGTTCCCGCGTATTTCCCCAGACGCTCCTTCACCCAGGCGTTCTGTTGGGGGACGACCTTGATGGCGCGGATGACGAAGATCATCGCGACGATAAAAATGACCAGTGCTACATAAGACGACATGCTGACTCCCTCAGGTTTTTTCTACGATTAGTTTGCTGCCAATGACTTCCCGGATGCGGTGCATTCCGGCGGAAGGCGTTCCACCTGCCGCCTGAATCACTGCCCATTGCGCGCCGCGGTAGCGTACCAGCGCCGTGCCGTCCGGCTGCCAGGCATCAACCTGTACCGTTTCGCCGACATCCATGTTGACGTCCGGGTTCGTGCCGGCCGGCAGGTCCCGGGGCCCACGGCTGCGGACAAAATGGCAAATGCTTACCGTGGCCGAGCCCACGACGGCCGCTGCAATCAGCTGCACGGACGTTGAGGCGCCCAGATGCGCGGCAATGGCCGCCGCTGCGATTCCCAAAGCCACCATCAGCAGATAAAACGTTCCAGTGGCCAACTCCACCGCCACTGCAGCACCTGCCAGCAGCCACCAAATAGTCGATTCACTCATGCTTCCTCCTTTTGTCGGTCATCCGCTACATTTTGGAGCAATTAGACTCCAAGACAAGCGTAGCGCAACAATATGTCCTTACACTTCGCTGCTTGGAAAAAGCTTCCTCTCACCGCTCGGGCTCAACCTGTCTATGCCCTTTGAGCGTTTCCCATGCCCTCCGACAGGTTCAGGGCGCCCTTGAACTCCTGTCCACGCCATGAAATTCCGCTTTCCCATTGTCATCATTGACGAAGACTTCCGCTCCGAAAACACTTCCGGACTGGGTATTCGCGCGCTGGCCCAGGCCATTGAAACCGAAGGCTTCGAGGTTTTGGGTGTAACCAGTTACGGCGACCTCTCGCAGTTTGCCCAGCAGCAAAGCCGGGCCAGCGCCTTCATCCTGTCCATCGACGATGAAGAGTTCACCCCCGGGCCGGACCTGGATCCGGCGGTTTTGAACCTGCGCAACTTCATCGAAGAAGTGCGCCGCAAGAACCTGGACGTGCCGATTTACGTCTATGGCGAGACCAAGACCTCGCGCCACATCCCGAACGACATCCTGCGCGAGTTGCACGGTTTCATCCATATGTTCGAGGACACGCCCGAGTTTGTGGCGCGCCACATCCTGCGCGAGGCCAAAAGCTACCTCGAAGGCGTGCAACCGCCGTTTTTCAAGGCCTTGCTCGACTACGCTGAAGATGGTTCCTATTCATGGCACTGCCCGGGCCACTCCGGCGGCGTGGCCTTCCTCAAAAGCCCGGTCGGGCAGATGTTCCACCAGTTTTTTGGTGAAAACATGCTGCGTGCCGACGTCTGCAATGCGGTGGAGGAGCTCGGCCAGCTGCTGGACCACGACGGCGCGATCGGCGCCAGCGAGCGCAATGCCGCACGCATCTTCAACGCCGACCATTGCTTCTTCGTGACCAACGGCACCTCCACCAGCAACAAGATGGTGTGGCACCACACGGTGGCGCCCGGCGATGTCGTGGTGGTGGACCGCAACTGCCACAAGTCCATCCTGCACTCCATCATCATGACGGGGGCGATTCCGGTGTTCCTCAAGCCGACGCGCAACCACTTCGGCATCATCGGGCCGATTCCGCAGAGCGAATTTGAGCCGGAAGCCATCCGCGCCAAGATCGATGCCAATCCGCTGCTCAAGGGCGTGGACAGCAGCAAGGTCAAGCCGCGTGTGCTGACGTTGACGCAGTCGACCTACGACGGCGTGCTCTACAACACCGAAACCATCAAGGGCATGCTGGACGGCTACATCGACAACCTGCACTTCGACGAAGCCTGGTTGCCGCATGCCGCATTCCACCCGTTCTACGGCACTTATCACGCCATGGGCAAGAACCGCATCCGGCCGAAAAATGCCGTGGTCTATGCCACCCAGTCCATCCACAAGCTGCTGGCCGGTATCAGCCAGGCCAGCCATGTGCTGGTGCAGGACTCGCAGGATGTGAAGCTCGACAGGCACCTCTTCAACGAGGCTTACCTGATGCACACCTCGACCTCGCCGCAGTACAGCATCATCGCCAGTTGTGATGTGGCCGCGGCCATGATGGAGCCTCCCGGCGGCACCGCGCTGGTGGAGGAAAGCATCGCCGAGGCGCTGGACTTTCGCCGTGCCATGCGCAAGATTGACGAAGAATACGGCACCGACTGGTGGTTCAAGGTCTGGGGTCCCGACAAGCTGGTGGAAGAAGGCATCGGCGAGCCCAAGGACTGGATCATCAAGGGAGAGTCGCGCAGCGCCAAAACGGCGAAGAACGGCGCCAACAACTGGCACGGCTTCGGCCAGATGGCGACCGGCTTCAACATGCTGGACCCGATCAAGTCCACCATCGTTACGCCCGGCCTCGATTTGAACGGCAAGTTTGCCAAAACCGGCATCCCCGCCAGCATCGTGACGAAGTTCCTGGCCGAGCATGGTGTGATCGTCGAAAAAACCGGCCTCTACAGCTTCTTCATCATGTTCACCATCGGCATCACGAAGGGCCGCTGGAACACACTGCTGACTGCGCTGCAGCAGTTCAAGGACGATTACGACAAGAACCAGCCGATGTGGCGCATCCTGCCCGAGTTTTGCCAAAAGTTTCCCAAGTACGAGCGCATGGGCCTGGCCGATTTGTGCCAGCACATCCATACCTTGTATGCCAAGTACGACATCGCGCGCCTGACGACCGAGGTGTATCTGAGCGACCTGGCGCCCGCCATGAAGCCCAGCGACGCCTACGCCCACATCGCCCATCGCACTACCGAAAGAGTCGAAATTGACCATCTGGAAGGGCGTATCACGGTCGGCCTGGTCACTCCATACCCGCCCGGCATCCCGTTGCTGATTCCCGGTGAGGTCTTCAATAAGAAGATCGTGGACTACCTGAAGTTCGCGCGCGAGTTCAACGCCCAGTGCCCGGGCTTTGAAACGGACATTCACGGTCTTGTGGAGCAGGTCGATGCCAAGGGCAAGACACGCTACTACGCGGACTGCGTGAAGAAATAAGCGAAAACCAGCGAAAGAGCCGGGTGCCGGAAGGGGTTCCGGCTTTCGGGCCCGCCTTTAAAGCCGCAGGTCTTCCCGTACCCGCATGAAGCTGGCAAACCGGGGCAGGCCGCTGTCATTGAGCCCGCGAAAGCGGTAGGTGACGGTGCTGCCAACGGGCGGTGGATTCTGGCGCTGCTCATCACTGAGCCCGGTTCCCAGCTTGAAGCGTTGCCCCTGTTTGCCGTCGGCGCCGGGCATTTCCACCAGGAGCGCGCCCACCATGCCGGCGTACTTTCCCTTGCCGGGAACGTGTGCCACCACACGGGCTTCCGTATCCTCATGGGTTTTGACCTTGAGCAGGTCGTCGTTGCGCGCGCCTTTGTAGAGGGACGCGCCGCGGTGCAGCATCAGGCCCTCGCCGCCACGCTTCACGGTGGTGGTCAGCAGCGCCTGCAAGGCCGCGTGGTTTGCCACCTTTGATTGCGCCACGGCCTGCACCCAGGGCTGGTCGATGCGGCTCACCACGCCATTGAGGGCCGGGATCCGCTCGCTGAACGTGCCGCCCTGCGCGGGCAGGTCAAACACCATGAAACGCATGGCCCGCCAGGCGTCGTCGTCGGGGGTTTGCTGGCGCACGGTAGACACGGCCCTGGCGAACTGACCACGGCCCGCCCACAGCTCGCCATCCAGGGGCGTTTTGGGCCAGCCTGCGGTAAACCAGGCCGGCGCGGCGATGCGTTCACCGCCACGCGTGAGCAACTGCTCCCCATCCCAGTAGCCGCGCACACCGTCGAATTTTTCGCTGACCCAATACGCCTGAAGCGCAATGCCGGGCTGGTACACCTTGGCGAGCATCAGCGACGGTGCCTGCGCAACTGCGGACGCTGAAAGTGCCGGCAGCGCCGGTGCCAGGATGCCGGCGAGCGCCAGCAGGTAATGAAGCGTTTTGAGGCGAAAAAAAGCCGTGTTGGCCCGCTCGCCGGAGCTGGTGATTTGTTGCCGCATGGCACTCCCTGTTTTTCTTGACTTTTAGCTGTATGAATGTACAGTTTATAGTTCAAATTTGCGGGGTGCAAGCGTTCTTATGGAGCGTGTGTTGCCCGCGCAACCCGTCAACCTGCCAAAGGCTGCAAAGCCGTAAAAGCCGTAAAAGCCACGAGAGGAATCACATCCATGACACAAAAGATGACTTCCAGAGGAAGTTGCCATTGCGGGAAAGTTGCTTTTGAGGTCGACGGCCAGCCGGCCAGCGCCCTGGCCTGCAACTGCTCCATCTGCCAGCGCAAGGGGTCATTGCTCTGGTTTGTTCCGCATGACCAGCTCCGTTTGCTGACACCCGACGAAAATGCAAGCACCTATCAGTTCAACAAGCATGTGATCAGCCACCGTTTCTGTGCCACCTGCGGCATTCATCCCTATGGCGAAGGGACGGACCCCGCCGGCAACCGCGTGGCCGCCATCAACGTGCGTTGCCTTGAGGGGGTTGAGCTGGACACCCTCAAGGTGACGCATTTCGACGGGCGTTCTTCCTAGATTCTTTCTAGCTCTTCTGGGCTTTTCCTGATTCTTCCGGGCTTTGCGCAGGTGTTCCTGGAACATTGGGGGCGGGACAATAATCAGCTCCTCCGCCCGAACCGGGCGAGTGCCGCGCTTCTTTATCCTCGCTTCGAGCCCGTCGGCCGCAGCATTATTTTTACCGCCACCATGACTTCCAGCGACATTGAAAGTATCGAACGCGCCACCGTGGCGGCTGTGTCACCCGAGGGGCAGCTTGAAATTGGCGGGTGGCTGTTGCCCTTTGACAGTGGAACCGTCAGCCGGGCCAAAAGCGCCGTGCCTCTGCGGCATGAGCCCCCGGCCGATGACGTGGTCGGTTCCATCGAAGGCCTGTACCGTGCGCGCGGCATGCGGGCCGTTTTCCGGCTGGCCAACGAGGCCTGCTTTGATGCCTTGCGCAGCGAACTGGGTGCGCGCGGCTACACGGCGGGCAAGCCGGTGCTGGTGGAAGTGGCGCAGGTCAGGTCCATGCGCGGCGTGTCTGCGCAGGCACCGGCTGAAATTGCCGGCACGCCGGACGAGGCTTGGGCAGCGTTGTTTCTGGCCGAGGGTTTTGATCCTGTGGACGGCGCCAGCCGCGTGAGGTCGCTGGGCCGCGGGCGCGATTCAGTGTTTGCCAGCGTGCGGGAAGACGGCAAGGCCATTGCCGCCGGCGCCGGCGCTTTCAGCCACGGGTGGTCCAGTGTCCACGGCATGCGAACCGATCCGGCACATCGCGGCAAGGGGTTGGCAGGGCGCGTGCTGGCCGCCATGGCTGAAGTGGCAATGCAACGAGGCGTTGAGCGCGCATTTCTGCAAGTGGAGGAAGGCAATGCCGCAGCCAGAGCGCTGTACCGGCGGGCGGGTTTTCAAACTGTCTGGAGCTATGACTACTGGACGCGGCCTGACGCCTGACGCTTGAACCCGACGAGAAGCGCAAGCGAAATGCTATGATTTTTATAGCTGCTCGCGCTTGTCGATATTGGCTTGCAACCTGTTTTGTCACTAATTTTGACCCCGATTCAGCCCGGTTGGGCTGTTTTCCTGCCGGGTCCGGCCTTTAGCTGCCCGCAGCGGCCTTGCAGGCATTATTTGATGCGTGTTTTGGCCTCTAGCCCAATAGGGGCGAGCGCAAGCAGCTATCTATTTGATAGCATCAATGAATGGCCAGTTGATGTGCTGGCGCCGTCATGGCCGCAACCCGGCATGCGAGCCGGGCGCGGGAGGCTTTCAGGCTTCGGCTGCCGGCTCGGCAATGCCGCCCACCACGTGGCTGAAGCCGCCATCGACATAGGTGATCTCGGCGCTCACGCCCCCAGCCAGGTCGCTCAGCAGGAAGGCGGCGACGTTGCCCACGTCTTCAATCGTCACATTGCGGCGGATCGGCGAGGCTTCGGCGACCACGCTCAGAATCTTGCCGAAGCCCTTGATACCGCTGGCGGCCAGGGTTTTGATCGGGCCGGCGCTGATGCCGTTGACGCGCATGCCCTTGGGGCCCAGCGATTCGGCCAGGTAACGTACCGAGGCTTCCAGGCTGGCCTTGGCCAGGCCCATGGTGTTGTAGTTGGGCACCGTGCGCACGGCGCCCAGGTAAGTCAGCGTCAGCAAAGCCGATTTGTTGTTGAGGTAGGGCAGGGCCGCCTTGGCCATGGCCGGAAAGCTGTAGGCGCTGATGTCGTGGGCAATCTTGAAACCTTCGCGCGACAGGCCCTCCAAAAAGTCACCGGCAATCGCTTCGCGCGGCGCATAGCCGATGCTGTGCACAAAGCCGTCGAACTTTGGCCAGGTGGCCGACAGATCGGTGAACATCTGCGCAATCTGCTCGTCGCTGCCGACGTCGCAGTCAAAAATCAGTTTGGAGCCGAAGTCATTGGCAAATTCCGTGATGCGGTCCTTGAAACGCTCGCCGACATAGCTGAAGGCCAGTTCGGCACCCTGGGCGTGGCAGGCCTTGGCAATGCCGTAGGCGATGGAGCGATTGGAAAGGACCCCGGTGATCAACAGTTTTTTGCCAGTGAGAAAACCCATGCTTTAGCTCCAGTAGGTGTGCGTTCAGCGGGCTGGCCGCCCGAACGCGGATGTCTGAGGAATGTGCGCGGCACCGGGCATGCCGGTGCAAGTAGTGCAGAATTGTCGCATGCGAAGTTTGCTGGTCGGGGTCCTGCTGGGAGTTTCATTGCCTTCATGGGCTGCGCACGGTTACGCGCTCTGGGGCGATCTCAAATATCCGCCGGGCTTCGCGCACTTCGATTACGTCAACCCCCAGGCGCCCAAGGGCGGCGAGTTGCGGTTGGTCAGCAACCTGCGCTATTCCACCTTCGACAAATACAACCCGTTCACCATCAAGGGCTCGGCGCCGGCCTACCTCTCCGACTTCGTGTTTGATTCGCTGCTGGCGGGGTCTATGGATGAAACTGCAGCCGGCTACGGCTTGCTGGCCGAAGACATCGATGTGCCTCCCGACGGTCTTTCGGCCACTTTTCGCCTGCGCAAGGAAGCCCGTTTCCACAATGGCGACCCGGTGCTGGCCGCTGACGTCAAGCACAGCTTTGACACCTTGATGGGCACCTTCACCTCGCCGGCTTATAAAACCGTGTTTGAAGATGTGGCTGCCTGCGAGGTGGTCGATGAGCGCACGGTTCGCTTTCGCTTCAAAAAGCCCAACCGCGAACTGCCGTTGACGGTGGGCGGCATGTCGGTCTTCAGCCGCAAATGGGGAATGGACGCCAGCGGCAAGGCCAAACCTTTCGACCAGGTGGTGACCGACGCGCCCATCGGCAGCGGTCCTTACCGCATCGGCCCCGTGGTGTTCGGCAAGGACATTACCTATGTGCGCGACAAGACCTACTGGGCCGACAAGCTCAATGTGCGCGTGGGTACCGAGAACTTTGACAGCGTGACGGTCAAGATCTACCGCGACAACACCGCCAAGCTTGAAGCCCTGAAGGCTGGTGAGTTCGACATCATGCGGTTTTTCTCGGCAGGCGACTGGGCCCGGCGCCTGACCGGCAAGCGTTTTGACAGCGGCGAACTGGTCAAGGGAGAGTTCAAACATCGACTGCCGTCCGGTTTCCAGAGCTATGTACTCAATACGCGGCGCGAAAAGCTCCATGATTCGCGCGTGCGCGAGGCACTGGGCCTGGCCATCGACTATGAATGGATGAATCGCCAGCTGTTTTACGGCGCCTACCAGCGGGTCGCGGGCATTTTCGGCAATACCGACTGCCAGACGACGGGCACACCGGCGCCTGAGGAGCTGGCCATCATGGAGCCTTGGCGCAAGGACATCCCTCCGGCGGCCTTTGGCCCCATGTACGTGCCGGCGCGGACCGACGGCGATTCGTCGCTGCGCGGCAACCTGCGCCGCGCTCAAGTCCTGCTGGAAGAAGCCGGTTGGGAGGTGCGGGACGGCAAGTTGCGCAATGCCAAAGGCGAGGCCATGGTGCTTGAATACCTGGACAGCAATGAAGGCGGCGTGCGCACCATTTCCCCCTGGATGCGGGCGCTGGAAAAACTGGGCATTGAACTGCGTTTTCGCCAGGCCGACTTCGCGCTGTACCAGCAGCGGCTGCAAAAGTTCGACTTCGACATCGTCTCCATTGCCTACGGCGGCACCAACAACCCGGGCCAGGAGTTTGCCGACCTGTTCGGCAGCAAAGCCGCAAAAACCGAGGATTCAGGCAACTTCAGCGGCGCGGCCAGTCCGGCCATCGATGCCATCATCGCCCGGATGACTGCGGCCAAAACCAAGGCCGAACTGCTGCCCGCCTGCCACGCGCTGGAGCGTGTCGTCGCCCACAGCCATTACCTGCTGCCGCAGTGGACGGCCGGCACGCACCGCGTGGTCTACAACTCGCGCCGCATCGCCATGCCGGCGGGACCCATGCCGCCGTATGCGCCTGGCGAGATTTGGATCATCAACACCTGGTGGAGGAAATGAACACCCCCGTCGGACGCTCACTGCGTGTAGTGCCTTCCCCCCTTGCAGGGGGCGGTGCCTGCGGCCTGGCTGAGCCAGTTCCACGGCCCCTGCTGGTTTTCATGCCGTTCTCGAATTGATCATGTTTGCCTACATTCTCAAGCGCTTTCTGTTGATGATCCCGACCTTGTTCGGCGTGCTGCTGATCACCTTTGTGGTCACCCAATTCGTGCCGGGCGGCCCTGTGGAGCAATACATGGCCGAAGCCAAAGCAGGTGCGGGGCAGGGCGCTGAAGGTGGTGGCCTGAGCTACCGGGGCGGCCAGGGTGTGGACCCGAAGAAGCTGGAACAAATCAAGGCCTTGTACGGGTTCGACAAACCGCCGCACGAGCGCTTTGTGATGATGCTCAAGCAGTTTTTGACCTTTGACCTGGGCCGGAGCTTTTTCCAGAACAAGGAAGTCTGGCAGCTGATCAAGGAAAAGCTGCCGGTGTCCATCAGCCTGGGCCTCTGGACTTTTTTCATCAGCTACCTGGTGGCGGTACCACTGGGTGTAGCCAAGGCCGTACGCGCGGGCACCCGCTTTGATTTTGTGACCACGCTGCTCGTGCTGACGGGCTACGCGATTCCCGGTTTTGTCCTCGGCGTGGCCCTGCTGGTGATTTTTGGCGGGCAGTTGCAGTGGTTTCCGCTGCGTGGCCTGACGTCGTCAAATTGGGCTGAGTTGAGCGTGTTTTCCCGTATCACCGACTATCTCTGGCACATCACGCTGCCGGTCACGGCCATGGTGCTGGGCAGTTTTGCGGTCACCTCCATGCTGACCAAAAACGCCTTCCTGGAAGAAATCAGGAAGCAGTATGTGTTGACAGCCCGCGCCAAAGGCCTGGCTGACCGGCAGGTGCTGTGGAAGCACATCTTCCGCAATGCCCTCATTCCCATCATCACGGGCTTCCCGGCGGCTTTTATCGGTGCATTTTTCACCGGTTCGCTGTTGATTGAGACTCTGTTTTCGCTCGATGGCATGGGCTTGCTGAGCTATGAAAGCATCATCCGCCGCGACTATCCGGTGGTGCTGGGAACGCTTTACCTTTTTACCCTGATCGGCCTGGTGACCAAGCTGATCAGTGACCTTTCTTATGTCTGGGTGGATCCGCGTGTACGGTTTGACTGACCCTCCTGAAGCGGCCGATGGCCGCCTTCCCCCTGACGGGGCGCCGCTTGTGGGCGGGCAGAGCCCGACCCACAGCGGCCTTCGCCCGAGCCCCCTTGTCTCTGCGTCGCCGTCCCAGCGCGCCTGGCGGCGGTTTCGGCGTAACCGGCTGGGGTTCTGGAGCCTGGTGTTGTTTTCGGCCATGGTGGTGCTGAGCCTGTTTGCCGAGGCCATCTCGAACGACAGGCCTTTGCTGGTCCGCTATGAGGGCAGTTTTTACTTCCCCATGGTCAAGGACTACAGCGAAAAGACTTTTGGCGGTGACTTTGACACCACCACGGATTACCTCGATCCCTTTATCCGCGACCGTCTGGCCAAAGGCAGCAACTTTGCGCTGTATACGCTCAACCCGTACGGCCCCAACACGCTGAATTACTTTGCCAAAAACCCCAATCCATCGGAACCCACCCGCGACAACCTGCTGGGCACGGACGACCGCGGGCGCGACCTGCTGGCACAGCTGATTTACGGCTTTCGGGTCAGCGTGCTGTTTGCGCTGGCGTTGACGGCAACGGGTGTGCTGCTGGGCCTGCTGACGGGGGCCGTTCAGGGCTTTTTCGGCGGCAAGACGGACCTGCTGTTTCAGCGCTTCATGGAAATCTGGGGGTCGATGCCCGAGCTTTACCTCTTGATCATCTTCAGCGCCATCTTTGCGCCCAGCGTGGCCTTGCTGCTGATTTTGCTGAGCCTGTTCGGCTGGATGGGCCTGTCCGACTATGTGCGGGCCGAATTTCTGCGCAACCGGCAGATGGACTATGTGCGGGCGGCGCGTGCCCTCGGGGTTGGCAACTGGCAAATTATCTGGCGCCATATTCTGCCCAACAGCTTGACGCCGGTAGTGACCTTTCTGCCGTTTCGCATGAGCGGCGCCATTCTGGCACTGACGTCTCTCGATTTTCTGGGGCTGGGCGTGCCGCCCGGTACTCCATCGTTAGGCGAGTTGTTGAGCCAGGGCAAGAACAGCATTGACGCCTGGTGGATTTCGCTGTCGACCTTCGGCGTGTTGGTCATGACGTTGCTGCTGCTGACTTTCATGGGCGACGCGCTGCGCGACGCCATGGATCCCCGAAAGGCCGACAAATGACGGCTCCATTGCTCGACGTGAAAAAGCTGCGTGTCTCGTTCGGCGGCAAGGAGGTCGTCCACGGCATCGATTTTTTCATCGCGCCCGGCGAAAAGCTCGCGTTGGTCGGAGAGTCCGGATCAGGCAAGACGGTTACCGCGTTGAGCATGCTCAAGCTGGCATTGAACGCGGACGTGGCGGGGCGGGCCGATTTTGAAAGCGCCGAGGGTGCCGTAGACCTGCTGGAATTGCCGGAGCGTCGCCTGCGCGCCATCCGCGGCGAGCAGATCGCCATGATCTTCCAGGAGCCGATGACGGCACTCAACCCGCTGTACAGCGTGGGCGACCAGATTGCCGAGGTGCTGGAACTGCACAAGGGACTGAGCCGTGCCGCAGCAGCCGAGGGTGCGGTTCGGTTGCTGGCCGACACCGGGATTCCGGAGCCGGCGCGTCGCGCGCGGGCTTTGCCGCATCAGCTTTCCGGCGGCCAGCGCCAGCGCGCCATGATCGCCATGGCACTGGCCTGTCAGCCGCGTCTGCTTCTGGCTGACGAGCCGACGACCGCGCTGGACGTGACCATACGCGGACAGATTCTCGACCTGCTGGCCGAGCTTCAGCAAAAAAATGGCATGGCCGTTTTGTTGATCACACACGATCTCAACCTGGTTCGCCGCTTTGCCGACCGGGTCGCCGTGATGGAGATGGGCCATATCGTTGAGCAGGGCCCGGTGGCCGAGGTTTTTGCCAACCCGCAGCATGCTTACACGCGCAAACTCATTGACAGCCGCCCCGCGCGCGACGTTGCCGAGGCGCTGCCGGATGAATCGTTACCGCCCGTGATGCAGGCCCAGGACCTTCGGGTGAGTTACCAGGTGCCGGTTTCAGGCGTCCGCGGCTGGTTCAAGACGGGCGAGTTTGTGGCGGTCAAGGCGGCCAGTTTCAGCATTCCTGCCGGCCAGACGCTGGGGGTGATCGGTGAATCGGGTTCCGGTAAATCCACGTTGGCCCTGGCAGCTCTCGGCCTGCACCCCCACCAGGGGCAGTTGCAAGCCGTTGGCCGGACCTGGGGACTCGACAACGCTGGAAACAAGGCGATCCGGCGTGCGGTGCAGGTGGTATTCCAGGATCCTTTTTCATCGCTGTCACCCCGCATGACGATTGAGGAAATTGTGGGAGAAGGTTTGCGGGTTCACCAGCCCGGGCTGGGCGCCGCAGAACAGCAGAGACGGGTGTTGCGGGCGCTTGACGATGTCGGAATGGGTGAGGCCCAGTTTCCAGGCCTGTTGCAACGGTATCCGCATGAGTTTTCGGGCGGGCAACGCCAGCGTATGGCCATCGCCCGCGCGCTGATGGTGGAGCCGCAGTTGCTCGTGCTTGACGAGCCCACCAGTGCGTTGGATGTGACCATACAAAAACAGGTTCTGGGCTTGCTGCAAAAACTGCAACGCGAACGCGGCCTGAGCTATCTGTTAATCACGCACGACGTGGACGTGATCCGAGCCATGGCGCACCAGGTGATGGTGATGAAGGATGGGGATGTGGTGGAGTCAGGGCCGGTGGCGCAGGTGCTGGACTCACCGAACCATCCCTATACGCGTATTCTGGTCACTGCCCAGCATTGACCTGGCATTGGAAAAACTTAATAAAACACTTTAATAATTCAATAAAGAATATTGATTTTATTGAATAAATTTTCTTTTAAATAATTTTAAAATTACCCGATCCATTCTCAATCCTTCTCTGGATTCGTTACGTGGAATTCCGCCATGGCAATAATGGAGGTCGGCAGCACCGCCTGAGTGCAGCGTGATCGACTCAACGTAAGCCGGCTATTTTCCTCGGCGTGTGCCGCTGTTTTCACGCGTCATCTTCCAGGATTGGGTGCGTTGCCAAACCGGGCATGCAAGCTGCTTGCGCGAGCAGCACATTACCGGGTACAATCCCATCTTCACGACCAAATGGGCGGGTTTTCACCGCCCATTTTTTTTGGGCGTTTGTTTTTGAACATACGGATTTAGAGCGGGTTTAAGAGACTGAATGGCATTGCAAGAGACGATTGAGCAAACTGTGACGGGGCTGGGCTATGAGCTGGTCGAAATCGAACGCACCGGCGGCGGTTTGCTGCGCGTCACGATCGACATGCCTTACGTCAAGGATGCCGAGCAGTTCATCAATGCCGAAGACTGCGAAAAAGTCACCCGCCAGCTCCAGTTTGTCCTGGAAGTCGAAGGCGCCGAATATGCGCGGCTGGAAGTCAGTTCCCCCGGCATTGACAGGCCTTTGCGCAACGAAAAAGATTTTGAGCGTTTTGCCGGCGAGTTGATCGACATCACGCTCAAGGCCCCCATCGGCGTGGCCGCCAGCGCCGGTTCAACCGTCGCGGCCAGCCGCAAGAAGTTTCGCGGCACGCTGGAGCGTGCTGTAGCCGCCGATGGCGTGCCTGGCTGGCAGATCGTGTGGAGCGATGAGCCCGCCGTCAAACCCGGCCAGAAGGTCAGTAAGAAGAGGGTTCCCGCACCGCTGCAGGCGCTGGGTTTTACGCTCGATGAGATCCAACAGGCGCGCCTTGCGCCCGTGGTTGATTTCAAGGGGCGTAAACCCAAAATAGCGTCTGGTGCCGAACCCTCTGCAGAGAATTAATTTCAAGAAATGAAGAAAGGCAGGCTTGTGAAATGAATCGCGAACTGTTGATGTTGGTTGATGCCATCTCGCGTGAAAAAAATGTGGAACGCGACGTCGTTTTCGGCGCCGTCGAGCTCGCGCTCGCCTCGGCCACCAAGAAGGTGTACGAAGGAGAAGTGGACATCCGCGTGGCCGTCGACCGTGACAGCGGCAATTACGAGACCTTCCGCCGCTGGCTGGTAGTGCCCGACGAAGCCGGCCTGCAAAACCCCGAAGCCGAAGAGCTGGTCAGCGACGCACGCGACGAAATCGCCGACATCGAAGAAGGCGACTACATCGAAAAGCCGGTCGAAAGCCTGCCCATCGGCCGCATTGGTGCACAAGCAGCCAAGCAGGTCATCCTGCAAAAAATCCGCGACGCCGAGCGCGAAATGCTGCTCAACGACTTCATGTCGCGTGGCGACAAGATTTTCGTCGGCACCGTCAAGCGCATGGACAAGGGCGACATCATTGTCGAATCCGGTCGTGTCGAAGGCCGCCTGCGCCGCAGCGACATGATCCCGAAGGAAAACCTGCGTTCCGGTGACCGCGTCCGCGCCATGATCATGGAAGTGGACACGACGCTGCGCGGTGCACCCATCATCCTCTCGCGCACCGCGCCTGAGTACATGATCGAGCTGTTCCGCCAGGAAGTGCCTGAAATCGAACAGGGCCTGCTGGAAATCAAATCCTGCGCCCGTGACCCCGGCTCTCGCGCCAAGATCGCCGTGCTGTCACATGACAAACGCGTTGACCCGATCGGCACCTGCGTCGGCGTGCGAGGCACCCGCGTCAACGGCGTGACCAACGAGCTTGCCGGCGAACGCGTCGACATCGTGCTCTGGAGCGAAGACCCGGCCCAGTTCGTGATCGGCGCGCTGGCCCCGGCCAACGTGTCTTCCATCGTGGTGGACGAAGAGCGTCACGCCATGGATGTCGTCGTCGATGAAGAAAACCTGGCGATTTCGATCGGCCGTGGCGGCCAGAACGTGCGCCTTGCCGCCGAGCTGACCGGCTGGAAGATCAACATTATGACGGCCGACGAGTCTGCGCAAAAGCAGGCCACCGAGACCGACTCCAGCCGCAAGCTGTTCATGGAAAAGCTCGATGTGGACGAGGAAATCGCCGATATCCTGATTTCCGAAGGTTTCACCAGTCTGGAAGAAGTGGCCTATGTGCCGCTGCAGGAAATGCTTGAGATCGAATCCTTCGACGAAGACACCGTCAATGAGCTGCGCACACGCGCCAAAGATGCGCTCCTGACGATGGAAATTGCCAAGGAAGAAAATGCCGAAGGCGTTTCGCAAAACCTGCGTGACGTCGAAGGCCTCACGCCAGAGCTGATCGCCAAACTGACAGAAGCGGGCATCCATACCCGCGACGACCTGGCCGACTTGGCCGTGGACGAACTTACCGATATCACCGGCCAGTCTTCGGACGAGGCCAAAGCCCTGATCATGACGGCGCGCGCGCATTGGTTTACCGATGACGCCGCCGATGCGGACACCCCTGCACCTGCAGCGGCCCAAGAGCAATGATCATGGAGGCCAGCAGGAAAAAAATATATGTCCAGTACCACTACCGTCGCTGAATTCGCAGCTGAACTCAATAAATCTCCCGCCACCCTGATCGAGCAATTGACCAGCGCGGGCGTCGCCAAGGCGCAAGCCAGCGACCCCTTGTCCGAGGCGGACAAGCAGAAGCTCCTCGGCTATCTGCAGGCCAGCCATGGCACCGTCACGGCCGAGCGCAAGAAGATCACCCTGGTGAAAAAATCCACCAGCGAAATCAAGCAGGCCGATGCCACCGGCAAGGCGCGCACCATCCAGGTGGAAGTGCGCAAAAAACGTACCTTCGTCAAGCGCGACGACGGCTCCGACCAGCCTGTGGAAGAAGTCCAGCCAGAAGTGGCCGCTCCTCCTGCGCCTCCGGTCATTGATGATGCAGAGTTGATTCGCCGCGAGGAAGAAGCCAGCCGCCATGCGGAGCTGCTTCGCCGCCAGGAACAGGAACTCGCTGAAAAACGCCGTCTTCGCGAAGAGCAGGACGCCAAGGATGCTGCGCGCGAGCAGGAGCGCCTGGCCGCCGAACAAACCGCCCAGGCCGAAGCTGCGGCCGCAGAGGCCGTGGTCAAGAAGGCCAAGCCAGCCGGAAAAGCCAAGGATGCTGCGCCGGTAACGGCTGAAGCCTCCAAGGCTGCTGAAACCGCCGCGGCCGAACAGGCCACGAAGGCCGCCGATGCCGCCGCTGCTGCAGCGACGGCCAAGGCCAAAGCCACCGCCGAATTCCAGGCCGATGCCGCCAAGGCGCAGGAACTGCAGGAACGCCGCCGCAAGGCTGAAGCCGAAGCCGCAGGCATCCGCGCCATGATGTCCGCGCCCAAACGCGTTCTGGTGCCCCACGTCGACCCCAAAGCCGCCATCAAGGGCACTCTGCATAAGCCAGTAGGCGCGCCGGGAGCTGCTGCCAAACCGGGAGCGCCCGCTGCTGCAGGCGCCCCAGGCGCCGCCGGCAAGAAGGAAGTCAAGTCGGAAAACCTGTCTTCGACCTGGAAGGATGACGCCGCCAAGAAGAAGGGCATTCCAAGCCGCGGCGCACCTGTGGTGCCCGGCCGGGGCAACTTCCGTGGTGGCCCGCGTGGCCGCCGCAATGACCGCGAAGCGCGTCCGGAATCCACTTTCGTGGCACCGACCGAATTCAAGGTTATTGAAGTGCATGTGCCTGAAACGATTACCGTGGCTGAACTCGCGCACAAGATGAGCGTGAAGTCGTCCGAAGTGATCAAGCACCTGATGAAGCTCGGCCAGATGGTCACCATCAACCAGCCGCTGGACCAGGACACCGCCATGATCGTGGTGGAAGAAATGGGCCACAAGGCTGTCACGGCTTCGCTGGACGATCCGGAAGCCTTTGCCGACGAAGACGTGCAAGGCCAGCAAGCCGAGTTGTTGCCACGTGCGCCTGTCGTGACCGTCATGGGTCACGTCGACCACGGCAAAACCTCGCTGCTCGATTACATCCGCCGTGCCAAAGTGGCATCCGGCGAGGCGGGTGGCATCACCCAGCACATCGGTGCCTACCATGTGGAAACCCCACGCGGCATGGTGTCCTTCCTGGATACCCCGGGCCACGAGGCGTTTACCGCCATGCGTGCCCGCGGCGCTCAGGCGACCGATATCGTGATTCTGGTGGTGGCGGCGGACGACGGTGTGATGCCGCAGACCAAGGAAGCCATCAAGCATGCGAAAGCAGCTGGTGTGCCCATAGTCGTGGCCATCAACAAGATCGACAAGCCGGGCATCAACCTGGAACGCGTCAAGGGTGAACTGGTCACCGAAGAAGTGATTCCCGAAGAGTTCGGCGGCGATGTTCCTTTTGTCGGCGTCTCGGCCCATACCGGCGCCGGTGTCGATGCCTTGCTCGAACAGGT
>NZ_JBDTPB010000038.1:0-3035 GCF_039932935.1 Polaromonas sp.
GTGAGCTTTCGCCATGCGGTCGAGTTGCTCAAAGACGATTCATCTTTAGCCGCTGGCTCCCAGGGCGGCGAACCCGTCAAGCGCAGCACGGTGCGGGCCTTGCCGCCGCCGGTCACACTGGACGCGGACGACCGCGCTTTGCTCTTGCAGGTGGTGGACTACTACCACCAGAGCTTGAAGCAGTCCCCGGAGGCGCTGGCCTACTTGCAATCACGCGGCCTTCATCACCCCGAGCTGGTCGATCACTTCCAGCTGGGCTACGCCAACCGCACGCTTGGGTTGCGTTTGCCCGACAAACGCCGCAGCAGCGGCGCTGACATCCGCACCCGGCTGGAGCGCATCGGTGTTTACCGTGAGAGCGGCCACGAGCACTTCAATGGCTCGGTGGTGGTGCCCGTGCTGGGCGCGCAGGGGGAAGTGTGCGAACTCTACGGGCGCAAGATCACGCCGCGCCTGCGGCCCGGCACGCCTTTGCACCTGTACCTGCCTGGCCATAGCGAACGCGGCCGGGGCGTGTTCAACATCGCAGCGCTGCAGGCCAGCAAAGAAATCATCCTGTGCGAATCCATCATTGACGCGCTCACCTTCTGGTGCGCCGGTTACCGCAACGTCACCACCGCCTACGGCGTCGAAGGCTTCACCGACGAGCTGCTGTCTGCCTTCAAGGCCCACGGCACGCAGCGCGTCTTGATTGCCTATGACCGCGACGATGCCGGCGAGAGGGCAGCGGCCAAGCTGGCCGAGCGTTTGATGGGCGAAGGCATGGAATGCTTCCGCATCCAGTTCCCCAAGGGTATGGACGCCAACGAGTACGCACTCAAGGTGACCCCGGCCACCAAGAGCCTGGGTTTGCTGATTCGGCAGGCGGTTTGGCTGGGCAAAGGTAAGCCGCCAGAACGCTCCACAGCGCCTGCAGCGCAAGACTTACAAGCCAAATCGGCCTCCAGCCCAGATAACACGGGCGCAAGCAGCTATGAAAATAATAGTGAGAGTGAGCCCATCAAACTCAGCGCGCCGGCTTCTTCTTTAGCCGCTGAACCTGCTGCACTGCCCGCGCTGCCCGCCACGCCCATGCCCGAAGCTGCTCAAGGCCCTTGGGTCGAAGTCCTGCAGCGTGAGGCAGGCAGGGAAGTGCATATCCGTTTCGGCGAAGGCGCAGCCGCCAGAGCCTGGCGCGTGCGCGGCCTGGAGAAGAACCTCTCGCCCGACGTGCTCAAGGTCAATGTGCGCATCGCCATTGCATCGCCGGACGGTGGCGCGTTTCATGTCGACACGCTCGACCTGTACAACGCCAAACAGCGCGGCCACTTCGCTGGACAGGCCGCAGCCGAGACCGGGCTGGACGAGCGCCACCTCAAAGCCGATCTCGGGCGCGTGCTGATGGCGCTGGAGAGTGTGCAGGACGAAGCCATTGCCGAAGTTCTGCAGCCCACCCCCACCGAGAAAATGAGCGAAGCCGAGCAGGCCGACGCCATGGCCTTGCTCAAGACCGCAGACCTGCCGGCCCGCATCCTGGCCGACTTCGAAGCGGCCGGCGTGGTGGGCGAGGCGACGAACAAACTCGTCGGCTACCTGGCCGCAGTCAGCAGGAAGCTCGATAGACCTTTGGCCATCGTCATCCAGTCCAGCAGCGCCGCCGGCAAGAGCAGTTTGATGGACGCCATCCTCTCCTTCGTGCCCGAAGAAGAACGTATCCAGTACAGCGCCATGACCGGGCAGAGCCTGTTCTACATGGGCCAGACCAACTTGAAACACAAGATCCTGGCGATAGCCGAAGAAGAAGGCGCACACCGCGCCAGCTATGCCTTAAAGCTGTTGCAGTCCGAAGGCGAACTCACCATTGCATCGACTGGTACCGATGCCGTCACAGGCAACCTGATCACCCAGGAATACAAGGTCGAAGGCCCGATGAGCCTGTTCATGACCACCACCGCGATCGACATTGACGAAGAGCTGATGAACCGCTGCTTGGTCCTTAGTGTCGATGAAGCCCGGGAGCAGACCCGCGCCATCCACCGCCTGCAGCGAGAGCGCCGCACCCTGGCGGGCCTGACCCGCAAGCATGAGAAAACCGCCATCCTCACGGTCCATCGCAACGCCCAGCGCCTCTTGCGCCCGCTGGCCGTGGTCAACCCCTGGGCCGACCAGCTCACCTTCCTCGATGACCGCACGCGCACCCGGCGTGATCATGAAAAGTACCTCACCCTGATCGACACCATTGCGCTCTTGCACCAGCACCAGCGGCAAATCAAAAGCGCTACGGTCGCCGGTGCCGTGGTCGAGTACATCGAAGCCAGCCTCTCGGATATCGAGCTGGCCAACCGCATTGCGCACGAGGTGCTGGGCGTCAGCCTGGACGAGCTGCCGCCGCAGACGCGGCGGGTGCTGGCCAGCGTGCGCGAGCTGGTGCAAGGGCGCATGACCGAGCTGGGCGTGCCCCAGCGCGAGGTGCGCTTTGCGCGTGGCGAGCTGCGCGCCGCCACCCGCACCAGCGACACCCAGCTCAAGGTGCATCTGGCCCGATTGGCCGAGATGGAATACCTGCTGATTCACCGTGCTCTGCGCGGTCAGGGCTATGTGTACGAGCTGCTGTATGACGGCCAAGATGATGACAAAACCCCCGTGCACCTGTCGGGCCTGATTGATGTCCTTGCCCTCAAAACCTGCGCCTACGACGCGCAGCGGTCGGCCTTGGCGGGCGGGCAGTCGGCCCCTGGCCGGGGTGCGGTCGGCGCGGTGTCGGCCTCTGGCCGGACCACCAAAACCCCCGCTAAGGCGCATGGAATAAGGGCTGCAGGCGAATTACCCGATGCACAGCCCGCCGCACGCGCCACCCCCCTTGCACGTGAGCGCGCGTCGTACCCACAAGCCCACCTTCAATCTTTAGCCGCCTGAGCCCATGCGCAAAGGCCAGCTCCTCAAAACCCGCCGCCGCGCCGTCATCAAGCCCGCAGGCCCGGCCCACGCCCAAGACGACCCGCTGGCGCACAAGCTGCTGCTGCGCTACATGGACGAACACTTCGAGTGGATGACGG
>NZ_JBDTPB010000039.1:0-221667 GCF_039932935.1 Polaromonas sp.
CGCCGCGTTCCAGAACGGGTTGGCGAAGATCAGGATCATCGACACCACGAAGCAGTAGATGGCTGTCGACTCGATCATCGCAAGGCCGACGAAGAGCGTACGCGTGATCGTGGCCGAAGCGTCGGGCTGCTGGGCCAGTGCCGTGAGTGCTGTGGCCACGGCCCGCCCCTCGGCCAGGGCCGGGCCCATGGTGCCGAAGCCGGTGGTGAGGCCGGCGATGATGATGGATATCACCGCGATGAGGGTCAGGCTGTCCATGGAGTTGTCCTTGAAAATTTATGCCTTGGATGCGGCGGGTTTGTCGGGCTGCGGCGCAGGCCGCGTCGCAGCAGCCAGGTAGACGGCCGCGAGGATGCTGAAGATATATGCCTGCACCATGCCGGTCAAGAGGCCCAGCAGCGTCATTACCGCCGGAAAGAGAAACGGCGTGATGGTCAGCAGGATGCCGACGATCATCGCGCCGCTCATCATGTTGCCGAACAGGCGCACCGCGAGCGCTAGTGTGCGCGAGACTTCGCTGATGATGTTGAAGGGCAGCATGATGATCGTCGGCTCGATGTACGACTTGAGGTAGCCGCCCAGGCCCTGCTCGCGGATGCCGAACAGCGGCACCGCGACGAAAACGCACAGAGCCAGCGCGACGGTGGTCGATAGCGACCCGGTAGGCGGCTCATAGCCGGGCAGTACGGTCGCCAGCGCTGCGGCGGCCACGAAGAGGAACAGTGTGCCAAGAAAGGCTAGATAGCGCTCCGGTCTCTCGAGGCCGACTTCGCGGATCTGCTGCGTGATGCCCGTGATCACCATCTCGAGCAGATTCTGCCAGCGCGAGCGTTGGTGCTTGGTGGAGAGCTTGCGCGTGATCAGCATCGAGCCGAACGCCAGCACCGCCATCAATGCCCAGGTGAACACGATGGTGCCGTTGAGTTTGAATAGACCGTGTTGCCAGAAGATCAATTGGTCGGGTCCGAGGCGCATGGCGAATCAGGACGAGCCCGCCTCGCCGTGTGCGGAAGAGGCCTCTTTGCCATCGCTCCTCATGACGCTCACTGAGTCGCTGCTTTGTGCGCGGCTCCCTGAGAGAGTCGAGTTGACGCGGGAGCGACCGCGTGCCAACTCAATGGACAGGTGTGATGCAGCCGAGGGCTGCGTCTCCACGCGAGTGCTCAGACGAATAACCAGCCAACGGGCGGCCCAGAATCCGAGCAGACATGACAGCAACCTGCGCCAATCGCCCGCAGAAACGACCACGAACCCTGCGGCTACACCCGCCATGCGGAGCAGCAGGCTGACCCCGACCCACAGCGCCGGCCGAGTCGAATCGAACGCCCGGTGGATGGTCCACCTCAGGCCGCCGAAAAAGAGCAGACCGAACAGAATGCCAGCAACGCCGGCGAGCGCCAGTTCGAAGATTTGTGCGAGCGCGTCATTCATCGCCTGTCAGTCCTCCATCTCAGGTTTGGCGCGATGATCGGCTTCGTGCATCGCGCTGTCCTGCTGAGCCACCCAGCGCCAGGCGTTCAAGCAGCCAAGCACCAGGCCAGCCATCATCAGGGCCAGTGACCAAGGATGCGCACCGGGGTGGCGCGAATCGAGCCAGAGGCCCAATGCCGCACCCAACAGCGTCGGCACCACCACCGACCACCCGATCAGGCCCATCATGCCCAGACCCGACCAGACGCCCGGAGCGCCGTCGCGCCTGGCGATCATTTTGCGCTGCGCTTTGGCCTCGACCTGCTCGGCCAGAACGTCCGGCGGCGTCGGATCAGTCGGCATGGAACCTCGCGAAGCGGCCCACAAAGCCGCTCTCCAGCGCCAGCGCAGCCGCACGCGCGCCCTGCTCTAGCTCATCCAGCGTCAGGTAATCACGCAGCACCGCGTCGCGCAGTCCACCAAGATCTGTGCCGCATGACGCACGCCGCACCGCCACATGCACGTGGTTCCCGATCTTGACCAGCACGCCCTCGTCGACCGCCACAAAGACTTCGCCGCCGGCTTCGCTCTCATAGGTCAGGATGCCCGGCACAAGCGCGGCAACACAGTCACGCCGGCGCGGCAGTAGGCCAAACGACCCTTCGCGCGTTTCGGCAACGATGCGCGACACGCCGGTCTCATCGGCGAAAATGCGGAACGGTAGATATATCTCAAGGCGCATAGGCTGCCTCCGGTCGGTCTACCGCGGCCGGCGCCTTCTCGACTGGCGTGTTGTCCAGCGTGGCGTCGGTCTTTGCGTACGGCTTCGCGCCCGATTTCATCGGCGGGGCCGCGCCGATCATGTACAGCGCACTCTCGGGCTGATCCTTAAACTCGTCGTGCAGGATACGCTCGCAACCGTCCAAAGCGTCAGCCAAGCTGACCAACTGGCCCTGCAGGCCGGTGAACTGCTCGGTGGTGAAGAACGGCTGCGTTAGAAAGCGCTCGAGCCGCCGTGCCCGAGCGACGATGGCGCGGTCGCCTGGCGAGAGCTGCTCCAGGCCAAGCATGGCGATGATGTCCTTCAGCTCCGCGTACTGCGCCAGGGTACGGCGAATCTCCTGCGCCAGCGCGTAGTGGCGCTCGCCGACGATGCCCGGCGTGGCCATTTTTGAATTGGACTGCAGCGGATCGATGGCCGGAAACAGTCCTTCTCCAGCCCGCTTGCGCGACAGCACGATCGAGGCTGAGAGGTGCGAGAATGTGTGAACCGCCGCCGGATCGGTGAAGTCGTCTGCTGGCACGTAGACCGCCTGGATGGATGTGATCGCGCCGCTGTCGGTGTTAGCAATGCGCTCTTCCAGGGCCGACAGTTCGGTACCCATGGTCGGCTGGTAACCCAGGCGCGAGGGCATCTGCCCCATCAGACCGGAGACCTCGGAGCCGGCCTGAATGAAACGAAAGATGTTGTCGACAAGCAGCAGCACGTCGCGTTGCTCGTCGTCACGAAAGTACTCGGCCATCGTCAGCGCCGCTTGGCCAACACGAAAGCGCGCGCCGGGCGGCTCATTCATCTGGCCGAAGATCATCACCATGTTTTTGAGGACATCGGCCTTCTTCATCTCAGCGTAGAGATCCTGGCCTTCGCGGCAACGTTCGCCTATCCCGCAGAAGATGCTCACCCCTTTATTCACGCTTTCATGCTTACCGACCATGTTGTGGATCATCTCGGTCAGTAGCACCGTCTTGCCTACGCCCGCACCGCCGAATAGTCCCGCCTTGCCGCCAGTTTCCAGCGGTACCAGCACGTCGATCATTTTGATGCCGGTCTCGAAGATCGCCGAAGTAGTCGAGCGATGAATAAGTGGCGGCGGCTCGCGGTGCACCGAACGCCATGAGACGTTCTTCGGTTCGTCCTGGCGGTCGATGGCATGGCCGAAGACGTCGAACATGCGCGACAGGATGGCCTTGCCGACGGGCACCAACAGCGGCCCGCCAGTGTTGGACACTGTCATGCCGCGCGCCAAACCCTGCGTGGGCGTGAGGGCGATGCCGCGCACGTGCCTGGCATCGACGTGGGTCAGCACCTCGATCGCCATCGCGCCATCGGGGCCCGCGCGCAGCAAGGTGCGAATGGGCGGTAAGCGGCCGTCGAATTGCACATCCACCACGCTGCCGCGCACCGCGGTGATCACGCCCGCGTTCGCACCTGTCGACGGCTGCGCGTCGCTCGTTGCGGCAAGTGCACTGTTCGGAATCGGCGGACACGCGCTCATCGCTCAGGGCGCTAGTCGATGCGTGGAAACGCAGTCCGGCGTGAACTCGAAAACGATGTTTCGGTCGGGCGCAACCAACTTCTTGCTGCGGCCTGCGTAGTTCAAGCGGCTCAGGATGTCGCGCATCAGGTTCAGGCGCGCATGTCGCTTACTGTCGGTGCGCACGATTTGCCACGGCGCGACTGCGTTATGACTGCCCAGCAACATCGCATCGCGAGCCTCAGAATAATCATTCCAGTGCTTGGTTGCAACTGCGTCAATCGGGCTGCTTTTCCACTGCTTCAGCGGGTCTTGCCGTCGCTCGGCCAACCTCAGCTTTTGCTCATCCTTACCGATATCAAGGTAGTACTTGAGCAGCCGGATGCCCGAGTCGACCAGCATCTGCTCGAAGCGAGGCACCGACTGCATGAACTCCTTGTACTGCGCCTTCGTGCAGAAGCCCATCACGCGTTCGACGCCCGCGCGGTTGTACCAGCTGCGGTTGAACAGCACGAGTTCTTCAGCCACCGGCAGGTGCGCGACGTAGCGTTCGAAGTACCAGGCGCGCGTGTCCCTGTCCGAAGGCTTGCCGAGCGCGACGACCCGCGTTTCGCGCGGGCTCAGGTGAGCCACAATGCGCTTGATGCTGCCGTCCTTGCCAGCCGAATCTCGGCCCTCAAACAGAACTAAGATACGGTCGCCGTGGGCAATGAAATGACGCTGTAACTTGACGAACTCAACCTGCAGGTCGTGCAGCTCGACCTTGTAGTCTTTGTGCGAGATCGCCCGCTCCTCGTGCAGACCGGGGCAAGACATGCCGGCGCGACCGCCGCTGTTGACGTTTAGGGTGTCCAGCATCAGCGCCTTGGCGCCGGTCGCCACCGGTCGAGTATTGAGCTCTATCATCTTGTCGATGTGGCGTGGGCCAAATCGCTTACGTAGCCCGGGCGCTAGACGCGTGAAATCTCGGTTTCGCGCTTGTCGGCCTCAGCCCAGTAGCCGGTGCGACCGTAGTATTCGTGTAACCGGGCTTCGTCAGCGCGACTCGGAATTTCGACCGGGTCGTAGGCGGGCGCATCCTTCACGGCCTGACGCGTCAACTTGATCGAGACGGCTCCCGCTGCCCAGCTCACGTCTTCGATCCACGGCGGTGCGACGAGCATCCTGTGACCAACCCACCAGTTGCTGGTATCGACGATGAGGTAGCGCACGGCCCAGGTCTCGTCGTCGATCAGCATGCCGCTGACGTGTCCAATGTCCCCGTCGCTGGCGTGGATGTGATAGCCCGTGACCGCAGCGCAACTGCGCAAATGCGGATTTGCGTTGTCATCGCGACTCGCGTCTGCTCGAGCGCGGGCGTCCCGGGCCTCCGTTTCCTCGGCCTGCCGGGCCGGAATGCCACCGTAGCCCGACAGCATCATGTTCGGATACATATCTCCGCCCCAGTACCCCATACCGTCCCAATAGTACGGGTAGCCGTAGTAGCTGGAGTACTCCATTTCGTGCTGTCGCGTCACCGGCTTTTCGGAGTCGAAATTGGGGCTGTTCCGGACCTGCTCTTTGGTGATCGAGACCGGGAGAAGCCGCTTCGCCCAGTCCGGGTTGCCGATCGCGATAGGCGAGATAAGCACCTTTTTACTCGAGAGCCAGCCGCCGGCATCGACGACCAGATAGCGCACGACCCAGGCCTCGTCGTCCAGATACAGATCCTTCACGTGACCGATGACGCCGTCTACGGCGCCGATCGCGTAGTCGTGCAGTTCCTTGATGGTTCGCAGCATGGTTTCGCTCCTGTAAAAGTGGGTGAGATTCCGTCACCACCCCGTACTCTCGAGGCGGTACACCGACGGGTTACCGTGCGCCTGTTTGGTACAACACTAACCCCTCTGTCGGTCACGGTCTGTTCGCCAGCGCACAGACCGTGACCGTTTGTGCGCGCATCATGTAATGGTGAAACACGTCATCGCCTCGCCTGACGCGGCAAGTGCATCCATGCTTGAGCTTCAGCTCCTATCCAACGGCTCCTATCACGTAATGGTCACGACCTCGGGCCATGGCTACAGCCGCTGGAAAGGTATTGCCGTCACGCGTTTTTGCGAGGATACGGTGATTGGTCCTTCTGGCATGCAGTGCTACCTGCACGACGAAGTGGCCAGATGCAGCTGGCCCACCCTGATCCCACCGGGCTTGCTGCCATCCGAGGCCTGTGGGCATAGCTTTACAGAGAGCCGTACGAGCCTGCGGCAACGCAACCACGGCATTGAGACGCGCAGCGAGGTTGCGGTCTCGCTCGATGATGCTGCGGAACTACGCCGTGTCGTTGTTACAAATATTTGCAATCAGCAACGCACTCTCAGCGCGACGAGTTACGTCGAAGTCGTGCTCGACGCGCCGGCGACTGACTCGGCACACCCAGCTTTCAGCAAACTCTTCATTGAGACCGAAGTCGACGACGTGCTCCAGGCGATCCTCGCGACCCGCCGGCCCAGCACACCTGCCGACCCGACACCGTGGCTCTTTCACTTTGCGCTGGTCGATGGTTCTGCGGCGCAAGCGCCGTCGTTCGAGACCGACCGCATGCGTTTCATCGGGCGTGGCCGCGACGCAAGGCAGCCGCTGGCCATGGACAACGGTGCTGCGTTATCGGGCACCGCCGGTCCGGTGCTGGATGCCGTGGCCGCAATACGTGTCCCGTTCGTGCTGGAAGCCGGAGAGTCGATCACGATCGACTGGTTCACAGGTATGGCGGACACGCGCGACGCCTGCATCGCGCTGGCCCGCAAGCTTCGCAATATTCGCGCGGCCCCGAAAATGCTAGAGCAAGCCGGCTCGTACCGGCGCACCGTGCTGGGCATGCTTGGGATAAGCGATGCCGACGCGATCATCCATCAGCGCATGGCGGCATCGCTCATCTTCGTGACGGCTGCGCTGCGTGCCGATCCCGGCGTCATCGAGCAGAATCGCTGCGGGCAGTCGGGTCTTTGGCGGTTCGGCATCTCGGGTGACCTGCCGATCATGCTGTTGCGACTGGCTGGTCCCGAGCCGTCCGCCGTCGTGAACCAGATGGTGCGGGCGCAAGCCTACTGGAATGCATTCGGCGTTCACAGCGAACTGGCAGTGCTGTGCGCGCCGTCGCCTGGCGAGCCGACCTTCCTCGATGAAACGCGGCGGCAGATTGAATCGGGGCCCGGTGCCAGCCGTGTCGGAAAACCTGGAGGCATCTTCGTGCTCGACGACACGAAGCTCGACGACGCCGACCGCATCCTCTTGCAGAGCGTCGCAAGGATCGTAGTGAGTGGCGACAACGAGCTTGCAGCACTTTTTACGCACCGCCTGGACGATGCTAAATCAGAAGGTACACAAGCACCCGCGACAACTTCGATAACTGCGATAGCTGCAACACCCGACAATCCGACACTCGATTCGCCTGAAGGGCTGCGGGGCGCCAACGGGTTCGGCGGCTTCACGCCCTGCGGCCGCGAATACGTCATCGCAACTTCGGCGGCGCGGATGACACCCGCCCCCTGGGTCAATGTGATCGCAAACCCCTACTTCGGCACGCTCGTATCGGAAAGCGGCAGCGCAACGACTTGGAGCGAGAACGCACACGAGTTTCGTCTGACGCCTTGGTCCAACGACCCGGTGAGTGACCCCAACACCGAGGCGTTCTATATCCGCGACGACGCCAGCGGGTGTTTCTGGTCACCGACCGTGCTGCCCACACGTAGCCCCGGCGCGTATGCGACGCGCCACGGCTTCGGCTACAGCGTCTTTGAGCACACCACGGACAACATCGAATCGGAACTCCGCATCTATGTTGCGATTGACAGCCCGGTCAAGTTCTCGGTGCTGAGCTTGCGCAACCGATCGGAGCAGCAACGCAGGCTGTCGGTCACCGGCTACGTCGACTGGGTGCTCGGTGACGAACGCGCAAAGACGCGAATGCAGGTGGTGACGCAGGTCGATGCGCAGACGGGCGCACTGTTTGCGCGCAACGAATACAACACCGATTTCGCGGGGCGTACCGCGTTCTTCGACGTCGACGATGCGACCGGCGCCTGCGGCGACCGCGGCGACTTCTTCGGCCCGGTGGGAACCCTGGCCGCACCGGCAGCACTGGCACAGCCGCAACTGTCGGGCCGCGTCGGTGCCGCGCTTGACCCCTGCGCAGCCCTGCGCGTCGACTTCGACTTGGCGCCGGGCCAGACGCGTTTCCTGGTGTTCAGGCTCGGTGCTGGCAGGAGCGCCGATGAAGCCCGCGATCTGGTGCGCCGTTGGCGTTTGCCCGGGGCTTCAGGTGAGGCTCTCGAGGCCGTGCACGCGTTCTGGCGTCACGCGCTCGGCGCGGTGCAGGTCACCACACCCGACGCTGCGCTCAACACCTCGGCAAACGGCTGGCTGCTCTATCAAGTGATGGCGTCGCGCCTTTGGGGCCGCACAGCCTTCTATCAATCCAGCGGCGCATTCGGCTTTCGCGACCAATTGCAGGACGTGATGTCTCTGGTCCATGCCGCACCGGATCTTGTGCGCGAACACCTTTTGCGCGCTGCCTCACGCCAGTTTGTCGAAGGCGATGTGCAGCACTGGTGGCATCCGCCTTCGGGCAAGGGAGTCCGCACGCGTTGCGCCGACGACTTTCTGTGGCTGCCGCTCGCCACTTGCCGCTATATCGAGGTCACCGGCGACATCGGCGTTCTGGACGTTCGCTGTCCATTTCTCGACAGTCGGCCGTTAAAAGACGGCGAGGCTTCGAACTATGACCTGCCGAAAGTGTCGAGCGAGGTCGCCAATCTCTACGAACACGGCGTTCGCGCAATCCGCCGAGGCCTTGCGCGCGGGGCGCACGGTTTGCCGCTGATGGGGGGGGGTGACTGGAATGACGGCATGAATCTGGTGGGTGCGGGCGGCCAGGGTGAGAGCGTGTGGCTGGCATTCTTTCTCATCACTGTACTCAAACAATTTGCCCCACTCGCTCTGGCCCGTGGCGATGCGGACTTCGCCGAGTGTTGCAATCAGGAAGCGATACGTTTGCGCGAGAGCATCGGGGAATCGGCTTGGGACGGCGCCTGGTACCGGCGCGCCTGGTTCGACGACGGCACGGTGCTCGGGTCGGCGGCAAACGACGAATGCCAGATTGACTCGATCGCGCAGAGCTGGTCGGTGCTGTCGGGCGCAGCGCCAGCCGATCGTGCGCGGCAGGCAATGGAGTCCCTGAGCGAGCGCCTGGTGAATCGCGACACGCGGATCGTTCAGTTGCTGGCTCCACCCTTTAACACCAGCAAGCCCTCGCCTGGGTATATCCAGGGGTACCTGCCGGGCGTGCGCGAGAACGGCGGTCAGTACACGCATGCTGCGGTGTGGGCTGTGATGGCCTTTGCGGCGTTGGGCGATGCCGAGCGGGCTTGGGAGCTGTTTGCGCTGTTGAACCCAATGAGTCACGCGGGCGATACCGTGCAGGTAGATACCTACAAAGTCGAACCTTATGTCGTAGCCGGTGATGTCTACTCCAACGCGGCGCACGCCGGACGCGGCGGCTGGACCTGGTACACGGGGTCCGCCGGCTGGATGTATCAACTTGTCATCGAGTCATTGCTCGGTTTGAAAAAAAGTGGCAGCCAACTGCACGTGCGCCCACTCCTACCGAAGACGTGGACAACCTTCGATATGAGCTACCGCTTTGGCACTTCTACTTTCTCCATCACCTGCCGTAAAGCGGCGGCAGGCATTGTGGCGAATGTCGTCGTCGACGGCGTCGAAACCGCCGGTGATACGTTCATGCTGACCGACGATGGCTGCACCCACGTGGTGCTTGTCACTGTGGCTCGCCGGCAGTGATGGCAATAATCAACCAGGAGTAACGCATGCAACTTGGAATGATCGGCCTTGGGCGCATGGGCGCCAGCATGGTTCGGCGCGTGATGAAAAGTGGGCACACCTGTGTCGTCCACGACACACGGCCCGAAGCCGTGGCCGCGTTGCAAGCCGAGGGTGCGGTTGGTGCGTCGACCGTTGTAGATCTGGTCGCCAGGCTGACGCGGCCACGGGCGATCTGGCTAATGGTGCCCGCCGCCCTTGTCGATCAGGAGCTCGATATTCTTGTGCCGCATCTGCAAGAGGGTGACATGGTCATCGACGGTGGAAATTCGTTCTACCGCGATGACGTGCGCCGCGCAAAAGGTCTGAACGGTGCTGGCCTGCACTACGTCGACGTTGGCACCAGCGGCGGCGTTGCTGGCGAAGAGCGCGGCTACTGCCTGATGATTGGCGGTGAAGACGCCATCGTGCGCCACCTGACGCCGGTCTTCCTGGCACTGGCGCCGGGCATCGGTACGGCGCCGCGTACGCCCGGCCGCAGCGGCGAGGTCGCCCCAGCCGAAGAAGGCTTTTTGCATTGCGGTCCCTCCGGTGCGGGACATTTCGTCAAGATGGTCCACAACGGCATCGAGTACGGCGTGATGGCGGCCTATGCTGAAGGCCTGAACATCCTGCGCAACGCCAACATCGGCCAGCGCCAGCAGACCAGCGACGCCGAGACCACGCCGCTGCGCGACCCGGAGTTCTACCGCTACGAGTTGAACTTGCCAGAAGTCACCGAGGTCTGGCGCCGTGGCAGCGTGATCGGCTCATGGCTGCTCGATCTGACTGCCAGCGCGCTGTTGAAGGACCCGCAGCTTGAAGGCTTCAGCGGCCGCGTATCGGATTCGGGCGAAGGTCGTTGGACCCTCCAGGCGGCAATCGACGAAGCGGTGCCCACGCCGGTCCTCAGCGCCGCCTTGTACGAACGGTTCGCCTCGCGCGGCGAGGCCGGCTTCGCGAATCAGCTGCTCTCGGCGATGCGGCATGCCTTTGGTGGCCACATCGAGATTCCTGCGGGAGATCAACGATGAGCGTCGATACACGCGCCGGCCCGACTGCGGAGCAGCCGCATTCCGACGCCCTGGTAGTCTTCGGCTTCAGCGGCGACCTCGCCGCCAAGAAGATATTCCCTGCGCTCTACGCGATGGCAAAGAAGGGCCACCTGACGGTGCCGGTGATCGGCGTCGCGTCGTCGAAGTGGGGTGTCGACGAATGGCATGGCCACGTGCGCGACAGCCTGTTGCATCAAGATCACGAAGGCGGCATCGACGACCCGGTCGCGTTCGACCGCCTGATGGCGCTTCTGAACTATGTCAGCGGCGACTACAACGAGGCCGCCACCTTCACCGCTTTAAAGGCCGCACTCGGTGACTCAAAAAGCCCGGCGTTCTACCTCGCCATTCCGCCGTCTTTGTTCGCCACCGTGATTCAGAGCCTGGGCCAAACCGGGCTGGCGCGTGACGCGCGCGTCATCGTCGAAAAGCCCTTCGGCCGCGACCTTACCTCGGCGCGGGAGCTGAACGCGGTGGCACAAGCGGTATTCCCCGAGTCGTCGATCTTTCGCATCGACCACTACCTGGGCAAGGAGGCGATCATGAATATCCTCTATTTCCGCTTCGCGAACTCCTTCCTCGAACCGGTCTGGAACCGCCACCACATCGCCAGCGTGCAGGTGACGCTGGCCGAGGACTTCGGTGTCGGCGCGCGCGGCGCCTTCTACGAGAGCGCAGGCTGTCTGCGTGACGTGGTCGAGAACCATCTGTTCCAGGTGATCGCTCTGCTGGCCATGGAGCCGCCGGTGTTCCAGAGCTTCAAGGCCGTGCACAGCGCCAAGGCTAGTGTGCTGCGCGCGATGTTGCCGCTTAAGCCCGAAGACCTGGTGCGTGGCCAATACCTCGGCTATCGCGACGAACAAGGTGTCGCGAGCGACTCCGATGTCGAAACATTTTGTGCCCTGCGTCTCTACATCGACTCGTGGCGCTGGGCCGGTGTGCCTTGGTACCTGCGCGCCGGCAAGCATCTGCCGCGTTCTGTGGTCGAGGTTCAAGTGCAGATGCAACCGCCGCCACAGAAATTGTTCGACGATTCCGGGCCCGCCAGTGGCCGAGCCAACTACTTCCGCTTCCGTCTGCAGCCCGAGGCGGGCATTGCGCTGGCGGCTCGCATCAAGCGGCCCGGCAAGGAATTCGTCGGCGTTCAACGCGAGCTGTACCTTGGTGAAGACGATCCGGAGACAATGTCGACCTACGAACGCCTGCTAGGCGATGCGATGTCCGGTGACGGCGCCCTCTTCACCGACGAGGACGCGGTGATGGCGGCCTGGACGGTGGTTGATCCGGTACTGGCCGGGCATGGCGTCGCGCTGCCGTACCAACCAGGAAGCTGGGGCCCTGTTGCGGCCAACGCACTCATCGCCGGCGACGGCGGCTGGCACAACCCGGCAGTCGCCGTGCCACCTCCGATGGCTCGGACTCCACCATGACGGCGGAGTTGGTCTTCCTGCTCGACGTCGACAACACCTTGCTCGATGGCGACCGCTTCGTCAGCGACCTGCACGACCACTTGAGAAGCGAGTTTGGCGTTGCCTGCGCGCAGCGCTACTGGACGGTCTTCGACGGGCTGCGAGAAGAGCTCGGATACGTCGACTACTTGGGCGCCTTGCAACGCTACCGGCTCGACATCGAAGCTGGAAGCACTGACGAGCAGCGGCTATTGAGATTGTCCTCGTTCCTGATCGACTACCCGTTCGCTGATCGACTGTATCCGCGGGTGCTTGAGGTCATCGCACACCTGGGCCGCTTCGGCCTGACCGTGATCCTGTCTGACGGCGACGTCGTATTGCAGCCGCGCAAGCTGCAGCGCTCCGGTCTGTGGGACGCCGTCGGCGGTCGTGTACTGGTCTATGTACACAAGGAAACGATGCTGGACGCCGTGCAACGCCACTATCCGGCCCGACATTACGTGATGGTCGATGACAAGCCGCGCATTCTGTCGGCCATGAAGATGATCTGGCGGAATCGGCTAACCACAATCCTCCCACGCCAGGGCCACTACGCACTCGACCCGGAGACCGTCGCCATTGATCCGACCGCCGACATCACGATCGAGCGCATAGGGGAACTCGCCGACCTCGATCTCACTGCTCTGATGGCGCGGCCCGTCGATTTGAAACCCAATACCCAGGAGATGCTATGAATACCCACATTAATATCAACACCCGGAAGCTGCACGACCTGGGTCAGAGCTTATGGATCGACAACATTAGCCGGGAAATGCTGGTCAAGGGGACGTTGGCGCACTACATCACCGACTGCTCCGTGACCGGGCTGACATCGAACCCGACGATCTTTGAACACGCCATTGGCCACGGCAACTTCTACGACGAAGCGATTGCCCGTCTAGCGCGGCGCGGCCAATCGGCTGAGGAACTCTTCTTCGCGCTGGCGCTGGAAGACCTGACCACGGCGGCCGATCTGTTCCGCCCGGTATTCGATGCCACCGATGGGCTCGACGGCTGGGTCTCGCTCGAGGTGTCGCCGCTGCTCGCCGACAACGCCGCCACAACAATCCAGGCCTCAGCACGGCTGCACGAGGCGGCGAACCGACCGAACCTCTTCATCAAGATCCCGGGCACCGCAGCTGGCACCGAAGCCATCGAGCAATCGATCTTCGCCGGCGTGCCGGTCAACGTGACCCTCCTCTTCTCGCGCGAGCAGTACGTCGCGGCCGCCGAGGCCTACTTGCGCGGCATTGAACGCCGCGTCGCGGCGGGCCTGGACCCGAACGTGCGTTCGGTGGCCTCGTTGTTCGTCAGCCGATGGGACGTTGCGGTGCAGCAGGAAGTCACGCCGCCATTCCAAAACCGTCTGGGCATCGCAATCTCGATGCTTACTTACAAGGCCTATCGCGAGCTGCTCGCATCACCGCGCTGGCTGAAACTTGCCGAAGCGGGTGCCCGGCCGCAGCGGCTGTTATGGGCCAGCACCGGCACCAAGGACCCGGCAGCGCCCGACACGCTGTACGTCGAGGCACTGGCGTCACCAGACACCATCAACACGATCCCCGAGAAGACATTGCAAGCCTTCGCCGATCACGGCAAGGTAAAGGCCGTATTGCCCGTTGATGGTGGTTACGCCGAGGCGGTGCTGCAAGAGTTCAGGCGCGAGGGCATCGACGACGAGGCGCTGGCCGCACGCTTACAGCGCGATGGCGCCGAGTCCTTTACTGCCTCGTGGCGAACGCTACTGGCGCGCATCCACGAAAAGAGCGAGAACCTAGCCGAGTCCAGCGCATGACGGGTTCAGTGGTGTCCTTGCCAGCGTGGCAGTCGCTCTGCACCCAGCACCAAAAAACCAGCCAGACCCACCTGCGCGACCTATTCGCGGTTGATGCGCAGCGTGGCAAGCGTTATACGCTCGAGGCGGCCGGGTTGTATCTGGACTACTCCAAGAATCGCATCGATGACGGGACGCTGAAGCTGCTCGTTGCGCTCGCCACGGAATGCGGGCTGATTGAGCGCGTCCAGGCCATGTTTCGCGGCGACGCGATCAACACGACAGAGAAGCGCTCGGTGCTGCACATTGCGCTGCGTGCGCCAGCCACGCAGGTGCTGATTGTCGATGGCGTCGATGTCGTCGTCGAGGTCCAGGCGGTTCTGGAGCGCATGGCCGTTTTCGCTAACGCCGTGCGCAACGGGCAACGGCTCGGTCATACCGGCATGCGCATCCGCAACGTCATCAGCATCGGTATTGGTGGCTCTGACCTCGGACCCGTAATGGCCTTCGAGGCCTTGCGTTATTACAGCCAGCGCGATCTGACCTTGCGTTTCATTTCTAACGTCGACGGTACCAATCTGGTCGAGGCGACGCGCGACCTTGATGCCGCCGAAACGTTGTTCATTGTCTGCTCGAAGACCTTCACGACGCAGGAGACCTTGACCAACGCCCACGCAGCGCGTGCATGGGTCGTCGGCCAGCTAGACATACCCGACGCTGGCGCAGCGGTTGCACGGCACTTCGTCGCAGTCTCGACGAATGCGCAAGCTGTGGCGCAATTCGGCATCGCGCCAGAGAACATGTTTACGTTCTGGGACTGGGTCGGCGGCCGCTATTCGATGGACTCGGCGATCGGTCTGTCGACGATGATCGCCATCGGACCGCAGCAATTTCGCGACCTGCTGGCCGGCTTTCATGCAATGGATGAGCATTTTCGCCAAGCGCCGGTTGAAGAGAATATGCCCGCGCTGCTCGGGCTGCTGGCGATCTGGAACAACAACTTCCTTGGCGCGGCAACTGCTGCCGTGCTGCCCTATGACCAGTACCTGAAGCGCTTCCCGGCGTATCTTCAACAGTTGACGATGGAGAGCAACGGTAAGCACGTGACGCAGGATGGCCAGCGCGTCGACTTCGAGACCGCACCCATCCTGTGGGGCGAGCCTGGCACCAACGGTCAGCATTCGTTTTACCAGTTGCTGCATCAGGGTACGCGACTGGTGCCGTGCGACTTCATTGGCTTCTGCCAGGGCCTCAACCCGCTGGCCACCCCAAACGACAGGCAGCACGATCTGCTGATGGCCAACCTTTTCGCGGAGAGCGAAGCCCTGGCCTTCGGTAAGACTGCGGAACAAGTCGCCGCCGAAGGCACGACGCCCGCGCTGGTGCCGCACCGTGTATTCGAAGGCAACCGGCCGAGCAACACCATCCTGGCCGAACGATTGACGCCAGCAACTCTGGGTGCGCTGATCGCCCTCTACGAACACAGCGTCTTTACGCAAGGCGTGATCTGGGGCATAGACTCCTTCGACCAGTGGGGTGTCGAACTGGGCAAAGTGCTGGCGCAACGTGTGCTCCCCGAACTTGACCCCGCGAGCAAAGCGCCGCTGAGCCACGACAGTTCGACCAACACATTGATCGAACGTTATCGGCGCCAGCGCCGGCCCTGGACCGATCCGGTGGCCATCCAATCCTGACGAGCCCACGATGCCAACCCTTATAAGCCCTCTGGCCGGCAAGCCGGCGCCGCGTTCGCTGCTGGTAGACGTGCCCGGGCTCGTCACCGCCTACTACACCGGCATGCCCGATCCTGCAGTGCCGTCACAACGCGTGGTTTTCGGCACCTCCGGCCATCGCGGCTCGCCGTTCGAACTGTCGTTCAACGAATGGCATGTGCTGGCGATCACGCAGGCTATCTGCGAATATCGCCAGCACCAGCACATCACCGGCCCGTTGTTCCTGGGTATCGACACCCACGCGCTGTCGCAGTCGGCCTGCGCCAGCTCGCTTGAGGTGCTGGCTGCAAACGGCGTCGACGTGATGTTGGCGACAAACGACGAGTACACGCCGACACCGGCGGTTTCCCACGCGATCCTGGCGCACAACCATGGGCGCGATGGCCGCGGACTGGCCGATGGCATCGTCGTGACGCCGTCGCACAACCCTCCGGACAACGGCGGTTTCAAGTACAACCCGCCAAATGGCGGTCCGGCGGCCGCCGACATCACCGCCAGCATCGAGGCCAGCGCGAACCGTTACCTCGAATCCGCGTTGGCCGGTGTCAGACGCGTTCCGCATGCGAAGGCGCTCCGTGCGAAGACGACGCATCGCCATGACTTCCTCGACGCCTACGTCGCCGACCTCGACAATGTGGTCGACTTCGACGTGATCCGCGAGGCCAAGGTCCACATCGGCGTTGACCCCCTCGGCGGCGCTGGCGTGCACTACTGGGCGCGCATCGCCGAGCACCACCGCATTGACATCACTGTCGTCAGCGACGTAGTCGATCCGACCTTCAGCTTCATGACGGTCGACTGGGATGGCCGTATCCGCATGGATCCGTCGTCTCCCTATGCGATGCAGCGACTGCAGGGCATGAAGAACCACTTTGACATCGCATTCGCCTGCGACACCGACCACGACCGTCACGGCATCGTCACGTCCAAAGCGGGTCTCATGCCGCCCAATCAGTACCTCTCGGTCGCCATAGACTACCTGTTCAGGCACCGGCCGTCGTGGAGCGCTGAGGCTGCGGTCGGGAAGACGGTGGTCAGCACGAGTCTGATCGACCGCGTTGCAGTCAGGTTGGGCCGGAAACTCTTCGAAGTGCCCGTCGGCTTCAAGTGGTTCTCGGCCGGCCTGCTCGACGGCTCGCTCGGATTCGGCGGCGAGGAGAGCGCAGGCGCCAGCTTCCTGCGGCGCGACGGCCAGGTTTGGACCACCGACAAGGACGGCCTCGTGCCTGCGCTGCTGGCCGCCGAGATCACGGCACGCTGCGGGCGCGACCCGGCGCAACTCTATGCTGAACTGGTTCAACAACTCGGCGAGTCAGTCTCTGACCGCATCGAGGCGGTAGCGACGCCAGCGCAGAAGGCGTTGCTCGCAGCGCTGGCGCCGCCGCGCTTAAGCGCACGCGATCTAGCCGGTGAAGCAATCACGGCCGTGCTCGACCATGCACCGGGAAACGGCGCCGCGATCGGCGGCATCAAGGTCGTCACGAAGAGCGGATGGTTCGCCGCCCGGCCATCGGGCACCGAAGACATCTACAAGATCTACGCCGAGAGTCTCAAAGGCTACGATCACCTGCAACGCATCCTACATGAGGCGCAGGCCATCGTCGACAAGGCGATCACTTCGCCATGACCTCTACCCCGGCAGACGAGGCAGTGCTCGAGCGCCTGCAAAGAAGCGCGTTCGACTATTTTCGGCAGTCGTATAACCCGCGCAACGGCCTGGTGGCCGACACTACGCGAGCGGGTGCGCCGTGCAGCATCGCGGTGATCGGCTTCGCGCTGTCGGTCTACCCGGTGGGCGTCGAGCGCGGCTGGATGGGACGTGCCGACGCAGTGCAGCGCACGCTTCTCACCCTGCGCTTCCTCATGGCCAGCGACCAGTCGGGCAGCGCCCGGGCCACGGGTTACCGCGGTCTCTACTTCCACTTCCTCGATATGGACAGCGGAACGCGCGTCTGGCGCTCGGAGGTCTCGCTGATCGACACAGGCTTCCTGATTGCTGGGGTGCTGACGGCGGCAGCATACTTCGATGCCGACACGCCCGACAGTCTTGACGAGATCGAGCTGCGACGCCTGGCCGATGCGCTCTACCGCCGCGTCGACTGGCGCTGGGCGCAGCGCGAGGGCGGTGCGGTGACCCACGGCTGGAAACCGGAATGCGGCTTCCTCAACTATGGCTGGGAAGGCTATAGCGAGGCGATCCTGCTTTACGTGCTGGGCCTGGGATCGCCGACCCATGCGCTGACCGATCAAAGTTTCACCGCCTGGACCGCCACCTACCAGTGGGAAAACCTGTACGGGCACGACTTTCTATACGCGGGGCCACTGTTCATCCACCAGTTCTCGCATGCATGGATCGACTTCCGCGGTATCCGCGACGCCTTCATGCGCGAGAAGAACTGCGACTACTTCGAGAACAGCCGGCGCGCCACCCATGTTCAGCGCGAGTATGCGATTCGCAACCCCGCCAGCTTTATCGGCTATGGCCCAGACTGCTGGGGAATATCGGCTGGCGATGGGCCAAGTGCCAAAAGTCGCCTCATCGCCGGCCGAGAGCAGTCGTTCTATGGCTACGCGGCGCGTGGCGTGCCCTACGGCCCCGACGATGGCACGATAGCAGGGTCGTCTATGCTGTCCTCTCTGGTCTTTACGCCCGAACTCGTTCTGCCCGCGCTGCGCACCTGGCGAGCGCGCAGCCAACGTGACGAAGGCGAACTCGTCCGTGCCAGCGGCTTCAATGCCACGGTGACGGAAATGGGCCCGAACGGCTGGGTTTCGCAAGGCGAGTTCGGTCTCGACCAGGGAATGATCGTGCTGATGATCGAGAACTACCGCACGGGATTGCCATGGCGGCTGGGCCGTGGAAATCCGTTCGTGTGCGCGGGACTGCGTCGTGCAGGCTTCAAGGGAGGCTGGCTGTAATGCTCGCGACTTCGATGTTTCAATCCTATGCGCTGCCGCATCCACCACACGTCGGTCCCCACGACGATGAGCTCAATCTCAACGGCCACCCCGCCGACTGGCGCAACCCGCAGCCGCGCGAGCCCTACCATCTGCTCGTGATCGGCGCGGGGCCGGCCGGCCTTGTGGCCGCTCGCGGCGCCGCCGCGTTGGGCGCCCGTGTCGCACTGATCGAACGGCATCTGCTGGGCGGTGTCTCGCTGAACTACGGCTGCGTGCCGTCGCAGGCACTCATCCGGACGTCACGCGTGTATGCCGAGATGCGCAACGCCGAGGCCTACGGCGCCCGGTCGCCGCGATCCGTTGAGGTCGACTTCCCACTGGCGATGGAGCGCGTGCGCCGTATCCGCGCACGCGCTGCCCGTGTCGACTCGGCGCCACGCATCGCGGACGCTGGCATCGATCTCTTTTTTGGAACAGCCTCCTTCGTGGGGCCGGACATCGTCGAAGTCGACGGCCAGCGCTTGCGCTTCAAGAAGGCATTGATCGCCACCGGGTCGCGATCACTGCTACCAACGATTCCCGGTCTCGACGAAACGGGCTACCTGACGAACGAAACCCTGTTCGACCTGACCGCTTTGCCGAAAAGTCTGTTGGTAATCGGCGGCGGGCCGGTCGGTTGCCAGGTGGCACAGGCCATGTGCCGATTCGGCTGCCGTACCATCATCGTGCATGCCGAACCACTGTTTCTACCCAAGGAGGAACGCGATGCCGCCCTGCTACTTTCTGAAGCATTGGCGCGCGACGGCGTCGAGATTCATCTGAACACCATGGCCGTCAACGTGCGCGTCGAGGGCGGCAAGAAAATCATCGAGACACTCAATGACGGCAACGTCGCGACAATCGAGGTCGACGAGGTCCTCACCGGCATCGGGCGCCTGCCGGCGCTCTCGGGTTTGAACCTTGAGGCGGCGGGTGTCGCCTACGATGCTGACGAGGGCATTTCGGTCGATGATTTCCTCCGCACGTCCAACCGGCGTATCTTCTCCGCCGGCGACGTGTGCCTGGAGCATAAGTTCACCGACACCGCCGAAGCGTCTGCGCGCATCGTCGTGCGCAACGCGCTATGCTTCGGCCGAGAACGCCTGAGTATGCTGACGATTCCGTGGTGCACCTACACAGACCCCGAGATCGCCCATGTCGGTCTACATGTGCGGCAGGCACGTGAGCGCGGCATCCCGGTAAAGACCTTCACCGTGCCGATGCACGATGTTGATCGGGCGATTACCGACGGCGAGGAGAGCGGCTTTGTCAAGGTGCATGTGCGCGAAGGCGGTGATGAAATCCTGGGGGCCACCGTGGTGGCGCGCCATGCTGGCGAGATGATCAACGACCTGTCGCTGGCTATGGTCGCCGGTATCGGCCTGGGAACCATCGCACGGGTCATCCACGCCTACCCGACGCAGGCAGAGGGCATCAAAAAGGCTGCAATGGCATATAGAGAGACATCTGCCGTACGATGGATTGCTTGGGTGCGGCGCCGGTGGTTTGCACGCTGATTGCGGCGATTCCGGCCACTTTTTTTTCGGCAGCGTCATGGGGCTTCAGTGCTTAGCGATGCACAGTGACAACCGCCCACGCTCATTCTCATCGCCAGTGGATCGGAGGACGTCTTGATCCTGGCAACCGCCGACCGGCTGCAACGCGCGGGTATCGCGGTGCGCTGCGTGTGAATGCCCAGTCAATATCTGTTCGACGTGCAGCCGCAAAGCTATTGAGATGCCGCGCATCCGCCAAGCGTGTCTGCGCGGCTGAAGGTGCAAATAGGCGCGGAGCAGGGCTGGCATCGCTACATCGGTGACCGCAGTGACGTGATCGACGTTGAACGCTTTTTTTTGTATCCCTACGTCCGACATCTTGCTGCGTGCATCTTGCTTCACTATCGATAACGTCGCGCCACGCAGGCGCGTTAGCTACTGCGCGGCTGATGTTCGCCTCTAGCGAAATGCCACTCTGCGTTTCACTTTGACTGGGAAACTACGTGCGATGCAACGCATGGCTGTGAAAATAGGCTGGCGATATCCATATCGACCAGATCGCCAACACGCTCGACAGTGATATCCGGCACCGGGTGGAACTTAGCAGAAGCCGGGTCCAGAGCATAGTGCCCCTGCCGAGAGAGCACGGTCGTCAAACGGGCACCCAGCTCGCCCTTGACCGCAGCCAGTAGCTGCACCTTGTCGTCCACCATGACATAGTGTTTTGCTGGATGGAGACGCTGCACAGCTTCGACCATCCTCTCCTTGTGCACATAGATTAGAACTCGCCCTCTCACGGCGTCCCACAATCCGGCACGCTGGATTTTGCGCGGTTGGAACACCACGTCACCGTCCGACAAGATCACCGTCGGTCCGAACTGCTCAAGGTGGGCGATGACCTCGAGCGCCTGCGGGTACAAGCGTTCGGCGAACGGGTAGTCGATCAGATAGGTCGACATCAGGAGCAGCCGCTCATCGGCTGACACGCCGTGTTCGGCGTTGGCCCGGTAGCGTTGAAGCGCACCCAGGTAATCGGCGTAGCCCAATTCTTCGCGCAGTTCTTCAAAGATGCACCAGTACCGCGCCGCAGAGGCGGCGCCGAATGCGCGATCGAGATGTCGCCTGAGGTCCGAAACGATTCTGTCGTTATCGAGCAGCGTGTTGTCCACATCCAGCAAGAACACCACATCGGCCGCGAGTTTCGCGCTCATGCCTCGACTCCTGCACAGCTACAGCCCAGGTTCATCACCATGCGGCCCATGCCGATTACTCCGAGTTTCATCTTTTCTCCATAACATTCTCATTTTGTGGCAATCCGACTTATGTGTCGGTGCGCCACCGAACAGACGCTACCCGCTGGCGCTGTACCTTGTTTTGAGGGTAGTTTCGGCCCTGCTGGCGTCCGTTGTACAAGGCTGCGGTATTGTCAACTTACTGAGTCTGGCCAGAGTTGATGGCGATTTCAGCATCACCGAGGGATCAAGCAGTCTGAATAGTAAAAGTGTACGCGCAAGCTTCTTCCCAAGCTGCGAATGCCTGGCTGCGTTTCGTTCGTTTTTGCGCGACGTTCACGTTGTACCGAAAATGCTGAAACAGGTTGGCAACTTAGTCATGAACCGATACGAACTGTTGCAATTGGCGTGCCGATTTGAAACGATGCATGACCTTCTCCCACACACGCGTTGGCTGATACGAATTCTCGGCCCGGTTGTTCAACCCCAACCTCTGAGCGGCATATCGGTCGCGTCGGCTTTGCACCAGAACGTCGAACACGATACCAAGCTGAACCACCGCTCGCTACAGCCAATGCTTCTTCCCGTTGATGGTGATGACTAGCTCGTCCAGATGTCACTTGTCGCCAAAGCTCGACTGTCTTCCTCGAATACGCAGAGCGGCTTTTTGGTCAAATTTGAGCGCCCATCGCCGCACAGTTTCAAAGGTCACTTCAATCTCTCGCGCTGCCAGCATTACCTCGATCATCCGAAGGCTCAGTGGAAAGCGAAAATACAACCAAACTGCATCGCTGATGAGCTCCGGTGTGGGGGCGGTAGCCAGCATAAGAGATGGCCGCATCCTTGATGGTATGTATCACTTTCGCTGTCTGCTTCATCGGCTACATTCTGTCAGCTTGTCAAGCAGGAACGTACTAGTACTGCAACCCGGAAATAGCGAAACAGAATGAAGGCGATGGATTCGCGCCCAGGGCAAGGCGCAAGCCGCAGCGAAGGCTGGACGCCTTCGCAAGGATTGCAACGCCGCCACGGGTGCGAAGACGCGCTTTCATGTTTCGACATTTCCGGGCTGCAGTACTAGACCTTGTGCAATGACGATGAAGTGGCATTTGGTACAAGCGCGTCGGCACACCTTTTGCGACCAAATCGCTGCCACCAATGAGGGATAGGACGTGATGTCTCCGTCACTTCAGATGGTTTCGGCGATGTAGTCTCAATGCCGGGTTTGATTGCCGCTAACTGATCTCTGAACCCCGAGCGATCGAACGATGTGCAAAATGGACTCATGGCTGTTCATCCTTGATCGCGTAGTTCTCAAGGGCTTTCGTTTTGCGCAACATGGAGTTTGTCCTTTCGGGACGGCGAATTGAAGAGACCAATGTTGGCCCAGTTCGCATCCGGCGTCTGTTCCTTGCCGCACCCTTTCCGCGAAAATGCATAGGGAAGTCAATGAGAGACTCGCACCGCCAGCAAACTGAAGGGATGGGTAGGCAGCCGGATTCTTCCCTTTCGCCCAGCCTTGTTCAGATTTGCAACGGCAAAGCCTGCGGCAGTCGGTTTAGTAAACTCGGGGCGATTCGTCCATCACGCCTGCTTCAAGCCGATCCGATTATGGCCTTAGGCGGGAGAGTAACCTCTGGATCAGACACCGCCTTGCTCGCCAGTGCAAGCGCCAGCGTCGTGGATGGGTTCAGGCTATCGACCATCGCACTTGGAATCAGAATCGTCGCTCCGCGTTCCTTGGTGGTCTCGTAAATGATATTCATCGCTCGCAGTTGAAGCGCCGCGGGGTGCCCGGCGTAAATGTCGGCGGCTTCCACAAATTTTCCCGCGATTGCAGCCTCGGCTGATCCCAGGATCACGCGCGCTTGCTTTTCGCGCTCGGCCTGGGCCTGACGCGACATGGCATCCTGCAATGCCTCCGGGAGCGCGACGTCGCGTATCTCTACCGAGCCCACGGTTATGCCCCACGGGGCAGTCTTTGCGCCGATCTCATTCTTCAATTGCTCGTCGGCGTCCTTGCGATCGGACAACAACGCGGCCAACATCGAAGAACCGATCATCTCGCGCAGCGAAGTTTGTGCAACCCGGTCGATGGCCTCGCGATAGTTGGTTATGGCCAACGCCGCTTTCTCGGCATCATGCACGTGCCAGAAGATGATCGCGTCAACATTGACAGGAACCGTGTCCCTAGTGAGTGCCTGCTCGGCGTTGAAGGCCGTGGTCTGGATGCGTCCGTCGATTACTGCCACTACGTTGTCGAATATCGGGACTATTGTGAACATGCCCGGCCCCTTGACGCCTTGCAGCTTTCCCATCCGAAGGACGACAAATTTTTCCCAAGCGTTAGCCATTTTCAACGACATCGCGACAATCGCAGCGGCGGCGAATAACGGCAGCGCGAGATACAAGTTAACCCATTGGCCGACGGCAAGACCGGCGAGGATGAACACGAAAGTCAGAAATAAGGTGATTGGGTTCATGTTCATTGTTCTTTCTGATTGAAAACCGATTCGGAATTGCCAAGCGGCCCCGGAAACAAGCCAACGGGCGGCCGCGCCTGTGTTCCCAGCATGTGATCCCACAGCGCGCTTGACACACCGAAGCACTGAGGCTGCCGCTTGGCGCTGTGATGCAGTGCGTGCAGGCGCTTGCGTTGCAGCATCCACCCTGTGCGGCTGCGCCAATGGTGGGTGGCGTGGTGTGTGATGGCGTAGGTGAGGTAACCCACTAGCACACCCAGCGTGAGCGCACTGGCGCGCCAGAGTCCTCCCAACAGCAGGGCGGGGAGAAACACCAAGGCGGCGATAAGTGACGCGCTCAGCGCCGTCGGTGTGCAGATCAGCGCGGTAGGGCGGTCATGGTGCTCGGCATGCCAGCGCTTGAACGGCTGAAGGCCGTGCAGCACAAAACGGTGCAGCAAGTATTCGATAAGGGTCCAGCTTGCCAGTCCGGCCAGGACAATGCCTCCGAGCGGTAACCGTTGAGACGCGGGTTCGTAGAAAACCAGAACGATTGCGAGCGCCATCACAGTCGTGCCGTAAAACGTGAAATCGGCAATATACGCGCAGCGGCTTTGTTCGAGGTTCAGAAGACCCATGGTATTCCTATGTGCGGTTGGCGTGGTGTTCACAAGGCATCGTACGACAGCCTCAGCATACCCATCAGTCGTCCTGTTCGTGTAGGCGTGCTGGGCGCTCGCAGGTAGGCGGCTGGCTACTTGTCGGAATGTCCTGATTTGGCCATTGCGGACAATCAGATGACTGGCAGCTTGCCTTCGGGTGGTAGGCACGAGGGACGCCTCCGCCACTGCCGACGACAATCGCCCACCCGAACCGTCCACCGAAAATGCCGAGCAATGCTGGTCTGAATTCGCTCTCTGCGTGTATGGCACACCGGTTGTCATCGGTGCGCCAGCGCACAGACGGTGCGGAGTTAAGCGCCTATCGCCGCCCTGCGACGCTTAATGACGTCCACTAACGTAACCAAATTATCCCCCCTCGAACCGTGCGCTCAACGGCAGCTTACGATTCGTTGCGCCATCAGAGCCAAGATTACCCGGCCATAAGTCGTCGCAGTAGCTGCCACGATTGCTACCAGCTCCGGGTGAAGGTCAGGAGACGCGAAGCCACGTATGGATATCGCCATCCACGCTGGTGGTGCAAACGCCGAAATTACGTTCAGCGCAAACATCACTAAAAAAAGCAGGGTGAGCGCAGTCACCCGTTAAAGACTATTAGAGTGCCTTGCCACTCGTGGCGTCAATCTTCCACGCAGGTGCTCTTCTTCGACCTTGACGACTTGGCCGGACATAGCGTCCACCTTGAATTCTTGCAACCCGGATGCGCCCAATACCTTGACTTCCCAAACGGCACGGCCCTTTTCCAAATCGAACTCTGCGCCAAGGGATTTGCCGGCGCCCTGCTTTTCACCGATTTCCATTGCCTGAGTCAACGATACGGTTGCGCTCGAAACGCTTGTGTTTCGCGGGAGTTCAGGGCTTGTGCCGAAACTAAACTCCCAAAGCTGATCATGGCCAAAAAGGCTAAAGAACGGATGTGATTATGTTTGTTCATGTGGTTTTACCTTTGTTGAGGTCAGAGTCTGAAACCAAATGGATGTGAAGTCTGCACGGTGAAGCACATAAGAATGAGTGTGCACAGTTTTCTGCCCGGCGTGCCGACGAGTGCGGCACGATTCCATATTGACAGTTGCGCATCCCGCTCGCCGCTGCGGCCTCATTCTTTCCAGAAAACGGGCGCTTTTGCCGCCTTATGAAGAGTTCGCTCGCAACGCTTGACGCAGTCGCGAAGGCGCAAAGCGAACCACCGAAGGGCTGACTTAGCGCGCGATTCAACTTGTAAGTCGGCGCTAAACGCGGCGAGGCCGACGCGATAATCATTGTATTCGCCGAGCGCTTCCTGAGCCCCGCGCCAGCTGTCGAGGTAACGCTTGACCCGTTCGGCGTCGAATAGCGGCGCTGTGAACTCGCTGAGGTAGCGCAGCCGCTTCACCAGTTTTCGGACGCGGTGTTGATGTGCTAGAGAAAGCGAGGAGAATAGCGGTGCATCGCGGACCAACTTTCTGTGGAGTGCCTCTATCGCGCGCACGAGCTTGGCCCGCAGCGCCCTGCGAGCACGACGGTCCTGCATACCTTGGTCTGACTGCGAACGGCAGAACGCCAAAATGGCAAGCATGGTTTGTTGGAATTCGGCGTCACGCACCACGGACTGCGGACTTCGGATTAATGACGCGGACTTTGGCTCTCCGTCCCACTTTAGACCCGCGGCAATCATCGCCGCCCGGATCGCTGGGACGACTGTGACAGCGTCACGGTGTGCGCCAAGTTCGCGGGCAGCACGGGCAAAGCTTCTTTCCCATGCGGGTTCAGCCTCAGGGCCGAGGCCCCTCAACTCGCGCAGTGCAGTTCGAATTTGGCGCAACCCGACCCTGAGCTGATGGACGAACTCTTCGTCCGAAGCACCGGTGGCGATTTCGCTTGCATTTTCGAGAACCTGCCGCAAGCAATTTGCCAACGTGGCGACCAGAAATCCGGCTGCGTCAACGTTCAGCTTGACCGCTGCATCGATGGCAGTGACCGGACGGCCCTCCGAGCCGCCATGGGCAAGCCGGAAGCCCTGCTCTGACTTCGACAACGTGCTGAAGTACAGACCATTCTCGGACGACCATGTCGTAGCTTGCCGGATAAGCTCGACCTCGCTTCCGGCCTTCATCTCCATTTCGAATTCGCAGATGGGGATGGACTGCCCGCCAGCGAGAATGACTCCCGTGTCGAGTGCTAACTCGATAAGCGTACCCCTAGCCGACTCGGTGCGCGCCATCCGGGAGACATTGACGCGGAAACGTTCGACAAGGGCGGCGTCATTGAGCCCTTGAGATGCATCTCCCAACGTGGCTCGTAAAGCTGCGCCGACGAGCGTGCCGTCATGAAGTGCGAGATCCAGCTCAGGCGAGCTTCGCCCGCGCGAGACAACCACGCTGACGTTGTGCTCCAAACGGCAAAATGGGTCGTCCGTGGGCGCCTTGGCCGTCTGTACCCAACCTCGGCCTTCCTTGCGCAAGCGCACCGACTGTCCCTGCGCTTCGAGTCGATCATCAGCCGTGTCATAGTAAATCGACTGCAAGCGCTGGGTGCGGCATGGGCTGCTGCGCAGCGCGCGTGAAATCGCACCGCGTTTTGATGGCGGGACGACGAACTTGAGCTCGACCTCAGTGGGGGATGGGACTTCCGAAACGTGGTACTTCATTGCGTGGGTGCGTGTGGGCCAGTCAACGCCTGGGTAACAATTGCGCCACTGCAGCCATGCTACAAATCCTCGCTTACTCTGCGAATCGTTCCCGAGACATCGAGTGCCGTCCTTTTTGGCACCGTGGCGATCACTGGCATCTAAATAGCTGTAGGAATATATTGGCTGTACTAGCGCGGCCGGTCTGTCTGCTAGCGCACCAAGCACACGTGGACAGAATCGAGCGATGCTGTTCAACGACTTGCAGAACAGGGCCAAGTCTCATCGCCGTCCGCCCCAAGCGCACTCGCCGACTCAAACACTGCGAGCGAAGCGCGCTCCAATCTCGATCAGCGCGGCAGAAATCTTGTCCGGCGGCAAAACAAAATCCACATAGCCTGATGCCTGCGCACTGACAGGCATGCTACCGACCTCTGCCGAATTATCCTGCGCAAAAGTGATGGCGCCCTTTTCCTTGATGTGCTTGCATCCTGCGGTGCCGTCCACGGCATAGCCGGACAAGATGACTCCGATTGCTCGGTCGCCGAAGGCATCCGCGATGGAAGCAAAGAACAGATCGATTTGCGCGTTGCGTCGGCTCCGGGGCGAAATAACTCTTTTTTTGTGGCCCTGTGGTGTCCGATGGCACAGCCCGCAGCCGCACCCAAGACTCCGTGACCACCAACCACATGACGCATCATTTCTTCGATGTGCCTCAAGCTCAGTGGATAAGCCACGTACCAGCGTACACAAATTAGCATGATTTCCAGCGGGTAGTGCATCCGCTTGAGCACCTTACGCAGTTCGCCAATCATCGTCTTCTGGTATCTGTCAGTCATGGCGCGATTGTCTATCGGCGCTTACTGCGACTAAACCCGCGGAGCGCTGCCTCGAAGGTGGCCTGCGTGCCAAGTGCCTCGATGGCACATCGACGCCATGCCCACCGGTCAGGCGAAGAATCTTTTCAACCATATATCCCATGAGTCACTTGGTAAAAACCCTAATAAGATATTGTAGATATGTTGCTAATATATTAACAGTCAGGCATTCGCACCAATTCATCACCAAACTCAATCAAGGACATTCCCCCATGAGCAAAACCCGCTGGCAAGGTATTTTTCCCGCCATCACCACCAAATTTCACGCCGACGAAAGCATCGATGCCGAAGGCACCGCCAGGCACATCGACTTCCAGATTCGCAACGGCATTCACGGGCTCGTCACTTGCGGATCTCTCGGCGAGGCCAGTACGCTGTCGCTGGAAGAAAAACTCCAGGTCGCAAAGATCGCGTTGGAGGCCAGCAAGGGGCGCGTCCCGGTATTGGCCAACGTCTCGGAAACCAGCACCCGTGAAGCCATTCGCTATATAGAAGGCGCCAACAAGCTTGGCGTAGCCGGCTTCATGGTGATGCCCTCCGTCATCTACGTGGCCGACGCACGCGAAGCCATGCAAAACGTGCGCACCATGGCCGCTGCGGCGCAAAAGCCGCTCATGATCTACAACAACCCGGTGGCCTACCGCGTCGATTTGAAGCCGGAGCACATGGCCGAGCTGGCCGATTGCGAATGGATTGTCGCGATCAAGGAAAGCACTGACAACATCCGCCGCATCACCGACCTGCGCAACGCGCTGGGCGACCGCTACCAGCTCTTCCTCGGCGTGGACGATCTGGCCTATGAAGGCTTGGCCCTGGGCTGCGACGGGCTGCTGGCCGGCGTGGGCTGCGCTTTTCCGCGTGAGACCGTTGCACTGTACGACCTGATGAAGGCCGGCAAATTTTCCGAGGCCCTCAAGCTCTACCAGTGGATGACTCCCATGCTGCATCTGGACGTTTCCACCAAGCTGGTGCAAAACCTCAAGCTCATCGACGTACTGGTCGGCGTGGGCACCGAGCACATGCGCCGTCCGCGCCTGCCATTGATTGGCGCCGAACGTGAATTCATCACCACCGTTGTGAACAAGGCCCTGGCCACGCGGCCAGCGCAGTACCAGTCCGTTCCCTGAGTCACCCCCTTAGAGCGTCCCCTGAGCATCCCGCGGTCTCCTGAAGAGGCCGCATCTTCCTGCGTCCCCTGCTTCTCTGGTATCCCCCAACTTATTAGGAGTTCACATGAAACTGAAGACCCTCGTTCTCGTCGCCGCCGGTGCTTTCGGCCTGTATGCGACCCAGGCGGTACATGCCGCCGACAAACTCGACAGCATCATCGAATCGGGAAAATTACGCTGCGCTGTTGTACTGGACTTTCCGCCCATGGGTTCGCGTGACGCCAGCAACAACCCAATTGGTTTTGACGTGGACTATTGCAATGATCTGGCCAAAGTGCTTGGCGTCAAAGCTGAAGTGGTTGAGACCCCATTTGCCGACCGCATCCCCGCGCTGACGTCCAACCGCGTCGACGTCATCGTCGGTTCCACGTCCGACACGCTGGAACGCGCCAAGACCGTTGGCATGACCATTCCCTATTTTGCATTCCAGATGGTGGTCCTGACGCGCGAAGACACCGGCATCAAAGGCTACGCGGACCTCAAGGGCCGTCCGGTAGGCAATACCTCCAGCACCTTTGAAGCGATAGCTCTCGAAAAGGATGTCAAAGCCTGGAATTCTCCCAAGGGAAGTTTCCGCGCCTACCAGAATCAGGCAGACACCATCCTCGCGGTAAGTCAGGGTCATGTTGATGCGACCGTCGTGACCTCTACCGTGGCCTACGCGTCGATCAAATCAGGCAAATACAAGGGTTTGAAGGTCGTGGGCAATGCGCCCTACGTCGTCGACTATGTGTCGCTCGCTGCCAAGCGCAGTGAGTACGGGCTGATCCACTACCTGAACCTCTTTGTCAATCAGCAGGTGCGTTCGGGCCGCTACGCCGAGCTTTTCCAGAAATGGGTAGGCGGCAAGGTGCCGGAACTGATGGTGCCCGGCGTCTACTACTGATCAGCCCAGACTGTTTCATCCAGCAGCCCTTGCGTTCCGACTTTCAGAAGACTTGAGATGTCCGCTCACTGTATGAAAACTTGCCAGCTCACTGGCGGGGCAGCGCAGGGGCCGCTGCTGTACGGCGATACCTCCCTGAGTTTTTGGGGGGGCGTGGATCCGTCGAGTGGGGAGATCATTGACCGCCATCACCCCCTCAGCGGAAGGTTCATCGCCGGGCAGGTACTGGCCATTCCTCATGGTCGCGGCTCGTGCACTGGTAGCAGCGTGCTGCTCGAAGTCATCCTCAATGGGCGCGGACCTGGCGCACTGATTCTGGAACAGCCCGACGAAATACTGGTGCTGGGCGCCATCGTCGCAGAGCTAATATTTGGACGTCAGCTGCCTGTCGTCAGCGTCGGTACCCAGGCATTTTCCCAGCTGCGGGATGCACGCTGGGCAAGTCTGCAAGCGGACGGACAACTGACAACAACAAACGAAGAGGGCCTGCCAAGCGCATTGCCGGCCGATGCGGAGGCCGCACCATGCTTTGCCTCGCGGGAATCCGACACCATCAAGCTGAACCCCTGCGACCAGGCCATCCTTGACGGCGAGCAGGGCAGGGCCAGGCAAGTCGCCATGCAGGTCGTCTTGCGGATGGCCCAAATTCAGGGAGCGGACGAGTTGATGGATGTGGTTCAGGCCCATATCGATGGCTGCATTTACACAGGCGCGGCCAGCCTGCGGTTCGCTTGTCAGCTGCGCGATTGGGGTGGGAAGGTCAAGATACCCACCACGCTGAATTCTATCTCTGTCGACCAGAGGCGTTGGCGCATGCTGGGCGTAGACCCGGCGTTTGGCGAGCCCGCCAGCGCGCTCGCTCAAGCTTATGTGGACATGGGAGCCAGCCCGAGCTTTACGTGCGCGCCCTACCTGCTCGACAGCGCGCCGACAGCGGGTCAGCAGATCGTCTGGGCGGAGTCGAATGCCGTCGTGTTCGCCAACAGCGTCCTGGGCGCACGTACCGCCAAGTACGCGGATTTTCTGGATATCTGCATCGCCCTGATCGGCCGCGCGCCCAAGACCGGTTGCCACCTGACGGGCCATCGGCGGGCCACGCTTCGGCTTCAGTTGCCAATGTTGCAAGCCCTTGACGATGCCTTCTATCCGCTGCTGGGCTATTGGGTCGGCCTGCTGACCGGCCATCGCATTCCGGTCATCTGCGGTCTGGAGTCTGCATCACCGAGCCGGGATGAGCTCAAGGCTTTCAGTGCGGCGTTTGCCACGACCAGTTCGGCGCCGATGTTTCACATCGCCGGCGTCACCCCGGAGGCACCCGATACGGAATCAGCCCTTGGCGGCGTGCCTCCCGAAGCAGAGCATCACATCACAGTCGATGAGCTGGACAAGGCATGGCACGGGCTGAACAGTGCAAGCGATGCGCGCGTGGATCTGGTCGCGCTGGGAAACCCTCACTTCTCGGTCAGCGAATGTGCCGCCCTCGCACGCCTGTGCCGGGGGCGCACCCGCCGCAGGGCCACTGCGTTGGTTCTCACGACCAGCCGCGCCGTTCATGCCGATGCCACGCGCAATGGGGACATCGCCGTGCTCGAAGCCTTCGGCGTCAACATCCTGACCGACACCTGCTGGTGCATGCTGGACGAACCCATCGTGTCGCCACTGGCGCGCGTCATCATGACCAATTCGGGCAAATACGCGCACTATGCCCCCGGGCTGACCGGCCGCCAGGTGCACTTTGGCTCACTGGCCGACTGCGTCGAAGCCGCCTGTACCGGCCTGGCGCCGAGCCATCGCCCTGCCTGGCTCACACCGGGCGTTCCCGCCCCTCTTTTGTAAGGCTCTGCAGACCCGATGTTCGACTTTGACTACACCTTCCACTGGCGCCCGGCCTTGAGGGCGCTGCCAGACATGATGGCCGGCGCCTGGGTCACGGTCGAAACCGCCGTGCTGTCCATGATTTTCGGCGTACTGATCGCGCTCGTTCTGACTGCGATGCGGCAAATGCGCAACCCGATGCTGCGCGGCTTTTCCGATGCCTGGGTTTCGATCGCGCGCAACACCCCATCGCTGTTTCAGATCTACATGCTGTATTTCGGTCTGGGCTCCTTCGGCCTGCACACCAGTTCATGGATTGCATTGCTGGCGGGCATCACCTTCAACAATGCCGGCTACCTGGCCGAAAACTTCCGGGGTGGGCTCAAGGCCATACCGGAAACCCAGATACGCGCGGCGCGGTCGCTGGGCATGAGCGCGTTCCAGGCCTACCGCCTGATCGTCGTGCCACAGCTGCTGCGCATTGTGTTCTATCCGCTGACCAACCAGATGGTCTGGGCCGTTCTGATGACCTCGCTGGGCGTCATCGTCGGGCTCAACAACGACCTGACCGGGGTCACGCAGGACTACAACGTCAAGACCTTCCGCACCTTCGAGTTCTTCGCCCTGGCAGCGGTCATCTATTACGCCATCGCCAAGGCCATCGTCCTGGCGGCCAGGCTGATGGCCTGGCGCTTGTTCCGGTACTGAAGAATTGAGAATTGACCATGCTATCTAACAGCCTTTCCACCAGCTTTACCGGGAACGATCTGCTCTTCATGTTGGAGGGTGCCTGGGTGACGCTCAGTCTTACGCTGTGGGCCATGCTGCTGGGCACGCTGGCCGGCATGTTTTTTGGACTGTTGCGCACGGCGCTGCCCCGGTTCACCCTGCCGCTGGCCTGGTTTCTGGATGTGTTCCGCAGCGTCCCCCTGCTGATTCAGTTCGTGCTTTTTAACGCACTCAAAAGCATCGCTGGCCTGGAATGGAGCGCTTTTTCCGTGGGCTGCATGGTGCTCGGCATCTACAGCGCCGCCAACTGCACTGAAATAGTTCGTGGCGGCGTGCTCTCGGTGCCCGCGAATGTGATCCGCGCGGCGCGCTCGCTGGGCATGACTTATTCCCAGGCCCTGCGCTACATCGTGCTGCCCATGGCCGCCCGGGTGTCCTTCCCCGGCTGGGTCAATCTGACGCTGGGTGTCATGAAAGACACCTCGCTGGTGTTATGGATCGGCATCATCGAACTGCTGCGTTCCTCACAGACCATCGTCACACGCATCCAGGAACCGCTGTTCGTGCTGTGCATTGCAGGGTTGATTTATTACGTCATGAGTTGGGGTGTCGCATGGGCAGGCACGCGTGTCGAAAAAAGGTGGCAAGAAAATGATTGAAATTGACAATGTTCACAAGTCCTTCGGGCAGCTCGAGGTGGTCAAGGGCGTCAGCATGACCGTGAGCAAGGGCGAAGTGGTCTCCGTCATCGGCGGCTCGGGCTCGGGAAAATCCACGCTGCTGATGTGCATCAATGGCCTGGAGCCCATCCAGAAAGGCGCTATCCGCGTTGACGGCACCGATGTTCACGCCCCGGGCATAGACTTGAACAAGCTGCGCCAGCGTATCGGCATTGTCTTTCAGCAATGGAATGCCTTCCCGCACCTGACGGTGCTGGAAAACGTCATGCTCGCCCCGCGCAAGGTGCTCGGCAAGGGCAAGGCAGAGGCCGAGGAAATTGCCGTTCGCCAGCTCAGCCATGTCGGTCTGCGCGAAAAAATCAATGTCTTTCCCGGAAAGCTCTCGGGCGGCCAGCAGCAGCGCATGGCGATTGCACGCGCTCTCGCGATGTCACCCGACTACATGCTGTTCGACGAGGTCACCTCGGCGCTTGATCCACAGCTGGTCGGCGAGGTGCTGGACACCCTGCGCATGCTCTCCGACGAAGGCATGACCATGATCCTCGTCACCCACGAGATCCGTTTTGCGCGCGACGTCTCGGACCGGGTGGCTTTCTTCCGCAATGGTGTGATTCACGAAATTGGCACGCCTGAGCAGGTCATTGGCAGCCCGCAAAGGCCCGAGACCGTCGAGTTCCTGAAATCCACGCACTGAACCCACCTTTTGGAGGCTGCGATATGAAACACATCAAGGTGATTGACTCCCACACCGGCGGCGAGCCGACCCGGCTGGTCGTCGACGGCTTTCCCGATCTGGGCGCCGGCAGCATGGCCGAGCGGCGCACGCTAATGGAAAAGCAGCACGACGACTGGCGCACCGCGGCGGTGCTGGAGCCACGCGGCAGTGATGTGGTCGTGGGTGCGCTGCTCTGCAAGCCCGTGGACCCGGCCAACGCCGCGGGTGTGATCTTCTTCAACAACACCGGCTACCTGGGCATGTGCGGCCACGGCACCATCGGGTTGGTGGCATCGCTGGCTTACATGGGCCGCATCCGGGCCGGTGAGCACCGCATCGAAACGCCGGTCGGCACCGTGACCGCCACACTGCATGCCGATGGTTCGGTGAGCGTGCGCAACGTGCCGGCCTGGCGGCACCTGAATCAGGTCGCGGTCGAAGTACCGGGCCATGGCGCGGTGTGCGGCGACGTGGCCTGGGGCGGCAACTGGTTCTTCCTTGTGAGTGAGCACGGGCAGCGCGTGGCGAGCGACAACCTGGATGCATTGACCGCCTACAGCTGGGCGCTGCGTGAGGCACTGGCCGCGCAGGGCATCACCGGCGCCCAAGGCGCGGAGATTGACCACATTGAGCTTTTCGCCGACGACGATCAGGGCGCCGACAGCCGAAATTTTGTCCTCTGCCCCGGCAAGGCCTATGACCGCTCGCCGTGCGGCACTGGCACCAGCGCCAAGATCGCCTGCCTCGCCGCCGACGGCAAGCTCGCGCCCGGTGAGGTCTGGCACCAGGCCAGTGTCATCGGCAGCCGCTTCGAGGCCAGCTACGCCATGGAGGGCGGCCAAATCATCCCGACCCTGCGCGGTCGCGCCCACATGAGCGCCGAGGCCACCCTGCTGATCGAAGAAGACGATCCCTTCGCCTGGGGTATCCGGTTGTGAATGCCGATGTGACCGAAGGCATCGCCGTATCAACAATGGCCGATACCATCGCCCTCTCGCTCAGCGAAGTCCATCAGCTTGCGCTGCGGGTGCTCACCCACCATGGCCTGTCCGGGACGCATGCCGAAGCCATCGCCCGCGTCATCGTGGCGGGAGAGCGCGACGAATGCCATTCGCACGGCGTGTTCCGGTTGTTGATGTGCACGCGCTCGCTGCAGGACGGCAAGGTGTCATGCCATGCCGAGCCGAAGGTCACCGATCGCTCAGCCGCCATCGTGGTGGTCGACGCGCAGTTCGGCTTTTCGCAACTCGCGTTCGAGATCGGCAGCCAGCACCTGGCCCTGAAGGCGCGGCGTACCGGCATCGCGGCACTGGTCATCAACAACTGTTTTCACTTCTCCGCCCTCTGGCCCGAGGTCGAAAGCCTCGCGGAGCAAGGCCTGGCCGCTCTGGCGATGACGCCGAGCCATGCCTGGGTCGCCCCGGCCGGCGGCAGCCGGCCGGTATTCGGCACCAATCCGATGGCCTTCGCTTGGCCGCGCCCCGGCGGTCACCCATATGTCTTCGACTTTGCGACCAGCGCCGTCGCGCGCGGCGAGATCGACCTCTACCGCCGCAGCGGCCGTGCGATTCCGCCAGGCTGGGGCATAGATGCCACCGGCGCGCCGAGTACGGATGCGGCCACGGTGCTGCAGCACGGCGCCATGTTGACCTTTGGCGGGCACAAGGGTTCGGCGCTGTCGACCATGATCGAGTTACTGGCGGGCCCGTTGATCGGTGATCTGACCAGCATGGAGTCGAAAGCCCTTGATGGCGACGCCGGCGGAACGCCTTGCCACGGCGAGCTGATTCTCGCCTTCGACCCAACCTTCTTTTCCCAAGGCGATGCCCGGGCGGACCAGGCGCGCGCGGAGCAGCTGTTCCAGGCCATCACGGATCAGGGCGCGCGGCTTCCCTCCCAGCGCCGCTTCGAGGCGCGGGCGCGAAGCCTTGCTCAAGGTGTGCGAATTCCGCGCGCCTTGCGTGACGACGTGCTGGCGCTGCTGCGGTAGCGAGTTCAAGAGAACCACCCGGAACCCCCTGTAACCCCTGGAGAATTCATGCAACTGAAAAATGCCATCACCGTCATCGGCGCTCATGCCGAAGGAGAAGTGGGGCGAGTCATCACCGGGGGCGTCATCGCGCCCCGCGCGGCATCCATGTTCGAACGCCAGCAAGCCTTGCAGGCCGATCAAGACTGGCTGCGCGGCATGCTGCTGTCAGACCCGCGCGGCAGCGTGAACGCCGCCGTCAACCTGGTGACCCCTCCCATTGCGCCAGAGGCGGACTTCGGCATGATCGTCATTGAGTCGGACTACTACCCGCCGATGTCGGGCTCCAACCTGATCTGCACCGTGACCGCCGTCCTCGAAAGCGGCATGGTGCCTATGCAAACGCCGGTGACGCAGCTGTGCGTGGACACCCCCGCCGGCCTGGTGCGCGTGCGTGCCGAATGCGCTGACGGAAAATGCCGCCGCGTCGCCTTTCAGAACGTGCCCTCGTTCGTCATGCACCAGCGCCAACCCGTGGAGGTGCAGGGCCTGGGCACCCTTGTGGTGGACGTGGCCTATGGCGGCATGATTTACGTCATCGTTGATGCGGCGGCGCTGGGCTTCTCGCTGGATCGCAGCGAGGCTCGCGCGCTGGTGGAAGCGGGTGAGCGCATCAAGCTGGCCGCGGCAGTGCAATTGCCCTCCGTCCATCCGGAGAAACCCGGAATCCACACCATCAACCAGACCTTGTTTGCGGGACCGTTGGAGACGGTGAATGGCGTCAAGACCGCCAAGAACGCCGTGGTGGTCTCGCCAGGCCGTCTGGACCGCAGCCCCTGCGGCACCGGCAGTTCGGCACGCATGGCCCTGATGCATACGCGCGGCGAGCTGTGGGTGGGTGAAGCGTTCGTCCATCTGTCCGTGCTGGACACGCAATTCAACTGCCGTATTGACGCGGTGACGCAGGTCGGCGGGCAGCCCGCTGTGCTGCCCAACATCAGTGGCCGTGCCTGGCTCACCGGTGTGTCCTATTACGGCGCTGACCCCGAGGACCCCTTCCCCGAGGGCTACCGCCTCAACGACACCTGGTTTGCCAGCTGAAGACAAAGAAAGAAGGACGGAGCGGACATGCCTCAATGGGTTATTACGAGCGCAAGCCGATGAACGCCGATGTGATCATCATTGGCGCCGGCATCGTCGGCGCGGCTTGCGCCCATGAACTCGCGCGGGCCGGTCTCAGCGTGCTGGTGCTGGACTCTGGCCTGGGCGGCGCCACCCATGCCGGCATGGGCCATCTGGTGGTGATGGACGACAACCCGGCCGAACTCACGCTCAGCCACGAATCACTGAAGCTCTGGCACGACTGGGCGCCGCGCATGAATGCCGATTGCGCCTTCACCCGCTGCGGCACGCTGTGGCTGGCCGCCAACGACGCGGAAATGGCCGCCGCTGAAGAAAAGCAGCAACGCCTGCAGGCCCATGGTGTCGCCTGCGAGCTACTGGGTGCCGCCGCGCTGGCTGCGGCCGAGCCGGCGCTGCGCCCGGGCCTGGCAGGCGCGCTCAAGGTCGGCGGCGACAGCGTGGTCTACGCGCCCAGCGCCGCACGCTGGCTACTCACGCAAGCCCCCCGCACCATCACCCTCGAACAGATGGAAGTCACCGCCATCGACTGCTCCCGCGTGCGGCTGTCGGACGGTAGCTGGCGCAGCGCCAGCGCCGTGCTGCTGGCCGCTGGCATCCAGGCCACTCGCTTCTGCCCGGAGCTGCCGATCCGCCCGAAGAAGGGCCATCTCGCGATTACCGACCGCTACCCCGGCACGGTGCACCACCAGCTGGTCGAGCTGGGTTACATCAGCAGCGCGCACCACAGCGACGGCGATTCGGTCGCCTTCAACGTGCAGCCGCGCCCGACCGGACAGTTGCTGATCGGTTCCTCGCGCCAGTTCGACACGACCGACCCGGCGGTGGAGGCGCTCATGCTCGGACGCATGCTGCGCCGCGCACTGGACTACCTGCCGTCGCTGGCCGATCTCAACATCATCCGTAGCTGGACCGGCTTTCGCGCCGCCACGCCGGACAGCCTGCCCATCATCGGCCGTCACCCGCAACGCGATGGCCTGTGGCTGGCCGTCGGCCACGAAGGCCTGGGCGTGACCACGGCCCCGGCCACTGCCCGCCTGTTGGCGGCACAGCTCACCGGCGCGGTCCTGCCCTTCGACGCCGAGCCCTATCGCGCGCAGCGCTTTCTGGAAACTGCATAAATGGCCCTCTACCCTCATCACTTCGAGTATTCGCTGTTCCCCGAGAGGGCGCATGCTGCCAGCGTGGCGTTGCTGATCGACGGCCAGCCGCTGCGCGTGCGGGCGGGCACCACCGTGGTTGCCGCGCTGGCCTTGCGCCCGCCGGGTTGTTCGCGTGTTTCCGTCAGCGGCGAAGCACGCGCGCCGTTCTGCGGCATGGGCATCTGCCACGAATGCCGGCTAACGATAGACGGACGCCGCCGCCTGGCGTGCCAAACGCTGTGCAGCGACGGCATGCAGGTGGAAACCGGTACCCGACATGCGGACTGAACCCATGAGCGCTTCCACGTCCTTCTGCGAACTGCTGATCGTCGGCGCCGGCCCGGCCGGCATGGCGGCCGCGCTGGCCGCCGCCCCCAATGGTGCCCACATCACGCTGCTCGACGACAACCCGGCCCCCGGCGGCCAGATTTGGCGCGACGGCCCGGCCGCTCATTTGCCGTTGCAGGCGCTGCGGCAGCGCGAGGCGCTCGCACGCTGCGCCCATGTGCGGGTGCTCTGCGGCACCCGCGTGGTCGGTCTGGCCGGCACCAAGGCGCTGTTGCTCGAAGACGCCGAAAGCGGCTGGACACAGCACTACGACAAGCTGATCCTGTGCACCGGCGCGCGCGAGCTGCTGCTGCCTTTCCCGGGGTGGACGCTGCCCGGTGTCACCGGTGCCGGCGGACTGCAGGCTCTCATCAAGACCGGCCTGCCGGTCGCGGGCGAGCGCGTCGTGATCGCCGGCAGCGGCCCCCTGCTTCTGGCAGCCGCAGCCACGGCACGCAAAAGCGGTGCGCAAGTGTTGCGTGTGGCGGAGCAGGCCAGCCTTGCGTCAGTCGCGGCCTTTGCGGCGCAACTGGCGCGCTGGCCGGGCAAGGCCTTTCAGGCACTCAAACTCGTTGACAAGAGCTATCGCACCTCCTGTCACATTGTCTCGGCGCAAGGTCGAGGCCGTATCGAATCGGTTCAGCTGCGACAAGGAAACAAGGTCATCGAGATGGCCTGCGACCGCATCGCCTGCGGCTTTGGCCTCATTTCCAACACCCAATTGGGCCAGTTGCTGGGCTGCACGCTCGTGCCGGGTCTTGGCGGCGCCCAGGCCTTGGCCTTCGATGCCTTTCAGGCTACCAACGTGCCCGGCGTCTTTGCGGCCGGCGAATGCACGGGCTTTGGCGGCAGCGAACGGGCGCTGGCGCAAGGCACGATCGCCGGACACGCTGCTGTCGGCAACATCACCGCCGCGCAGCAGTCTTGGCCCGATCGTGCCCGCTGGGAGGCTTTCGCCACGCAGTTGCACCGCCGCTTCGCGCTGTCCCCGTCGCTGAAACAGCTCCCCCGACCCGACACGCTGGTCTGCCGCTGCGAGGACGTGCCACACGCCGCGCTCGCCCAGTGCAGCGGCTGGACCGACGCCAAACTGCACAGCCGCTGTGGCATGGGTGCCTGCCAGGGCCGCGTGTGCAGCGCGGCAGCGCAGTTCCTCTTTGAATGGACACCGCCCGCGCCTCGGCCACCGCTGTCACCGGCGCGCATCACAACGCTGGCCAATTTATCCCACACCGATTGAAAGCGAACCACACCCCCATGCCACAGGACATCATTCTCGAAACCAAGGGGCTTAGCAAGGAGTTCCGCGGCTTCCTCGCCGTGCGCAAGGTTGACCTGCGTGTTCGCCGCGGTTCGATCCACGCGTTGATCGGGCCTAACGGAGCCGGCAAGACGACGGTCTTCAACCTGCTGACCAAGTTCCATGGCCCCACCGAGGGCCAGATCCTGTTCAACGGAACGGACATTACCCAGGAAAAACCAGCGCAGATCGCGCGCCGCGGTATCGTGCGCTCGTTTCAGATCTCCGCAGTGTTCCCACAACTCTCGGTGCTGGAGAACGTCAAGATCGCCTTGCAGCGCAAACTCGGCGTGGACTACCACTTCTGGCAGCCGATCGCGGCGATGCGAAAACTTGACGCACCGGCCATGGCCCTGCTTGAGCAGGTGGGCCTGGCGCGTTTTTCCTCGCTGCTGGCCGCTGATCTGCCCTATGGCCGCAAGCGCACACTGGAGATCGCCACCACGCTGGCGCTCGACCCCGAACTGCTGCTGCTCGACGAGCCGACACAGGGTATGGGCCACGAAGATGTGGATCGCATCAAGGAGCTGATCAAAAAGGTCGCCGCCCATCGCACGGTGCTGATGGTCGAACACAACATGAAGGTGGTGGCCGACATCAGCGACACCATCACCGTTTTGCAGCGCGGCGAAGTGCTGGCCGAGGGGCCGTACTCGGCGGTCTCTGTCGACCCCGCCGTGCGCGAAGCCTATATGGGAACCACTGAAGATGCTTGAGCCCACCACCCACACCACGAACACGGGCCGCACCATGCTGGCGATCCGCGATCTTCACGCCTGGTACGGAGAATCGCATGTCCTGCAGGGCATCAACCTCGAAGTCAAGGCGGGCGAATGCGTCACGCTGCTGGGCCGCAACGGCGCCGGCCGCACCTCGACGCTGCGCGCCATTCTGGGCCTGGTCGGCAAACGCACCGGCTCGATCCAGGTCGCCGGCCAGCAAACCATTGCCATGCCGACACACCGCATCGCCCGCCTCGGTATCGGCTACTGCCCGGAAGAGCGCGGCATCTACGCTTCGCTCACCGCCGAAGAGAACCTGCTGCTGCTGCCCAGGGTCGGCGAAGGCGGCATGTCTCTCGAACAAATCTACGCCACGTTTCCCAACCTCAAGGAGCGCGCCCACAGCCCCGGCACGCGGCTGTCCGGTGGCGAACAACAGATGCTCGCGATGGCGCGCATCCTGCGCACCGGCGCCAACCTGCTGCTGCTCGACGAGATCACCGAGGGCCTGGCACCCGTCATTGTGCAAAAGCTCGGTCAGGTGATCCGTGAGCTCAAGGCGCAGGGCTTCACGATCGTGTTGGTCGAGCAGAACTTCCGCTTTGCCAAGCATCTGGCAGACCGTCATTACGTGGTCGAACACGGACAGGTGGTCGAAGTCATCGAGCGCCGCGACGTCGAAACCCGGCAGGAGCGGCTCACCGAGTTGCTCGGCATCTGAATTTTCAGCCCCATCCACCCCATCTCTTCAACTCCCCTCAACCCCTGGAGCCTCTCATGCAATTCAAGAAACTTTCCGTGTCTCTGGCGGCCTGCGCAGCACTGGTCGCCCATGCACAGGTCAGCGACGATGTCGTCAAAATCGGCGTTCTCAACGATCTTTCGGGTATTTATTCGGACCTCTCCGGCCAAGGCTCGGTCACGGCCGCGCGCCTGGCGATCGAGGAGATGGGTGGCAAGGTGCTCGGCAAGCCGATCGAGCTGGTTTTCGCCGACCACCAGAACAAGCCCGACGTGGCCGCCAATTTGACGCGCAGCTGGTTCGACCAAGGCAAGGTCGATATGGTGACGGATTTCCCCACCTCCTCGACCGCTTTGGCAGTGATGGAAATCGCCAAGCAGAAGAATCGGGTGGTGATGCCCTCATCGGGCCTGGCCACAGCCATCATCGGCGAAAAATGCATGCCGCTGACCGCGCAATGGACCACCAACACCTACGCGCTGGCAGCGGGCACCGCGCGTGCGCTGGTCAAGGAAGGCAAAAAAAGCTGGTACTTCATCACCGCAGACTACACGTTTGGTCATTCGCTGGAAAAGGATGCCACCGAAGTCATCAAGGCCATGGGCGGGAGCGTCGTCGGGAGTTCACGCCATCCGTTCCCGGGCAACGATTTTTCCTCATTCCTTTTGAAGGCGCAGTCATCCAAGGCCGACGTGATCGCGCTGGCCAATGCCGGTAGCGACACCATCAACGCTGTCAAGCAGGCCAACGAGTACGGCATCACAAAAAAGCAGATCGTCGCGCCGCTGCTCACCTACATTTCCGACGTGCACAGCATCGGCCTTGACAAGGCACAGGGCATGTACCTGAGCGAAGCTTTTTACTGGGACTTCGACGACCGCTCGCGTGCCTGGTCGAAGAAGTTCTTCGCCCAGCAAAAGCGCATGCCGACCGCAGCCCAGGCCGGGGTCTATTCAGCCACGCTGAACTACCTGAAGGCGGTGCAGGCCGCGGGCACCGATGAGGCCAAGGCCGTCATGGCGCAGTTGCGCAAGATGACGATCAACGACGCCGTGATCCGCAACGGAAAGCTGCGGGAAGACGGCGCGCTGGTGCACGACATGCTGTTGTTGCAGGTGAAGACGCCAGCCGAATCAAAAGCACCTTGGGACTACTACAAAGTCAAGGCTGTTCTCAAAGGCGTCGATGTGTACCCGCCCATCAATCCCGCCTGTCAGATCGCCAAGTAATCCACGTGCCGCGCGGCCAACGTCATGACGACGGGGCCATGCCACTCACCACGGAACACACACACATGTTTGACATCCCGATGCAGTCCCTGCTGGCCCAGTTGCTGGTGGGTTTGATCAACGGCTGCTTTTACGCCATGCTGAGCATGGGCCTAGCCATTATTTTCGGCCTGCTCAACATCATCAACTTCGCGCATGGTGCGCAGTTCATGGTGGCCGCCTTCCTCGCCTGGATCGGTTTTTCGCAGCTCCCGTTGCTGCTGGGCCCCGAATTTAAGATCAATTTCTGGGCTGCGCTCATTCTCGCCCCGCTGATTGTTGGTGCACTGGGCGTGCTGCTGGAGAAGACGCTACTCAAACGGCTCTACCATCTCGACCACCTCTACGGCCTGTTGCTGACGTTCGGCGTTGCGCTGGTGCTCGAAGGCGTATTTCGCCATTTCTACGGCATCTCGGGCGCGAGTTATGATCCGCCCGCGCTGCTGCAGGGCGGCATCGACCTGGGCTTCATGTACCTGCCGATCTACCGCGGCTTCGTGGTGTTCGCTTCGGTACTGATCTGCGCCGTCACCTGGTATCTTTTCGAGAAAACCCGGCTCGGCGCGCTGCTGCGCGCCGGTACCGAGAACCCCAAGCTGCTGCAGTCCTTCGGCGTCAATATTCCACTGATGATCACCCTGACCTACGGCTTCGGCGTAGGGCTCGCAGGCATTGCGGGGGTCATGGCGGCGCCGATCATGCAGGTGAATCCGCTCATGGGTGCCAGCCTGCTCAACATCGTCTTTGCCGTGGTGGTGATAGGCGGTCTCGGGTCCATCCTGGGCGCGATCATCAGCGGACTGGCCCTGGGCCTGCTCGAGGGGCTGACCAAGCTGTTCTACCCTGAAGCCTCGACCGTCGTGGTTTTCGTGATCATGGCGTTGGTATTGCTGACCCGCCCCGCCGGCCTGTTTGGCAAGGAGAACTAGCCATGAAATCCATACCCATGCCAATCCGCATCCTGCTGGTGCTCCTGGTGCCCGCACTTCTGGTGCCGGCCTTCCCGGAAATCGCCTACCCGGTCTTCATCATGAAGGTGCTGTGCTATGGGCTGTTTGCACTGGCCTTCAACCTGCTGATCGGCTTCACCGGGCTGGTGTCGTTCGGCCACGCGGCCTTCTTCGGCTGGGCCGGCTACACCACCGGTATCCTGATGATCCGTTTCGCAGCGAGTGGCTTCCCGGTCGAGCTTGCGATCCTCGCAGGCATGGCGGTGGCCACAGCGATCGGATGGTTGATCGGCACGCTGGCGATTCGCCGCACCGGTATTTACTTCGCGATGATCACCCTGGCCCTTTCGCAAGTGGCCTACTTCCTGGCGGTGCAGATACCCTGGACAGGTGGAGAAGACGGCATGCAGGGCATCCCGCGCGGCAAGCTGCTCGGCCTGATCGATCTCTCAGTCGACAACCACATGTACTACTTCACCCTGGCGGTGTTCGTGGCGGCCTTCCTGGCGATCCACCGCATCGTGCATTCGCCCTTCGGTCAATCTCTCAAGGCGCTGCGCGACAACGCGCCACGCGCTGTCTCGCTGGGCTACGACACCGACCGCTGCAAGCTCTATGCCTTCATGCTGTCCGCCGCGCTGGCCGGCCTGGCAGGCTCACTCAAGGCCCTGGTTCTGCAGCTTTCCGCGCTCAACGATGTGATGCTGACGACCTCGACCGAGGTGCTGCTAATGACACTGCTGGGCGGACTCGGCACCAGCTGGGGCCCCGTGGTAGGCTCCACCCTTGTAGTCAGCATGCAGAACCACCTTGCCGCGCTGGGCGGAGTGGTTACCATCATCATCGGCATGACCTTCATCGTCTGCGTGTCGTTCTTTCGGCGCGGCCTTGTGGGCGAATGGCAGGCCCTTCTGCAACGTCGACACACGAAACAACACAATGTCCTCCTCCACGACCGTGCACCGAACGCCGCCGAAACGCCGAGCCGCTGACATCGCCTACGACGCGATCGAGGCGATGATCTCCACGCTGCAGCTCGAGCCCGGTGCACCCGTGGTCGAGGCTGATCTGGCGGAGCGCACGCAGCTCGGACGTACACCGGTCCGCGAAGCCTTGCTGCGCATGGTGTCCATCGGCCTCATCGTCCCGCAGCCCCGCCGCGGGCTGCTGGTCTCCAACATCGACCTGGCCGACCATCTGGACGTGATCCTGACACGACGCGTGCTTGAGGGGGTTATTGCCGCCTGCTCCGCACGGCGTGCCAGTGCCAGCCAGCGCGCTGCCATCGTCGGTTGTGCCGAAAAAATGATGAAGGCCGCAGCCCGCGGCAATCTTGACGCCTACATGGCGGCCGACCACGCACTCGACAAGGTCAACCATGAAGCCAGCCGCAACAGCTCGGCTGTCAAGAGCGTGGAGCCATTGATCGTGCAGTGCCGGCGTTTCTGGTATGCCTATCAGCACGAAGGCGAGATCGCGGAGGGCGCTCGCTTTCACATGGAACTCGCCCAGGGAATCGCCACCGGTGACGAAACCGCCGCGATGCGTGGCGCCAACAAGCTGATGGATTACCTGGAAGGTTTTGCCAGACGTGTCATAGATAACTGAAACGCGGCGACCCTTCCAGCCCATTTTTTCTGAAATCGCAGGGTTCTGATGACCGCCCGAAAATCCTGTCGGCGGCCACCGTCGACCCAAGCGGGGTTTACTCCCCTCACAAACTTCGCCAACCTCTAAAAAACAAGAGTTTCTCCATGGACATGAAAACCTCCCCCCTCTCCCTCCTCAAAGACCCCAGTCTCTTCAAGACCGACGCGCTGATCAACGGCCAGTGGGTCGCCGGCAGCGCGCGCTTTGACGTCAACGACCCCTCTAATGGCCGCAAGCTGGCCGACGTGGCCAACCTGGGCCCCAAGGACGCTGAGGCCGCGATTGCCGCTGCCAACGCAGCTTGGCCCGCCTGGCGCAACAAAACCGGCAAGGAGCGCCACGCCATCCTGATGAAGTGGTACCAGCTGCTGATGGCCAACCAGGAAGACCTGGGCCGCATCATGACCGCCGAACAGGGCAAGCCTTTTGCCGAGGCCAAGGGCGAAGTCGCGTACGGCGCCAGCTTTGTCGAGTGGTTTGCCGAAGAAGCCAAGCGCGTGAACGGCGAGACCCTGCCGCAGTTTGACAACAGCCGCCGCCTGATGGTCATCAAGCAGCCTATCGGGGTCTGCGCAGCCATCACACCGTGGAACTTCCCACTGGCCATGATCACCCGCAAGGTCGCTCCGGCACTGGCCGCCGGCTGTCCGGTGGTCATCAAGCCGGCCGAGCTGACCCCGCTGACCGCGCTGGCTGCGGCCGAGCTGGCCATGCGCGCCGGCATTCCAGCAGGTGTTTTGAACGTGTTGACCAGTACACACAGTGCCGACGTTGGCAAGGTGCTGTGCGCCAGCGATGTGGTGCGCCACATCAGCTTTACCGGCTCCACCGAAGTCGGCCGCATCCTGATGGCGCAATGCGCCCCGACGGTCAAAAAACTGGCGCTGGAGCTGGGCGGAAACGCGCCTTTCATCGTGTTTGACGACGCCGACGTGGACTCGGCTGTCGAAGGCGCCATGGCCAGCAAATACCGCAACGCCGGCCAGACCTGCGTCTGCGCCAACCGCATCTATGTGCAGGACGGCGTTTACGACGAGTTTGTGCAAAAGTTTGCGGCCAAAGTCAAAACGCTCAAGGTCGGCAACGGCTTTGAAGAAGGTGTGGCGCAAGGCCCGTTGATCGAAGACTCTGCAGTAGACAAGGTGGCGCGCCACGTGGCCGACGCCCTGGCCAAAGGCGGCAAACTGCTGGTGGGTGGCCACAAGCTCGAGGGCCAGTTCTTTGAACCCACGGTGATCTCGGACGCCACCGGCGACATGCTGTGCGCCCGGGAAGAAACCTTCGGGCCCTTTGCGCCGGTGTTCCGCTTCAAGGCAGAGCAGGAAGCCATAGACGCGGCCAACAACACCGAGTTTGGCCTGGCCAGCTATTTCTACAGCCGCGACATCGGCCGCATCTACCGCGTCGCCGAAGCGCTGGAATACGGCATGGTCGGCATCAACGTCGGTGTCATTGCTTCAGAGCATGTGCCTTTCGGCGGCGTGAAGCAGTCGGGCCTGGGCCGCGAAGGCTCCAGCCATGGGATGGAGGAGTATGTGGAGATGAAATACCTATGTCTCGGGGATATCAACAAGTAGTCAACAAATAGTTTTGCTGATAGCTCCACGATACCTTCACCGCCCCGACTGACCATGCGCATACTTTTGGTTGAAGACGAGCGACCTCGGAGAAAAACCAATCAAGGAATTCCCTCTCAAAAATTCGCAAAGGAAACCTATGACCGTTGAGGCGTGAGCCTGCCGCACCGGTTTGCCGAACGGCGACACTAGCTACGCAATGCTGCAGCGACGGGCACCCGGTAGGCGCGCCACGCGACCAGCCCTGGCGCTATTGCCTCGGCCATCAGCATCATGGATAGGGACCACAGGTCGCCCCCGACCAGCCTTGCATTGACAGCCAGCCCCAGGCGATTGGACAAAACGCTGCCGGCTGTCCACGCCAAGCCGATCGAGGTAGTGGCCAGGCTGGGCCACGACATGAAAATCTTGGTCGGCCCGGTACGGCGGCGCGCTGGCAAGATCGAGCCGCAGTTTTCCTAAACTCGTCGCTAAACGGTCCCGTTGGCGATAGCGCGGTACCTATCCAACTGAGCTACAGCGACTAAGCTCCGGGTTATTGCGTACTTAAGACTCAGGCCGCCCCAAGCCGCTTGCGTAGTGCGCGCAGCGAGCCCAAGATAAAGCCGCCAATCGAGCCCTCTTCGTGCTTTTGCACAGAGGTTTTTTTATCCACTTTTTGCTGTTGCAAAAACTGCGGCTGCGCCTGTTGCCTCGCGAACTGCTTCATGCCCGCTTCCACATGCGCTTGCAGTGTGGGAAGTTTGAGCGGCTTGTTCAAAAAACGGAAAATACGCGCCTGGTTAATGAGCTCAATCACCAGTTCCGAGTCAGACGCCTCCGTCATAATAATAGTCACGATCTCGGGGTGTTCTTGCTTAAGGAGCTTGAAGAAAGTTTGGTGGCTGCGTCTGCTGTCTTCAATATCTGCTACCAGCACGCCTACTTTGTCGTTTTGCAAGACCTGCAGCGCGCCCGCCAGGTCATTGGCGTAAAGCACGCGGTAGCTGTGGCCGAGCACGTCGCGCGCGGCCAAATAGATCTCGCGGTCTTCGTCCAGGAACAGCACGGCTTCTTCAGGCTTGGCATCGCTCGCCAAGGGTGGCGGCGCGTCCTCCAAGGTGAGGCCAATCGCCACGGCCTCGGCCACGAGGGCGCGAATCTCCTGCGTGTCCCAGGGCTTGCTGGCAAAGCGATAGACTTCGCCCTCATTCACCGAGCCCACGATGGCGGCCAGATCAGAGTAGCCCGTGAGTAGAATACGCACTGTATTGGGGAAACCGACGCGCACTTTGGAGAGCAACTCGGTGCCCGTCATGTTGGGCATGCGCTGGTCACTCACCAGTAAATGAAAGTGGTACTCGGCCAATAGCTCCAGCGCTTGCGCGCCACTGGTGGCAATATGAACTTCGTATTGCTGCGCAAAGAGCAGGCGTAGGCCGTTCACAATGCGCTCTTCGTCATCCACAAAAAGCACGCGCGGGCGGCCCAGGCCTGCGCCCGCTGACGTGCCTTCAGCAGCGACTTCACCCGGCAACGAAAGCGCTCGGGTGGCGTCCAGATCGACCCGGCGCTGCACTGCGGTGAAGTCGATCTTGCGTATCTTTGGTATCGGCGTCGCCATGGGCTTGGGTTCTGCTGTGGCTAAAGCTTGCGTTTGGTCAAACGCGTCGAAATCCCAGCGCTCGCCCGAAAAAGCGGCATCCAGCGCACCTGCAAAGGCCGCTGCGGACTGAAAACGGTTCGCTGGGTCAATGGCCAGCGCGCGCTGGAGCACCGCGTCAACGGCGGTTTCGAGGCCCGTATTTCTGTGCGTTGGTGGTGCAAACTCGCCCTTGAGCACGGCGTGCATCAGGGAGGCGAGTGAATCGCCGGCAAAGGGCTTGTGCCCGGTGAGCATTTGGTAGACCAGCACGCCCGCAGAGAAAACGTCGGCACGACGATCCGTGGTCAACCCCTGCATCTGCTCGGGCGACATATAGCTGGGTGTGCCCAACACGGTGCCCACCTGCGTGAGCTGCGAAGACTCCAACTGCGCGATGCCAAAGTCGCAAATCTTCACTTTGTCGTCCGCGCCGAGCATGACGTTAGACGGTTTCACGTCGCGGTGCACCACACCCAGTTCATGGGCAAAGTGCAGGCCTTGCAGGAGCTGCGCGGCGATACGACGCACCCGGTGCGGCTCCATGGGAGTGCCCGCGAGCATAAACTCCTCCAGCCCGCGGCCAGAGACGTATTCCATGGCTATGTAAGCGATCTCAGCGTCTTCACCATACTCGTAGACGGCCACAATGGCCGGGTGTGTGAGCCGTCCGGCCGCCTGCGCTTCGCGTTTGAAGCGCTGTATCAGGCCTTGTGCTTCGGTGGAATCGAGCAGGTTTTTGGAGACGGTTTTGATCGCGACGCGCCGCTCGATCACCGGATCACGCGCCAAATAGACGACGCCCATGCCGCCCCGCCCGAGCTCGCCTTGCAGCTCGTATTTGCCAATCGTTTTGCGTGCATCAAGCTGCATGAGCGGGCTCCCGACCGGCGGTGGTATTCATCACATCCACGGGCAGGGTGATGGTGAAGCGCGTGCCCTTGCCCACCTCAGAAGCGACTTCAATGCGCCCGCCGTGTTCGTTGATGATTTTGTAGGCAATTGAAAGCCCGAGGCCCGTGCCTTCCCCAATTTTTTTGGTGGTGAAAAAGGGATCAAAAATCTTAGGCAATACGTCTGCGGGGATGCCGCTGCCGTTGTCTGTCACCTCGACCACGGCATTCTTGCCCTCGATACGCGTTCTAAGGTTGATAACGCCATCCACGCCCGTGGCCTGCGCCGCGTTGGAGATGAGGTTCAGGAACACCTGGTTGATCTGCGACGGCGAGCCCGTCACAAAAGCCGCGTCGCAATAGTCCTTCTCCACCTGCTTGGTTTTCACCAGATTGCGGGCGATCACGAGCGTGCTGTCCAGACCTTCGTTCAAGCTGAAGTGCGCCACCTTGCTGCGGTCCAGACGACTGAAGTTCTTAAGATTAGTCACAATCTCGGAGATTTGCTCAATGCCGTAAATGCCGTCGCGGATCACGCCCGCCAAGGCTTCGGGGCCATGGCCCTGCTCTGCCGCATTGCAAAGACCGTGCACCACGCCGTATTGGACGGACACCGCTTCCTCATCCGCATCGCCTGCGGCCAGCATATCCAACAGCTTGCGCGTCTCGATGCCAAGCCCGGTATATTGGGAAATTTGCTCGTCCAGTACCTGCAAGCCGTTGCGCACATAGGCCAAAGGCGTGTTGATCTCGTGGGCAACACCCGCAATCATCTGGCCCAGGGACGACATTTTTTCGCTCTGCACCAAAGCGGCTTCGGATTCCTTCAAGTGAGTGAGCGCGTCACGCAATTCCATGGTACGTGCGTTCACGCGCTGCTCAAGACCTTCGTTGGCGTCTTTAAGCTCTGCGTTTTTACTTTGAATGAGACGGTAGCTGGCCACCAGACGCCACGCAAACCAGGCGATGAGTGCGAGCAGCAAGGCCGAGTAGCCGATCAACAGGCTGCGGTAGAAATCGGTCTGGCTCTGCGCCTGCGCACGGCTCGCGTCAAGCGTCTTTTCTGTATCAGAAATACGCTGTTGGGTCGGCAAGGCAGCCATCTCGTTGAGAAGGTTGTCTTCCACAGCTTTCTGGCGCTGCACACCGTGGAATTTGGCGATCAAGGCCTCCAGGGGCTTGGTCAGTTCAGCCGGATATTGAGGCAGCAGACCATCCAGATCGTCGAGGTTAGACTGAATGCGCTTGAGCGCAGCAGGGTCACTCAGCAGGTTGTATTTGAGTGTCTCGGTCAGCAGTTCATTCACGCGGCTGCCCAGCTCAGAGAGACTGGCGATCTTTTGCGCAGCCGCACCACCCTTGAGCTGCAACGCGTCACGCTGCAGCACGCGCAGCAGCGCCAGCAGATCGGCACTTTCGTCCGTCACAAACAGCAGGGATTCACGCAGGATTTTGTTTTGTTCGCCAAAGCGGCGGGTCAACGCATCTTTTTGTCCGAAAGCGGCTTTGACAGCCGCAAACGCGCCGGCCGCGTCGCGAATGTCGCTGGCGGCAATGGCCTGCTCAATCTTCTCAATCGCCTTGGGGATGCGCTGGGCGGGTGCGCGCCCAGCCTCGTAGCTGCGGTTGATACCCGTCTTGGCCCGCAACGAGTCTGTGCCGGATTCGGCGTCCAGCGCTTCCAGCTCGCGCAGATCGGCAACGATGGCGTTCTGGTTCGTGAAATCGGCGCTTTGGGTCTTGGAATACAAGAACCACAAAGTACCCACCAGGACTGCGGCAATGCCAATGCTGGCCAGGGTGCGAACGCCAGGAAAATTTTGCATGGGGTAACTCCTCTCACATCAGTCGCCACGCGTCGCCGATTCTTACAGCCGTCGGGGGTTGTCCATGTACGACCCATCGCACAAGTTGCCGCCGATTTGGATGTTGCTCGTCGTCTTTGCTTTGGCTATTTGTTCTGGTGTTTTTTTGTAATTTGAACTGTCTTCAAAAATTTATATTAGGTATGCATGACGCCTATGACGCTTATGCATAGGACGGGTACCACACAATTGATGTCGATCCGACCGAGCGGATGGCCGTTTCCTGGAACTATCTCAGCAAGCGATAGCCCAATTTCAACCATAAATATTGCACTGACGCGAAGAAAACGTAGCAAATGCAACCTTGAAATTATTGCAATCGCTGCGCTACGACATTTCTGGAATACGCACTGAAATGCAGGGTGAATTCAGGGTTAATTGAGCGTTGGCAGCAACAGCATCAACACTTACCGCGATAAAAATACCATGAATGCACGCCTCAGAAGCATCTTGTGTTCGAGTCGTGCATTCATGATTGGCCCCCTGCGTGTGGGGGCCAGGTCGATTGCTGGTCGAAGTCGATCAGGCAGCCAACTTTGCGCTGACTTTGGGGAAATCGATGTCGGTGAGCGCTACGTTGTTGACGTAGTTGGTCAATACATTCAGTGCTACGTTCACCACGATCTCCACCACGCTGGCTTCATCAAAGCCTGCCAGGCGAACGGTGGCCAAGTCCGCGTCGGACACACGCCCGCGGGATTTTGCCACTTGCAGGGCAAAGCGCAGTGCGGCTTCTGTGGATGCATCTTCTGAATGCCCATCACGGGCAGCGTCCAATTCGGAGCGATTGAGCTTGGCAACGTTTTGTCCCAGGTAGTCATGGGCAGACAGGCAGTAGTCGCAGCCGTTGTATTCGGCAATGGCCAGTGCGATACGTTCACGAAGTTGCACAGACAGTTTGCCTTTGCCTACTGCGCCGTTGAGCGACAAGTAGCCTTCCAGAGCTGCAGGGCTATGGCCCACCAGTTTCATGAGGTTTGGCACGACACCAAGCTGCTTGAGTACGGCAGCCAGCAGCGGCTTGGACGCTTCGAGGGATTGGTCTACGGTGGGAATGCTGATGCGGGACATGGTGATTTCCTTGGGTTGGTTGTCAGGGCTGAAACGGTATTCGTTGTGTCTGCAGCGAATGAATGAACTGTATTTAGTTCTTCAAAAGAATAGAATCGCCATAAATTTCAATTAACCATTCCGCTAGAAGGAATAATGTGGACCGCTTTCATCTGATCAATGTCTTTGTGGCGGTGGTGGACACCAATGGTTTTGCAGGCGCAGCTCGCAAGTTGTCCATCTCGCCTCCGGCGGTCACCCGCGCTATTAACGAGCTGGAGAGCCACCTTGGTCTGAGATTGCTCACCCGCACGACACGCAGTGTTCGGGTGACTGAATCCGGGGAGCGCTACGTGCAGGACTGCCGGCGCATTCTTGCTGAAATCGCTGAGGCGGACGAGTCAGTCAGTGGCCTGCACAGCGCTCCCCGCGGCCGACTTACGCTCACCGCGCCGACACTCTTTGGCGGCATTCATGTAACACCCATCGTGACAGAGTATTTACAGCGTTATCCGGATGTCAGCGCCTCCTGCCTGTTTCTGGACCGTGTGGTGAATTTAATGGACGAGGGTGTGGATGTCGCCATACGCATCGGCGAATTGCCGGATTCGACCATGCAGGCTATCCGTGTAGGGCAAGTGCGGCGCGTGATCTGTGCATCGCCAGGCTATCTGGAGACTCACGGCGTTCCACAAGCACCGGACGATTTGCACCAGCACACCCTCGTGTCTGCCAGCAGTGTGACCCCCAACCCCGAGTGGCGCCTGCTGGTAGATGGCGAGGTGCGCTCAATTCGACTACAAGCCCGCATGACCACCACCACCAATGATTCGGCCGTTGCTGCAGTGCTCAGTGGATTTGGTATAACGCGGCTGCTGTCATACCAGGTAGCGACCCATTTGCGTGAGGGGCTTCTGAAGACAGTGCTTGGCGAATTCGAACTTCCACCATTGCCGGTTCATGTGGTGCACCGAGAAGGACGGCAAGCATCGCATCGGGTTCGGTCATTTATTGATCTCGCCATCGAACGGCTGCGCGCAGAAGTGTCGTTGCACTGATTCGCTATGGACGACTACCTGGGACGAGAAAACCCGTTTAGAACCAGGTGAGAATGGAATATCCCCATGAAACAGTAACAGTCCCATCAATACCCCAGTCACCATCTAACGCCATCAATACCTCATCCCCGCATCATCTTCCAACCGCTCATTCAGCGCCCAATTCATCAACAGCTTCCGGATCGCCCTATTGAAAGGTTCTTTTGAAAAGCGCTTTCATCTCACTCCATGATTTTTCATCGGCCTCTTTGTTGTAGGCGATGGGAATGTGATGTTTTTCCCCTCTCTCCGAATTGTCTTGGTCCGTGAATCCATGCTTTGCGCCAGGGTAAACGATGAATCTATAGTTCGCATTGGCCGCTGTCATTTCCTTCTTAAACTGCGCAATAGCTTCAGGGGAAACAAACACGTCATCGCCACCATGAAGCATCAGAATTTCGGGCTGGACCGAATCCTTCTTTAAGTCTGCCTTAGCAGGGAGTGATCCGTGAAAACTAGCAACAGCTTTCAAAGGTTCACCAGCGCGGGCCATAGTCAAAACGACGTTTCCACCAAAACAGTACCCAATAGCACCAATACTGCCTGGGTCAACGCGGACCTCAGATTTCAGAATCTGCATTGCGCCATCAAAGCGGGCCTGGATTTTTCCAGAATTCACAGCTTCAGTCATCAGGTGCTGCGCACCTATGGGTTCATCGGCCACCTTGCCGCTTCCATACATATCGAGAGCAAAGGCCGCGTAGCCCAATTCTGCCAATTGGCGGGCCCGTTTACGAGCGTACTCGTTGTGCCCCCACCATTCGTGGATAACCAGTACGCCAGGGACTTTTCCCTTGCCTTTTGGCAAAGCCACAAACCCCTTGAAAGGAACGCCGTCAATGCGGTATTCCATCTCGCGGGTTTCTATTGCATCAGATTGTGCGAAGCTGGAAGCCCCCATCACCAACGAAGAGGTCAGTATCAGAAATTCGCGTTTCCTCATTTTTTAACTCTCTTTAAGAACGAGTGTGGATTGATGCTTTGGTTACCCATCAGGCGAGTTCAGTTTGAAAATACTGAACAACTTCCGTCAGGTCTCTTTCAACATATTCTTTCGTGTGCGGCGATTCAAAGTGCACCCTGAAGGCGGCCTCATCGTCGAAGCGCTCCCAAAGCAAGAAACGCGCGGGCTGATTGGGGTCTTGATGCAGGGTGAAAATGGTGCAGCCGGACTCGGTCAACGTTCTTTGGCACAAGACCGACAGAGCGGCTTTGGCGACATCCGCTTTAGAAGCATCCTTCACTTTCAGTTCCGCAGTGATGTAGTAGCCAGCGTGAAACATATACAAATTCTCCCGACCAAAGGTCGACGATTCAGCTCTAGCCACACCAATCGGCGAGGACAGCGCCGCAAGCCAAAAGTGGGGTACCCAATTACTTGAGCAAGCCTTCGGCCTTCATGGCCTCCTGAACTGCGGGACGGGAGGCCACGCGAGTACGGAAAGCAAGCAGGTTGGTGAATTCACTCAAGTCAAGATTGAAATACTGAGCCCAGTTGGAAACCGTGAACAGATAGGCGTCGGCGACGGTGAACTGATCGCCCAACAGGTACTGTTTTTCGGTCAGCTGCGTGTCGATCCATTTCAGATTGGATTTAAGTTTGACGACTCCCAGAGCCTTGGCTTCTTGCGGCATGGCCGGGTTAGCCAGGAGTGAAAATCCCTTATGTAGTTCGGTCGCGATGAAGTTAAGCATCTCTTGCAGGCGGCAACGCTCCCAAGTGCCGTTCGCAGGGGCCAAGTTTTTGTCTGACACCAGGTCGGCGAGGTATTGCACGATGGCGACCCCTTCAGTCAAGCGTTCGCCATTGGGCAACTCCAGCACCGGCACGGCACCCTTTGCATTGATCGCGTAGTAATCGGCGCCGTCGGGCAATGTGTGCGAAATGACATCGACCTGTATTGCTTCATAAGCCACCCCCCCCTCACGCAACACGATGTGCGGGGAAAGAGAACATGCACCGGGCGCAAAGTAGAGTTTCATATCAAAGCCAATTCAAAAGTTACGTCAATGGAAGTCACGGCAAATCCGTGACTCGGGACTTGAATGTAATTACTGCGCAAATATCAGCAAATACCGGATTCAACATTACTGTCGTGCCAAAATTGCATTAATGGATATTTCTACTCTGGAGCTCTTTGTCGAAGTCGTACGCCACGGTAGCTTTGCGGCCGTGGCGCGTGACCGAAATATTGACCCGTCGTCGGTCTCACGGACGATTTCGGCACTGGAAGACGAGTTAGGTGTGCGGTTGTTTCAGCGCACCACACGCCAATTAGCGCCTACTGAAGCTGGCGCGGTCTACTTTTCTCGTATTGAGGGCTTGATTGAAGGGGTTCAGCAGGCCGCCGCAGAAGCAATTGACTTTTCCACTCAACCCAAAGGCCTATTGCGCGTGACTGCGCCGGTGGCGTTTGGCCTCAAGAGCATCGTTCCCCTACTACCCAGTTTTACCGAGTCCTATCCTGATCTGGTCCTGGATATACAGCTCACCGACAACATAGTGGATTTGCTGGCTGGCCGAATTGACTTGGCCATTCGCGCTGGGCCTATGCTTGACTCCACCCTGGTCGCGCAATCACTTATGCCGATACGCAATGTGGTTTGCGCCAGCCCGGATTACCTCGCCCGCCACGGTCGGCCGAAATCACCAAGCGAACTGGCCCAACACAACTGCATTCTCTTCTCGCAGGCGAGCACATCTGCGCGCTGGCAGTTCAAAGACGCATCAGGAACGGTCACCACAGCCACAGCTCAGGGTCGTACCTTTATCTCCAATGTCAGCGGGCTCCAGGCGTGTGCGGTCGCTGGTATGGGGCTTGCTCTACTGTCCCACTGGCTTATTTCCGACGACGTGCGTGACGGGAAATTGGTTGCACTGTTTCCGGAGCACGAGGTCACCGCGACAGATTTTAAGACGGGCATCTGGCTTGTTTTCCCCTCACGAACATACGTCTCACTCAAGGTCCGAGTGTTCATTGATGTCCTCAGGATGAGCTTGTAGAAATACCGCATATAGAACATTCATGAGAAAGTAATGCAGACAAAAAACCTAAAAAACAAGCTCTCTAGACACGCTCAACGTCATCACCACCTTCTAACTCCTTGCTCAATTTAAACAGCGGTTACCAACATTTGAGAGTCTGACATCGGAGCAGGAAGGCCAAGTGCTAACCGAGCGTCCTTGGCCGTTGCAATCGGTCGGCCCCAAATTTGCGCTGTCTCAACCCATTGAGTCACCAGTTCTGCGTTGCTCTTTGCAAGCACGCCAGGCCGGATGTAAACGCAGTCCTCCATACCCGTTCTGATATGGCCCCCAAGTGAAAAAGCGCCAAGCATTAAACGGCGATGAGACTCAAAAGAGGCTGTCTGGCAAGCGATCGACCAGTGAGCCCCATTGGGTAGCCGCTTTAGCACGATGTTTACTGCTTCAATATCGTCGGGTAACGCTCCCGGAACCCCAGTCACTATGGTTACGAGCGGCTTCGCAGGTAAAAGGGTTTTATCCGCTAACCATTGAAGCCCCTGTATCTGCCCCAAATCAAACAATTCAAATTCCGGAGTTACTCCTGCTGCGTTCATACGTGTTGCCATCTCGCGCCTAAATTCCGGCGAGTTGTCGTACAGACGCGTGCCAATATTGAAAGACCCGCCGCCCAACGACACAATATCTGCTCCTGTATTGATGACGCTGAGTCGTTCTTCGTGGTTAGATCTGCCTCCGTTATCTCCGGCACTGAAGTTAATGATGGCTTCGCAGCCGAGGTCCTTGATTCTTGCGAGTAGATCTGCATATACATGCGGTGCGTTGGTCGGAGTCCCATCCTCCAATCGAGCGTGACAGTGAACCATAGCAGCGCCAGCCTGCCACGCATGAAGCGCCGCGTAAGCAATTTCTTTTGGCGTCCTTGGGTGGTGGGGTGATTTTGCCGGACCACCCCCAGTAATAGCGGCACAAATAACTAGTGATTCCATGTTTGTCTTGACTCTTAAATTTTGTTCGGATCTGCCGCGCTATTCCAAGCGCTGCAGTTCGTGAGCTTTAGTCAACATACGCCCGCATGCTATTCACGCGGCATGGTTGCAGTGATTGTTCGAAAAGAATGTATCCAAATTGTCGATTGCCCGCATGCCCATGGCTTGTCTGGTTTCAATAGTTGCGCTCCCGAGATGGGGCAGCAAGAAAGTGTTGGGAAGTAATCGGTATCCTGGATGGATCGCTGGCTCTCCGTTGTATACATCTAGCCCCGCAGCACCAACAGATCCAGTCTCTAACGCGTTGATGAGGGCAGCATCATCAATCAGGTCACCTCGCGCGGTATTGACCACAATCGCGCCACGTGGCAACTTGGCAATTCGATCCGTGCTTAACAATCCAATCGTGGATGGAGTGCTGGGACAATGAAGACTTAGGACTTCGGAGTTTTCCAGCATTTCATCCAGATCCGCAAAGTATCTGGCGCCCAATTGTTCTGCAGCCGATGAGGAACGTCGAGAGTGGTAGAGAATCTCCAGCCCCAGGCCCTTGGCTATTCGCGCGGTCGCCTCGCCAATGCGGCCAAACCCCACTATTCCCAATCTCTTGCCACTCAATTGGCGGCCCAGCATGTACGTTGGACTCCAGCCGGGCCAATTGCCACTTCTCATCACTAGCTCCCCCTCGCTTGCTCGCCTCGCAGCACCCAACATGAGCAAGATAGCCACTTCCGCAGTCGCCGCCGTTAGCACGTCAGGTACGTTTGTTACAACGATTCCTCGTTCTCTAGCGGCCTTCATATCGATGTGATCACATCCCGCAGAAAACGTAGAGATGATTTTCACGCTCCTGGGCAGCTTCTGTATTAGTTCAGTGTCAAAACGATCAGTAATCGTGATCAGCAGCGCGTCCGCGCCCACGGCACTTTCAAGAAGGGACTCCCGACTCAACTGAAGGTCATCAGGATTAAGCCTCGGCACGTAGTCAGCGATTAACCGACTTTCCACCACAGGTGGAAGCTTTCTCGTCACCACCACAATTGGGCGCTTCATAAATTTCCATTTTATTTTCTACGTCCATTCATAGACGTTCTGACACATACATCACCAGCGAGCTTGTCGTGTTTAGGTAGCCTGCGTGCAATTCAGTGATCGTCTTTCGCCGACAATGCTTCGACATTTCATGAAGAAACGGACTCAGCCGCTCTAATACGTTGCCGCATGAAAGGCACAAGACCACCGAGCGCGAGGATTTCCATGACATCCTGCGAAAGGCGCGGCAATTCAATCCCCCAATCTTCTATCTGCATGTAGTTGCGTTCCAAGTCAACTGCTACCGTTTGACCTTCCTCAACTAGCATCGAGATGCCCGGGCATTCAACTACCGGTAGCCCAATATTGATAGCGCTACGAAAAAATATTCGCCCGAAGCTGCTTGCAACAATGCAACTTACGCCCGTAGCAGCTATCGCAATAGGGGCGTGTTCACGAGAACTTCCGCATCCGAAGTTTTCTCCGGCAATGAGGATGTCTCCACGGGTGACAGTCGACGCAAAGCCCCGCCTATAGTCAGCGAAACAGGCAACCGCGAGTTTGGCATGGTCGCTTTCCGACAGAAAGCGACCTGGAACAATCGCGTCGGTATCAATGTGATCTCCAAAGCGGTGAACTTTCCCCATAAATTTCATTGCATTACCTCACTTGGATCACAGATAACACCGGCAACAGCGGTAGCTGCAGCGACATAAGGGCTGGCGAGGTAAATCTGAGCATCCTTGTGTCCCATCCGGCCGCGAAAATTTCGGTTGTGCGTTGCCACGCAGATGTCATCGGCACCGAGAACTCCCATGTGAATTCCTCCGCAGGGTCCGCAGCCGGATGAGTTAATGGTTGCGCCGGCATCCAGAAAAACCTCCAGCAAACCCGTCTTAAGCGCCGCTCGATAAACGATGTCTGTGGCGGGGGTGATCATGAGGCGCACGCCATTTGCGATTTTTCTCCCTCGTATGATTTCAGCCGCTTGCTGTAAATCGATCAAACGGCCGTTTGTACAAGTACCAATATTTACTTGAGTCACTTTTGTCACCTTGAGCTCGGCAACCGGCCTGACGTTACTTGGGGAATGAGGACATGCGACCAATGGGCGCAACGTGTCAGCATCGATGGAAAAGTCTTCGACGAACTGCGCGCCTTCGTCACTTGCTATAGGCAAGTAAGGGAACGCGCCAACCCGCTCGAGGTAGGCATCCGTAACTTTATCGGGGGCCATAACCGCCGTTTTTGCACCCATTTCTATGGCCATATTCGTGATGGTGAAGCGCTCGTCAATTGTCAAATCAGCAAGTGCAGGTCCATCAAACTCAATGCTTCGGTACTTCGCTCCATCAACCCCAAGGAGGCGTAGGGTTTCAAGCACCAAGTCTTTGCTGGTGACGTATGGAGCAAGTTTCCCTAGGTACCGAACGCGCATTGATTCGGGAACTCTTAACCACGTCTCGCCAAATGCAAAGATGTACGCCATATCCGTGGACCCCATTGGAATTGACAAACAACCCAGTGCGCCTACTGTGCAGGCATGGGAGTCCGCGTTGCAGATTAGCATTCCAGGTCGAGCCAATCCAAGTTCCTGGATTAGCGCGTGATCCATGCCCTCGCCCCCACTACCGTAGAAGCGTTGAATTCCTTGTTGCGTACAAAAGTTGCGAAGTTTGGCAACTTCCATGGCCACGACTGGATCTTTGGCTGGCAAATGCCTGCCTGCAACGATGCATATCTTGTCCGGATTGAATACGCCACTCACACCCGCAGCTTTCATTTGGCTCAGTGCCATCGGTGCGGTGATGTCATTGGCAAGTGCGAGATCAACTTTGGCAGTGATGATTTCGCCTGGCTGCACTGATTCCAGGCCCGAAGCTCGGGCGAGAATTTTTTGCGCAATTGTCTGGTTCATAAGTGACCTAAAAGTTGGAGACTCAACACAATTGCTGTTGAAGAATTTATATTCTTAGGACGGGCTACGCCTCAGGCTTAATATTGGCGACCTTGGCTAATTTCTGCCATTTTTCTGTTTCTCCCTGGATCCAGTCTGCGAACTCTTTTCCATTGCGTGGGGTAATTTCATACCCCATATCTCTCAGGCGAGCTGTCACATCGCCTGATTTCAAAATTTCCATGAAGCCCTCTGCGAGTCGAGTCATAGCCGCAGTCGGCGTCGCCTTAGGAACTACGATGCCGTGCCACGAAACTGCGACCATGCCGTTCAAGCCCGCCTCGATGCATGTAGGCACAGCGGGAAGTGCTTGGGAACGCTTCAAATTTGCGACACCTAATGCTCGAACCTTCCCCGATTTAATATAGGAGAGAGCAGTTGGGACTGTGACAAATGCCATCTGCGTCTCACCACTAAGCACACTCGCAAGAGCTGGCGTCCCCCCCCGATATGGGACGTGGGTAATAAACGTTTTTGACAAATTCTTGAACAGCTCACCTGAAACGTGCGCGATATTGCCATTCCCGGCTGACGCATAGTTGAGAGCGCCTGGCTTGGCTTTTGCCAGCGCTACGAGTTCCTTGAGTGTTGTTGCCGGAGAGTTCTCTTGCACAACAAGTACCATTGGAATTGTTGTAAGTCCGACTATTGGCGACAAAAGGCGTTTCATCGCCACAGCTTTTGGCTCACCTATTCCTGGAGCGATCGCCAATTGAGCATCATCGGACAAGAAGAAGGTATGGCCATCTGCGATCGAATTGGCGGTGACCTCAGCAGCCAACAGTCCTCCGGCGCCTGGTTTGTTGTCGACAATAGTGGTCTGACCGAATCGCTCGTTTGACTTGTTTGCAAGTAGCCTGGCTAACGTGTCTGCAGCGCCGCCAGGAGCGTAGCCCACGATCATTCTGAGTGGCTTGCTCGGAAAAACCGTATCGAGCGGTTGCCCCATTGCCGATACACCAAGGCATGATGAAACGGCAGCGACGAAGCTGCGACGACTTATCGCGGATTGATTTATGTTCATGTTGATGTCTCCAATAGTTAAGATTTCACTATGTCAATTCCGGCCACGCTCAGATGGAAACGGGACATTTTCCGTGCAGGCGTCATGCACCGCTATAACCTCTTTAAGATCATTTATCGCATCTCGTACGTGTCGATAAGCGGCATCACTCACTCCGAGAAAACGCGCAAATCCGTGATTCATATCCATCGCCTGGCGTAACGTCACGGTACCGCCCGCTTTCTTTAGTGCAGCGGCATAAACCGGCGCGTCATCAAAAAGTGGATCGTGCCAGGCTGAAACAATGACTGCGGGCGGTGGTTTGTGCAGCCACTTTTGCCATGTCAAATCTATCAGGGGGTTGGTGGTGTCCAACCTGTCCACAGGCATCTTGCAGCCAAGGTACTGCTCCCAAAACCAACGCATCGCAGCTGTAGTCAAGCTTGATGTTCCCCCCATATATCGATGGCTATTTGTATCGAACTTTGGCGAAATCACCGGATACAGCAAAAACATTCCGTCTATGTTGGTGTGAGTCTGGTTTGCAATGCTCGCTGCGATATGCGCCCCCGCACTGTCACCGCCCAGCACAATGCGGGGGTCGCGGCGCTGTCGTCGTTCGCTCACATAGTTAAGAACTGATATGCCTTGCTGGCATGCTGTAGGCTGCCGCGACTCTGGAGATAGTGCATAGTCGACGCTAAATATTTCGCAACCGGCAATATCGACCACATGGCGCAAAAGTTGATCATGCGTGCCGAGATCCCCAGCAACCCATCCGCCCCCATGGAAATAGATCATGCTGAAACATGGTTCGGTGCCGCCAATGTAGTAGTGCCGAGATCGAACTGACCCGTCTCCGGTAGGTATCTCACCATCTAACGACGTTACTTGTCGTATAGGTTTTTGAGAAGCACTGGCCTCCAAATAAATGGCCCCAACTTTAAGACGGTGACGCCTTCCTTCGATTGTCAGAAGTCGTTCATCGTTTGAACCGAGTGCGGCTAGTTTTTCGAGATGATGATTTATCGCCTCGTCGAGTTTCATCGCAGTTGCATTTGTAGCCATCGCGGTACTGCCTCTACTGCTAGCCGTCCACTGTGATCTTTGCTGCTTTGATCACTTTGGCATAGCGCTCAAGGTCGTTGTGAATTTGCGCTGCAAATTCCCGAGATGAGTTTCCGACTGGATCAAGCCCGAGTTTCAAGAATCTTTCACGAATGTCTTGCTTAGACAGAGCAAGAACAAATTCTCGGTGGAGTCTTGCGATCACATCGGCTGGAGTCTTCGAAGGCGCCAGCATACCCACCCAGGAACTAATGAGAAACCCTGGAAGTCCGGACTCCTGAAAAGTAGGTACTCCGGGAAGACCTTTTGAACGCTTCTCGTTGGCGATCCCGAGAGCGACAAGTTTTCCGCTGTTGATATATGGAATCGCGGTTGCCTCCGCTGTAATAGTGAGCGGTACCTGACCAGCTATCACATCGACTATTGCCTGACCACCACCTTTGTAGGGCACATGCACAAGATCCAGATTTGTTCGCTGAGCAAGCAATGCGCCGGCAATATGCGGCGTGCTTCCAACACCACTTGTCGCATAAGAAAGTGCTTGTTTGGGATTTGCTTTTGCGTAGGCGATCAGCTCTTTAAGGTTCTTGGCAGGGACGCTTGGGTTGGCGACAAGAAGCAATGGAACATCGGCCAGTTTGATAATTGGCGAGAAGTCTCTAAGGGTGTCGAATCCGGGATTTGGATAAATCGATGGATTGATAACAAGGGTGCCGTCAAAGCCGACGAGTAGCGTGCTGCCGTCCGGATTTGCCTTGGCCACATACGCTGCGCCGATGTTTCCAGCCGCTCCTGGCTTGTTGTCCACAACAACCGATTGTTGAAGTCCCTCCGCTAGCTTGTTCGAGAGCATTCTTGCAACGATATCGATCAGACCAGAAGGCGGTGCCGGTGTAATCAAACGGACTGGTTGGCTAGGAAATTGCCCCGCCCAAAGACCAGTGGAAAGCATGGCGGCGAAGGCCGCGAGAAATGAACGCCGTTGTCGTATTTCCTGAATCATCATGTTTCATCCCCAGTGTTAGTTGGTGAACCGTCCCCTGTCCGAGAGTGGCCGTGCAAAAACTCTTGTTTTTCGGCTTCTTAAATTCCGATTAATGGAATTTAATTTCGTTTAACAGTATTCTAGGCCTCTTGCTTTGGTTTTGCAACTCGAAATCAAGGCGGTTTGAAAGTCAGACATTAAGGCGGGCGAAAACACGACTCACGCAATGCGATACGTGCACGTAGCGCATTGCGGCTGTCGCTGTTCGTATTTGAGTTCGCGGGCCGGTTGCCTCGCGCAGAGCGACCGTATCGCTCGTTCGGTTGGCCGCCAGAAGTTCCTTGCATCAATCCCTGGCGAGTTTGGTAGGGAGTTTTTTGACTTTGTTGTCAGTACTTGCTGCTAATAAAAGGCGGCCGACGAGTGCCGCGTCATACGACGCCATTAGCGGTACTGAACTAGTTCATGCCACTCGTTGAGCGACTCGCGCACGATATTTCTAGGAGCATGATTCGAGAAATTGACACCGTGCAAAAGCAATTGAGTAGACAAAGGTGGCATCAACGCGGCGGTTGACCTCAATGGACTTGGCCCGCTTTCGTAGACATATTTCAGCTTTGCACTGCCAAGTTGCTCGAGCGTCGCTATCTGTCAAAACCGGTCTATCGCTGGCATGTCTTTAAAGCCTGCTTGTGGTCGGGTGCCGACATCGAGCTTTGTACTCCGAGCGATGCTAACCACGAAAGCAGCACCAGCGGCAGTGGTCAACGATCCCCGGCAAACGTGTCAACGATTGCCCGCGCACGAAGATGCTGAAGTTACTTGGTTTTCCGGGATTAAAGAATGAGGAAAGATTCAGCGCCGCTCTTTGTCGGTTGAATTGAGAGAGCGCGCCTCTGACCCCAACGCGCGCGACAACTGATTTGCGTGGCTCATCGCGCTTTGGGCTAACAACTCAAGCTTCTCCTCCTGGAAGCGTTGCGCAGGGATCGTGAAGCCCAAAGCGCCAAAAATACGCTGATTTTCGTCAAACACTGGAGCCAGAATGCCGACTGCACCGGGAATACGCTGCCCATGCGAGAAAGCGTAGCCCCTTTCGCGAATCAACCGAAGTTCTTCATGCAGCTGAATCACGTCTGGCAGCGCGCCGCCTGGAGAGAAATTCCTCTCGTTGTCCAGCGCCGCCTGCAGGCGATCGGCCGGCACATGGGCCAGGATGGCGCGCCCGCTGGAGCCCCACAATAGCGACATAGGATGATTGAACTGGATGCGGTAGTCCAGCGAGTGCGACGAGTCCACTCGGCTTTCATACATCACCGCGGGCTGCGCAGGCAGATAAAGGGCGAAATAGCAGCTTTCATCCGCTTCGCGCGCTGCGTCGGCCAAGACAGGACGCACCAGTTGAACCAATGGCACGTTCACGCGCACCAACGAGCTGATGCGGTAAAGCTCCGTTCCCACGCAATAACTGCGTTGTGATTTCTCATGGGCCACCAGGCCCTGCTGCGCCAACAGGTCCAGCAACCGGTGCACGGTGGGCGCAGGTAAGTTGGACGCGTTGGCTATGTCGGTCAGCGTGAAGGCCCCTTGTCGCTCGGCGATCAATCGCAACAACATGGCTACGCGTGCGACTGTGCCGGTATCGGCGGCAACTTTGGGGGCGATTGAAGAAGCTTCTTTTTTCAATTTGTGGGCCGCAAACAAAGGAAGCCTCGATTATTGGCCACCAAACATCCGCTCAGCGGAAAAATATTACGCTACAGCCCTGGGTTAATACGGGTACGCGCCTTTGTTTTGATCCCTATAATTTCTTTTGGTGGAATATTTATCCATTAAACGGAATACACACAGCAAATGGAACCTCTTGTCATCTGTGCGGCCCTTACCGGTGGTGGCCCACCCCACGCCAACACGCCGCACCACCCAGTGACCCCACAGGCCATTGCCGACGAGGCACTCGCCGCGTGGCGCGCTGGCGCAGCCATCGTGCACTGCCACGCGCGACTGGAAGACGGCACGGCCACCAACGATCCGGCCGTGTACCGCGACCTGTTCGCACGAATACGCGACACCGGCTGCGAGGCCATCATCAACTTCAGCGCGGGCGACAACGGCGGGCGCTCCAGCCATGTACAACGCTTGAGCGTGATCGACACCGGCGCCGAGATAGTGTCTCTAGGGGGAGGATCGTTCAACATCGGCGCGCGCACTTATGACAACTCACCGGCGTTTCGCCTGGAGATGGCAACCCGCATGCGCGCGTGCGGCGTGACGCCCGAGTTTGAGCTGTTCGATATGGGTCAGGTTGACGGCCTGCGATGGATCAGGGATCACGGTCTGATGCCAGCAAAGCCGATGGTCACGCTGGCAGTAGGTATTCCTGGCGCACTGCCAGCCAACCTGGATGTGTTGCAAACAGTCCTCAAGCTACTGCCCCCCGAGGCGCATTGGGCCATGTCGTGCCAGACACGTGACTTCGCTATCTTTCAGCGCTTCATGCTTGTGGCTTTTGCGCTGGGCGGCCATATCCGCACCGGCATGGAAGACTTCGTTTTTGTGCGCCCCGGCGTGCTGGCCAAAAGCAATGCCGAGATGGTGACTCAGTGGGTGGACATGGCTGCAATCTGGGGCCGGCCCGTGGCCAGTGCGCAGCAGGCGCGAGAACAGTTGGGTATTGGCAGTTTCAAACAGGTTGTTGTCGCATGACACAACCCCGCACGCTCTTCGACAAGCTCTGGGACGCGCACATCGTCGCCGAACTTGCGCCGGGCACGGCGCTGCTGCATGTGGACAGGCACTTCATACACGACCTGCAAAGCTCAGTGTTCGCAAGCCTTGCCGACCGCAAGCTCGCGGTGCGCAGCCCTGAACTCACCGTGTGCGTGGCTGACCACGGCGTGTCGTCACTGCCCACGCGCACTGGCGGGGAGTTGCCCGCGATGAGCCGGCACCTGATACGTATGCGCGAAGGCAGCCGAGCAGGTGGCATCGCGTTCATCGACGCCAACGACCACGAGCAGGGCATTATCCACGTCATCGGTCCAGAATTGGGCCTCACGCTGCCGGGCATGTTGATTGCCTGCGGCGACAGCCACACCAGCACACATGGCGCTTTCGGCGCGTTGGCCTTGGGCATTGGTACTACAGAGATCGTGCACGTTCTGGCCACGCAGACGGTGTGCGTGCGCAAGCCGCACAGCTTACGCATCACCCTTGTGGGTGAGCTTCAGGCGGGCGTGGAATCAAAGGATGTGATCCTCGCGCTGGTACATCGGGTGGGTACCGCAGGCGCCACAGGCCACGCCATCGAATACGCGGGAAGCGCCGTACGTGCAATGGACATGGAAGCACGCATGACACTGTGTAACCTGTCGATCGAGATGGGAGCGAATTTCGGCATGATAGCGCCAGACGAGACCACCTTTGCATTTCTCAAGCGCACGCCCAATGCATCGCGCGTCGAATGGTGGGAGCAAGCGATCGAGGAATGGCACGGCCTTGTGACCGATGACGATGCCGTGTTTGACCGCGAGGTGACGCTAGATGCATCCACGGTTCAGCCGCAGATCAGTTGGGGCACCAGCCCCGAGCAGACCATGGGCCTTGACGACCTGCTCCCACAGCCAGAACTGATGGCTTCCGCCCAGCGGGAGGCAATGAGCGCGGCACTCAACTACATGGGGCTCGCGGCGGGCGCGCCGTTGGCAGGCACACCAGTAGACCATGTCTTCATCGGCTCCTGCGCCAACGGGCGACTATCGGACTTGCGCCGCGCAGCAAACGTGGTGCGCGACCGGCAGATTGCAAGGGGCACAGCGGCCTGGGTGGTTCCCGGTTCGCAGGCCGTCAGGCGCGCGGCTGAGGCCGAAGGACTGGATGCCGTGTTCCGCGCAGCCGGTTTTGAGTGGCGCGCGCCGGGCTGCTCGATGTGCGTGGGCGTCAACGGCGACATCCTACAGCCTGGCCAGCGCTGTGTGTCCACGTCCAACCGCAATTTCGTGGGCCGGCAAGGTCCCGGTGTGCGCACTCATCTGGCGGGCGCGCGCGTGGCTGCAGCCACGGCCTTGCTGGGCCACATACCCGGCACCAGCGAATTGCTCAAGATGGAGCTGTAAGCAAATGGACAAATTCATTAGCCATCAGGGCCAAGCTATTCCGCTGCGCAGAGCCAATGTGGACACCGACGTGATCATCCGCATGGATCGCTGCGCTACATTCCCGCGTAATCAGCTTGGACCGTGGGCCTTCGAGTCGCTGCGCATTGCGCCGGATGGCACGCTCGACCCAGCCTGCGTCTTCAACAACCATGCCTTCCAACACGCAAGCATCCTCGTGGCCAGCGACAATTTTGGGTGTGGCAGTTCGCGTGAAATGGCAGTGTGGGCGCTGGCCGGCATGGGCTTGCGCTGCGTAATTGCACCGGGCTTTGGCGATATTTTTTACGCCAATTGCTTTCAAAATAGCCTACTTCCCGTGCGCCTGCCCGCCGCCACAGTAGACGCCTTGCTGACGCAAGCAACTGATGGCTCGCTCACGCTCGAAGTCAATCTGCTCACGCAGACCATCACTGGCGCAACAGATGGAACGATCACATTCGACATTGAGCCATTGCGCAAGTCCATGCTACTGGAGGGCCTGGACGAAATCAGCATCACGCTCACACACAGCGCCGCCATCACACAGTGGCAAGAGCGCGACCGCACGGCGCGGCCGTGGGTGTATGCGGCCTTGAACATCTGAACGCGCAACAAAGCATGCTCCCCGGATACACCATGAGACCTTTGAAGCGCACCGTCATCGCGACCTTCGCAGTTGCTGCAGCGATTCTCAGCCTTTATGCGAGCTCGGCCCTGGCTCGGGTCATTCTTAACAAGCTGGTGCGCATCGTCATTCCACTCCCAACCGGCGGCGCGGTGGACATTCTGGCGCGCTCCGTCGGACAAAAATTGTCTGCATCCCTGGGTCAACCGGTGCTGATCGACAACCGCGCCGGTACCAATGTCGACATCGGCACGGAGCTTGTCGCCAGGGCCACCCCCGATGGCTACACCATGCTGATGGTGTCCACGTCTTTCTTGACAAACCATCTTCGCAACCGTGGAAAACCCGCAATTGTTCTCCACACCATATACAAGAGTACGTCAGACATCCTGCACTCCAGCGACTTTCGTGCTGGCTTGCAGCGCATGAGTGCAGAGCATTTTTGCAAAACCCGACGGAGTTCGTGGCATTCAAAGCGCACGAAACGCCAAAGTATGAACGTGTGACGAAAAACTTTGACGTCAAACTTGACTGAATCAAAAGGAGAATGCCATGAACCTCATCAACCTACTTCGCAGAACTCTGGTTTGCACATGCGTGGCGCTTACGGCGCTGCATGCCACGCCAACGTTGGCGCAATCGACATTCCCCAACAAGCCAGTGCGCCTAGTCGTACCCTTTGCTACCGGCGGCGCGAGTGATACCTTCGCACGCCTCGTGGGCCAGGTGCTCAGCGAACGTTTAGGCCAGCCCTTCGTGGTCGAGAATCGCACAGGCGCAGGCGGCACAGTGGGGGCCAACCTCGTGGCCAAGGCCCCGGCCGACGGCTACACCTTGTTTGTGGGCGACATCGGCACACATGGAATCGCTTCGTCGCTGTATACAAAGCTCGGCTATGACCCAATAAAGGACTTTGTGCCTATCAGCTATAGCGTGTCGTCGCCATTGGTCCTGGTGGTCACGCCCTCGCTGCAGGCCAAAGACGTGCGTAGCTTCATCGCTGACGCGAGGGCACGTCCGGGCAAGCTGGACTACGCGTCCAGCGGCAGAGGCGGCATATCGCACCTGGCGGTGGAAATGCTCAAGGCGCAAACCGGCATCTATATGGTCCACGTTCCGTACAAAGGCGGCGCGCCCGCGCTAACGGACTTGATGGGTGGGCAGGTGCAGATGATGATGCCCAGCGTTTCCACATCTCTCCAGCACATCCGGTCAGGCCGGCTGCGTGCGCTGGGCGTGGCATCGACCAAACGCTCTTCCGTATTGCCTGATATACCGACGCTGCGCGAGAGCGGACTACCCGACTATGTGGTGGAACCCTGGATTGGAATCATGGCACCGGCGGGAACTTCGAAGGCAGTGACGGACTTGCTGCAGCGCGAATTTTCTGCGGTACTGGCACTGCCTGCAGTGCGGGAGAAGCTCATGGTGCAAGGTTTTGAGGTGGTTGGCGGCAATGGGGATGAACTGGCGCGAGTAATCAAAAATGACGTCGCACGGTGGGCAACTATCGTGAAGCAGTCGGGGGCGCAAGTGGAGTAGCCAACACAACGTTGTCCTGAAACTGGAGGAAAACATTGCCGAGCCGGTTCAGTTCATTCAACTATATAGGAAGGCCTTTATGCGAAACAAATTCCGCTTACTCCTCATCGTTGCCCTGCTAGGTACACCGCTAACACACGCTATGCAGGTTGTGGTCGGGCAGGTCGGTCCGATGTCCGGCTTGGACGCAAATCAAGGTCGGGCCTATGCGGTGGGCATGCAGTTGATGTTTAACAATATCAACAAGGCCGGCGGCATCAACGGTCACACCTTCACCCTGGTTCGAAAAGATGACGGTGGACGGGCGGAAAATACTGTTAGTGCCACAAAGCAGTTGTTGGTTGAAGAGAAACCATTGGTTCTGGCTGGATTTTTTGGCAACCGCAACATCACAGAGTTGGTAAATTCAGGCGCACTCGAAGCAAACTCCATCGCCATAGTAGGCTACCGCACGACAGAGATGCGTCCTGAGACTCCGTTGCTATACAATGTACGTGCCAGCTTACGCGACGAGATCAATAAACTTACTGAACATCTTGCCACCATCGGTATCAACCGCATTGGTCTTTTCTACGAAGACGGCCCGGGTGCGGCCTCGCTACTTGCTGCCACCGAGGAAGCAATTAAGAAGACTCGCGCCAATATTGTTTCTAAGGCATCCTATCCAGCTGGAACAGCCCGCGTTACCTCGGCTGTTGAGCTATTTGTCAAAACCACACCGCAGGCCATCATCATGGTCGCCAGCGGTGCCACTGCAGCAGCCTTTATAGAACAGTTCAGGGCGGCAGGTGGTGCATCACAGTTGCTTTCGTACTCAGGGGCGGACGTCGAGCAATTGTCAAAGCGACTTATCGAGGAGCAATTGCAGGGGGTAGCTATCGCACAAGTTGTGCCCAATCCGTACAAGATTTCAGGACGTTTGACCAAGGAGTTCAGCGATACCATCGCTAAAACTCAGAGTTTAGAAGTCCCGGTAAGCTACACCATGATGGAAGGCTATATCGCAGCCAAGGTCATCGTGGAAGCCGTACGCCGACAAGGAAAGAGCCCCAGTCGCGCCGGCATGGTGACAGCGCTGGATGGCATGGACAGCTATGACCTCGGCGGCTACTTGGTGAGCTTCAAGCCAGGAGTGCGCTCGGGCGCTAAGTTTGTCGAGCTGTCCATCATCAGCGGCACCGGGAAGATACGTCAGTAAATTGAAGAGGCCCGAACGTTGAGCGGCAATGCCACTCCGCAAACTGCCACACCGGTTCTGTCGCACTAAGCAAGGGCTGGTAAGGTCAGCCTATGAAGTTTGACCGCATGAAGATGATCGAGGCGCTGAGCCGCTTGGTTCAGCGGTTGGACTAACCGCTGGAGGTGATGCTGGTGTGCGTTCGGTGGCACGCCGCTTATCCACTGAGTTTTCGCCAAATCGAGGAGATGATGGCCGAGCGCGCAGTTTTCGTCGATCACTCCACGCTGCTTCACTGGTCCATCAAGATGTTGCCAGTCCTGGCAACTGTGTTCCGCCAGCGCCAGCGCCCCGTCGAAAAGAGCTGGCGGATGGACGAGACCTACGTCAAGGTCGGCGGCCAGTGGAAGTACCTGTACCGCTCGGTCGACAAGGGCGGCGACACCGTCGACTTCCTTCTGCGGGCCAAGCGCGATCATGCCGCGGCCCGGGCATTCTTTGAACTGCACGGTGTGCCTGAAAAATCACCATCGACAAGAGCGGTGCGAACACAGCGGCCATTGTGAGCATTCAGGCCGACAGCGGCTTGCCCATCGCGATGCGCCAATCAAAGTACCTCAACAACATCGTTGAGCAAGACCACCGCGCCGTCAAACGAATCACTCAACCGATGCTCGGGGTCAAGACCTTTCGCTGTACCGGATTCCTGCTCGCCAGCATCGAAGTCATGCACATGATCCGCAAAGGCCAGCTCAGCGACATTAAAGACCAAGCCTCGTCACCAGCCAATCAGTCCCACTCCCTGGCCTTCTGATAAGCATCGGCCTCACGGCCGTACTTGGCCTCATCGCGTTACCGCGACAGAGCCCGCTAAAGCAGGCGGGACTTTCTTCTGCTCAGCTTCAGTTGATCTGAAGCTTCTGCGTGCCACCGCAAAGTGGATGGCGCATCGACTCGTCACGATAAAGGGCCAAATTTGGATTCCCGGTCGATGACATCTGAAAATACACATTTGAGCCTGCAAAGGACTGGCTTGCCAAAGTGATGTACACATGCCTTTTCCCATCGAGCCATTTTTGATAACTCGTCTCAACTTGGCCATTGATTTGACTCAACTGCGCTGCCGTGAGATTTTGGGGGAAATACCGGTTGATTTCAAAAACCTTCCAGCTCTGCGAGGAGCCGTCTGCTGAGGCAAACAGTCCGATGGCAACCGCCGTTGGGAACCCACCCTGCGGGGTATATCGGCCTTCAAGCGGGTAGGGACGACATCCGGCCTCCATCTTCGACAGCAGCGGCAGGGAGGTGCTATCAAAATGACCGCTCCTGTAGTCTGCCGGCAAATAGGCAGAGACGGCGCGGATGACTGAAGCAGGCCCTTTGTAATTCTTGAGCATCTCGGCCAACTCGGAGCTGCTCGTTCTGCGGGACGCAATAAAGTCCCCGCTGGCCGAGCTGAACGCTCGGGGGAATTCACGAGCTTTTTCCCAATTGATTTTTTGCAGTTCCTGCATCCCGTCACCCAGGCATATTTCTTTCACGCAAGGCATGTCGTTCTTCTCCAGATTTTGGGGGAAGGATGGGCCAGAACCAACAAGGACCAGTCCAAGCAGAAGCGTTTGGGCAAATGGTTTAAGAAACTTTGAGATGGATTTCATGCTTTCCCCCTACAAGGCCGAATTCACGGACAGCTTGAGCAGCAAAATGCCCATCTGAATCGGCCACAGCAGGAACATCCAGATCTTGGCACTGAACACATTAGCGATGGTGTTGTGGACCGGGTGAAACTCGATCAGCCCTCGCATCACAAAGCGGGTCATCACAAACCCCGAGACCAGGTAGATCAGCGCGCTGATCGCACCCAGAGGCAGCACCAGCGTTCCAATCCACAGTAGCAACGCCACGATGTAGATCATCCAGGCCATGCCCAGGTCCATGGAAGACGACTCAGCCGGAGGCGCCTCCACCGACAAACTCTGATCATTCAAAACCAGTGGCTGTACAGCTGATTGCGGCATGGCACTCATGTCAAAACCGCAGCCCCCGCAGAACCTGGCTTGGAGCCGTGCCACGGCACCGCACTGGTCGCAGTATTTCGTCATTTCTTGAACTGTCTGTTCCATCTTGTTCTCTCTGAGTAAATTAACATTGCAAATGTACGAATCCGTGTGTGTATGAATGAGTATACAAATTCGATAGTCCTTGGGTGGCAATCACCCTTATCGATCCCCGCAAAGCGTTGGGCCTGCGCATCAAGCAACTTCGAGCGGAGTTCCAGCTCACCCAGGAGGAGCTGGCTGACCGCTGCGGTCTGTTCCGCACCTATATGAGCCGCATCGAGTCCGGCCTGGCCAATCCCACGCTGACGGTGCTGCATGCATTGGCCCACGGCCTGGAAATCGACATCGGCGCCCTTTTGGCAACACCTGATGTAAAGCCGAGCACCAAAGTTCATTCCGCTCGTCCTGTCTCCCGGGGCAGGGTGTCTCGCTGAAACTATGGCCCTGAAGGGCAGACCGGGCAGACCGGGCAGAGCATCCTGCAGTCACCCGGCATTCATCCCGTACAGAGCCACACCAACCACCTCCGCATCACCTCCCGGTGATCCAGGCGACTTCCAGGGTCCGCACACAAATTGAGCCGCCAGTCCCGGTACTCGGCGGTCCACTCACCCACGGAAAGGTCACCGGCGCTTTTCAGCTCCCGCCAGTGCAGGGACAGCAGCTCGGGAATGAGCGCTTCAAGATCACCACGGCCCAAGGACTGTCCGTTGAATCGCCCAAGCACTGCCGAAGGCCCCTGGTCATTGCGGCTGATGAAAAGCAGAAGTTCCAAGCGCGCGAGGCGCAATTCCAGTGAATCTCCCAGCGGGCTCAAGGCAGACCGCCAGCGTTGCTGCAGCGGTATTGCGATGCCAGCCAGCGACAGCGCACCTTCGGCCAGGCGCTGCACCAGAAACTCCTGGGCCTGACTGACGGCTTCGATCCCGGCCAGATGACCCCCTAACAGAGGGAGACTGCTTACTTCCGTCATCTGCATCCGCAAGTCCCAGGTTTCTTGCCCGTCCTTTGACCACGCATTCAGCCAAGCCATCAACCAGGCCCGCAGGGCCCTGTACTGTTGGGGTGTCAAGGAAGCCAATGCGGCATAAACCACCGCGCCGTCTATTGAACCCCCGAGAAACAGGGACCGGGCCTCACACCAGTTGACCAATACATCCCAGAGCTGATACTCCATCTGGGAGGTGGCGTCAGTCGCTTTCCTCTGGACATCACTTCGGTGCAAACTGAACCAGGCAACGTTGGCAGTCATGAGTGGGCTCCTTTCTCACTGGTATTTGCGGGCATCAACTGGCGCAGACCTGCATGTAGCGAAGCATCACGGCCCGATGCGACAGACCCGATCCGGGTTCGGCGTACAGACTGACCTGCCAGTCCCCAGTAGTAGCCACCCACTTTCCTGCGCGCATGGCACCCCGGTCTACCTCCTGATGCCAGCCCAGCCCGAGCCAATCAGGGGTCAACTCCTCCATACGCTGGAGCCCAAAGCTTGCACCGCCATATTGTTCGAGGATTGGCATGCTGATGCCGTTCACATCAGACAGGGTCAGCCGAAGTTGGGAGGCCGGATTCCTGAGTTCCAGCAACTTGCCATCCTTGGTCACTGTTGCGCTCCAGCGGTTGGTCAGGATGTAGGTGAGGCCTGCCAGCGAGTCGGCGCACTCGGCCATCCGCTCGGCGAGGTATCGCTGGGCCTGGCTGATGGCTTCGATGGCCGCGGTTTTGACGGTCAGGCGATGAAGGCTTTGAAGCTGGACGATCTCGATGCGAAACACATTGATGTGCGGGTTTCTGTTGAGAAAGGCCCACAGTTGCCGGGAGTGTTTGGCGTCCACCGGCAGCAGCGGCGAATAGATCAGAGCGCTGTCTGCCCGACCCCCGATGAAGAGCTGGTGTCCATCGCACCAGCGCACCAGGTCTTCCCACAAAGCGTCTGTGGCAGATACATCGGCATTCTTCATGTGGAGGCGAAGCCTCAAGAGGTGGTGGTTCATGGTTTGACGCCTTCCCAAGCAGGTCCGAAGTCGGGGCCGTGGGTTTTGAGGCAGTGGGTGTGGCGGGCGTCGCAGATAAAGCGCTGGCCCGAGGCACGCAGCTCGAGCATCAGTGGCGTGCCCTTGGTGATGGAGGCTGCTGAGTGAAGGGGAAACGAGCCGAGGTCAGTCTCCAGGACCACTGCGCCTCCCCACCCTCCCGGTCCGCTCATGCTGACGAAGTTGCCGATGGCGCGGGTGGAGACCACCTCGTCAGTGGTCCAGAACACGTAGAGGTACCCTGATGACCACAAGGCGGGCATGACGAGAAGGAGTGCAAAGAACACCATGAGCGCTTTCTCGACGGGGTCGGAAGGCTTCTTGGGGGAATTGGGGCGGGCGTTCATGCGTGGCCTCCGGGTTCCGTCCAAAGGGCCGTCCAGAGGGCCGTCACCTTGAGGTTGGCGAGGTAGACCGCCGCTGCCAGCCGGGCGACCTGATCGGTTTGAACGTCATCGTCATGCGGTAGACCCAGCACCGCAGCAAGGGTTTTGCCCAGTCCTGCATGCTTGCAGCGCAGGCGATGCAAGGATTCCTCAAGCAGCAGCGCCCGCATGGTCTCCACCGCGTCGAAGGTCGGAACGGGAGGATTCGGTCCCGACAGCGCGTCTATGCGGCTGAGATGAAACAGGCTGCAGGGGTAGAGGAAGGTAGCGACATTGACCAGCTGACGCTCCTGCGGCTGCACCAGGCTCATGGACTGGGCATGAAGACCGGCGTACCGGGCGACTTCCAGCGGGACCAGGGTTTCAACGGCTGGCCCGTTAGGCATGGCCGAGGTAGCTGGCATATGGCGGCTGACCTGTTTAGGGAAGAAGTACGCATCTAGAGCGGACTCGTCTTCAAACACATAGCCAATGAAGGCCTGAATCAGTGGATGGGCACAGCTGGGCTGCAGTGCTTGCAGGATCAAGGGCCGGCGCATCTCCTTGGGTACCTGCGCTGGGGCAGTAGAAGGCAGTGAAATATCGAAGAAGCTGGACCGACCCGCTTTGCAGGAATGATGAGCATGGAAATCTGGCTGGGCATGAGGTTGAGACTGGTTCATCAAATGCTTGTTGTAGGTGGACATGTAGATCCTTTAGTGAATGCGTGCCGCCGATCAGACGGCCCGGGCCTGCAGGTGTGCCAAACGTATGGCCGAGGCCAGGCGGGACACCTGATCCGGATTGACGGCGCCCTCGCCCGGTACATCCAACACGGCGCCCAGGCCACGTGCCATGGCGGGTTCGTGGTGGCGCAAGGTGCGCAGCGCATCCGCCAGGAACTGGCTTCGCATATGAACCAGCCAGCCGGGAGGTACCGCGATGCGCTGATGGCCACCCATTACGGCGGAGCGAACGCTGTGAAACAAGGCGCAGGGGTAGAGCAGGGTCGCCAGGTGGATGAACTCTCGCTCATGCGGCCGCACGATGGCCATCGACTGCGCCCGGACGGCAGCAGCAGTGGCTACCTTCAGCGGCGTCCACACAGCCTTCATGTCGAGCTGCGCCACCGTACCGTAAGAGGTTTGGTGAGGGTTGGGCCCCGCTTCCCGTGGGAAGAAATAGGCCCAGACCATGTTGTCGTCCGCGAAGAACTCCAGTGCGAAGCGCTCCAGGCGTTGGTCGCTGTAGTGATAGCGGCGGTGCTCCAGCGCGACGCGCAAGGACTCGGCCGATGCGAGCAGCCGGGGGTCATAAGGTGCCGCAGCAGGAGCACCCTCGCAATGGCACTGAGCCACTTGGAGGTTCGCTGGGCGCGGTGCGGTGCGGCTGCGACTTGGGATCGGTTTATTCATGATGGCTTTCTTGAATTGTTGAAATCACTCGGCAACTAATTTGGGCAAAGCTCTCCCCTGCACGATGCTTAGGTGATTTGCGCTTTCGATGCGATGTCTTTTGAATGTGGGGGTGCATAAAACGTCAGGCGGCTGGCTTGGAGGCGCTTTTGACCTTCTTGCCTTTCGTCTCCGCTTTTGGTTTCGCTTTTTGTCTGGGTTTTGCCCTTGCGTCTGCCTCTGCTTTGGAGGTCGTGGGTGCCTCAACCGGTTCTTGCGAAGCCGGGCGACTTGGCTCAAGGGACACAGCGAGGATCGGCATCCTGAGATAGACCACGTCTTTCGGCTCGCGCGCGATGATGTAAATCTCGTAGTGCCTGAGTTCTTCCAGGTTGCGCTCATAAGCCTCGTCCCCGAGGATGGCTCGCAGCTCGTCCGGGATGTAGATTCCTGCACGACCCTCCAAGTCGTGAATGCGGACCAGATCGTGGGATGCCCCTTCCAGTGCTGAGCCTGGCTCTGTTTGCTCAACGGAGGATGGCGTGGACTTTCCGGATTTGTCGGGCTGACTCGATTTGCGGGTTTTCGTGTTCATAGGATTTCCTGTTCGTGAATGGGTTTTGCTCTGATGGATCGATGGAAGGGCAACCTGGGTCAGGCCTTGCCGCTGGATTTGCGGGCAGGTTTGACCGATCGCTTGGCCGTGGACTTGGTGGCCGGTGCTACTTTTGATTTCTTCTTTGCGCGCGATGGGGGTTTGACGGGCAATGCGGACGCTTGCGCATTCGTGCTGAGTTCCTGCGCCATGACCGGTATCCGGATATAGACAACGTCGTGGGGCTCCCGTATGACGAGGACGAGTTCCTGGTTCCTGATGTTTTCTAGATTCCACTCGTAGGCTTCGTCTCCGATCAGCGCCCGCAGCGCTTTCGGCAGAAAGATGACGGCAAAGCTTGTGAGGTCATGGATGCGGACCAGATTGGGCTGCTCTGCATCCGGAGCAACACCGGCTGGAATCGGCGGGCGGGGTTGAACAGATCCGCTGGACGGTGGGGTGGGTTTCTTGGATGGGCGGGTTTTGCTGTTCATGATGATTTCCTGTTTGTGAATGAAGTAACTGATAAATTTGGGCAAAGCTTTCCCCTACACCGCTGCAAAGGGTTTTGCGGCGGCGGTGTTCAGAGGTCAAGTGAGGAGGAGAAGGACTAGGTCAGGCGGGTCAGCGAGCTGGTGGCTTTGACCGCAGTCCTTTGCCAGTAAGGCGGCGGCTGGGGTTCACTGCCGCGATAGTCACCATTGGCCTGCGGCATGACGATGCTTTCGCTGTCTGTGGAGCGAGGCATTGGGACGGTGGGGGTCGGCACGCGCCGGGCGCCATGAATGCCGCGCGGCTTGGGAACAGGCTGTGGTGGGACATCACCGGCGGGCACATAGACCGTGCGTGATCCAGCGCTTCCGCCCTGCCCCATCTTGTTGCTCCCTGCGCTTGCCTCGATCGGAATCAGCGGCCCCGCTGACAAGCGGCTGGCCAGCAGACGCTCCATGGCCGAACCGTCCTGCCGTGTCAGATTGGGCACGTAGCGGCTGTAAACCCGAAACAGCATCTCGGTGCTGGTGTGGCCCAGCTGACGGGCGATCCATTCCGGTGCTTCGCCCGATGCCAGCCAGAGAGTGGCTGCGGTATGCCGCATCTGGTACGGACGGCGTTTCTGCAGGCCGAGATGGCGCAGCAACGGGTACCAGATCCGGTCGGAGAAGTTCTTGTTGTCCAGCGGGGCACCGAGCAGGTTGCAGAACACGTACTCAGAAATCCCGCCGGTGGCCTTGAACTGTTCCTGCAGGGCATCGAATACCGGCTGGCTCATCTGGATGTCGCGCTGGCTTCCGTCGGTCTTGGTGTATTCGTCTTCACCGAGCACAAAGGTTTCCCGAACCCGGATGACGCGCAAATCAAAATCGACGTACTTCCATTTCAGGCCGTGGACTTCCCCGGTCCGCATCCCTGTGAAGAAACGGGTGATGAAGTACTGCTTGTAGTCAACGCGTACTGTCGCCATGATGCGCTGCACATCTGTCAGGCTGAAGGGGTCGACATCGGTTCTACGCAACCGGAGGCGTTTGATGTTGGTGGTCGGTGACGTAAACTCAAATCGGTCGGCTGCTTCGCACAAGATCTGATTGAGCGTTCCAATGATTTCATTGATGCGCTTGGGTGAGAGTCCTTCTTTTTCTCCGCGACCTTTAACTTTGGCGAGTGTGGCGCGGAAGGCAAGAATGTCAGATTTGTTGATTTGGCCGACCGCCTTTCCTCCGAAGTGGGGGATGAGGCGGCTGTTTAAGGTCGACAGCAACGACCGAATATGGCTGCGCCGCCATTCGATGCTATGTTCGTCGACCCATTGGTTGGCGAAGGCTTGGAATAAAGGCGTGCTGTTTTCTGCGGTAGATTCGACCTCAATCGATACTGGTATGGTTGGCGCGACCGGATCGAACCGAGCCGCAAGTGCACTCTCAGGGAAAAAATCCCTGTACACAAAAATACCGTCCTGCTGGGCCTTCTTGATCTTTTCGATCAACCCTTGAACACGCCTGCGGTTTTGCTGAGAATCCGGCAATGCTGTTTGCTCACGACAACGCACCCCACGATACGTGAAGTCGATCACCAGCTTGCCGGTTTCCTTTCGGACAGTAACTTTAGCCATGGAGGACTGCTCCATTAGCCATCGGAATAGCGCCTATGCCGATGGGCTGGTGGAATGAGGCAACCTTCATGTCGCGCTCAATGGCCTCCCATACGAACAATATTTTCCGCCCACCAAACGGACGCAAGTAGTGCACGCCTTCAATTAGGACGCTGTCCTTGAGGCGTTCTCGAATCGTTCTAACGTCATACTTGATCCTGGAAGAAAGCTCGTCGGTGGTGAGATATGTCTGACCCATCATTGATAGCTCCTTTACAATTTAGGTTGCAAGTGATAAAAATATTTATCACCTGATGCCAATAATACGCACAAAAGCTAATTTTTCAAGTCTTTTGATAAATATTTTTATCTTTCGCTAACTTTGCACCCATGATTCGATTCAAGCTTGGCGAAATGATTGAGAAGAAGCAGTTCACGGAAGGGCGGCGAGTGACGGTCAATGAGATCGCGGCGGCGACCGGCCTGAACAGAATGACGCTGTCAAAAATCTTGAATCAAAAGGGATATGGCACAGGGACGGATACTGTTGATCGGTTGTGCCAATACTTTGATTGCAAGGTCGAAGATCTAATGGAGCATCTGCAAGAGGATGCGGGCTTGGCCTTAGACCAATCGATAAACCTAGAGAAAAAGGTCAAATAGTCTGGACCGTGCGAAAAGGGCTACCGGAAGCCAGCGGGGTGAGGTCAGAGCGCCGCAGCGCGATCAACTACTTTGGTACGCCATGTAATCCTGCCGGCCCCAACCAGCTGAAGTTGGGCGTTTGATCGTCCGCAATGCTGCGTTAGCGAGTGCTCCCAGTTTGGTCGGCTATGCCCGGTGGGGGCCAATAGCAGTCATCACTGGAGGACCACTGCTTGAATCTACCGGGGCACCTTCTCCGCAGTAATTGGCTGACTATTGGTGTATTGACTAAGTCTCAAGCAGCCGACGCACACCTGCATCGGCGCCTTCTCGCTTGGCGTATTGCTCATAGGTTTCGACAAGCTGCATAAAGAGATTTGATGCCACGAACGGATGTGAATACTGAACGGCAGCAGCACAGTTTCGGTACTTTGAGGCCTTGGCGCGTTCCTGATTTCCGCCTTCATCTCGCCAAGTGGCCCCAACCGAGTTAATTAAGCCCATCCGCACGCCCACTGTCATCGACATGGAGTGGAACTGCTCCAGCACATTCAGCACGGGCTCACATGGCCAACCACCGTCATCCCTGAGCGGCGCTGCTGAGAGTAATTTGCCGATGAATTCATCGGCGATATTTCGGCGGTCGATGGCGATGCAAGCAGCGCGTACGGTGGCGATCCAGGCCGTCGCAGAGCTTGACACCCTGAGCCCGGGCCATCCCGCGAACGGATGGAAATTTGACGCGCAGCATTAAATGGCTGTAGCATTCGCATGCGGATTTTCGGAACCGCGGGTGAGTTGCTCCCGTCAGCGCACGCACTGGACTTCTGTCCGGCCTGGCAAAACAGTACATCAGTATCTCGGTCCTTCCCCGGTTTGATTGACTCCGGAAAGCCGAACAACGCGTGCCGTTCATAGCCGTGCTTTCCTGACATGGAGCTCAGTCATGCCTCTCATCGATTCGGCCGCCGCGCCAAATCCCAACCAACTTACCCCTGAGGTGCAAGCCGCTGCCCTATGGACATTCGTCCAGCTGAAGGCGCCACGATTCTCCTTCGACGACGCGCTAGACGTCGTGAACGAGTTGAAATTGCGTGAGGGTGAAGACCCTCGAACGGTCGCCCAACGCCTGCGTAAGACGCTCCAAGCCCGCCGGATTGCCTTCAAGCACACTCACGCCCTACACGCGGCTTCTCGTTTGGCCGGTTACAGCAGCTGGCACACCAACGAGCACGCGGACACGCCCCGATTGCGATTCACTACCCTTGACCGCAGCGAAGGGCTCACGCCAGAGTCGCTTCAGATGGGCGAGTTCAAGTCTTGGGATGGCCTGGCAACCGAACTACGACGATGGACGGACCAGCTTTACGCGCGCGGCCAGTTGCCGTTGGGTGTGCTGGCCCTCAAATTCGCTGACGGCAGTGTGCATTTCTCGACGCCGGTGCCTCCCGACAAAGACAGCCCGAATCAGCAAGCTCAGTTTTGGCCCCTAGCAACCGTGACTCCGCTCCTGGGAAAAGATGGTTGGTTGGAAGATGCGCCGCCAGCGCTCGAAAAGCTGCGCCGCCACCTTGAGGAGAACGGCCAGGCGGTTCTCGACGGGTATGCCGTCCTGCATTTGTGCGCCAGCACGGCGGACCACAAGGGCATACCTGGTTCCGTTGGGATTGCCGACGCGGTGAATACGGAACTCGTGCTGATTCGTGAAGACGACGAGAACGACCCCCACGCGGGCTACGAGATTGCTCGGGGCGACGAACTGACCTGCTGGCACCAACTGGAACTCTCGCTGCGCAACGACACTACTGACGAAACGCCCGTCATGAGCATCACCGTGCCTGACGAAGGCAACGGCGCCTGGTTCGTTAACGGTATCCGCTATGTCTGGGTCCTTGAAACCCTCAAGCCTCACGAATACGTTCCCGGGCGCGTGCATCGATTTCTGGGAATTCTGGACTGCGTGCGGCTGCTACGACGGTACAGGCTGACAAAGCGCATCCACGGGGGGACATTCAAGCACCACGAGCAAACCAAGAACATCGGGTACCTCAGTGGTGTGCCAGAGACCTATCGAGTCGATTTGCACTTCCTGCTACACCTGCTCAAGGCGGCCAACCTTACCGCAGAAGGCTACTTCGAGAAGTTCGGAGTGGAGCCCCTTCCGATGCAGGACCGGCTCCCAGTCGGTTTCGTATTCCAGCTTCTGCAGAACCTTAAAGTCGAGAAGCCTAACTTGATGTTCGCCAAGCCGAACATTTCCGAGATGGAGCGCGTCGACGACGATGGCTTGTTGCGAGCTCTGATGCCCCGAATTGATTCGGTGCGTTCTGGTGTTCTTCCCCGCGGTCTCGAGGAGGAGCGAGTCAAAGAACTGCATAAGGCGTTGGAGGACTTCGGTTCGAGCCTGCGAGTGCGAATGATGACGGCTGGCAATGGTCAGCAGACAGAGAAGGAACTGCCCTACTTGCTGTATGCCAGCGAAGCGGAACAGCTGCGCACGACCGTTCAGGACCTTGGTCTGACCATGTACGCTGCGGTGATGCCGAATCTGTTGTCGACAAAGGGATTGGTGCCGGATTCGCCAGACGCCTGGCCCTGGGCCTTAGGCCATGCGCTGTTCGTTCGGTTCGAACGTCAGGGAGACGTGCAATGAGCCCGCAACTGAATCGAACGCGAGAACTTCTGAAGGCGGAAGACGTCGGCGGGCTCACGAGTGCCTATGCCGAGTACCTCGCGGCAGGGCTGCGGGTAGCGAGTGCATCTTCGCTGAGAGACGGTGAGGAGAACTCCAAATGAGCTCCAAGGCCCCACGTACCACCACCGCCATCTTTGAAAAGGGTTTCAAGGAACCTTTTCTCCGGGCCTCTGAGCGCCCGTTCATAAAGCTCCTGAACTGGTACACCGGCTTCGGCAAGACCTACACGGCCGCCGCATTCAGCATTGACCTGTTCATCAACTGCGACGTCATCCCAGTCTTCATTGCTCCGCTGCAGTCGCTCGTCGCAGGGTTCAGTGATGAGGTGAGCCGGCACCAAAAGTCTCGCGAGTACGCTGACGAAATCGAGGATGCTGTGCGGGAGCGCGGCGTCTCCATCCCTGTTCACAGGCTTTACTCCATTGAGTACCACTTGAATGACAGGAGCTTCTTTCAAGCCTGCTTGAGGCTTGTCGCATGGCTGGACGGCCATCGGGAGGTCTGTGCCCGGATGGAACAGTCCTCAAAACACGCCGATACCGATAGAGGAGTCCGGGCCCGGCTGAACGAGCTTCGCCAGAAGGCCGCTTTTTGTGAGCAGTCCTCGTTCCTGGGGATGTCGCCTTCGGATGACTCATACGAAGATACCCGCAGCGCCTACATCAAGGCCGCGCAGCGAGCCCGTAGCCTGGCCGACAGCTTTGTCTGGCGGTTGATTCAACTGGACGTTGAGACCCGCGCGCACAAGCGCGACGCGGACCGCTTGATGCGCGTCAAAGAAGTCGGTGAGCTCGTTCGCAGGCTTCACCCGCTGCAGTCCTTCCTGGACAACCCGGGCATCATCGTGAGCACCGCTTCCAAGGCTCAGGTCGGGCACAAGGTGTACGGCGCCGACGACAAGGGCAGCTTCAAGGCGCACAAGTTCGACAATTTGCCGCTGTTCCTCGAGGAGTTGAATCGGGACGGCAGCCCCTTCGGCCGCATGGTGTCAGGTCGACCAGACTCTGCCCGCGTGGTCACCTTCGTCGACGAGGAAGAAGACTCCTACTGGTATCTGTTCGACCAGCGCAAGTCAGTTGTCAACTCCGGCGGCCGTAACGACCTGAACTTGGTCATCTCCGAGTTCTTCCAGTACTTCGATTTAAAGTGGCCCATGGCCTTTGAGAAGCTGCGCCGTGACGGGCCCAACGACCGGGCTCTTGCCACAAAGGTTTACGAGCACCTGGAACAGTTCGCCAAAGTAAGCAAGGTCCTTGACGACGAATTTGCGATGGAGGTAACCCGCACCTCCGCCAAATACACCCCTGACGCGCGCCGCGTGGAGATTCTGCGGAATCATCTGACCGCGCAATTTCCGAATACAGCGAAACGGTTTGATGACACGGAGTTGCTGGCAGTTCTGAACCAGCTGCATGACCGCAATGACGCCCACGCCAACTTCAAGCGCTTCCGGCAGAAGGCGCGAGTGCTGCAGCGCATCCGGGACTACATCTTGGAAATTACGCGGCAGGGAGCCATCGCGTACGAGACGTTTCTCGACCTGCACGACCTGGTGGCGGACAAGAAGTTCTTCACAATGAGTCGGTCTACCTACGGTGAGGTGCTGGACCAGCCGGGGCAAACCTTCTTCACGGAATCGGCCAGCGTGATGGACACGGAGTTCTTGAGGCAGGTTCAGCTGACGAAGGACACAGCGCACCAGACCATTCGCCTCCACTACCACGACGGCGACATCCCGCCGGGCGCGTACACGCTCCTGGACTACCTCAAGCTCGTCGTGTTCATGGCGAAGGTCCTTGCCCAAACCACTGGCGAAGATGCCATCGAAATGTCGAAGACCGACCAGGAACGCTACCCGAGCCTGGACCGGTTCCGGCAAGACGTGCGACGGCTCTTCGAAAGCAAGGCCGCCAGCGAAGGCCTGTCGACCGACTCCAGCGATAAGGAGCTGCTTACCGATTCATTCCTGTTCCAGGACACTAAGAGCGTGGTGACGCTTGAGGAGAGTCGAGTGCAGGCCGAGGAATACAACATAGAGGCTGACGTCAGTCTCACGTTGACCATCACCTCCCTGCGTGCGACCCCTGAAGAAGACATTGTTCGGGCTCTGGGTCGCACAAACGGCGTTTACCTCATGAGCGCCACCGGCGGGCTGGACTCTGCGTCGTCCGGGGCCTTCAACACCAAGCAGCTGCGGCGCTGCATCGAAGCTCGCGGCGGACATTTCGCTGAGATGGGCGAAGACGAGCTCCAGGTGGTCTCTGCCAAGGCCGAGGACATGCTTGGGAAGCGGGAACGAAAGGTCGTCATCCTTGATGACAGCGACCCGGCACCGACTTTCGGGGTCTCCAAGGCATACAAGGGCCTACTCCAGATTTTTGAAGATGCTCGTCCGAAAAGGGAAGAGCCTGGCTACGCCCAGATGAACCGGCACAAGCGCAATGAGCTGGCTGGTTTGGTGGCAAGCCTTGACCGACTCCTTGCGAGCAGTGTTCGTTCCGGGCTGGTTCTTTGCCAGACCACCATGCACGTCAGGAAGTGCCTGATGCGACTGGCGAACATGAACACTGGGCTCGTCCGCCAAATGGACACGACGGGCGACCACTTCGTCATCCGGCCCGGGGCCATACCGACCTACAGAGAGTATGGCGTGCAGGAAGATGTGACCGTCATTCTCTACTCCGCGGGCCGTTTCCGAAACAAGGACCGGTCAAAGACGGGAGCCCTGCAGGAAGACGACGACCAGGGGCAGTTCAATAAGGAACTGGAAGACGCTCTCGACATCAGCCGGAAGAAGGTCCTGCTGTGGTCCGCATACGCATCGGCGTCTCGGGGCATCAACTTTCTTACAACGCAAAACGGCAAGGAGCGCGATTTTGAGCTGTTCTGCCTGCTGAACGACCCCTACTACACGCGTCACACGCGCCCCGGTACGGGTGGTTTTTCGATGGAAATGTTCCAGAGCTTCGCTCAGGTGCTGCGCGACGAAAATGAGAACTGGTCGGCGATGTCCAAGGGCGACCTGCTGTTCGAGTACTCCCGCAACCGGTGGCGCCGCCTGCGGAAAGAGCACGTCATTGACATCACCCGAACCGTGTTTCAGGCGCTGGGGCGCGGTGAGCGCCGGCCCACTACTCAAATGCCCTGCCAGCACCTTTACGTGAGCTCGGAGGCTGCTCGGATGGTGCACCTCGGCCTACGACACGCGCCAGAGCTGCGCAAGCGCGCATCGCCGGCCCAGCGTGCGGTGTTAACGCAGCTCGGATGGCACAACATCGAGACATCGATTTTTCCTTCTGAGTCTGCGCGAGAAGCGGACCATCGGGACAGTCTCAAGAAGGCCGTCGTTTTTCGCAAGTTCACCAGCCAGACACCACGCCGGTTCCGTTCGGACTCGTCCGCCCGCGGCATGTGGGAGCGACTGTTCGACTCGATGATGTTCACCGACCCGACGAAGTACTTGGAAAAGCTGGCCGCGGCGGGCGTGCCGGCGGAGTACCGTGATGGCTGTTTCCTTGAGGTTCCAGCCATGGCAGAGCCGTACACCTGCCTATACGCTCTCTCCGGCATGACGGAGACGCTGGTTACCGACGCAGAGGACGGGACCGACGCCTATAACTGGATTGGCATGGTGGCCCCGGAAGGGCTGGTGTCGCATCTATCCCCCACCACGCAGGGCTTTCTGAAGGAATGGCGCGGCTTCAAGCTTGCGGACAGGACCAAGCGCCTTCTCCCGCAGCCCTGGTTTGTGACTGAAATTATGAAGGGCTACATCGCTGAGCTTGAGTTCGAGCAGTACGTCGGGAAGCAGTTCAACGTTTGGCCAAAGGCCCTCGCCCTAGGAGGCGGCCCGGTCGAGTATTTGGAGTTGGCAGCGCACCCGCTCTACGCCGAGCTCTACCAGATGTTCGACTATTACCTTGTCCCGGCTCCGAACGTCCTGGTCGCCATTGACATCAAAAACTGGGCCCGTAGCACTGACAGCCTAAAGAAGACGCAGCTTCAAGAGGAAGCGGAAGAAAAGCACCGACGGCTGCGCGACCTACTGCCCGGCACGACGGTCCACGCCCTGTACGTCAACCTGTATGGAGCGCACAAGTTCGCGGTGGCTAAGCCGGCTGCCGGCACCATCCGCTTCATGTCCCTATTCGTTCCGAACACGGGGGCAAACATGTGGATGCCGAACGTCAACCTGCGCGATGCAGTCCTGGGAAAGTAATGCCAATTCGCCCACTCGACCCGCAAACCACCGCCGTTGCCCGCCTTAACTCCCTGCGCTTTATAGCGTCCGTCGCCGACACGGCGCGGCTGCTTGCGAAGTGGCAGGCTGCAGCAGGGGGTCTTCTGGTGCCTATCGCACTGCCGCTCCCCAGGGCTGCTGAAGAAAAGCCGGCAAAGGGCGTCAGCTTCTTCCGAGAGCGGGCCAAGCAGGTACGGGCCCAAATCGCAAAAGAACTGGGCCTCGACCCGTCGGCGGCTACGAAGCAATCTTTCACCATGACCAGCAAGGATGCTTGGTACTTGGGTCCTCGACCGAAGCTGGATTTGCAGTCCATGCTGGATGCAGTGGCTAGTACGCCGGCCAAGTTCATTGAGCTGATGCTTCTCAAAGAGCTCATTGAGTCTGCTTCATTCGAGGCTGAAGACACGTTCGTAGGTGGTGGTTTCGGCCCGGGGGTTTACCTTGGCAGCACGAGCCAGGCTTCCAAGAAATTTCTCCACCTCGCGGAAGCCGAGTTCACCGTCAACACTAAGCACGGGCTCCTGCTTTGCGACGTGACCGCCAAGAGGTTCGGGAGGAAGGCGACAGCCGCTGCCGAGGATGAAGCGGCGACAAGGCTCGCGAACGCTGGCGAAGGCTACCTCGTGGGCATCACTCGACTCGTGCCTGACGATTTCTTCGAGCTTGACGGCAGGAAGTCACCCATGGAGGGGCTGAGCTTAGACAGGGACAAGGTCCGGCGCACCCGCTTGTACTACTTGAACTTGCTCACCGAGTTCGCGATTCGACTCTTCACCAAGGCGGGCGTCCCGTTCGAGCGGGAAACTTTCGTCGCTTCCCACTGCGTGGACGACGCGTACATTCCCTTGGAGCCCTTGGCGAACCTGCAGCGACCCTTGGTGGTGGTAAACACAACGGCTGATGCGCTCGACCACGACGCCCTGGCCCCGTTGACCCGGTTTCCCGAGTACCTGCCTGGCTACCACGTTGCAGGAAACAAGAAAGCCCATTTCCCGGCGCCGGACATCCGGGTCGCGGAGGCCGCGCCTCCCACGCTTGACCCCGCTTTGAATTACCTCTTTCTGAATGGCGAGGGTGACGAAGACATGGGCAGCGTCCGCCTCTCCAAAAGCTCGGTCACCCCGGAGTTTTTACCCGTCAAAACCCAGATTGCGTACGCCGCGTTAGCCCGCGGCGAGGGCATCGCGGACCCTTACACAGAGGCGAAGTTTCGGCATCTGCTAGCCAAGCCTGGGGTCAGCATTTCAATGCAAGGCTTGAACTACAGTCCACTCGCACTCGCGGGACTTCGGCCGGGCAAGGCGGATGACGCCGGCAGTCGGCAGCTGCAAGAGGCCCTGAAGCGCTGCTTGGTGGAGCTGTCGCTCAAAGAAGTCCTTCTTGGAAAAAAGGTTCTCAAGGTGCCCGCCATGCCGGCGGGCATGCCCACCGAGCTCACGCTGCTGGCCAGCCGCCGTGTCCGGATGATCGGGCGGCAATCGCCGGAGCAGCTTGTTGCTGCTGTCGATGTGCAAGTCGAGGGCGATTCCCTGTCCGTCATCCGTGTCCGCCGCACGCCTTGGGGCGACGCCGGCGCATTGCTCGACTTGGTCTTCGAGTATCCCTTCCTTCAGGAAAGCGGCAAGGATTGGGTTCGAGATGGTCAGTTCTGGGTCGTGGACCGCAAGACAAGTGAGCGACTCACGGTTTGGGCCGGAAACTTCGTCCCCAAACTCATACTGAACGACTCTTACGAGGGCATCGAACACGCGATTGCGGCCCAGGATAAATACCAGGCTGCCCAGAAGGAGGAAGGTAGTCAGGGACGCTTCTTGTCGAAGGGACGGGAGTTCAACCTGCTCCCGTACTACATCTCCATGTTTAAACCGGAGCATGCCAAGCATGGTGAGCGCGTCGGGCTCAGGTTGCCTGTGCAGGACTGCGGGACTTTCGTACGGGTTTTTGTGCCTCCTGAAGGCGGAATAAGCGGCGGCGGTGACGCCCTTTCAGGCATGCGCGACTTAATGCACTACGCCGACGGCGGGGTCCAGACACTGGCAGGTATGCTGGACTTGCCCCTGGTCCAGCTCTACCTACACACTATGACCAACGGCGTATTGGTCGGCGGAGACAACTCGAAGATGAGTGTGCTGGAGAAATTGGCAAGATTGGCGCTCGAGAACTAGGGCGGGACCGCTCTTGGACCTGTGGGTGCCTACAAAACCGTCCTGTGCTCAGAAAAACTGCGCTTCAGAGGAGAATTTTTAAGGCGGCCCCACTGCGGCGACAAAATTCTTTTGTTTATCTCGACCCCACTCGAGAGGGGATGACAAAGAAGTCTTGTTCCTAAAAACTTTAGCCGTGTGAACTGGTCCGGCTTGAGCGTGCCCAAAATGGGACTGCGCCAAAAATGCAGAGGGCGACCTAATTCGCCCCCATTGAATGAAACCAGCGATGTTCTGCTTAGATACCTGCGTGCACTTCGGACATCTCGGCCACACGCCTCCTTGTACTTGGCGGCAATTTCTTGCTTCGTCGAAGGTTTGCTCATCTTCAAAGCATTCACATTGACGACTCGCACGCGGGTTTTCTTGCGCGCTTAAGGCGCCTGCCTTAGTTATGTGATCGACCACATCAACCCACTAGCTTGCGGCGGCCCCGACGCGCCGAGCAACATGCAGTAGCGACCCGTGGCCGACCCAAAAGAAAAAGACAGTGGGAACGCCGCGCCGGCGGCAGATAGAGGTGGGGCTCAGGCAACAAAAAACCCGCCGAAGCGGGTTTTTGCTATGTGTGCAAGGCTTCAAGCAGCCTTCAGTCGATCTACTGATTCAGGCTCCACGAGCGCCATTGCCAGATTCGTGGCGCCGAATTCGTTGATAGCAGTTTTCAAAGCTTGCGCAATGGCTACCCCGTCAGATGCAGGCGCCACGTGTTGAGCCGTTGCCAACGGAATAATGTTCGATTTCATGTCTTTCCCCAATTTAGAACTAACCAACGACCTTCGATCTTCGACTCAAATGTGGCGTTCCCACCCTTTTTCAACGCTGCTGACAGCAGGGTCAAAAATCGCATCTGTTCCTGAGTTCGACCATACACCTTAATGATCACCGCCTTGTGCTCATTTTTTACATGGTAAACCCCAAGCACCGCAGAGACGTAGGCACTTACCGCGATTAAGAGTCCGTCAGGATCGTTCTTAAATAACAAACCTTCAACCGTGGGGCGAAGGCGCAGGCGGATCATCTTGACCCACTTTCCCCGCACGCTAGGTTTTGTAATGGCGAGTTCACAGATGCCGACTGCAACCTCTGAATCAGGACTAAAGATCCCATAGGCAATCTCATTGTCTACCAAAGCGATATGCCCTGCTACCCAGGTCATTAGCTGTTCTACATCAGGAGCAAACCCCTCGCCATTTGTGGCGTCTAAGGTCCATGCGTCCTTGGTGGCTGCAAATGAAGTCGCACCGAAAATCCTGAATTCCAGCTTTTCTTTGGCGGGTGTCTCCGCATATTCCATCGCTGTTGTCGCCACGGTGTTCCTTATGCTTTTACATATTGTAGCAATGCAGCCGCCTTTGCCCCTCGAAAAGCTAACCGAAGGCGGCGCTGGATTCACTGCGCAGCAACACATCCCCGCCGTACGCCCCATTGAGGGGGGAATTTATGCTCAAAAAGTACTCATATGATCAGTGGGTCCGGGGTCTTCGGCCCTCGCGCATAGAGCGCCAGCCAGGTAGATTATGTTTAGTTTGTTTCGACAAATCCCACGCTGCGCTCATTGAACTTATGGATTTTCTTCCGTGCGGCGAAGGTGCCAATCACTGGCTGTCTGGCAACGCGCCATGCCCAAGCAGTAACTGCGCACCGGTGATTTGCCTCGAACTTGGCGTCCAGCCGGCGCTAGCTAAGCCCACGAAGCGAAGCTTAAAAAATTCCTGCTTTGTACTCATGGCAAACTTCCTCCTGCCAACGGTATTCCCCTAGGACATCGATTTCGCTAGGTGTAACTCACCCCTAATGCCGCTATTAAAGACCGGCGGGTATCGCAACAAAGCGGGCCGTCTGTGCGCAGGCCGTCGACTGAATCACATTGACTGCGAAGTCTTGCTGAGACCCGCCACGTACCCAATGGTCACTTCCAAATATGATGCGGTTTGTGACGACACGGACCTCGCCACAAAACTCGACACAAAAGCAAAACGCCCACATGAAGTGGGCGTTTGCTACCAGCCTAGACGGCTTGGATGTTGGTTGCGCGGGCAAGATTTGAACTTACGACCTTTGGGTTATGAGCCCAACGAGCTACCAGGCTGCTCCACCGCGCGGTATATATGTATTGTAGCTTACTCTGCCTTGGCCGTGTCAGCTGTAGTGTCTTCCGACACCTCAGGACGGTCAACCAGTTCAACCAAGGCCATCGGTGCATTGTCACCTACGCGGAAACCCATCTTCAAAATACGGGTGTAGCCACCGGGACGCGCTTTGTAGCGTGGGCCGATTTCAGCGAATAGCTTGACGACCATATCGCGATCACGCAAACGGTCGAAGGCCAGGCGTTTGTTGGCCAGCGTGGGTTCTTTGCCGAGGGTGATCATCGGCTCGACCACACGGCGCAATTCCTTGGCCTTGGGCAATGTGGTCTTGATGACTTCGTGCTGCAGCAGCGAGTTCATCATGTTGCGCAGCATGGCGAGGCGGTGCTCGCTGGTGCGGTTGAGTTTACGTAGTCCGTGTCCGTGGCGCATGGTGTTTCCTTTTTTAAAATCCAGGCAGCCGTATCAGGTACTGCCCGTGCGAGATCCCCTTCGGGGCAGGATCTTGTGTGGTTCAAATTAACGCTTGTCGAGGCCGGCAGGCGGCCAGCTTTCAAGGCGCATACCAAGGGTCAGGCCGCGTGAAGCGAGCACTTCCTTGATTTCGTTGAGCGATTTACGACCCAGATTCGGTGTCTTCAGCAGCTCGTTTTCAGTGCGCTGGATCAGATCGCCGATGTAGTAAATGTTTTCTGCTTTGAGGCAGTTCGCCGAGCGAACCGTAAGTTCGAGTTCGTCCACGGGGCGCAGCAAAATCGGGTCGAACTGCTGCGAGCTGCGCTGAACGGGTGCGTCAAATGCAGCCAATTCGTTGCCTTCGAGCTGAGCGAACACTGCGAGCTGCTCGACCAGAATCTTGGCCGAAGCGCGAACAGCATCTTCCGCTGTCACGGCGCCGTTGGTTTCGATTTCCAGCACCAGCTTGTCGAGGTCGGTGCGCTGCTCAACGCGGGCGCTTTCGACGATATAGCTCACGCGCTTGACGGGCGAGAACGACGCGTCCAGCACGATACGACCGATAGACTTTGGCGATTCATCGCCGTAGCGGCGCTGATTGCCGGGCACATAGCCACGGCCGTTTTCCACCTTGATCTGCATGTCGATCTTGCCACCGTGCGACAAGTTCACGATCACGTGCTCAGGGTTGATGATTTCCACGTCGTGCGGCGTCTGGATGTCGGCGGCCGTCACAGGACCTTCGCCGTCCTTGCGCAGGCTCAACGTGACTTCATCACGGTTGTGCAGCTTGAAAACCACACCCTTGAGATTCAATAGGATGTTGACGACGTCTTCCTGAACACCGTCGATCGACGAGTATTCATGCAAAACACCGGCGATGGTGACTTCAGTGGCGGCGTGGCCAACCATGGAAGACAACAATACACGGCGCAAGGCATTGCCCAGCGTATGGCCGTAGCCACGCTCAAACGGCTCCAGAGTCACCTTGGCGCGGTTGGCGCCAAGCTGCTCAACATTAATGGTTTTTGGTTTCAACAAATTGGTCTGCATGCAGTCTTCCTCTCAATACCCTCGGTTCGTTACACCGATAAGGCCGGCGAAGCACACCCTGGCGATACGGTGCCCCGTATCGCAGGAACGAAAAATTAGCGTGAGTACAACTCGACGATCAACGATTCGTTGACGTCGGCAGCGAACTCGTCGCGGTCCGGAACCTTCTTGAAGGTGCCTTCGCCCTTGTCGGCGTTCACATCAACCCAGGCGGGCAGGCCGACCTGTTTTGCAAGCTCAAGAGCTTCGGTAATGCGGGTCTGCTTCTTCGACTTGTCGCGCACGGCAATGATGTCGCCAGCCTTGACCATGTACGAAGGAATGTTGACGGAACCGCCGTTGACCGTGATGGCCTTGTGCGACACCAGCTGGCGTGCTTCTGCGCGGGTCGAGCCGAAGCCCATGCGATACACCACGTTGTCCAGGCGGCATTCCAGGATGAACAACAGATTGGCGCCGGTGTTGCCCTTGCGACGATCAGCTTCTTCGAAATAACGGCGGAATTGCTTTTCCAGCACACCGTACATGCGTTTTACTTTTTGCTTCTCGCGCAATTGCAGGCCGAAGTCGGAGGTACGGGTACCAGAGGTACGGCCGTGCTGACCTGGCTTGGAGTCGAATTTGGCCTTGTCGCTGATGGCGCGACGTGCGCTCTTCAAGAAAAGGTCGGTGCCTTCACGGCGGGAGAGTTTGGCCTTGGGGCCCAGGTAACGTGCCACTTGAGTATCCTTTTGTCATCTGCTGCATTGCTGCAGGAGCCTTCGGCGATAAGCCTAACGGCGGTGGGCTTGGTTAAAAGCCTTGCTCCGGCGGCTGCAACGCAGCTGCCAGACACAAGGCGGGGAATCAGATACGGCGGCGCTTTTGCGGGCGGCAGCCGTTGTGCGGAACGGGAGTCACATCAGCAATCGAATTGATCCGGATGCCCAGTGCGCCCAATGCGCGCACCGACGACTCACGACCTGGGCCTGGACCCTTGATTTCGACGTCAAGGTTCTTGATGCCCTGCTCAATAGCAGCGCGTCCAGCCACTTCCGAAGCGACCTGCGCTGCAAAAGGAGTGGACTTGCGTGAGCCCTTGAAGCCTTGACCACCAGAAGATGCCCACGACAACGCATTGCCCTGGCGATCCGTGATGGTAATGATCGTGTTGTTGAAAGAAGCGTGGACGTGTGCAATGCCGTCGGCCACGTTCTTGCGTACTTTCTTGCGAACGCGCTGTGCGGCGTTATTGCTTGGTGATTTTGCCATGACGACCTCTCAATTATTTCTTCAAAGACGCAGCGGCCTTGCGTGGACCCTTGCGGGTACGGGCATTGGTCCGTGTACGCTGACCGCGCATCGGCAGGCCGCGACGGTGACGGAAACCACGGTAGCAACCGATGTCCATCAGGCGCTTGATGTTCATCGTGGTTTCACGACGCAAATCACCTTCGATGGTGAACAGACCGATCTGTTCACGGATTTTTTCCAGATCCCCGTCGGTCAGGTCTTTGACCTTCTTGGCGTAAGCAATGTCGCAAGCTTCGCAAATCTTGCGAGCGCGCGTGCGACCAATGCCAAAAATAGCAGTCAAGCCGATTTCGGCGTGCTGATGCGGCGGAATATTGATACCAGCGATACGAGCCATGTTCGTCCTCTAAAACTCTTGAAATCAGCCTTGACGCTGTTTGTGGCGTGGGTCTGTGCAAATCACACGGACAACGCCCTTGCGACGGATAACTTTGCAGTTGCGGCAAATTTTCTTGACCGAAGCTGAAACTCTCATTTCTATTCTCCTAAACTTTCACTCTGTGCCTACTTGGCACGGAAAACAATTCGTGCCCTTGATAAATCGTAAGGCGTTAATTCAACCGTCACCTTGTCGCCGGGAAGAATACGGATGTAGTGCATTCGCATTTTCCCCGAGATGTGCCCTAGTACTACGTGTCCATTTTCAAGTTTGACCCTGAAAGTTGCATTGGGAAGGTTTTCTACAACCTCCCCCTGCATCTGAATCACGTCGTCTTTAGACATATCCCATCAAATACCCAGTTAACCGCCCAGTGACGTCTTGAAGTTCGCCTTTTTTAGCAACGACTCATACTGTTGCGACATCATGTAGTTCTGCACCTGGGCCATGAAATCCATGGTCACCACGACAATAATCATCAGCGACGTTCCTCCAAAATAGAAGGGCACGTTGTATTTCAAAATCAAAAACTCCGGCAGCAAGCACACGAATGTGATGTAAACCGCACCTGCCAGCGTCAAGCGCACCAGGATCTTGTCAATGTAGCGGGCCGTCTGATCTCCAGGCCGAATGCCGGGAATGAACGCACCGCTCTTTTTCAGGTTATCTGCTGTTTCACGGCTGTTAAACACCAGAGCCGTGTAGAAAAAGCAGAAAAACACAATCGCGCTGGCATACAGCATCACGTAGATGGGCTGGCCTGGTGTCAGTGTGCTGGCGATATCTTTCAACCAACGCATGCTTTCACCAGTACTAAACCAGCCGACAACCGTAGCAGGCAACAAAATAATCGAAGAAGCGAATATCGGAGGGATCACACCTGCCATGTTCAGCTTCAACGGCAGATGGGAAGACTGTCCACCATAAACCTTGTTGCCAACCTGCCGCCTGGCATAGTTCACAAGAATCTTGCGCTGACCCCGCTCCACAAACACCACGAAATAGGTCACCAACACCACAACTGCGACGATCACAATGGCCACAAGAATGCTCATGGCACCCGTTCGCACCAGCTCGAGCAAGCCGCCCATGGCATTTGGCAAGCCAGCCGCAATACCTGCAAAAATCAGGATCGATATGCCGTTACCCAAGCCACGCTCAGTGATCTGCTCGCCCAGCCACATCAGAAACATCGTGCCGGCCGTCAGACTGAACACGGCTGTCATGCGAAAACCGAAGCCCGGAGCCAGCACCAGACCCGGCGAACTCTCGAGCGCCACGGCAATGCCCATGGACTGGAACAATGCGAGGGCTAGAGTACCGTACCGTGTGTACTGCGTAATTTTGCGCCGACCGCTTTCGCCTTCTTTTTTCATCTGCTCGAATGTCGGAACGACATACGTCAGCAATTGCATGATGATCGAGGCCGAGATATACGGCATGATGCCCAGGGCAAATACCGTAAAACGCGACAGGGCACCACCAGAGAACATATTGAACAAATTCAATATGCCGCCTTGTTGGCCCTTGAACAGCTCCTTGAGCTGGCCAGGATCAATCCCTGGCACCGGGATGTGCGCGCCGATGCGGTACACCACGAGAGCCAGCAGCAAAAACACAAGCCGATTGCGCAAATCACCGTACTTACCGGTTTTCGCGATTTGAGCTGAGTTGGTTGCCACTGAGTTTCCAGTCAGATATTAAGCAATGGAGCCGCCAGCGGCTTCAATGACAGCCTTGGCAGCCGCCGTGGCGGAAATACCATTCAGCTTCACAGCCTTGGTCAGTTCACCGGTCTTGATGATCTTGACGTTCTTGGCAAGCTGGCCCACCAGGCCAGCGGTCTTCAGCGCCAACAGATCCACCTCGGCCAGACCGAGCTGCTCCAGGGCGCTCAAGGTAACTTCAGCGTTGAACTTGAGCAGATGCGATTTGAAACCACGCTTTGGCAAGCGACGCTGCATAGGCATTTGACCGCCCTCGAAGCCCACCTTGTGGTAGCCGCCTGCACGTGATTTTTGACCCTTGTGGCCGCGTCCAGATGTTTTACCCAGACCGGAGCCAATTCCGCGACCGACACGTCGCTTGTAATGCTTGGCGCCTTCGCCTGGCTTGATGGTGTTCAATTCCATTTTGAATTCCTAGCGAGCCTGCGCTCAGACAATCTTGACCAGATAGCTGATCTTGTTGATCATGCCGCGCACTGCGGGCGTGTCCTGCAATTCGCTGACGCTGTTGACGCCACGCAGGCCCAGACCGCGCACGGTGGCGCGGTGTGATTCCTGGGTGCCAATCGGGCTGCGAACCAGCTGGACTTTTACTTTGGTTTCTTTGGTCATTTCAATGCCGCCTTAGCCGAAGATTTCTTCGACTGATTTGCCACGTTTGGCCGCAATTTCAGAAGCGGTCGTGGAATTGTTCAGTGCATCCATGGTGGCACGCACCATATTGTAGGGATTGCTCGAACCATGGCTCTTGGCCACGATGTCGGTGATGCCCATGACTTCGAACACAGCGCGCATCGGACCGCCGGCGATGATGCCGGTACCCTTGGGAGCCGGCGCCATCATGACGCTGGCAGCACCCCAGTGGCCGAATACGTTGTGGTGAATCGTGCCGTTCTTCAACGAGACCTTGGTCATGTTGCGGCGCGCTTCTTCCATGGCCTTCTGCACAGCGGCAGGCACTTCTTTCGACTTGCCCTTGCCCATGCCGACACGGCCGTCACCGTCACCAACCACTGTGAGTGCGGCGAAACCGAGAATACGGCCGCCCTTCACAACTTTGGTCACGCGGTTGACCGCGATCATTTTTTCCTTCAGACCATCGTCTGGAGCGTCGTTTTGCTGTTTTGCTTGAAACTTAGCCATACTTAATTCCAGTCTGCTTAGAACTGCAAACCAGCTTCGCGAGCCGCATCAGCCAGCGCTTTAACGCGGCCGTGGTACGCAAAACCGGCGCGATCAAACGCCACTTTTTCTACACCTGCTGCTTTTGCCTTTTCGGCAATGCGCTTGCCAATGGCTTGCGCAGCAGCAACGTTTCCACCCTTACCCGAAGCGCCGATTTCCTTGCGAACTTCCACTTCCGCGGTGGAAGCAGCGGCCAGGACCTTGGTGCCGTCGCCAGAAATAACACTGGCGTAGATGTGCAGATTGGTGCGATTCACGGTCAAACGTGCAACACCTTGCGTAGCAATGCGGATGCGGGTCTGGCGTGAACGACGAAGGCGCTGCTCTTTTTTGGTCAACATGATGCAGCTCCTTATTTCTTCTTGGTTTCTTTGATCGTGATCTTCTCATCCACATAGCGGATGCCCTTGCCCTTGTAAGGCTCGGGAGGACGAACAGCACGAACTTCGGCGGCGATCTGACCAACACGCTGGCGGTCCGAACCCTTGATCACCACTTCCGTGGGGGTCGGGGTCGCGACGGTGATGCCTGCGGGCATGTCCATGATCACGGGATGCGAATAACCTACGGTCAGATTCAGCTTGGCGCCCTGGGCCTGGGCCTTGTAGCCCACACCGATCAGACTGAGCTTCTTCTCAAAACCCTTGGTCACGCCCGTTACCATGTTGTTCACGAGCTGACGCATCGTGCCGCTCATGGCATTGGCTTCACGGGATTCATTGGCGGGTACAAAAGTCAGCTTGCCGGCATCATTTTTGATGGTGACAAGCGCGTTTTGCGTCAGCGCCAAAGTGCCGAGGGCACCCTTGACGTTGATCTGCCCTTCTTTCATTGCCACATCCACACCCTGAGGTATGGCGACCGGCATTTTTCCTACACGAGACATTTCAGTTTCTCCTCAATGCCGCCGTTAGGCCACGTAGCAAAGCACTTCACCACCGATACCGGTAGCGCGGGCTTTACGATCAGTCATAACACCCTGGGGTGTCGTGACAATTGCCACACCAAGGCCGTTCATGACCTGGGGAATGGCGCCATGACCTTTGTACACACGAAGACCGGGGCGGCTGACGCGCTCAATGCGCTCAATCACGGGGCGGCCTGCGTAATACTTCAGGGCGATTTCCAGCTGGGACTTGCCTTCGTCGGTCTTGACGGAGAAGCCATCGATGTAGCCCTCATCCTTCAACACTTGCGCGATAGCAACTTTGACTTTTGACGACGGCACCAGCACAACAGCTTTTTCAACCATTTGTGCATTGCGGATGCGGGTCAACATGTCGGCGATAGGATCACTCATACTCATTTGGGGTTCTCCTATTGCTTACCAGCTTGCCTTGGTGATACCAGGGATATCACCAGCAAAAGCCAACTCGCGGATCTTGGCGCGAGCCAGACCGAATTGACGGAACGTGCCACGCGGGCGACCCGTGATCGCGCAGCGGTTGCGCTGGCGGGTGGGGTTGGCGTTACGAGGCAACTTTTGCAGCTCGAGACGGGCCAGCTGGCGCTCTTCATCGGAGCGTTTGGCGTCGTTGGACGTCGCCTTGAGCTCAGCGTATTTTTTGGCGAACTTGGCAGCGAGTTTTTCGCGCTTCAGTTCACGTTGCAGTAAAGCTTGTTTTGCCATGTCCCGCCTCAGTTCTTGAACGGAAAACGGAAAGCGGTGAGAAGTGCCTTGCACTCTTCATCGGTCTTCGCCGTTGTGGTGATGCTGATATTCAGGCCGCGCAAGGCGTCAACCTTGTCGTACTCGATCTCAGGGAAAATGATCTGCTCTTTCACGCCGATGTTGTAGTTTCCGCGGCCATCGAAGGCCCGACCGGAAATACCGCGGAAGTCACGCACGCGGGGCAGGGCCACGGTGACGAAACGATCGAGGAACTCATACATCTTCACGCCGCGCAGGGTCACCATGCAGCCGATGGGCAGGTCTTCGCGGATCTTGAAACCGGCGATAGCCTTCTTGGCCTTGGTCACGACGGGCTTCTGGCCGGCAATCTTGGTCATGTCGCCGACGGCGTTGTCCATGACCTTCTTGTCGGCAACAGCCTCGCTCACACCCATATTGAGCGTGATCTTGGTGATGCGAGGAACCTGCATAGGCGAGGTGTAGCCGAATTTTTCAATCAGGCCAGGGGCGATTTTTTCGCGGTACTGGGCTTGCAGGCGAGCCTGCGAAGCAGCTTGTACAGGTGCGGTCTTTGCCATGTTATGCAACCTTGATTTCTTCGCCGCTGGACTTGAAGACGCGCACTTTTTTGCCGTCTGCCAGGAGCTTGATGCCAACGCGATCCGCCTTGCCGGTGGCGGCATTAAAAATTGCCACGTTCGACTGGTGAATCGGCATGCTTTTTTCGACGATACCGCCGGTGGTACCCTTGAGGGGATTGGGCTTGGTGTGTTTTTTCACCAGGTTAATCCCGTCCACCAGCACGTAGCTGTCGTCCTTGCGCAGCGAAATCTTGCCGCGCTTGCCTTTGTCGCGACCAGCGATCACGATGATCTCGTCGCCTTTACGGATTTTGTTCATGGCGAGTCCTTACAGAACTTCAGGAGCCAGGGACACGATCTTCATGAACTTTTCAGTGCGCAGTTCGCGCGTCACTGGTCCGAAGATGCGGGTGCCGATTGGCTCCAGCTTGGCGTTAAGCAACACTGCTGCGTTGCCATCGAATTTAACGAGCGAGCCGTCGCCGCGGCGGATGCCCTTGGCGGTACGAACGACCACAGCGCTATAAACCTCGCCTTTTTTGACGCGGCCACGCGGAGCGGCTTCTTTGATGCTCACCTTGATGACGTCACCAACGCTGGCGTACCGGCGCTTGGAGCCGCCCAGAACCTTGATGCACATCACGGACTTGGCACCCGTGTTGTCAGCAACATCGAGCTTGGATTGCGTTTGAATCATTTAAATGTGTTCCCAACTTGCACCGGAAGGCAACCTTTTACAGCCACCAGCCAATCAGTCTTGGGCCCGTCGTCCACACCGCAAACCACTTGCAATGCTTCCGTTAGGCAGAATTCCTCGCCTTTTTAGAGCGAAGCCCACGATTATCACCAAATCATTTCAGGCTGTCAACCGGCCGTTGCAAAATAACCAGCAACACTGCCGCGCGGCCTTCTTAAGTTCTCACATCTTTTGGTCACATTGGTCGACACGGCCATCTCATTCCGGCCGCTTTTTCACCATCAAATCCGGCCTTAAGGCAATATGGACGGGCGCAAGCAGCTATTATTTTTATAGCGAATTGATCGCTGTATAGCTCAAACTGGCAAGGCCAGGTATTGAGCGCAAAGCGCCACAAAGGCTTCCAGTTTCGGGTCGATCCCGTTCTCCTCCTGGAGCAAGGCGGCCACTTCGGGAGCCAGTGTTCTGGCCAGCGCGGCGTCAAGAAACAGCAAGCGGGAACGGCGGGCCAGCACATCTTCCACGGTGCGGGCGTATTCATGACGGGCAGCAAATCGCACCATGGCCTCCGTCAGACCCCCGCCGAGTTCACGCCCGGCACCCGGCAGGCCTTCGACCGCAGCGGCCTCGCTTCCGTACAGATGAATGCCTGGTGTTTCGCTGATTTTATGATGCGAAGAGTTAGCGCCCACTAGCTTTAAATGGGTGGTAGCGCCCGATGGTCGACTTGAGAGCAAGGCGGCATCCGCACACTTCGCCAGGACATCTTCAGCCATCGCCCGATAGGTGGTCCACTTGCCGCCGGTCACCGTCACGAGGCCACTTTTACTGACCAGCACCGTATGCTCCCGTGACAACGCCTGGGTACTACCGGCGTCGTCATCCGGCGGCTTGACCAAGGGCCGAAGCCCCACCCAGATACTCTTGATGTCGGCCGGGCCGGGGGCACGGCTGAGGTAACGGGCTGATTCCCGCAGGATGAAATCGACCTCATCCTTGAAGGGCAAGGGCTCGCGCGCCAGGTCGTGGCGCGGGGTATCGGTGGTTCCCAGGATGGTTTTTCCCAGCCAGGGTACTGCGAACAACACGCGGCCGTCGGCGGTCTTTGGCACCAACAAGGCATGATCCGTGGGCAAAAAGGAACGATCCACCACGATATGCACGCCCTGGCTGGGCGCCACCATGGGCTTGGGGTTCCGGCCGGTGGCCTGGCCGTCCTGCAGGCGGAACTGGTCCACCCAGACACCCGCCGCATTTACCACGCAGCCCGCCCTGATTTCGAACGTGCGGCCGGTTTCCTGGTCGCGCGCGTGCAAGCCGACCAGTTTGCCATCCTCGTGGATGAGGCCAGAAGCCTCACAGTAATTGACCAGCAGCGCGCCCTGGCGGGCTGCCGTGCGGGCCAGGGCCAGCGCGAGGCGGGCGTCGTCAAACTGGCCGTCCCAGTACTTGACCCCCCCCTTGAGGTGCTGCGGCTGCACCGTGGGCAGGCAGGCCAGGGTTTCCTGCCTGCTCAGAAATTCTGTGGCGCCCAGACCGGCCTTGCCGGCCAGCGCGTCATACATCTTGAGTCCCACGCCATAAAAAGGCGCCTCCCAAAACTTGTAGGAAGGCATGACGAACGGTAACGGTTGCGCCAGGTGCGGCGCATTGGCCAGCAGCGTCGTGCGCTCATGCAAGGCCTCACGCACCAGCGAAATATTGCCTTGCGCCAGATAACGCACGCCGCCATGCACCAGCTTGGTGGCGCGGGACGATGTGCCCTTGGCAAAGTCGTGCGACTCGACCAGCACGACGGAAAATCCGCGCGCCGCCGCATCCAGCGCGACGCCCAGGCCGGTCGCGCCGCCGCCAATGATGGCGATATCGTATTGATGAGGCTCAGCGAGCCGGTCTATCAAATCCTGGCGCCGCGTGTGCGCGGGCGCTAATTCAGCGTCATGGGCCTTGTTTCCCGTTTCCATACAAACCCATTGGTAAAAAGTGCGCCGAGCTTACACCGGCGCTTGTTGCAATAGCCTGAATCAAAAAAAGCTGTGCAGTGCTTGCGCACCGCACAGCCACGCCGATCAGCGTACTTTTCCGTCTTTCCAGGCCTGCAGCAACTTGTCGTAGTTGATGGTTTCGCCCTTCGGCTTCTCGTTGGCCAGCTTGGCCCACGGTGCGCCCTTGTCGCTCAGCCATTTTGCCGGGTCACCCTTGGGATTGAGCTTGGGCGCGCAGTGGGCCATGCCGGCGCGCTCAAGGCGCCCCATCACCTGGTCCATCTCGTCAGCCAGCGTGTCCATCGCGCCTTGCGGGGTTTTCTCGCCCGTCACCGCCTGCGCCACGTTTTTCCACCACAGCTGCGCCAGCTTGGGGTAGTCGGGCACGTTGTTGCCGGTCGGCGTCCATGCCACGCGGGCCGGGCTGCGGTAGAACTCGATCAGGCCGCCGTATTTGGCAGCGTTCTTGGTGAAGTAATCGTGATGGATGTCGCTATCGCGGATGAAGGTCAGGCCCACTGCCGACTTCTTGGCCGAAACGGTCTTGGAAGTGATGAACTGCGCATACAGCCAGGCGGCAGCCACCTTGTTGGCGTCGTGGTCCTTGAAGAAGGTCCAGGAGCCCACGTCCTGATAGCCGTTTTGCATGCCCTGTTTCCAATAGGGGCCGTTCGGGCCAGGGGCCATGCGCCATTTGGGCGTGCCGTCATCATTCACCACCGGCAAACCTTTTTTGGTCATGTCGGCTGTAAACGCGGTGTACCAGAAGATTTGCTGAGCGATCTGGCCCTGGGCAGGTACCGGGCCGGCTTCGCCGAAGGTCATTCCGTTGGCTTCCTTGGGCGCGTATTTCTTCATCCAGTCCACGTACTTAGTCAGAGCATAGACCGCAGCCGGCGAATTGGTAGCGCCGCCGCGAGACACCGAGGCGCCCACCGGCGTGCATTTGTCGGCTGCCACGCGAATGCCCCATTCGTCCACTGGCATGCCGTTGGGAATGCCCTTGTCGGCGGTGCCGGCCATCGACAGCCAGGCATCGGTAAACCGCCAGCCGAGCGATGGGTCCTTCTTGCCGTAGTCCATGTGGCCGTAGATGGGCTTGCCGTCGATGTTCTTCACGTCGTTGGTGAAGAACTCGGCGATGTCCTCATAGGCGCTCCAGTTCAGCGGCACACCCAGGTCGTAGCCGTACTTGGCCTTGAACTTGTCCTGCAAGTCCTTGCGCGCGAACAGGTCGGCGCGGAACCAGTACAGGTTGGCGAACTGCTGGTCGGGCAGCTGGTAGAGCTTGCCGTCGGGCGCCGTGGTGAAGCTGGTGCCGATGAAGTCCTTGAGGTCCAGGCCCGGGTTGGTGTATTCCTTGCCCGCGCCGGCCATGTAGTCCGACAACGCCAGGATCTTGCCGTAGCGGTAGTGGGTGCCGATCAGGTCGGAATCGGAAATCCAGCCGTCGTAAATCGACTTGCCCGACTGCATGGAGGTTTGCAGCTTCTCCACTACGTCGCCTTCCTGGATGATGTCGTGCTTGACCTTGATGCCGGTGATCTCTTCAAAGGCTTTGGCCAAGGTTTTCGATTCGTATTCGTGGGTCGTGATGGTCTCGGACACGACCGAGATTTCCTTGACGCCTTTGGCCTGCAATTTCTTGGCCGTATCGATGAACCACTTCATCTCCGCCTGCTGCTTGTCCTTGGACAGCGTAGAGGGCTGGAATTCGCTGTCAATCCACTTCTTCGCCTCGGCTTCGCCGGCCCAGCCGGGGCTGGCCATGGCACACACTGCGGCCACTGCCAGGGCCGTATAACGCATCTTCATGATTTGTCTCCTCATTGGTTCACTCCCCGTGGTTGAAGGCTTGTTCGGCTCCGGGGAATATGAGCCGGGTTCCTTTTTCTAATAGTGACGTTGGGTTGACGACAGCTAGCCCTTGCGCATGACGATGGCGAGCAAGAACATGGACAACACAAAACTGATCCAGATCGACGGGTCTGCGTCCAGCCCCATCCAGCCGGCCAGCTTGCCGCTGATGCCGACAAAAATAAGGTTCAGGTAGGCCGCACTGAGCAAGCCAATGAAAAGGCGATCCCCGCGTGTTGTTTCCAGCGGCAGGAAGCCGCGCCGCAACGTCGTCGGGGACTTCAGCTCCCACACCGTCATGCCCACCAGCATCAGCACGATGCAGCTGAAGAAAATCGCCACCGGCGTCGTCCAGGCCATCCACTCAAACATCTGTCTTCTCCCTATTAAGCGACCTCAGCGCCGCACGCGAACCCAGGCAAGCGGCCATCGCGGAACCGGCTCCGCCGGACCGCAGGTGATGCCTCCTCAAGGGGGAAGCGCCAAAGGCGCTGCGGGGGTGTTTCATACTCTCCCCATCGCGAAACCTTTGGCAATGTAGTTGCGCACAAACCAGATCACGATGGCGCCCGGCACGATGGTCAGCACACCGGCCGCCGCCAGCGTGGCCCAGTCCATGCCGGAGGCCGACACCGTGCGCGTCATGGTCGCGACGATGGGCTTGGCATTCACGCTGGTCAGCGTGCGCGCCAGCAGCAGTTCGACCCAGCTGAACATGAAGCAGAAAAACGCCGCCACGCCGACGCCGGCCTTGATCAGCGGCAGGAAGATGCGCACAAAAAATCGGGGGAACGAATAGCCGTCTATATACGCAGTCTCATCGATTTCGCGCGGAATGCCGCTCATGAAACCTTCCAGAATCCACACTGCCAGCGGCACGTTGAACAGCAAATGGGCCAGCGCCACAGCGATGTGGGTATCCATCAAGCCCACCGTGGTGTAAAGCTGGAAGAAAGGCAGCAAAAACACCGCCGGCGGCGTCATGCGATTGGTCAGCAGCCAGAAGAACACGTGCTTGTCGCCCAGGAAGCTGTAGCGCGAAAACGCATACGCAGCCGGCAAAGCCACAGTCACCGAAATAACCGTGTTGATGGCCACATAGATCAGGCTGTTGATGTAGCCCGAATACCAGGACGGGTCGGTAAAGATCGTCTTGTAATTGTCCCAGGTGAAGTGCTGGGGAAAGAACGAGAAACTCGACAAAATCTCGGCATTCGTCTTGAAGCTCATGTTGATCATCCAGTAGATGGGCAACAGCGCAAACAAGATGTAGGCGATCAGGAACAGCGTGCGCGCCTGGAACTTGGGCTTATTCACTACCACCCTCCTTTTCCTGCGTGCCAACGCGCTGCATCCAGTTGTAGAGGATGAAGCACAGCAGCAGGATGATCAAAAAGTAAATCAGCGAGAAAGCCGCCGCAGGGCCCAGGTCGAACTGGCCAACGGCTTTTTGTGTAAGGTATTGCGAAAGAAAGGTCGTCGCATTACCCGGCCCGCCGCCTGTCAGCACAAAAGGCTCGGTGTAAATCATGAAGCTGTCCATGAAACGCAGCAGCACGGCAATCATCAGTACCCCTCGCATCTTGGGAAGCTGGATATAGCGAAACACCGCGAACTTGCTGGCCCCGTCGATGCGCGCAGCCTGGTAGTAAGCGTCCGGAATGGAGCGCAAGCCCGCATAGCCCAGCAGCGCCACCAGCGGCGTCCAATGCCACACGTCCATCAGCAACACCGTCACCCAGGCATGCAGGGCATTGCCGGTGTAGCTGTAGTCAAAGCCCATTTTTTGCAGCATGGCGCCCAAGAGGCCGATGTCAGCCCGACCGTAGATTTGCCAGATGGTGCCGACCACGTTCCATGGAATCAGCAATGAGAGCGCCACCAGCACCAGGACCAGTGAAGCTTTCCAGCCCTGCGCGGGCATAGACAGTGCCAACGCGATGCCCAAGGGGATTTCGACCGCCAATACAGCCAAAGAGAAAGTGAGCTGCCGCCACAACGCCGCATGAAGTTCTTCGTCTCGCATGACCGACGCAAACCACTCTGTACCGACAAATACGCGCCGTTCAGGCGAGATGATGTCCTGCACTGAGTAGTTGACCACCGTCATCAGCGGCAGGATGGCGGAAAACGCCACGCAGATGATGACCGGCAGCACCAGCAGCCAGGCTTTTTGATTCACTGGCTTCGTTGTCGTGCTCATGGCTTGCCCCCTGCGCTTGTCACTGCGTGTACTACGCTACCCCCCAAAGGGGCTCGAGCTTGTTTGAGGCGGTTCTGCACTGCGTATGAATTTGCCCCCACGCTTGTCACTACGTGTACTGCGCTGCCCCCCGAGGGGGCCGGAGCTTGCTTGAAGCGGTTCTGCGCTGCGCTCATGCTGTCACCAATTCATCGTTGATATAGAGGCAGGTGTGCGGCCCCATGACCTGCAACCACACTTCGTCGCCCACTTGCGGCGCCCGCACGGCCGGATTCAGCCGTGCCTTGAGGGTGTGCTCGCCTATCCGGGCCGTCAGCATCAGGTGCGTGCCAATGTCTTGCACCAGCGTGGCCGTGAACGGCAAGGCCGCCGGGTCACCGGGCGCCGTCTTCACCACGTACTCAGGACGCACACCCAGCTTGAGCTCGCCGTCGGGCATGGGACGTTCAGGCGGCAGCGCCAGCGGCCGGCCCGCGACACGCATCGCACCGCCCGTGACCGTCCCCGGCAAAAAGTTCATGCCGGGTGATCCGATGAAGTGGCCCACAAATGTGTGGCGAGGCCGTTCGAACAGCGCGTCGGCCGAGCCCGTCTGCACAGCGCGGCCGCGCGTCATCACCACCACCTCTTCGGCAAAGGTCAATGCTTCTACCTGGTCGTGCGTCACATAGATCAGCGTGAGCTTGAGTTCATGGTGAATCTGCTTGAGCTTGCGCCGCAACTGCCATTTGAGGTGCGGATCAATCACCGTGAGTGGCTCGTCGAACAGCACGGCCGAAACGTCAGACCGCACCAGGCCGCGGCCCAGCGATATCTTTTGTTTGGCGTCGGCTGCCAGGCCCGCCGCACGGTGATTGAGCTGGCCGCTCATGTCCAGCATCTCGGCAATTTCACCGACGCGTTTTTTGATCTGGTCTTCCGGTACCTTGCGGTTGCGCAGCGGAAACGCCAGGTTCTCGGCCACTGTCATGGTGTCGTAGATCACCGGGAACTGGAACACCTGCGCGATGTTGCGCTGCTGAGGCGTCGCATGCGTCACATCCACGCCGTCAAACTTGACCGTGCCTTGCGACGGCACCAGCAAGCCCGACATGATGTTGAGCATGGTGGTCTTGCCACAGCCCGAAGGGCCCAGCAACGCATAGGCGCCGCCATCGCGGAAGCTCATGGTAAGGGGCAGCAGCGCGTAGTCGCTGTCTTCGCGCGGGTTGGGCCGGTAGGCATGGGCCAGATCGAGATCAATGCGCGCCATAAAGCCTCCGCAGCACAGCAACCGATGCAAAAAGGTGCTTCATGCAAGTCCTCCCCTGCGCTCTGGCGCCAACAGCAAGGCACCGGCCGCGTCAAAGACATACACCTGAGCAGGATTGAGAAACAAGGTGATGGGCGCGCCCAGCTCAAAGTAATGCACACCGGTGAGCTGAGCCACAAGCTCTCCCACCGCCGTGGCGACGTGAACAAACGTATCGGAGCCCGAAATTTCGGCCAACTCGACCTTTCCCGGCAACGCCACATCACCCTCGCGCGCCTCGACGCGCAGGGCGCTGCCACGAACACCCGCCGTGAGAGTGGCCAGGGTTTGCGCCGGCGCATCGGGCAAGGCCAGCGCCAGGATCGGCCCTGCCACCAGCTGCAGGCCTTGCGGCGCCGGCAGCGCCGCCATCAGGTTCATGGGCGGGTCGCTGAAGGCCCGCGCCACGCGCAACGACCGCGGCGAGTGGAATACCTCGGCGGTCGGGCCGTACTGCAGCAGTTCGCCGCCGTCCATCACAGCGGTATAGCCGCCTAACAGCAGGGCCTCGCCAGGCTCGGTGGTGGCATAGATCACAGTGGAATCGCCGGCTGCAAAAAGCTGGGTCAACTCTTCACGCAGCTCCTCGCGCAGCTTGTAGTCCAGGTTGACCAGTGGTTCGTCCAGCAGCATCAGGGGAGCACCCTTGGCCAGTGCACGCGCCAGGGCCACCCGCTGCTGCTGTCCGCCTGAAAGCTCCGCGGGGTAGCGGTCCAGGAACATCTCGATATGCAGGCGCTCGGCCAGTTTCCGCACCGTCTGGTCAATGTTCTTTTCGCCGCGCAGCTTCAGAGGCGAGGCGATGTTGTCCGCCACCCGCAGCGAAGGGTAGTTGATGAACTGCTGATAGACCATGGCGACGTTGCGCTCACGCACCGGCATACCGGTCACATCGGTTGCGTTCACCAGGACTTTGCCGTGCGTAGGGACATCCAGCCCGGCCATGATGCGCATCAGGCTGGTCTTTCCGGCCTGCGTTGCGCCCAGCAGCACGGTAACTTCGCCGCTGCGCGGCGCCAGGTTCAGCTCATAAAGCCATTGTTCGGCACCGACTTTTTTGCTGATGTGATCCAGGGCCAGTTGCATCACACGCCCCCCCTGTGCAGCGGGCCATTGCAGATGCGTCGCAGCGACCCGAAACGGCGGCAGAGCCTCTGCGGCGGGGCAGCGGCGGGCAAACAAGAAGAAGCAGTGGACAAGAAAAGGGCTCCCGGCGAAACTTTGAATGAAGTTCGGTTTTTTTCTATTTTTCTTCTTTTGTGATTGTTTTATCTAATTGTTTTCCCTTATTTGTTTCCTTTTGTTTCGATATAAAGTTTCCAGACCCCTGCTATTCCCTCAAACTTGAACCCGCGTGAACTCCAACCCCAGGCAAATCAAGCTTCTTGACGTCGTGCGAACCCACGGTTCGGCCTCGGTCGAGCAGCTTGCAGAGAAATTGGACGTGACCCTGCAGACCGTCCGTCGGGATGTGCAGCGCCTGGCGGAAGCCGGCCTGCTGACGCGTTTTCACGGCGGCGTGCGCGTGCCCAGCTCCACCATCGAAAACATTGCGCATCGCCAGCGCGAAAGCCTTCATGCCGAAGGCAAGGCGCGCATCGCACGCGCGGTGGCCAGGCGTATTCCGAACGACTGCTCGCTGATTCTCAACATCGGCACCACCACCGAAGCCATTGCCAAGGCCTTGCTGCACCACAAGGGCCTGCGCGTCATCACGAACAACCTTAACGTGGCGGGCATTTTGTGCGGCAACACCGACTGCGAGGTCATCGTGGCGGGCGGCGTCGTGCGCTCGCGCGACCGCGGCATTGTGGGCGAGGCGGCCGTCGACTTCATACGCCAGTTCCGGGTCGACATCGCTGTCATCGGTATTTCCGGGGTTGAACCCGATGGCTCCCTGCGGGACTTTGACTACCGCGAGGTGAAGGTGGCCCAGACCATCATCGAACATGCGCGCGAAGTCTGGCTGGCCGCCGACAGCAGCAAGTTCAACCGGCCTGCCATGGTGGAGCTGGCCACACTGTCCCAGATCGACCGCCTTTTCACCGACATGCCGCCGCCCGAGCCGTTTCCGGCCTTGCTGGACGACGCCGGCGTTACCTGCGAAATTGCCCATTCCTGAGCCCGCGGCACTTGTGCGCGGCTGCCCCTCTTTCATAAACTCCAGCGCATGACATACCTTCTCGCACTCGACCAGGGGACCTCCAGCTCCCGCAGCATTGTGTTTGACGAACACGGCCATATCGTGGCGCTGGCCCAGCAGGAGCTGCCGCAGATCTACCCCCGGCCAGGCTGGGTCGAGCACGATCCGATGGAAATCTGGCGAACGCAGCTAGCCACCGCCCGTGAAGTGCTGGCAAAGGCGAATATCAAGTCCAGCGATATCCGCGCGCTCGGTATCACCAACCAGCGCGAAACTACGGCGCTGTGGAACCGCAAGACCGGCCAGCCCGTGCACCACGCCATCGTCTGGCAGGACAGGCGCGCCGAAAGCACCTGCGCCCAGTTGCGCGAACAGGGAAAGGAAAGCCTGATCCAGTCCAGAACCGGGCTTTTGATTGACGCCTATTTTTCCGGCACCAAGCTCAAATGGCTGCTCGACAACGCGCCCGGCGCGCGCGCGCAGGCCGAGCGCGGCGAACTGGCTTTCGGCACCATTGACAGCTGGCTGATGTGGCAACTGACCGGTGGGGCGCTGCACGCCACCGATGTCACCAACGCGTCGCGCACCATGCTCTTCAATGTGCACACCAACCAGTGGGACGACGAACTGCTTGAGCTGCTGGGTATTCCGCGCTCGCTCATGCCCACCGTATTGCCTTCCAGCGCGTACTACGGTGACGTTCGCGCCGACCTGCTGGGCAGCGCCATTCCGATTGGCGGGGTGGCAGGCGACCAGCAAAGCGCCTTGTTCGGCCAGGCCTGCTTCAAGGCGGGAATGGCAAAGAACACCTACGGCACCGGCTGCTTCATGCTGATGCACACCGGCAATCAGTTTCAGACGTCGCAAAACGGCCTGCTCACGACGAGTGCGGCGCAGGTAGCGCCCACGTCTACCGGAGCTGCGCCGCTGGCCTACGCGATGGAGGGCAGCGTATTCGTCGGCGGCGCCGTAGTGCAGTGGTTGCGCGACGGCCTGCACGCCATCAAGGGCAGCGCCGAAGTGCAAGGGCTGGCCGAAAGCGTGCCGGACTCCGGCGGCGTCATGATGGTTCCGGCCTTCACCGGCCTGGGCGCGCCCTACTGGAAGCCGGATGCACGCGGCACCATCACCGGCTTGACCCGCGGCACCACGGTGGCGCATATTGCCCGCGCCGCGCTCGAAAGCATTGCCTACCAAAGCGCCGCGCTGCTCCAGGCCATGAGCCGGGACGCCGTGGGCGCCGGGGCCGCGCCGGTGGCGGAGCTCCGGGTCGACGGCGGCGCCTGCGTCAACGATCTGCTGATGCAGTTCCAGGCCGACCTGCTCGGCATTCCCGTGATCCGACCGGCCGTGATCGAAACGACGGCGCTGGGGGCCGCCTACCTGGCGGGGCTGTCCAGCGGCGTTTACCGCAGCACCGACGAACTGTCGGGCATGTGGCGGGCCGACCGCAAGTTTTTGCCCACGCTGGGCGCCGACCGGGCGGCCGAGTTGATGGCGCAATGGGAGCGTGCGGTGCGCCAAACCGTGTTGCAGTAGCGCCCGCGGCTGTTGGGCGACAATCCGCGCTTGGCCCCCAACACGCACAAGCAGCGCCCATCGACATGAGCACCTCCTCCTCAACTCCTGACAACGAAAACATCGCCTTCATCGGCGGCGGCAACATGGCCAGCGCCATCATCGGCGGCCTGCGCAAACAGGGCCTCGCAGCGGCCCACATCCAGGTGGTCGAGCCTTTTGAAGAGCAACGCAACAAGCTCATCCGGCAATTCGGGGTGCAGGTTCACGAGAAACCGGGCGCGGCATTGGCGGGCGCCGGCCTGGTCGTGTGGGCTGTCAAGCCGCAAACGTTCAAGGATGCGGCCCTGCAGACACGCTTTCACACCAAAACGGCCCTGCATCTGAGCGTGGCCGCCGGCGTGCGGTCCAGCAGCATCGCGCGCTGGCTGGGTACGGAGCGCGTGGTGCGCGCCATGCCCAACACGCCGGCGCTTGTCGGCAAGGGCATGACGGCGCTGTTTGCGCGTGACGCGGTGACGGACGCAGACAAGCAGGCTGCCGAAAAAGTGGTCAAACCGACAGGTGACTACCTGTGGCTCACCGAGGAAACCCACCTCGATGCCGTGACCGCCCTGTCGGGCTCCGGCCCGGCTTATGTTTTTTACTTTATTGAAGCCATGATTGAGGCCGGCACCGACATGGGCCTTTCCTCCGAGCAGGCGCGCAAACTCGCCGTCGGCACCTTTGTCGGCTCCTCGGCCCTGGTGCAGGCTTCCGACGAAACGCCGCAGGCCCTGCGCGCGCAGGTCACCTCCAAAGGCGGCACCACCTACGCCGCACTCACCTCCCTGGAGCAGGACCACGTCAAAATGCAGTTCATGCGCGCCATCCACAGGGCCAGGCAGCGTGCCGCCGAACTGGGCGATGAGTTTGGGGCGGGCTGATGAATTCCGATAAAAATCCGCTGTAGCCCGATATAGCCGTGCGCAAACAGCTATGCATTTGGTAGCAATTTGACGTTTGCACTGTGGCAGCGCGAGCCGTGATGATGTGTGTCGATGACTGCTGCCGGCAAGTCAACCGCCCTGTGAGGGAGAACGTTTAAGAAGGGCGTCTGTCACGGCGGCCCTGGTCCTTCTGAGGACGGTTCATCCGGCAACACCGCACATAACTTTTTCCAACATCCGGAGCTTCACCATGAACAAATTACTGTCCACCCTCATCAGCGCAGCCGTCCTCGCCATGCCCCTGGCCGTGATCTCCACGCCAGCAGCTGCCCAGGCTGCTGCACCCGCAGCAGCACCTGCTGCCGCACCTGCAGAGAAAAAGGCTGCACCTGCAAAGGTCAAGGCAAAAGCCAAGCACAAGGTCAAGCACAAGGCAAAAGCCAAAAAATCGGTTTAATCCCCCGATGAAGTTCCTCTGAGCCGTTAGCCCTTTGGTCCGGCGACTTCAGGAATTGAAAAAGCCCGCGCAAGCGGGCTTTTTTGTGGCCGTTTCCAGCGCAGCCCCGCTCACATTGCCAGGTACGACAGCGCAATTCCCGCAAACACCGCAAAGCCCAGCCAGTGGTTAAGCCGGAACGCCTTGAAGCAGTCCTCGCGCTCCCGCTTGCGGATCAGCCACCCATGCCACAGCGCCTGCACCGCAGCCACACCGATTGCTATGAAATAGATAGCTGGTTGCGCCTGATCCATAAGCGCTACAGCCCATATTGACAGGTAAATGGCGTAGCAGAGCATGACGGCGGCCACATCAAAACGCCCCAGCGTGATGGCCGAGGTTTTCATGCCTATCTTCAGGTCGTCATCACGGTCCACCATGGCGTACTCGGTGTCATAAGCGATCACCCAGAACAGGTTGCCCAGCAGCAGCACCCAGGCCAGCGGCGGCACACGCGACTGCACGGCGGCAAAAGCCATCGGAATGCCGAAGCTGAAGGCCACACCCAGCACTGCTTGCGGCATGGCGACGTAGCGCTTGGCGAACGGATAGGCCAGCGCGATAGCGAGTGCGGCGAACGACCACGCGATCGCGGCGGCGTTGGTGGTCAGCACGAGCCCGAAAGCCAGCAGCGCCAGCACGGCCCCGAGGATGAGCGCCTCCCGCACCGCTACCGCACCGCTCGTGACCGGCCGCTGGGCCGTGCGCTTGACGTGGCGGTCAAAGTCGCGGTCGGCCACGTCATTGACACAGCAGCCCGCGCTACGCATCAGGATGGTCCCCAGCGTAAACACCGTGACCAGGTGCCAGCCCGGAAAGCCGTGCGAAGCCACCCACAGAGCAGACAGCGTGGGCCACAGCAGCAGCAGCCAACCCGCCGGACGGTTCCAGCGGATCAACTCCAGATAGAGAGCCCCCACGCTTTTCACTTTGTGTAATGCGCTGCCCCCCGAGGGGGCGCTGCGCCTGCGACCCGGCAAAGCCGGTTCCGCGGCCCCGGCTTGGGAAGATGGAGCCCCCACGCTTTTCACTTTGTGTAATGCGCTGCCCCCCGAGGGGGCGCTGCGCCTGCGACCCGGCAAAGCCGGTTCCGCGGCCCCGGCTTGGGAAGACGGATCCCCCACGCCTGCCGCGTCGCGTACTGCGCTGCGCTCCTCTGCACTCGCGCTGGCGGCTTCACTCCCCATCGGCATTTATTCTTCAAGCAGCGAGCGCAACATCCAGGCCGTTTGTTCGTGCACCGTGAGGCGCTGCGTCAACAAATCGGCCGTTGGCTCGTCGTTGGCTTTGTCTGCAACAGGAAACAGTTCGCGCGCGGTGCGTGCCACGGCTTCATGGCCTTGCACCAGGATGCGCACCATCTCCAGCGCCTTGGGTGGCACCACCGGCACGTCGGGAATCGACGCAAGCTTGCTGAACTGGGCATAGGAACCCGGTGCAGGATGACCCAGCGAGCGAATGCGCTCAGCCACTGGATCAACCGCTGCCCACAACTCGGTGTACTGCGTCATGAACATCAGATGCAGCGTGTTGAACATCGGCCCGGTGACGTTCCAGTGGAAATTGTGGGTGGTCAGGTAGAGCGTGTAGGTATCGGCCAGCAGGCGGCTCAAGCCTTTGGCAATGGCCGCGCGATCTTTTTCGTTGATGCCGATATTGATCGCCGGCGCGGGTTTTCCGGAGGTCTTGACTGAAGCTTTGGCCATGGTGTTCCTTTTTAGAAATGAGTAGACAACTTACGAAATCAGTGTGGCGTCTCCGCCGTCACGCGCGATGCCGCTTCGATGGATCGGCACCACAGAGTCGGGACGCTCATCAGGACAAGCGCATCACCCCAGGCAGCTCACAGGCATAAATCGCATTGCGCAACGCAGCGATGGCCTCATAACGGGTGAAACTGCGACGCCAGGCCAGCACCACGCGCCGGCTCGGCACATCACCTTCAAACGGCAGGTATTTGATGAATGAGGGCTGCTCCGCCGCTACCTTGCTGCGGCTTGTTTTCCCCTTGGCCGTTTTGCCGGCCGCAGCCTGCTGGGCCAAAGCCTCCTTGGGCACGCCCAGGCGCGGCACCAGGGTAATGCCCATACCAGCCGCCACCATATGTTTGATGGTTTCCAGCGATGAGCCTTCAAAACTTTTGCTGATGCCTTCGGCACTGCTGGAAAACCGCGCGAACTCGGGGCAGACCTCCAGCACATGGTCGCGAAAGCAGTGGCCCGTGCCCAGCAGCAGCATGGTTTCCTTCTTGAGCTCCTCGGCGGTTACGCTTTTGCGCGACGCCAACGCATGCGCGCTCGGCACCGCCGCCATGAAGGGCTCGTCATAGAGCGGCGCAATCGCCAGGTTGGTATCGGGAAACGGCTCGGCCAGGATGGCGCAATCAATTTCGCCGGTGCGCAGCTCTTCCAGCAGCTTGACGGTGAAGTTTTCCTGGAGCATCAGAGGCATTTGCGGCGTGTGCGCAATCGCCTGGCGCACCAGGTCGGGCAGCAGGTAGGGGCCGATGGTGTAGATCACGCCCAGCCGCAGCGCACCGGCCAGCGGATCCTTGCCGCGCCTGGCAATCTCGCGGATATTGTCGGCCTGCTCCAGCACGCTCTGGGCCTGGCGCACGATTTCTTCGCCGAGCGGGGTCACAGTGATCTCATTGGCATTGCGCTCGAAGAGCTTGACCTGCAGCTCTTCTTCCAGCTTCTTGATGGCCACGCTCAGCGTGGGCTGCGAGACGTGGCAAGCGTCGGCACCCTTGCCGAAATGCTTTTCCCGGGCAACGGCGACGATGTATTTGAGTTCGGTCAGCGTCATGGGCTTTATTGTGCTGCTTTTCGCGATGGACGTGCTGCGTGCGGGCGTTTAGGCCTTCAGGTAGTCCGCCTTGCCGCCCAGCCAGCGCTGAATATGCCGATGCGCAAGATCTGCATGCCCGTCAAGCATCAGCGGTGCCACGCCGCGCGCCCAGGCCAGCAACGCGGCATCGGTTTCAAGGTCGGCAAAACGCAGCAGCGGCGCACCCGATTGCCTGGCGCCCAGGAATTCACCGGGGCCGCGAATCTCCAGGTCGCGCCGGGCGATCTCAAAACCGTCATTGGTTTGCGCCATGGCTTTCAGGCGCTCGCGCGCCATCTCGCCCAGACGCGACGATTCACCGGTGGAATACAGCAGCACGCAAGCTGACGCCGCCGCTCCGCGCCCCACACGGCCCCGCAGCTGGTGCAACTGGCTCAGGCCGAAGCGCTCGGCATGCTCAATCACCATGAGTGACGCATTGGGTACATCCACGCCCACCTCGATGACCGTGGTGCTGACCAGCACGCCCATTTGCCCACCGGTAAAAAGCGCCATCACAGCCTTCTTCTCGGCCACCGGCATGCGCGAATGCAAGAGTCCCACCATCACGCCGGCCCCGCCGCCGGGCCGCCCCAAGGCAGGGCCAGCCCCCTCGGGGGGCAGCGACCCGCGCAGCGGCGGAGCGTGGGGGCTATTCAAAGCTGCGCTCAGCGCTTCGTGTGTCTGCGTGGCGTTGACGAGGTCGATGGACTCGCTTTCTTCAATCAACGGGCAGACCCAGTAAATCTGCCGGCCTTCAGCCAGCTGGCCGCGTATGCGCGCGATCACTTCGTCACGCCGGGTGTCGCTTACCACCTTGGTCACGATGGGCGTGCGGCCGGGTGGCAGCTCATCGATGGTGGAGACATCCAGGTCGGCGTAGTAGCTCATGGCCAGGGTTCGGGGAATCGGCGTGGCGGTCATCATCAAAAGGTGCGGCTCTTCCCCGCCTTCGGTCATCTTGCTTCGCAGGGCCAGACGCTGCGCCACGCCGAAGCGGTGCTGCTCGTCGATGATGGCCAGCGCCAGGTTCTTGAACTTCACCTTGTCCTGAATCACCGCGTGCGTGCCTATGACCAGGCCCGCGGCACCGCTTTCAATGAGCGCCAGCATTTCGCGGCGCTCTTTGGTCTTCTGGCTGCCGGTCAGCCAGGCGGTCTTGATGCCTAGCGGTTCCAGCCAGCCAATCAGCTTGCGGAAATGCTGCTCAGCCAGAATTTCGGTGGGCGCCATCAGCGCGCATTGCCAGCCTGCGTCCATGCAGCGGGCGGCCGCCAGCGCCGCGACCACGGTCTTGCCGGCGCCCACATCACCCTGCAACAAGCGGTGCATGGGGATGTCCTTCTCCAGATCGGTTGAAATGTCGCGGCATACACGCGTCTGCGCGGCGGTCAGGCGAAAAGGCAAGCGTTCCAGCAACTGGTCATGCAATGTGCACTGCGCACCCCGCATGACCGGGCCGGAGAGCCTGGGCGCGCGCATGGCGGCGCGCACGCGACGCGCTTGAAGCTGTGAGAGTTGTTGGGCCAGCAACTCTTCAGCCTTGAGTCGCTGCCAGGCCGGATGGCTTCGGTCTTCCAGCGTGGCGAGCGAGACATCCGGCGTGGGATGGTGCAAAAACTGTAGCGCCTCGCGCAGGCTCCACAAAGGCTGCGGCATCTTTTTGCTGAGAACCTCTTCGGGAAGGGTCTCCCGGAGGTCAGCCCGAAACAGCCCACTGAGCACCGCCTTGCGCAGGTAGGCTTGGGGCAAACCCGCCGCGGTGGGATACACCGGCGTCAGGGCCCCGGGGAGCTCGCCACCGGCCAACCTGAAGCTGGGGTGGATCATTTCGCGGGCGACAAAGCCGCCGCGGATCTCACCGCGCACCCGCACCTGAGCGCCCACGCTCAGCGTTTTCTGGTGAGCCGGATAAAAGTTGATGAAGCGCAGCACGCAGGTGCCGCTGCCGTCGTCCACCGTCACGCGCAACTGGCGGCGCGGGCGAAAGGCGATGTCGCTGTGGGTTACGACACCCTCAATCTGCACCAGGTCGCCGTCCCGGGCATCAGCCAGCCGCACGATGCGGGTTTCGTCCTCGTAGCGCAGGGGCAGGTGCAGGGCCAGGTCGATGTCGCGGCGCAGTCCCATTTTCTCGAGCGCCTTTTGCGCAGGCGATTTGGGCGGTGCTTTTTCGGCTTTGGCCCGAGGCGCGGCTGTGTTCTCGGCCGCGGCCTCGGGCGGGGCGGTTTTTCGGGCGGAGGCACCAAGTGGCGACATGGGACAATTGTGCCTTCATGAAGACGCATTTCAGCCTCGGCGATTTTGATTTCACGCTGCCCGAAGAACTCATAGCCCAACATCCCGCAGCCCAGCGCAGCGCCTCGCGCCTGCTTGACGGCCGGGAAGACTTGCCCGTAGACCGCCGGTTCACCGAACTCCCCGGCCTGCTGCTGCCGGGCGACCTGCTGGTGTTTAACGACACCAAAGTCGTCAAGGCCCGGCTGTTCGGCCAGAAGGCCAGCGGAGGCAAGCTGGAATTGCTGATAGAGCGCGTGCTGTCACCCCATGCCGATGAGGGCCATGAAGTCGCTGCCCACATGAAGGTCAGCAAGAAGCCCCTGCCCGGCGCAGTGCTGCAGATGGACGGCGGCTTCACGGCTACGTTGCTGGGCCGTTGGCCAGAAGAGAGCGGGCCCTTGTACCGCTTTCGCCTCAGCAGCGACCCCTATGCGCTGATGGCACAGCACGGCCATGTGCCGTTGCCCCCCTACATCACGCACACCGATTCCGCCGATGACGAACAGCGCTACCAGACCGTGTTCGCTAAAAACCCGGGCGCTGTGGCGGCGCCCACGGCCGCGCTGCATTTTGACGAAACTGTGCTGACCGAACTGGAAGCGCGCGGCATCCAGCGCGCCAGCGTGACCTTGCATGTAGGCGCCGGAACCTTCCAGCCTGTGAAGGCCGAGAACATCGCCGACCACACCATGCATTTCGAGCGCTTTGAGGTACCCGTTGCCACCCGGGAGGCGATTGCCGCGTGCAAGGCGCGCGGCGGCCGGGTAGTGGCCGTAGGCACCACCACCGTGCGGGCACTGGAGTCGCACGCCAAATTCGGCTCCGAATGCAACGACACCAACATCTTCATCACCCCGGGTTTTGAATTTGCCATGGTGGATTTGCTGTTAACCAACTTCCACCTGCCCAAAAGCACCTTGATGATGCTGGTCAGCGCGTTTTCGGGCTATGAACACATCATGGCGCTGTACCGCCACGCAATCGCCCAGCGCTACCGCTTCTTCAGCTATGGCGACTCCATGCTGCTGGCGCGAAAAACCCCTCTGGCAGGCACCTAAGAACGCCTGAAGGGCGCCTGAATCCCCCGCGTACACCTGCGACAATCCCAAGATGCTTGAATTTGAAGTTTTGAAGACCGACGCCCCGGCGGACGAAGGGGCCGGCGCCTACCTCGGGTCCTACGCCCGGCGCGGCAAGTTGACGCTCAACCACGGCGTGGTGCAAACGCCCATCTTCATGCCGGTCGGCACCTATGGCACGGTCAAGGGCGTGATGCCGCAGTCGCTGCACGACATGGGCGCGCAAATCATCCTGGGCAACACCTTTCACCTCTGGATGCGGCCCGGCCTGGACGTGATGCAGCAGTTCGGCGGCCTGCACAAGTTTGAAAGCTGGAACAAACCCATCCTGACCGACAGCGGCGGCTTCCAGGTGTGGTCGCTGGGCGAGATGCGCAAGATTTCGGAAGAGGGCGTGAAATTTGCCTCGCCCGTCAACGGCGACAAGCTCTTTTTGACGCCCGAGATCTCGATGCAGATCCAGACCGTGCTCAACAGCGACATCGTGATGCAGTTCGACGAGTGCACGCCTTACGACACCAAAGGCCACATCACCACCGAGAGCGAAGCGCGCAGCTCGATGGAGCTCAGCCTGCGCTGGGCCAGCCGCTGTATCGCCGAATTCAAAAAGCTGGAGAACCCCAACGCGCTGTTCGGCATCGTGCAGGGCGGCATGTTTGAAAACCTTCGCCAGGAATCGCTCGATGCACTGGTGGAGCTGGACCTGCCCGGCTACGCCATCGGCGGCGTGAGCGTAGGCGAGCCCAAGGAAGAAATGCAGCGCATCATGGCGCACACGCCGCATCGCCTGCCAGCGCACAAGCCGCGCTACCTGATGGGCGTGGGCACGCCTGAAGACCTGGTCGAGGGTGTGACCGCCGGCGTCGACATGTTCGACTGCGTGATGCCCACCCGCAACGCACGCAACGGCCACATGTTCACCCGCTTCGGCGACCTGAAAATCCGCAACGCACGCTACAAGACCGAAGACCAGCCGGTGGACGCGACCTGCAGCTGCTACACCTGCAAAAATTTCTCGCGCGCCTACATGCACCACCTGGACCGCTGCGGCGAGATGCTCGGCCCCATGCTGTCGAGCATCCACAACCTGCATTACTACCTGAACCTGATGCAGGAAATTCGCGACGCACTCGACGCGGGGCGCTTCGGCGAATTCACCGCGCAGTTCCGCACCGACCGGCAGCGGGGCGTGTAATGAACATCAACCTGCAACGATGGATTGACCGCTGGGCCGGTATTCCGCTGTGTGCGGCGGTGTCGGGCATCGATGCGGTCATGCGCCGTTTTCGTGGTGACGACAACGCCGACAAAGCGCCTCGCGCCATCGTGGTGATTCTGCTTTCGGAAATGGGCAGCCTGGTGTTGGCCCACGACATGTTTGCGCGGCTGAAGGAACGCTACCCGGACGCTCCGCTGCATGCCCTGCTCTTCGGCAAGAACCGCGAGATCCTCGACCTCATGAAGGTGGTGGACCCGGCCAACGTGCACACGGTGAACGACAAATCGCTGGGCGGCCTGCTCTCCAGTTTGTGGAAGGCAATTGGCGAGCTGCGCCGCGCCAACGTCGACGTGGCGATCGACTGCGAACTTTTTTCGCGCATCAGCAGCCTCCTGTCGTATGCCAGCGGCGCCCGCATCCGCGTGGGCTTTCACCGCCACACGCAAGAAGGCCTGTACCGCGGCTCGCACATCAACCGGCCCGTTCCCTACAACCCGTATCACCACATCAGCGCGCAGTTCCTGACGCTGGCGCGCGCGATTGATTCGACAGCCGTCCCCAAGTCGAAGCTGCCGGCCAACCTGGCCGCAGCCGGCAGCGGCAAGCCGCCGCCGCATGTGCAGCTGCAGGCGGCGCTGGTGCCGGGCATCCAGGCCCGGCTGGCGCAGGATTTCCCGGCCATTGCCGGCAAGCCGCTGGTGCTGGTCTATCCGGGCGGCGGCATCTTGCCGATACGTGCCTGGCCCCTGGCTTCGTACACCGCGCTGTGCGAAGGCCTGGTGGCTGACGGCTGCGCGGTGGCCGTGATCGGCCTGAAGGACGACCAGGCGCTGGCGCGGCAACTGGTGGCCAATGTGCATGCCGCTTTCCCGGGCAGCCCGGTGATCGACCTGACGGGCTACACCCGCTCGATTTCCGAGCTGCTGGCGCTGTTCCATATCGCGCGGCTGCTGGTCACCAACGACGGTGGCCCGGGCCAGTTTGCAGCGCTCACACCGATCTGGACGCTGATGCTGTTTGGCCCCGAAACGCCCGGCCTCTATGCGCCCCTGACACCGAAGTGCCACTCCTTTTACAGCCAGTGGCCCTGCTCGCCCTGCCTCACCGCCTACAACCACCGCTCGTCCTATTGCGACGGCGACAACCAGTGCCTGAAAGTCATTGAGCCGGCCGCCGTGCTGGCCAAGGCGCGCGAATGCCTGGTGGCGCCAACGATTGCCAACGCCTGATGCCGACACTCCGATCCATTGCCGAGGCGGTCATCAACCGCCTGCCCGAACGCCTCCGGCCCATGGCGCGCTGGCGCTTCATCAAGTTTGGTGTGGTGGGCGCCAGCGGCACCGTGGTCAACGTCGCCGTGCTGTATGTGGCGCAGGAGTTTTTGTTCAGCCATATCGCGGATTTCCACTCCCGGCTCAACTACTCCATCGCGCTGGCGATCACCGTTGCCACCATCAGCAACTTCTACTGGAACCGGCGCCTGACCTGGCGCGACCGTAAACACGAAGTCCACCATTCAGCGCTGTTCCTGTTTTCCAAATACGTGATGGCGGCCGGCCTGGCCATCGTGCTGCAGTCATTGCTGACCAAATGGCTGGCGCTGCATATGCACTACATCGTGGCCAACGTGCTGGCAATCGCGCTGTCGAGTGTGTGCAATTTTGTGGCCAACGACCGCATGACTTTCCGCCGCCGCCGCGCCAAAATGGTTGCGCCCGACGAAACTCTCCCGCCCGATGTCCATGACAAGCCTTGAGTCCCTGAAGAACCGCGTCCCAGCCCACCGCATCTGGATAGGGCTGGCTCTTTTGGTGGCCTTGGGCTACTTGTTCGGCCTGAGCGGTGACCACATTCCGCGCAACGGCGACGAGCTGGTCTACGCCCACATCGCAAGGCTGACGGCCGAGAGCGGCAAGTGGCTGCCGCTGGTCAGCTCCTACGACTTCATGCGCAACACCAAGCCGCCCGTGCTGTTCTGGCAGGCCATGGTGGCCGGTGGGTGGGGCGACCACTGGACGCTGCTGAACCTGCGCTTGCCCAGCGTGGCGTATTCGTGGGTCATCGCATTCATGGTGGGGATGTTGACCTGGAAGACCGTGCGCGACACAGCCGTTACAGTGCCGCCCGATGCAGATGCCGCGGCAACGCGGACGGCCTGGAGCGCAAACCAGCGCGCCCTGACCATGGGCGCCATTGCCGCCATCGTTTACCTGTCATTCTTCAGCACTTATCGCTATGGCAGGCCGTACCTCACCAGCGCGCCTGAAACCTTCTGGCTGTTTGGCGTGTTGTGGGCCGTGGCCTGGGCGCCCGCTAAATTGCTGGCCTCGCGATGGAAGTTTCCCTTGCTCGCCGGCCTGGCCATCGGCATCGGCTGCCTTTACAAGTCCTTTGTCATGGTCGTGCCCGTCGGGTTCGGACTGGCCCTGTGCTACCAGATGCTGAGTGCTCAAAAAGCCCCGTGGGAGATCTTCCGGCGCGGAATCGTCACGGACGGTATCAAGGTTGCAGCGACCTGCCTGCTCGCGCTGGCCATTTTCGGTCTGTGGTTTGCCATCGATCCGCAGCCAGGTGAAGTCTGGCGTGAGTTTGTTGTCGGCGAAAACGCCGGCAAAATGAATTCGTCACGCGGCTATTTCGCCATCGCCTTGAGCGGCAGCAGCGGCGTGTTGACCATATTGACGGGGTACTTTTCCAATGCCCTTTTTCTGTTGCCTGTAGCGGCCGGCTGCTTTGTGGCGGCATGGCGCGCCCGCCAGCAACGCAAGGGCACCGCAGAAGTCATCAGTGATGCAGAGAAAGCCCTGTGGCTCTGGATGCTGGCCTTTGCGCTGGTATTCATGGTGCCGACACAACGCTCCACCCGCTACCTGATTCCGGCCATGCCCGCGCTGGCCGTGCTGATCGCCTTGTACTGGAACCGCATTTCACGCATCTGGTTCAGCCTGACCTTGTTGATCTGCCTGGGCGGCGCACTGGCCATGGGGCTGATCGGCTACGGCGGCGTGCGTGCCACGCAAAACGCCTGGCTGTACTCGCCGCTCTACTGGCTCTTTCTGCTGGGGCTGGGCGTGATGTGCATCGCTGGCATGGCCAAGCGCGAGCTAACGCGCCCGGTCGCCGCGATGAGCAGCTTTGCCGTGTTCTTTGCGCTGGCATGGGTGACCGCACCCTTCAATGGCGACATGGGCCATTTCCGTCCCGAAACCAACGCCCTGCTCAAAGGCCAGACCGTGTCGGTGCCGAGCAATTTCAACGGCCACTTCGAGCGCTACGAATTCATCATTCCCGGCGCCAAAATTGTTCCTTACTTCGCGGCGCAGCCGGTGGACTACCAGGAGGTCGACGCGCTGTTCAAGAACACGCGCTACGCATTGGTGCAGCGCCGCGTGGGGCAAGCGCCTTGCGCCGGCTGCCGCATCCTTGACGAGCGCTGGGACCTGCGTTCACGCCAGGACGAGAAGGAGGGCACGCTGGGCGCATTCAAGTCGCCCGAAACCTTCTGGTACGCCAAAGAGTACCTGGTCGAGCGGACTGCACCCTGAGCTTGCGCTGTTTGCCTGATTCATTCCAACCACCCGTTATTTGACCGGAGCCCAGCGCATGCCGCAATCCTCATCACAGGCCTCGATGGTCCGACTGCTGTCTTCAGCGGCAGCCCTGGGCGCCTTGCTGCTGGCGCTGGTCGGTTGCGCCACGGCCATCAAGCCGCATGACGAGACGGGCGCACCGATGCTGGGTTTTCAGAATATGGCGCTGAACCCGGGCAATGGCGGGGAGCTCATCAAGGGCGACGCGCTGCGGCCTGGCGACATCATCCTCACCGCCGAGAACGGCCTCAATTCGGTGGGCATCCGGTTGATCACCCTCTCGCCGGTCAGCCACGCAGCGGTTTACCTTGGCAACCAGCAGATCGCCGAAGCCGTGGGATCGGGCATCCGCGTGCGCAGCGTCGATGCACTGGTGGCCGACGAGGCCACGGTCGTGGCCTTTCGCCACCCGGACCTCACGGCCGAGCAGGCCATCAAGATCCACACCTTCGCGGCCAGACACGAAGGCAAGAAGTACAACTATGTCGGCGTGATGCTGCAGGCGCCCTTTGCGCTGGAGCGCCGCATGTGCGAATTGCCCCTGGTGCCGTCCATGGTGCGTGACTTCTGCATCCGCGGCATCGCGGCTGTGCAGTTGGGGCTGGGCCGCAACGACCAGTTCTTCTGTTCGCAATTCATTCTTGAGGCTTACCGCAGTGCCGGCTTGCCACTGACTGACGCCGACCCACGCCTCATCAACCCCGGTGACCTGCTTCACATGCGGGAGGGCGACGTGCCCTCCATCATGATTCACAAGCCGCTGAAATACGTGGGCCATCTCAAGGCAGCGCCGCAAATCATTGCCGCAGAGCAGATGCGGCAGTAGCCGACGCCGCTGTCACAGCGACGTCGGCCACGGCGTTGCTTTAGCCGCCGACGTGCATGGTGAACTGCGCGCCGTTGGACAACTTGCATTGCCCTGTCCCCATCGTCGACGAGTTCATCTGGTAGCGGCAGCTGATGTAGCTGCCCCGGCTGCCTGACCCGTTGGCCACGCCCTCGCGAATCGACGAGCCCGACAGGCGGGTGGCCTCTCCGCTGAAGCTTTCACCATTGATGTTGGTGGTGAAAGTGCCGCGGCCGTTCATGTCATTTGTCACCACCGCACCGACCATACCGTAAGGCGTCGCGGTGTCGTTGGCCGGATACAGCCGTGCCGCGAAAGTCGTGCTGACGGGAGGCGCCGGCGTGACATACACGGTGGAGGCCATCGGCGGATGGCCGGGCTGAACCGGCACCACATAACAACCGGCCAGTGTGCCGACACCGATCGCGGCACCGGCAAGCGCCACGGCGCGGGCCGTGCGTGACATTGAAAACCAGGACATAGCAAGCTTCATAAATTACCCGAAGGCCCAAGCACATGCTTGTGGGCGCAGTGTGCGACGCACTGGCAATAAAGTTGCATTTAAAGCTACAAGCATTGATTGCATGTACCGAAGGTATCTACTTTTGATACCTCACCGGTAAATCGGCCTACCCTTTACCGAAGCAGGGCAGCAGGACAAAGCAGCCGGCCGCAAGCTGAGGCACCATCACACCCTTGCCCACTTTTTTCAGCACCCCATGACCATGCCCTACCGCCGTCTCGGCAACAGCAACCTCAAAGTCTCCGTCTTGTGCCTGGGCACCATGATGTTCGGCAAACAGACACCTTTTGACGAAGCGGGCCGCATCGTCGCCTCGGCCCGCGAGCGCGGCCTGAACTTCATCGACACGGCCGACGTGTACAACCAGGGGCAGTCGGAAAAAGACGTGGGGAAGCTGCTGGCCGGGCAGCGGCATCACTGGGTGCTGGCCAGCAAGCTCGGCAACCCCGTGAGCGAAGCCATTAACGAGGGGCACTACTCGCGCCGATGGCTCATGCAGCAAACCGACGCCATCCTGGCGCGGCTACAGACCGACTACCTGGACATCCTCTACCTGCACCGCGACTACCACGACGCCAACCTGGAAGAGGCCGTGCGTGCGCTGGGCGACCTGATTCGCGCGGGCAAGATCCGCAGCTTTGGCCTGTCCAACTTTCGCGGATGGCGCATCGCCGAAGTGGTACGGCTGTGCAAGGAACTGGGCGTGCCTCAGCCTGCGGTGTGCCAGCCCTATTACAACCTTCTCAACCGGGGACCGGAAGTGGAAATCCTGCCGGCCTGCGGCCACTATGGCATCGGCGTGGTGCCCTACAGCCCGCTGGCGCGCGGCGTGCTCACCGGCAAATACCCGCCCGGCCAACCGCCGGCTGAAGGAACCCGCGCGGGTAGCGGCGACAAGCGCATTCTGGAAACGGAGTTTCGCGAGGAGTCGCTCGTGATCGCCCAGAAAATCCGGCAGCGCTGCGAAGCCAAAGGCTGGGTTCCCGGTCAATTCGCAGCGGCCTGGGTGCTGGCCAATCCGCTGGTCACCTCCGTGATTGTCGGGCCACGGGTGCTGTCGCACCTGGAAGACGTTTATGGCGCAGCCGGCCTGACGCTTGCCGCAGACGATGAGGCTTTTGTGAATGCACTGGTGGTGCCAGGCCATGCTTCCAGCCATGGCTACAACGACCCGGGCTATCCATTCTTCGGCCGGCCCGTCTGACGGCCGCCTCTGCCCCGCGCACTTTTTGCTAGCCACCTGGCGCGCCCACGCTGCCTTGTGCAGGTCGCGGCAGGGGGAAAAGTCCGGCTCCTGCACCGCCCGTGCTGCCGGGTTCTCCCACAGCGCCGCAAGCGTGGCAAAAGCGCGCAAAAGCGCTCTTGCGGGTAGTGCACCGGGCGCAATGGTCGAACAAGCCGATGCCGCAATGGGGGCAGAAGTCGATCCCCGGGTTCTTCAAATCCACCGCCCGCTCGCAGCCGGGGCACACACCCTTGGACAGCCGCGTCAATGCGGTGTCGTAGCTCAGTTCCTCGCGGCGCTGCACTTCGGGCAGGCGCTCCGCAAGCTTTTGCTTTTCGAGGTAGCGGTTCAGCGAAATGATGGCCTGCCGCCCCACCAGCACCGTGATCAAAATGCCAACCGCGTAGCGCACGTAGCCGCCGTAGCTCGGAAGGTAGGGCACCAGCTCGACGAAGAAAGCGAACACGGCAAAAAAAATAAAGCCCCAGACAAAAGGCCAGTAGGGGCTCTTGCGTTTTTTCTTGAACAACCAGCCCGCGATCAGCAGCAACGGCAGGGTGAGCGCGAGGCGATAGAGGAAAACGCGCAACTCCACGCGGCGGTATTCGGCCTGGAGCCGCTTCTGGGCATGTTCTTCCATTTCACCGAGCTTGAGGCCTGCACGCGCGGCCGCCTGGCGGGCATCCAGCGCCGCCTGTTGCTGCGCCTCGACCGCCACGCCCGCAGCCCGTTCGCGCTCCTTGAGCGCATCCAGCGCGCGCGTCCGTGAGATCAGCTCGCTGTCCTGATCGGGCTGCTGGGTCGCGTGCCGGGTCGACAGCCAGTTGTTAAAGGTTTCGCGCGCGGCAAGAGAATCGGCCTGCGCAGCGCGGCGTTTGAGCTGCGCCTGGTCCTGCGCCGTCTGCGCATCGCGTTGCGCGCGCTCGGCCGCCTTGATGGTTTCACGCAGCGTGTTGGCGCCGGGGCCCATAAAGTCGTCCAGCGCCAAGCGCTTTTCCACCTTGGGCAGGTCACCCACGACCGTGCCACCCAGGCCGATCAGGAAACCGGCGAACACGAAGGCCACCAGCCAGAGGCCGCGGCGCATCCATTTTTCTGTGAGTCGAAGGGCGTTGGCCATGAGAGCCTCCTGGGTGACTGTGATGAAAGGGTGATGAAGTGGTGACGAAAAAAAAGGGGCAGGCCGGCGCGAATCAGAGCCGGACCACCGTGACCGGCTTACCCGGAACGCTGAGCTGCGCCTTCTGCAGCCACTGGAAGACCGAGTCCACCGTGACGGTTTCAATGCGGTCGGAAAAGCGCTTGTCGTTCGGGTGGTCGTCAAACGCCACATTGGCGGCGCTGACCCGTGCCCCCAGACGCGTCAAGGGGCCCAGGGACAGCACCGTCGGCTCGTAGCCCTTGAACTGCAGCCAGGCCTGCGCCTTGTCGCGGCTGGTGATGCCCGGCTCCATCGCGGCAGCCAGCGTCTCGATGGCCCACTGGTTGGACTGCTGGTATTTGCGGCCCCAGGCGTAGCTCACGAGGCTGTAGGGCTTGTGGTGCATACGCGTGGCGCCGGCCGGGTTTTGCAGCAAGGCCAGCAGCCGCGCCTGAACATCCGGCGTGGGCGCCAGCCAGGCGGCCTCGTAACGCCAAAGGTCGTCGAGGAAAAATTCACCCAGCCCTTGCCGGTAGACGGCCGACTCTGCGGTGCCGCAACTGTTGAGCTTGTGCAGCACATGCCAGGTCTTGCCGCCCTGGCCGTCGGGTACCTGCCAGGCCAGGCCCAGATGCGAATAGCGCACGCCGTATTTGCTGAGGTCTTGCCCGGCGCGCGCCAGCAGCACGACCTTTTCCCCGCTGGCGTTGAGCGAGGCGAGTGTCTTTTCGGCCAGCGCCATGCCGCGCTCCACCGTCTGCGCGGTGGTCTTGCGGGCTTCACAGGATCGCCCGGCCTGAGCCAGCGGCGTGGCAGCCAGCAGCACGGCGGCCGCCAGCAGAACAAGCAGGCGTTTTAACAGGTTCATCTGCGGGATGTTCATCAGATTGCTCCAGTGCGCGCGCATCAGTACGTCAGCCGCTCGTTGTGCAGCAGCGCGCGCCCCAGGGCATTGGGGATAAAGGCAATCGCCTCACCGGCGGCAGACAGCACGATGCCGGCGCCCACCACGCTGACGGCCACCGTGGTGCCCACCACCATCGAAGCGCCGGCCACACCCCGGCCCACGATCTCGATGCTGGCGCTGGCGCCATCAGACGCGCGTTCGAGCACATACACCGTGCCACGCGCTGTGCTCTCGACCGTTTTGACCACCAGCACCGCGCCGGCCGTGGACAACACCACCGGCACCGCCACCACAGCCCCCGCGGCGGCGCTAGCGCCGACCACCACCGAGGCGAGCGGCAAGGCTGACACCGCGCTCAGGGCCGAAGCCTCCGACTGTGCTTGTGCATCAAAAGTGGCCGTAGCACCCGCCAGACCAGCGCAAGCAGCTATCAAATAAGTAGCGAATACGTTTTTCACGGTAAAACTCCTGGAAAAAATTGGGGATCGAGCCACGCAAAAAGGCGGGCTTATTCAGTCGCCGCGTGGCGTGACATGCGGCCGGCCATGCGGGCTTCACTCAGGTCGGCCTCGTGCCGGTCGCGCAGGGTTTTGGCCAGCGTGAAGCTGCAGGTGATGAGGTAGAGCCAGCTCACGCCCAGAAAGGCTTTGTAGGTCTCATTGACTTCCATGCGCCACAGGCCCCAGCCCGTGAGCGACATGGCCAGGAAAAAGCCGCCCCACACCACGAGCTTGAACATCGGCGTGTCGGCCAGCTTGCCTTCGGCCTTGCCCTGCTCCTGGTCACGCACATGCTTGGCCAGCACAAAGGCCGCAGAGAGGCAAAAGAAGTAACCCATGACCATAAACGCGCGGTCCAGGTCTTTGCCGGGCAAGTACGACAAGCCCACGGCGCACAGGAAAACAGCGATCAGGAAAGAAACCCAGACCTGAAGTTGCCAGGGCTTGGAGTCACGGTGTATCAGCGTCTGCATAAAAACCTTTGAGGTCGTTGAGGTGCACGTACTGTGCGCCCTCAAGCTCAAAAATCATGCGTATAGCGATACAGTTTCTTTTAATTCCCTAGTAGGTATCTATTTTCAATACTTTCAGGCATCCAGCAGCGCTGCCACGCGGCTGCGCAGTGCTTCGGGCTGCACCTCAGCCGGGGCCAGCGCGGGGCCGGCGTTCAGCCCGACACGGCTGAACAGGCCGCGCCGGAAAGGCCGCACCATGGCCACGCCTTTTTCGGCGCGGCTGAAGAACGAACCCCAGAGATTGGTGAGAGCCATGGGCACGACGGGCACCTGCAGCCCATCGCGCTCGGCGTTTTCCAGGATCTTCATGATGCCGCCCTTGAAGGCCTGGAGCTCGCCGTTTTTGGTGATGCCACCCTCGGGAAAGATCGCCAGCAAGTCGCCGTCGCGCAGCACCTTGGCCGCCGCCTCGAAGGCGGCTTCATAGGCCACCGGGTCTTCCGCGCGCGGCGCGATCGGGATGGCCTTGGCCAGGCGGAACAGCCAGCCCAGCACCGGCATTTTGAAGATGCGGTGGTCCATCACGAAATAGATGGGGCGCGGGCTGGCGGCCATCAGCAGCACCGGGTCGACAAAGCTCACGTGGTTGCAGGTGAGCACGGCCGCGCCTTGCGCCGGAATGTTCTCGTCGCCCTGAATTTTGAAGCGGTACACCAGGCGCGAGGCGATCAGCGCGATGAAGCGCAGCAGGTATTCGGGCACCAGCATGAAAATGTAGAAAGCCACCACCGCATTGGCCAGGCCCACGAACAGGAAGATTTGCGGAATGCTGAAACCGCTCTTGAGCAGCGCGCCGGCCAGGATGGCGCTGACGATCATGAACAAGGCGTTGAGAATGTTGTTGGCCGCGATGATGCGGGCACGGTGCGTGGGCTGGCTGCGCAACTGGATCAACGCGTACATCGGCACGCTGTACAGGCCCGCAAACAGGCTCAGCAACGCCAGGTCAATCATCACGCGCCAATGCACATGCTGTGACATGAACTCGCCGATGCTCATGACGGCCGCGGGCGGCAGACCGCGCGAGGCGAAGTACAGGTCGATCGCAAACACGCTCATGCCGATGGCGCCTACCGGCACGAGGCCGATCTCCACGTGGCGCTTGCTGAGCACCTCGCACAGCAGGGAACCGGTGGCAATGCCGATGGAGAACACCACCAGCAGCAAAGAGGCGACCTGCTCATTGCCGTGCAGCACTTCCTTGGCGAAGCTCGGAAACTGGCTCAGGAACACCGCACCAAAAAACCACATCCAGCTGATGCCCAGCATGGAGCGAAACACCACCGTGTTTTCTTTGGCGAGCTTGAGATTGCGCCAGGTTTCCGTCACGGGGTTCCAGTTGATCTTCAGGCCCGGGTCGGTCGCCGGCGTGAGCGGGATAAACTGCGAAACCAGCCGGCCGACCAGGGCCAGGGCCACGCAAGCCATGGCCACATAGTCCGGCCCGACCTGGGGCACGGCCACCATCAACCCCCCGACCACCTGGCCGAGCAAGATGGCCACAAAGGTGCCCATCTCGACCATGCCGTTGCCACCGGTCAATTCACGCTCGTTGAGCGCTTGCGGCAGGTACGCAAATTTGACCGGGCCGAAGATGGTGGAATGCAGCCCCATCAAAAATGTGCAGCCCAGCAGCACAGGCACCTGGACGTTGGCGTTGTCGCTCATGAAGCCGACCGCGGCGATCAGCATGATCACCACCTCCAGGTTCTTCACGAAACGGATCACGCGCGTTTTCTCGAACTTGTCCGTCAGCTGCCCGCTGGTGGCGGAAAACAGCAAAAACGGCAGGATGAACAGCGCGCCAATCGCAAGGCCTGCCAAGGCTGGCGGCAACCAGCTCACGCTGAGCTGGTAGGTCACCATGACGGTGAACGCGAACTTGAAGAGGTTGTCGTTGGCCGCGCCCGAGAATTGCGTCCAGAAAAAGGGGGCAAAGCGGCGCTGCTTGAGGAGCGCAAACTGGTTGGGATGGCCGTGAACGGGCGGTGGCGAGACCTGCGGGGCCGTATCAACCGTATCAACACTCATGCTTGACTCCTCTTTTCAGTTGTTGTGCGGCGGGTCTGGCCGGAAGGCCGCGAAGCACGCCCGGCTGCCCAGCCTGTTCTGGATGCTGCACCGGATTCTGCACTGAATTTCCGCGCGGCCAGGAGAGCAGAAACCACAGGCCAGGCGGCGCAGGCAGCGACCACGTGCTTCAGGCTGTGACCCGACACCCAATGACCGCTCCATTCAAAGATGGCGTGGTCACCCAGCTCCAGCAGCTTGGCCAGCGCGTAAATGCCGATCACCAGCATCCAGCGAATGGGCAACTGCCGGGCTGCCCGTGCCACCGGAAAACACGCAAACGCCACGATGAGCGCCATGCCGCCAAACTGCAGCACGGCCCATGGCAACACATTGCCCGACGACGACCACACCGCCACGGACAACGGCCCCAGCACCAGAACCGCCGCCGCCAGCGCAAGCCCCGCCCGGTTGCTGACCGACTGCAGCGCGCCCAGCCCCAGCAAGCCGGCGAAGGCAAACACCATGCCCGCGCGGTCCCAGGCAAGCCCGGCATCAGCGGGGTGCAGGTGGTAGGCCGTTGACACCACGGCCGTGAGCATCAGCCCGCCAAAAAACAGGCCGGCCAGCGCCACCGCTGCGCCGTTGACGGCCCGAACACGCGCCGCGCGCAGCAGCGCCCACCCACCCGCCGCAGCCCACAGGACAAAAGGCAGGTTGCTTAAAACGTCCATGGCATGCGGCAACGGCCCCCAGGCCCGCTGGTCGGCAAAGTCGTGATAGTGAAGGGGCTGGGCCAGCGGCGGGGCCAGCCAGGCGAGCAACAGCAGCAACAAGGCAACGCCGGCGAGCACATACTCACGCCGCTCGGAGGGTTCCGGCCTGCGGGCAAGTCCGCGCGGAAGTGCCACGACGCGGCGATGAGAGATTTTGGGAATGGTTTGCATGTGAGCCTCCTCGGTAAATGAAGCTGCACTGTGGTGGCGGGCGTGATAAAAAGAATTGAATTTCAAGCCGGGTCTGTCCACCTTACCCTCAAGGTACCGATAATCGATACCCATGAGCACCACCGCCGACCTTGTCACTGTCCTCAAAAAAGAACTCAAAGCCGCGCGCATGACGTATGCGGACCTGGCCGCCAAGCTCGGCATGGCCGAATCCAGCGTCAAGCGCATGCTGGCGCGCGGCGACATGCCGCTGTCCCGCATTGACGCCATCTGCCGCGCGTTGAAGCTGGACTTTGCCGACCTGGCACGCCGCATTGCCGACACCCAGCCCTTGCTGGCCGAGCTCACCGAAGCGCAGGAAAAAGCCGTAGTGGCCGACAAAAAACTGTTGCTGGCGGCCATCTGCGTGTTGTCGCAATGGACACTGGAACAGATCACCGCGAGCTACCGGTTGACCGAGGCCGAATGCATCAAGTACCTGGCGCAGCTGGACCGCATTGGCATCATCGAGCTGAAACCGCTGAACCGCTATCGCCTGAAACTGGCCAAAACCTTCCGTTGGCGGCCGCACGGAGCGGTGATGGATTACTTTCGCGAGAACGCCTTGCTGGACTATTTTTCGGGCGGTTTTGACGGCACCGGCGAAGGCCTGCTGCTGGTGCACGGCTCCATCAGCCGCGGCCTGGCACCTTCATTTCTGGAGCGCATGCAACGGGTCGCCCAGGATTTTGCCCAGCAGCACCAGAGCGACCAAAAGCTGGGCGAGAAAGACCGCGACGGCTACACGCTGCTGCTGGCCATGCGCAGCTGGGAGTTCGAGGCTTTTGCCGCCTTGCGGCGTTAAGTTGTTGAACACCCCTGTGGTCGCTCACTGCGTGTATGTTGCCCCCACGTTCGCGCACTTCGTGTCGCTCTCTGCCCCCCGAGGGGGCCGCTGCGCCTGCAGACCGGCAAAGCCGGATCTGCGGCCCCGGCTTGCTTTTAAACCTGAGCGCCTGGAATCACTCCAGCGTCGTGAAGACGGTCAGCACACCGGTGTAACCGTAGAGGTGGTGCCGCGCGATTTCGCCGCCGGCAAAAAAACCAACGAGCGGCACATCGCCCAGCGCGCGCCGCACGATCTGCAGCTCGGCGCTCGGTGCGCCGAAATGGGGGCCGCCACGGCCGGAGCAACTGACATACACCGCACCGGCGATGCGCCGGGCCGCATGCGGCGCCGACTCGGCCTCTGACGCGCTCAAGGCACTGGCGACTTCCAGTGTGACCTCTTCGGGCTCCAGCTCTTCACGGATTTCGGCACAGATGCGCACCAGGTCGGCGCGCGCGGCTTCCACGTTGCGCTCGCAAAAGGCCAGCTTCATGCCCACGGCAGGCACCCCGGCAATGGCAATGCCCTTGCGCGCCGGGTCCAGCCCGATCAGGTGCCGCACCAGGACCTCGGCGCCAAACTGGCCGCGCCGGCCGGCGGCAGAGCCCGCGCCGTCGTGAGGAACGTCGGCCGGCTGGCTCAGCCCCACCAGCGTGGCCCTGACCTTGGCCAGGGCTTCGCGCGGTTCATCCAGTGACACGCCCAGGTCCGCCAGCATCACGTCGAGCGCCGGCTGGCCGTTGAGCTCCGTGACCACATTGGACTCGCAGGCCGTGATGTCGTGGTGTGCGGACACCGGCCTGCAACCCTGGGTGATACGTGACATCAATGCCGCGCCCTGGCCAAAAGCCACGCCGCTCAGGCCCCCGCTGAAAACGCCGCCTGCCGCGCCCTGCCCCTTCACGTTGCCGTGCCCGCTGAGCGCAAACTGCACCGTGCTGGAGCGGCTGGAGGCCAGGCCCCCAAATACATAGCCGCTGCCGGTGCGCTGCGCCAATTCGTCAATCAGCTCGGCGACGTCGGGTGTCGCGGCATCGGCATGCACTAGCGCGGTGTGGGCCTTGAAACGGCCGCTGCTGGCAGAAGGCAGGGGCGACACCCCGGAGAACACGCGGTACTGGTCGTGCGGAAGCTCGCACAGCATGACGGTGAGCGCGGGCTCGTCAAAGTACTCGACGTTATTGGACGCAATGCCCACGCCCACTGTGCCGCTCCAGTCGGTGATGTCGGGCAGTTCGGCACTGAGGTGGTCGAGGATGTCCTGGGCATGCGCGGCGTAATGGTCGGTGATGTAGAGCAGCGCCAGCGTGGGCGACGCGGCATAACCCGGCAGCGCCAGGTAGGCGCGCAACTGCGCCAGCACAAGGCCTGCCGCCATCTGCCATTGCGGATGGGTGGCGTGGCCGTAAGGGAAAAGCTTCATGGGTTCCTGGTGAAATGGGTGAGTTTCGGCCCGTATCAGTGCACGGTCTAGCGCGCTGTCTTGCGCGCGGGTTTTGCGGTTTTAGCGGTTTTACCGGCCGCCTTGCGCGCGGGCGCCTTGGCCTTGGGCTTTGTTTTGGCGGGCGCTTTCCCGGCGGCCGGCGTAGGCCAGGCCTGGCTGCTGCGCAGCGCGGTGTTGATGGCCGCGCGTGCGCCGCCCGCCACGGTTTTGCCGGCCGACTCCGCCATGTTGCGGGCCATGCCCGTCGCCACGCCGGTCGCGGTTTTCATCGCGTCCTTGGCAAGGCCCGTGGCCAGGCTCCGGGTGGTGTCGATGGCGGTTTTTTTGGCGGCGTCCTTCATGGCATCCGCGGCGATGGTCTGGAACTGCTGGGTCAGTGCACCCCACCATTGCATGGGGTCCACGACGCCGGCGGCGGGGGCTGCGGCCGCCCGGCCCTTGGCGGGTGTTTTGGGCGTGCTTTTGGCGGCGGTGTCGCCGGCCTGAAAGCTCGTCGGCGGAATTTCCAGCCCTGAAAACGTCTTGGCTTTGTCGGCGACCCGCTGCACACCGCCCGCCACGCTGTCGGCCACCTTGAGCTTGAAGGCGTTCGCCACATCGCCCATGTTGAAGTTCATGCCCTTCAAGGTGGCCAGCGTCATCTTCTGCACCTCCAGCGCCTGAATGGTCGCCTTGAGCGCCGTGGCGTTCTGGTCCAGCCAGAACTGGACGGCTTTAAGCTCATCGATGCGCTTGTCCAGCTCTTCAACATTCAGGGTGGGCGCTACCCAGTTGCCGAGATTGGGCAACTGCGGAATGCTTTGTGTGGCGCTGCCCGCCGCTTGCTTGGCGAGGTTTTGCAAAAAGTCAAAGCCGGGCACCAACTTGCCAAAACCTGAAAAAGAAGGGTTGTCCGCGTTACTCATGAATGTCTCCTGGCACGTTGTGCATGATTTGCGTCAAGCGGCTGGGGGACCAGCGCACGCCTTCATTGTGCAACGCCGCAGCGACACGTCAACCGCTTTTTGCATCCGGGCGCGGCAAATGCCGTGGCAATCCGGCCACGCGAAGATATTTAAAGAAAAATGGCCGCAGACGTTGATTGACAAGCGCAAGCAGCTATTTATTTGATAGCAACGTACTTCGTCACCGGCACCTCGCCTGCGGCCCGCAGTGGTGCCCCAACCATTTTCAGGGACCATGGCTGCTAAGCTTGCGCCATGAAGAGCCTCTTTCACCTCGCGTTCAATGTTCGCGACCTGGGTACAGCCCGCAGCTTCTATGGCGGCGTGCTCGGATGCGCTGAGGGCCGCTCGGCTCCCACCTGGGTTGACTACGATTTTTTTGGCCACCAGCTGTCGCTCCACCTGGGTGAACCGTTCAAAACGGAACGCACTGGCCGCGTCGGCGACAAGCTGGTGCCCATGCCGCATTTTGGGCTGGTGCTCGCACTGGCCGACTGGCAGCCGCTGGCGCAACGCCTGCAAGCCGCCCGCATTGAATTTGTGCTGGAACCGCAAGTGCGTTTCGAAGGCGAGGCCGGCGAGCAATGGACAATGTTCTTCTGCGACCCCTTTGGCAACCCGATCGAGATCAAGGGTTTCAAGTCGCTGGAAGCCGTGTACACGGCCTGACCCCATGGCCTATACCTTTGCTTCCGCCACGGTGTTGCTGCTGCTGATCACCGACCCGTTCGGCAACATTCCGATTTTTGTCAACGCGCTGAAAAATGTAGCGCCCGAGCGGCGCATGCGCGTCATCCTGCGCGAAGTGCTGATCGCCTTCTTGCTGTTGCTGGCCTTCATGTTCGTCGGAGACGGCTTTCTGCGCCTGATGAACCTGAGCGATCTGTCGCTGCAGATCGCGGGTGCCGTGGTCATGTTCCTGATCGCACTGCGCATGATCTTCCCGTCCGATCAGCCCGAAGGCGCGCCGTTACAGGGCGAGCCGCTGATCGTTCCGCTGGCGATCCCGGCGTTGGCCGGCCCGTCGGCGCTGGCCACGGTCATGCTGCTGGTGTCGCAGGCGCCGGAGCGGCGGCTCGAATGGGTCGCGGCCCTGTGCGTGACCATGGCGGTCTGCGCCGTGGTACTGGTGTTGTCCGAGCGCATCCAGCGCGTGGCGGGCGACCGCGTGATGATGGCGTTTGAGCGGCTGATGGGCCTGATCCTCGTGGCGATCTCGGTCGAGATGTTCCTGCGCGGCATACGGCTCTTCATCACCCAGACCGGGAGCGCCGCGTGATTGCCGGGCATCGCCTGGCCCTGCTGTGCCTTTGCCTGCTGGCCCCGGTCTGGGCGCATGCGATGCAGGACTGCGAAGTCAACGGCGAAAGCGTCAACCCCAATCACGGCGGCACCACCGCCGGAAAGACCGGCATCATGCGCTGCAAGGACCGCGACTCAGGTCAGCTCATGCACGAGCAGGAATTGCAGGGCGGCAAGTTCATGGGCGTGGTGCGTTACTACCGTGAAGGGAAACTGCAGCGCGACTACAGCGTGAACGAGCGCGGCAACCAGCACGGGCGGGCACGCGAGTTCGCACCCGGCGGTCAGGTGTTGCGCGACAGCACGTATGACAACGGTAGCGAAATGGGCCTGGCGCGCGGTTTTCACGCCAATGGGCAACTGCGGCGCATCGTGTTTTACGGACCGCGCCCGGGCGGCAGCGTTGAGCAGGCGTATGCCGAGTTCAACGAAAGCGGCCGGCTCCAGGCCTTGCGCTGCGGCGACAAGCCCCTGCTCGCGCAGCCGGCCGACGATGCCCGATGGTGCGGCTTTTCGGGCGGCGCCTCGCAGGTCGAGCTCTTCAGCGGCAAAGGTGTGCTGAACGGCCGCAGCAGCTACCTGGCAGGCAAGCGCGTTCGCCATGAAACACTGGGCGACGGCGGCAAACCCGACTACCAGGACGAGGTCTCGGGCAGCACACGTACCGAGCGCTACTTCAACAATGCCGGCGTCAAACGGCGTGAAGTCCGGTGGCTGCTGGACAGTCAAACCTCCAGAAATTCATTCAAGGAGCGGGAGCAGGAGTTTGCCGACAACGGCACCCTGACGCGCGACAGGCAATGGTCCGGCGGCAAGCCGGTGAGCGATCAGACTTTTTACCTGAACGGCCAGCCGCGCAGCAAAACCGAATTCGGCGGCGAGGGCGACAGCGCCTGGCTGCAAACCACCGAGTATTTCGACACCGGAAAGGTCTCCGCCACCGGCCGCTTCAGCTCGAACAATCGCTACGGGCAATTGCCACTGGGCACGCACCAGCGCTTCAACGAGGCTGGCAAAGTGGTGACCGAATCCAGCTACGACGCCCGCGGGCGCATCACGCGCGAGAAGACCTGGGACGATGAAGGCAAACCGCTGCGCGACGATGCCGTGTTCGAAGACGGCTCCCGCAAGACTTATTCAAAGTAATCGCCCTGGATCAATCCAGCAGGCCCCGAGGCATCTTCAATCAAGTCGGGGCCGTGGAGCCGGCTTTGCCGGGCCACAGGCGCAGCGGCCCCCTCCGGGGACAGGGAGCTACACGGAGTGAGCGACCGTGGGGGCAATCTTCTGATCGATGGCGCCGAACACAGAGAGCCCGTCCTTGCCTTTTGCTTCGATGCGGATGGTGTCGCCGAATTTCATGAATTCGGTTTTGGGCTTGCCGTCTTCAATGGTTTCGATCGCACGCTTTTCAGCGATGCAGCTGTAGCCGTGGCTCCAGTCCTTGTTGCTGACGGTGCCTGAACCCACGATGCTGCCGGCACGCACGTTGCGGGTCTTGCAGATGTGGGCGATCAGCTGGCCGAAATTGAAGGTCATCTCGGGCCCAGCCTCGCACATGCCGACCTTGCGGCCGTTCCAAGTGCTTTGCAAAGTCATGTGCAGGCGGCCCTTGTCCCAGGCGTCACCCACTTCGTCCAGCGTTACCGCCACCGGGCTGAAGGCTGTGGCCGGCTTGCTCTGAAAGAAACCAAACCCTTTGGCGAGCTCGTCGGGAATCAGGTTGCGCAGCGACACATCGTTGGCCAGCATCACCAGGCGCACGCCTTCCAGCGCCTGTTCGGGCGTGGCGCCCATGGGCACATCGGCGGTCACCACGGCGATTTCCGCTTCAAAGTCGATGCCGAAATCCTCGCTCGCGACCACCACGTCATCGCAGGGGCCAATGAAATCATCGCTGCCGCCCTGGTACATCAGCGGGTCGGTGTAGAAACTTTCCGGCACCTCGGCGTTGCGCGCCTTGCGCACCAGCTCCACATGATTGATGTAGGCGGATCCGTCGGCCCATTGATAAGCCCGCGGCAGCGGTGCCATGCAGCGCGAGGGCTCAAACGGGAAAGCGTGCCGCGCCTTGCCCTGGTTCAGGGCTTCATACAGGTCCTGCAACTGGGGCGACATGAAGTTCCAGTCGTCGAGCACCTGCTGCAGTTTGCTGGCAATGCCCGTCGCATAATGGGCTGTGGAAAGATCGCGCGACACCACAACCAGCTGGCCGTCACGCGAAGAGTCTTTATAAGTGGCAAGTTTCATCGATATCCTGATGGGTGCTGTCGGTTTCGCCGGAAGACCGATTGTGCCGTGACCGGCGACCGGCCTGCGGGCCCGGCCCTCGCGTTACGATCCCTGCATTCATTACGGGCGGATTGCCGACGGGAATCCGAAATTCTAGTCAAGCCATGAAAGCAACCCCAGGCGCTCCCGCCGCAGCACGCAGCAGCCTGCCCCCGCAACGCGCGGGCATGCGCGCTGCCTCTGGCCGCTATCCGTCGGCGGCGCCGTGGCGCGTCCTGGCCGCCTTGGCGGTGGCGGTATTGGGCGCCCATGCGCTGGTGCTGAAATCATCGCCCTTGCGATTCGGCCCTGCCCCCGATGCCGCCAGCCAGCGCAGCCAGACCTTCGTCACGCGCAGCATCGCCCTCCCCCTGCCCGCTGTGGCAGTACCTCCATCTCCCGAGCCACGTCAAAACCCGCCACCTTTAACGAAAAAACCTCGTGTAGCCCAAGATCCGCCTGCGCAACCAGCTATTGATTTGATAGCACAGACACCAACTCCCGGAGCCGTGATGCCCAGCGCTCTGCCGCCGGAGCCGCCGGAGCCGCCGGACAACATGCCCGACCCAGTGGCTCCGGCCGTCGCCAACGCGGCAGTGCCCGCCGCCAGCGCCCCGGCAACGGTCGACTCTGGTCAAGCGAGCGTTGCCGCCGTGGCCTTGCCCGAAAACGCGCGCCTGCAATACAAGATGACCGGCAGCGCGAAGGGGTTGACCTATCACGCCGGTGCCGAGCTGCGCTGGCACTACGACAGCGGCAAGTACGACGCCCTGCTGGAGGTCAGCGCACTGTTTCTGGGCTCGCGCAGCATGACAAGCACCGGACAGGTCGGACCGGAGGGCTTGGCGCCCACCCGCTTTTCCGACAAGTCCCGAAGCGAAGTGGCCGCGCATTTTGAGCCGGACAAGGGACAAATCATTTTCAGCGCCAATACCCCGACGGTCCCGTGGATCAAGGGCGCGCAGGACCGCGTCAGCGTCTTCATCCAGCTGAGCGCCATGCTGGCAGGCAACCCGGCCGGCTTTCCCACGGGGTCCACCATCTCGATCTATACCGTCGGGCCGCGAGATGCGGACACCTGGACTTTCCGGGTGGAAAGCGAAGAAAAACTGGCGCTTCCCTATGGCGAGATGGAGACACTCAAACTCACCCGGCAGCCCCGCCGGGAGTTCGACCAAAAGGTAGAGATCTGGTATGCGCCGTCGTTGGGTTATCTGCCTGTTCGCAGCAAGATCACCCAGCAAAACGGAGACTTCATCGACCAGCAGCTCAGCGCCATCATCAGGGTTTGAAATGCCAACCGCGTTGTTATGACGCACGGCGACGCACGGCTTTATGTGCGGTATTACACGCGTTGCGCGTCTTTGCACGGCCCGTGTTCACTTAATTTCCCCGGCCCTTGAACTTGGCCTCATCGTTGCTATCTGAAGCTAAAGGATCCCACCATGCAAATGCTTTACGACTCAGACTCTTTTGCAGTGATGCAGATTCATGCCAACGCGCCGGAAGAGTCTGCACCGGCACCCACCGTTCCTCAACTGGCTCGCCACGGCTTTGAGATCGTCGACAAACGCTCGGGCAAAGAGGTTTATCTCGACGGCTCCTGGGCTGAAATGTTCCAGCAGCGCCTGAGCGCCTGGGCGCAGAACACACCCACGCAGGAAGAAATCGAAGACACGCTGGAAGGCTATAGCGGCTTGGCTAATACGCCTATGTCGCTTCATTAGGCCCCCACGGTCGCTCACTGCGGGTAGCTCCCTGCCCCCCGAGGGGGCCGCTGCGCCTGCGGTCTGGCGAAGCCAGTCCCGCGGCCCTGCTTGGTTTAAGAGCCCCACGTCGCTCTTTTCCCTCCTCCCTTTTTCTTTTTATCAATCGCTTGGCGGGCTTTCTGCCTGCGTGGTCGCGTCGTCCTGGTAGAACCAGCGGTACATCGGTTCGACCAGTACCAATACTGCTGCCACGCGGGCAGCGACTGGGCAATGCGATAGGGCGAGGAAGGCATGGTGGGGCGAAACGAGGCGGAACAACACCCACTGAAAGCAGTAGTATCCACCGATGCCCTATTTCCTCGCCCCTCGTGCTCTGGCATCCCTTTTATGCGCCACCGCGATGGCTTGTGCGGGCGGTTGCGCGGGGCGGCCCGAGGCGCCCATCCTGCAGGCGCCAGACGGCGAAGCCAGGCAAACATCCACGCGGCTGGAGGCGCTGCTCCCGGCCGACGTTCTGATCCTCGGCGAGCAGCATGACGCTGCGGAGCATCAGGCCATCGAACAACAGGTGGTCGCCGCTCTGGCGGCCAAAGGAGCGCTGGCGGCCTTAGCCCTTGAGATGGCCGACACGGGTGTCAGCACTTCCGCACTCAGGCCCAGCGCCGCCGAACAGCAGGTGCGCAACGCCCTCAAGTGGAACGACAAGGGCTGGCCCTGGACAGCTTATGGGCCCGCCGTGATGACAGCAGTGCGCGCCGGCGTCCCTGTCATGGGCGCCAATCTGCCCCGGGCGCAAATGCCGGCCAGCATGGCCGACAACCGGCTTGACGTGCGCTTAACGGGGCCCGCCCTCAAGGCGCAGCAGCAACTCATACGCATCGGCCACTGCAACCTGTTGCCCGAAAGCCAGATCACGCCCATGACGCGCATCCAGATTGCCAAGGACATCACCATGGCCAACACCTTGGGTCAGGCTACGTTGCCCGGAAAAACAGTGCTGCTGCTGGCTGGTAGCGGCCATGCGGACCGCCTTCTGGGCGTGCCGCAACACCTGCCTTCAGAACTGAAGGTAAAAACTGTTCGGTTGCGCGCAGGATCCTCGGAAAACGAAAAAGCCGACGCGTTCGATGCTGTGTGGGTGACGCCCGAGCTGCCCGAAAAGGACTATTGCGCGGACCTGGACAAAAAGCTGCCGCTCAAACCCTGAGCGGCTTTTCGCATGTCCGTGGAACGCGTCAGGCGTTTTTGCGAATCGCGTCGGCCACCACGTTGACGATGCGGTCTATGTGTTCTTTTTCGACGATGTAAGGTGGACAGACCACGATGTTGTCTGCCGCGGGCCGCACCAGCACGCCGTGGTGGAAGCAGTCCATAAAGATGTCATAGGCTCGCTTGCCTGGCGCGCCAGCGATAGGCGCCAGCTCCACCGCACCCGCCAGCCCCAGCGTGCGAATGCCGATCACATTGGGCAGGCCCTTGAAGGCGCTGTGCATCGCATCGCCCAGCACCTTGCCCATCTGGCCGGCGCGCTCATAGAGTTTTTCTTCCTTGAGCAAGTTCAGTGTGGCAATCGCGGCCGCGCAGGCCACGGGATGGCCTGAGTAGGTGTATCCGTGGAAAAACTCGATGGCATGTTCGGGCGCATTGCTGTTGGCATTCATCATGCTGTCGTAGATGCGGTCTGAGCAAATCACGCCACCCAGCGGGATGACGCCGTTGGTCACGCATTTGGCAAAGTTGAGCATGTCGGGCACGACGCCGTAGTAGTCGGCCCCGAAGCCCGTGCCCAACCGGCCAAAGCCGGTAATGACTTCGTCGAAAATCAGCAGAATGCCGTGCTTGTCACAAATCTCACGCAAGCGTTTGAGGTAGCCCTTGGGCGGCAGGTACCAGCCGGCGCTGCCCGACACCGGTTCGACAATGATGGCGGCCACATTGCTGGGGTCGTGCAGCGGCAGGATGCGGTTTTCCAGCTCCAGCAGCAGGTCCTCCTGCCACACGGGCTCGGCGCCATTGATATAGGCATGGTTGATCGGGTCGTGAATGAAGCGCATATGGTCCACGCGCGGCAGCAGCGCGGCGCCGTAGACCTTGCGGTTGGCCGGAATACCGCCCACGCTCATGCCGCCAAAGCCGACGCCGTGATACCCCTTTTCGCGCCCGATGAACACGTTGCGGTGGCCTTCACCACGCGCGCGGTGATAGGCCAGCGCCACCTTTAATGATGTGTCGGCTGCCTCAGAACCGGAATTGCAGAACAACACCTTGTTCAGGTCGCCAGGCGCCATGCCCGCGATCACTTCGGCCGCCTTGAAAGCCTGGTCGTTGCTGGCCTGAAAGGCCGTGGCGTAGTCCAGCGTGTCGAGCTGCTTCTTGATGGCTTCGTTGATCGGCTTGCGGTTGTGCCCGGCGCCCACGCACCACAGGCTGGAGATGCCGTCGATCACCTGCTTGCCGTCATGTGTCGTGAAATGCATGCCGTCGGCGGCCACGAATACGCGCGGGTCTTTCTTGAAGCTGCGGTTGGGCGTGAACGGGAGCCAGTGGTGCTCCATGTTGAAATTCTGATAGGCCATGGCGGTCTCCTGCGTCGAATAAGATGAAGCTGAATAGCTACAGTGATCCGGCATTCTGGCATCCTTGCCGCAGCCTTGCACCGATCCATGTTGCCCAGGCGGCCCGTCCAGCCGTCTCACCTGCGACAATTCATCCCTTATGAATCACGCTTATATCCTTACCCTGTCCTGCCCAGACCGTATGGGCATTGTTCACGCGGTCTCTGGTTTTTTGCTGCAGAACGGCGGCAACATTGAAGAAGCCGCGCAATACAACGACCACGATACGGGGCTTTTCTTCATGCGTGTGCAGTTTGCCTGCAGCCAGCTCACCCAGGAAGAACTGAAGATCCACCTGGAGGCATTCGCCGCACCCTTTGGCATGAAGTGGAAGCTTCACTCGACAGAGGCGACCATGCGTACTGTGATCATGGTCAGCCGCGACGGACATTGCCTCAACGACCTGCTGTTCCGCTGGAAGTCCGGCATGGTTCCCCTGGATGTACGCGCCATCATCAGCAACCATCGGGATTTCTACCAACTGGCCGCTAGCTATAACGTTCCATTCCATCACATCCCGGTGACGGCGGCTACCAAGGGGCAGGCCGAGGCGAAGCAAATTGAAATCATCGAGGCCGAAGGTGCGGAGCTGGTCGTGCTGGCGCGTTACATGCAGGTGCTGAGCAACGACATGTGCGTCAGGCTATCTGGCCGGGCCATCAATATTCACCACAGCATGCTGCCCAGCTTCAAGGGTGCCAAACCCTACTACCAGGCGCATGAGCGCGGCGTGAAGGTCATTGGTGCGACGGCGCACTATGTAACGGCCGACCTCGATGAAGGCCCCATCATTGAACAGGACGTGACCCGCGTCGACCACAAAGACACCGTCGAACACCTGACCGCACGTGGCAAGGACACCGAAAGCCGCGTGCTGGCCCGCGCAGTGAAATGGCACAGCGAGCACCGAGTGCTTTTGAACGGCCACAAGACCGTCATCTTTAAATAGCAGTCATGGCCACGCCGGCAAGAATTCCACCCATTCAATGCCTGTTGACTTTTGAAGCGTTGGCGCGCCTGCGCAGCGTGACGCAAGCAGCCGAGGAACTTTGCGTCACGCCCAGTGCGGTCAGCCACCGGGTCAAGCAGCTAGAGCAAATCATCGGCACCAAGCTGTTCGGGCGCGCCGATTTTTCGCTGACCACCGAGGGCAGCGAATACCTGGCCCACGTACGAGAAGGCCTGGCCACGCTGCAGAAGTTTCCGGGTGCAGCCGGGCAAAGCGCCACGCCCGGTAAACGCAAGCTGCGCCTGGCGGTCACGCCGACATTCGCGCGCTCCATCCTGATTCCGCGCCTGCGCCAGTTCACCGACGCTTATCCCGAAATCGACCTCACGCTGCAGGTCTCGATTCCATTGCTGGACGTGGTGGCCGAAGACGCCGACCTCATCGTTCGATTCGGCACCGGCCGCTATGCGGACCTGGAGCATGTCTGCCTGAGCAAGGACGAGGTCGCGCCGCTGGCATCGCCCGCCTTCGTGCGCGAGCACGGTCCGTTTGAGGTGGCCGAAGACCTCGACGGCGAAAGCCTGTTGCGTTCTCCCCTGGAACCCTGGCGCACCTGGTTTTCGGCCCATAAACTCGATTGGCCGGAACCTGCTGACGGCTCGCAGTTCAACGACATCGGTCTGATGTGTGACGCTGCGGCCGCCGGCATGGGCATCGCACTCATCCGCCTCAAGCTGGGCGCGCCCTGGCTGGAAAACGGCTCGCTGGTGCGGCTGGGCAGCAAGGGCGTGTTCGCCGGCAACGTTCCCAGCCCGCATGCGCACTACCTGTGCTGGCGCACCGGCACCATGGACCGCTGGGAGTGCGCGGCTTTTGCGGACTGGCTGCGCAAAAGCCTGGGGTAAAAACCAGGGGCAGGACAGGTGACACGGCGCGCGGGCCCAGCGCAGGTTGAGCGGCGCCTATTTCGCGATCGGTTTGATCGCTGCCATCCCGCGGCGCGACTTGGTGGCCGAGCCGCCGATGCTGGAGCCTGCCTCGTAAAAGCCGAATGCTAGACTCGCGCGATTCCGATTCCAACAAAAACACCGGAGGGGTACTGATGCAGATTTTTCGACTCCTTGTCATTGCTGTAGCAATTTTTCTCACCGGTTGTGGGACCAAGGGCCCCCGATACGCCGAAGTCGAGGCGAACTTTCCCACCTTGCGCCCGGGTTATGGCCGTCTGGTGGTTTACCGTTCGGGCGGCCTCGGGGCAGCAGTCCAACCGGACATCAAACTCAATGGCGAACTTGTCGGCAAGTCGCAATCCCAAAGTTTTTTCTTTGCTGACCGCATCGCAGGCAACTACACCGTCAGTGCTCGCACTGAAGTCGAAACGACTCTGGACGTCGATCTGGTGGATGGTGGTACGACCTACGTGCAGACCAGCATCACGGTGGGCCTCCTCGTGGGCCAATCCAGGCTGACCCTTCGAGACGAAAGCACGGCCCTGGAACACCTGCCTCGCCTGGCCTATACCGGCCCAATTCCACTCGTGCCGGGCGTAAACAGCATCGCGGGGCGCAGCACCGATATGCGGACCCGCGCCAGCCCCGTGACGCTCGACGACCTGAGCGGCCTGCTGCCTCCGGCCCGATAAACGAACGCTCCATGAGGTGCACAGTGAGATTTCAATTCATGCTTCGCGGCATAGGCCTGCTTCTAGTGAGCTGGAATGCTCTTGCACAAAATTCGACTCCGAGCGCCGAACAGCTCTTCGAGCGCCTGTCACCCAGTATCTGGATGGTCAAGACTTTTGACGAAGCGGGAAGGCATATCGGCACAGGCAGCGCCGTGGTCATTCAAGCGGGCACGCTCATCACCAATTGCCATGTGCTGGTCAAGGCAAGGAAGGTTGCGGTGACACGCGAGAACGTCTCTTACGGCGCCACCCTGGAACACGCCGACCCCGCGCGCGACCTGTGCCAGCTCAAAGTGGCAAATTTCTATGCGCCGCCAGTCGCCATCGCTGCGGAAACACCGAAGGTTGGCGCCCGGGTCTATGCCATCGGAAATCCGCGCGGATGGGAACTGACCATCAGCGATGGTCTTCTGTCCGGCATCCGTCGTACTGACAATGGTGAGCTCGTCGCGCTGCAAATCACCGTACCCATTTCGCCGGGTTCCAGCGGCGGCGGCCTTTTCGACGCGCAAGGCCGTCTGATTGGCATCACCACCCTTACCCGTCTCGATGCACAGAACCTGAACTTCGCCGTCCCGGCCGCCTGGATTGCCGACGTCCCTGCGCGCGCAGCAGCAGCGCTGGCCGCGCGCAGTGAACGCAACAAACCCGCCGCGGCAACCCAGGCAGGAAATGCGCAAGTCTTCGAGTATCGGCTGCGTGATCGAACCACCGGGCTGACGCAGAACATCAAATACCGGCTGGACCGCATGGACGGAAACCAACTAGTCTTCAATCAGGGAGGCCGGGTGGAGCGGGCCGGCGGCGAGGTTGTCACGCTCGTCAGCGCCATTGCCGGAGAATATGAGTTGGCCATGCCGCCAGGTGGCTGGATCACCAAGACACCGGAGCGCGGGCAGACATGGCGACTTCGGTACGAAACCCGGATGCAAAACCAGCAAATCGGAATGGACATCACGGCGCGCGCAACTGACGAATCGACAATGCGCATCGGCGACCGCGAGTTTGTCATCATGCGGGTCGAGTTCACCGGGTTTACGACACGGGGAATTTCCATCAGGACTAACGCGGCATACACCGCCAATGCGTGGTACGCGCCCGAACTGGGCCGCGTAGTGCGATTTGATGCAAAAACGCGTGGCTCGGCCGGCACCACGTTCTTTCTTGTCGACGAGGCTCTGGAACTATTCGACATTCGCAAGGAGTGACACGAGGGGGAAGTGCGGCGCATTGGCATGATGGGCTGCAGAAAAGGGAAAACCTTCGCCGAGTGGCCGAAAACGTTGTCCAGCCAGCATTTTCGCCCTGAGCATCAAGTCTTTTATACCTCTGGCCCTTTGTTCTCGTGCGCGAACAGCTATCTAATGAATAGCAAATTCGTTTTCACAAAACACCCTCATTTTCTTCACGCCGCCAGCCCCGGCTTTGCATTAAAGTGCCTTCATCACCGGCGAAAGCCGGTTTCATCCCCGGAGGCCACCCATGAACGCATCCGCTGAAGCCTGGCAACAGCACCCGCTTGAACGCCGTGAACGCCAGGTCCAGGTGGTCGGCGCGCTGCAGGCCGCGCTGCCGGCGCACGCGCTACTCTGGAACACCGAAGACACCACGCCGTATGAGTGCGATGGCCTAACCGCCTATCGCCAACGGCCGCTGGTTGTGGCGCTGCCGGAAACCAGTGCTCAGGTCCAGGCCGTGCTCAAGACATGCCACGCGCTGGAGGTGCCTGTGGTGGCGCGCGGTGCCGGCACCGGGCTTTCCGGAGGCGCCATGCCGCACAAGCTGGGCGTCACACTTTCGCTGGCCAAGTTCAACAAGATTCTCAAACTGGACGCGTCCAGTCGCACGGCCGTAGTGCAGGGCGGCGTGCGCAATCTGGCTATTTCCGAGGCCGCCGCGCCTTACGGCCTTTACTACGCACCCGACCCGTCCAGCCAGATCGCCTGCACCATAGGCGGCAACGTGGCCGAGAACTCAGGCGGCGTGCACTGCCTCAAATACGGCCTGACAGTGCATAACGTGCTCAAGGTCAAAGGCTTCACCATCGAAGGCGAAGAAGTCGAGTTCGGCAGCGACGCGCTCGATGCCTCCGGTTATGACTTGCTGAGCATCGTCATCGGCAGCGAAGGCATGTTGGCCGTGACCACCGAGGTGACAGTCAAGCTGATTCCCAAGCCCCAGCTCGCGCGCTGCATCATGGCCAGCTTTGACGATCTGCGAAAGGCCGGCGATGCGGTGGCAGCCGTCATCGCTGCGGGCATTATTCCCGCCGGCCTTGAGATGATGGACAAGCCCATGACGGCCGCGGTCGAGGACTTTGTGCACGCGGGCTACGACCTCACTGCCGAAGCCATTTTGCTGTGTGAAAGCGACGGCACACCGGAAGAGGTCGAAGAAGAAGTCGGCCGCATGATCGAGGTGCTGCGCCGCTGCGGCGCCACCGCCATCGCCGTAAGCCAGAACGAGGCCGAGCGCCTGCGTTTCTGGAGCGGCCGCAAGAACGCCTTCCCTGCTTCAGGCCGCATCAGCCCCGACTACATGTGCATGGACTCCACCATCCCGCGCAAACGACTGGCTGACATCCTGCTGGCGATTGCCGACATGGAAAAGAAATACCAGTTGCGCTGCGCCAATGTGTTCCACGCGGGCGACGGCAACCTGCATCCCTTGATTCTGTTTGACGCCAACGATCCTGACCAGTTGCGCCGCTGCGAACTCTTCGGCGCCGACATCCTGGAAACCAGCGTCGCCATGGGCGGCACTGTCACGGGCGAACACGGTGTGGGCGTGGAAAAGCTCAACTCCATGTGCGTGCAGTTTTCCGCTGAAGAGAACGAGCAGATGTTCGGCGTCAAGCGCGCCTTCGATAGCAAGGGCCTGCTCAATCCCGGAAAGGTTATTCCGACGCTGAACCGCTGCGCCGAATACGGAAAAATGCTGGTACGGGGCGGACAAATCAGCCATCCGGATTTGCCGCGCTTTTAAGCCGTAACCCAACAACCATGAATGGATGAGCGGGCTCGTCGGCCCGTGCTATTCGACGCTCTTGGTCACCGGATTTTGTAGTCATTCAATCCGCACTAAGAGCTGGCGCGAACCTCGGCGTCAGTGTGCGCAGACTTCCTGCGCTCGCACTTTTCGTTACTCTTTGTGCCTGCCAGAAAGCCGTGCTGACGCATCTTTCGTCGTGCACGGTAAGACCATAGCCTCATGCCGGCTGGCGTTACACCTCATTGGCGAGCTTGTGAGCTCTTGTGCGGACGCCTATGAGCAGCAACACTCGGAGTGACTCGCTGCCCAGAATGACTCAAGGAACGACTGAACAGAAAACGAAGTAATGCCGGTTTGGCCGCGACTGGTGGTCATCACCGGCTTGGCGGTCCGCTCAGCGGGCACGTCATTTTAATGCCGCTCTTAGCCTCGCGGAACCGCACAGCCGGGCGCACGCGGTATCGCGCGTACACAGTGTCGTATAGGCTGGAGAGCGGCGTCGGCCTTCACGCGGTTGAACGCAAACAGCCCGCATCCCTTCCCGCTGCGAACAGCGAAAGACGGATGCGGGTGCTCAGGCGAACGCCGGCGAATGCCGGCGAATGCCCCGGCCAGGTTATTTCTTCTTTTAACTGTCTCCTACACTGCCTGCAAACCGGGCTTGGCCGCGCTGGCTGGCTTGGCCGCGCCAAAGAGAATTTCTCCAGAGAGCTGGCCGCCTTCTTCAATGACCAGCTTGCCGTAGCGAATGATGCCCGTGACTTTTCCGGTGGAATAGATCACCAGCTTCTGCCGCACCGTGAGATTGCCATTGAATTCGCCGCGAATTTCCGCGACATCAATTTCTGCGGAGCCCTTGAACGCGCCCTGCTCGGAAATCTGGATCACACGCGAATCCATGGTCGCCTCGACCAGGCCTTCCACGACCAGGGTGTCGCAATCCGTGATCTCCACGCCTTTGAGTTTGATGTTGGGACCCACCGTCAACTTGCTGCCGCCTTCTTTTCCGCTGGCAACCGGCGCTGCGGCGTCACCGATGGCTTTGGCGGCGTTCTGCTGGCTCGTGCTGGAAGACGACTGGCCTGACTGCAACGCGCCGGAAGCGCTGGACGTGCCCGTGGTCCCATAGCCATTTCCCGGGCCGTGACGCAAGCCCGTCGGTGTCTCATTTTCTCGCTTGCCAAAGAACGGTGTTGCCATTGTGAGTTCCTTCAAAAAGAACGCATGGTACGTCTGCACCAACTTAAAAGCTTGAGGGGTGTGCAAGATAGGTAACGAAATTAATTCTTACATTCACGTCGCATTCCTCAAGCAACAGCGGCGTGCGCGCTTGCGCACGGCTGGTTCCAGACGCTTCATGCATAGACTGTGGCTCTCGCATGAATGCGGACGTTTCGTGTCCTGATTGGCGCGAGACGTGCGCATAAAAATCCCGGCGCATCGTCGTTAACCCCTTTAATCTGAAAGTCGCGTGTAGCATCTCCCACACCATGCCCACTGACAGCGAAACTCACGCCTATTCACTGTTCGACACCGCCGTTGGACAGTGCGCACTGGTGTGGAACCCGCATGGGATAGCGGCTGTACGTCTGCCCGAAGGTACCGCAAGCCGAATGCTGTCCCGGCTTCAAAGGGAATTTGCCCAGGCCATTAACGCTGCGCCGCCGCATGACATTCAACAGGCCGTCGACGCCATGACGGCTTTGCTGGCCGGAGAGGCCTGCGACCTGCGTTTTTGCGCGCTGGACCTGCGCCGCACACCTCCATTTCACCAGCGGGTCTATGCGATCACGCAGGAAATTCTTCCTGGAAAAACCAGTACCTACGGAGACATTGCCGCGGCACTGGGCGAGCCGGGCTCGGCGCGCGCCGTGGGTCAGGCTCTGGGGCACAACCCCTTTCCCATCATCGTGCCCTGCCACCGCGTGCTGGCAGCCGGCGCACAGTCGGGCGGATTTTCCGCGCCGGGCGGCGTCTCGACCAAGCTGCGCATGCTGCTGATTGAAGGCGCCGAAATCGGTGGCGCACCTGGATTGTTTGATCGCGAAACACCGCCTTCCACAACATGACACGCTTGACACGCTAAAACTCATCAACATAAAGCTCGCCAACCCATGCCTCACACCCCCGCAGAAACTACCCCAACCATCCGCCTCTATTCAGCGCGCCTCAGCATGTTCGGCGCCAAGGTTCAGATTGCCGCGTTTGAAAAAGGCATCGCACTCGATCTCGTCATGGTGCCGTTCACGCAGACCGAGGGTTACTCACCCAAGCACCCGGAGGTCGTGCGCATCAACCCAAAAAAGCAGGTGCCGGTGCTGATAAACGGCGACCTCGAACTATTCGACTCGACGCAGATCATGGAGTACCTGGAAGATCTTCAGCCCAAGCCAGCGCTGTGGCCCACCGACATTACCGACCGCGCACGGGCCCGCCAGCTGGAGCACAAGTCGGACGAAATCTACTTCCCCCACATCATCCGGCTCATGGGCCTGCAGCACAACCTGAGCGACCCACAGGCCGTCGCCGCGATTGCCGGCGCGCGGGATTTCTACGCGCAGCTTGAAACCCTGCTGCAAGGCCGGGAGTTCATGGTGAAAAACTTTTCGTTTGCCGACATCGCGCTTTACATGGCGATGTTGTTTGGCGAGCGCCAGGGAGCGCCCCTCACACCGGCCACACCGCTATTGCTGGCCTGGCGGGACAAGATGAGCGCGCGGCCCTCGGTGCGGCACGCAGTGGTGCCCATGGCGGAGTACCTGCTGTCCATTGGCTGGCCATTGCCTGCCTTCATGGCGGCCATGTTGCACGCGGGCTGACGGCAGAGCCCACACCTGACGTGGGTGCTGCAGGAAAGGCCAGCAAAAAGCGGCGCTTTGGCGCAAACTGGCAAACCCGGCCGGCGCCAACAACTCCAAGATGCGCAGGCCGGCAAAAAGGAGTCCGCCATGCCCCGCCATACCCCCATCGAGCGCTACCGCAACATCGGCATCAGCGCGCACATCGACGCCGGCAAAACCACCACGACCGAGCGCATCCTGTTTTACACCGGTGTGAACTACAAGATCGGCGAGGTCCATGAAGGCACAGCCACCATGGACTGGATGGAGCAGGAGCAGGAGCGCGGCATCACCATCACCTCGGCAGCAACCACCGCCTTCTGGAAAGGCATGGCAGGCAACTATCCCGAGCACCGCATCAACATCATCGACACCCCAGGCCACGTGGATTTCACCATCGAGGTGGAGCGCTCCATGCGCGTGCTCGACGGCGCCGTGATGGTCTACGACGCCGTGGGCGGCGTGCAGCCGCAGTCGGAAACCGTCTGGCGCCAGGCCAACAAGTACAAGGTGCCGCGCCTGGCCTTCGTCAACAAGATGGACCGCGTGGGCGCGGATTTTTTTCGCGTGCAGCGCCAGATCGGCGAGCGCCTCAAGGGCGTGGCCGTGCCGGTGCAGATCCCGGTGGGCGCGGAGGACCACTTCCAGGGCGTGGTCGACCTCGTCAAGATGAAAGCCATCATCTGGGACGACACCAGCCAGGGCCTGCATTTTGAATACGATGATATTCCGGCGGACCTGGTAGAGACCGCCAACGAGTGGCGCACCAAGATGATCGAAGCGGCCGCCGAAGCCAACGACGAGTTGCTCAACAAGTACCTGGCGGGCGAACCCCTGAGCGAAGATGAAATCAAACAGGGCCTGCGCCAGCGCACAGTCGCCAACGAGATCGTGCCCATGCTGTGCGGCAGCGCTTTCAAAAACAAGGGCGTGCAGGCCATGCTGGACGCGGTGATCGACTACCTGCCGTCACCGGTGGACGTGCCCGCCATCCTGGGCCACACCGAAGACGAGGGTGAGGCTGAGCGGCATCCGGATGACGACGAGCCCTTCTCGGCGCTGGCCTTCAAGATCATGACCGATCCCTATGTGGGTCAGCTGATTTTCTTTCGCGTGTACTCAGGCGTGATCAAAGCCGGCGATACGGTCTACAACCCCGTCAAAGGCAAGCGTGAGCGCCTGGGCCGTATCCTGCAGATGCACGCCAATGAACGCAACGAGGTCAAGGAAGTACGTGCCGGCGACATCGCAGCCGCCGTGGGCCTGAAAGAAGCCACCACCGGCGACACGCTGTGCGACCCGGCCCACGTCATCATCCTGGAGAAGATGGTGTTCCCTGAACCCGTCATCTCGCAGGCGGTAGAACCCAAAACCCAGGCCGACCAGGAAAAAATGGGCATCGCGCTGCACCGCCTGGCACAGGAAGATCCCTCATTTCGCGTGCACACCGACGAGGAGTCGGGCCAGACCATCATCTCGGGCATGGGCGAACTGCATCTTGAAATTCTGGTGGACCGCATGAAGCGCGAGTTCAGCGTCGAAGCCAATGTCGGCAAGCCGCAGGTCGCCTACCGCGAGACCATTCGGCAAGCGGTGAACGACGTCGAAGGCAAGTTCATCAAGCAGTCGGGCGGGCGCGGGCAGTACGGCCACGCCGTGCTCAACCTGGAGCCGCAGCCTTCGGGAAAAGGCTATGAATTTGTCGATGCCATCAAGGGCGGCGTGATTCCGCGCGAGTACATTCCGGCGGTCAACAAGGGCATCCTGGAAACGCTCAAGGCCGGCGTACTCGCGGGCTACCCGGTGGTGGACGTGAAGGCGACGCTGGTGTTCGGCTCCTACCATGACGTTGACTCGAACGAGAACGCCTTTCGCATGGCCGGCTCACTGGCATTCAAGGAAGGCATGCGCCACGCCAAACCGGTGCTGCTCGAGCCGGTGATGGCAGTCGAGGTCGAAACACCTGAGGACTTCATGGGCAATGTGATGGGCGACCTCTCGTCGCGGCGCGGCATGGTGCAGGGTATGGAGGACATCGCGGGCGGTGGCGGCAAGCTGGTGCGTGCCGAAGTGCCGCTGTCGGAAATGTTCGGCTACTCCACCACGCTGCGCTCGCTCACGCAGGGCCGCGCGACCTACACCATGGAATTCAAGCGCTACGCCGAAGCGCCTGCCGACGTCGCCGCAGGCATCATCCGCGGCAAAAGCAGCTAATCCGGGGCACGACGGCAGCGCCGGCGATCAGTTGGTTGCATCCAGCGGCGCGTTGCTGACGGCCCAGGAATACAAGGCGACAAATATCAGTGCGTCAAACACCGCACCGAAGCAGATGTAAAGCACGGGCATGAACAGCACGGACAGGTGCTGCATGATGAAAGCCTGTACCAGCACCTGATGGGGAATCAATATCGCGAAGAACGCGAGGATAAGCACGGTATGCAGCAGCTTGATCACCAGGCTCTGGTTGAGGATGTAATACCCCATCGCCAGCATCACCGGCGTCGCCACCATCACCCCATAGCCGATGGTCATGAGTTCTTCGCTATGGCGGGCGATGCTGTAAGGGAACTCGGTCGATGAAAACCAGAAGTAGCCCAGCGCGACGAACTGCAGCACGCAAACGATGCGTATCGGGTATTTGAGCGGCAGCTGCGCGTCTTTCATGCGCAGGGAAAGCGCGAACGCGGCAAGCGTCACCAGCGCGGTCACCACCATCGTTGTCGGGCCCGGCATGGGCGAGCCTTCCGACACCACGCCCATGAGCAACGGGAATTGCCCCGCCTCATTGGCGCGGCTCGCCAGGCTGAAGGGCAAATCCAGCCGGGCGGACCAAAAAAGGATGCAGTTGCGCCAGAACTCCAGCAACAGTGGCTTGGCCCAGAGCAAGAGCCCGCACAACAGTATTGGCAGGATGATGGCCTGCGTCGCCAGATAAGGCGTCACGTGCAGCGATGTGATCGCCCGGTGCGGCCGCACCTTGACCCGAAGCGCTCTCGCGCGCCGGGCGGCATCAAACGTTTTGTGGAAGACGCGGTCATGCTCACGGGCTTGAGCCGATACGGTATTTGCTCGGGTGCTCATGGCGGCCTTCAGAAGTTGTGGAAGATGCCGACGTTCAGGCCGGTGCGGCGGTACAGCGGATTGCTGTACCGATTGGCGCCCACCAATATGCCGGTGCGCGGATTCAGCCAGTGCCGCCACGCAATGCTGGCCTCGCGGCTGTCAAAATTCACCAGCTGCGTGTTGGGGCCCGTTGCCAGATAGCCCTCGCCGCCCCAGGCGTAGCGCGCCGTGATCAGGTCCTGCTTGTCGCGGCCATACGTCACTGCGGCAAACTGCTGCTGGGTCTGCACGGAGCCGGGATTGCTGCTGTTCAGCCGCACCCCGCCTTCAATGATCCAGGGGGATTCGAAGTAATAGGCCGCACCCACCGAGACGCTGCGGTCGCTGTGGCCGTCCGGCGCCTTGTAATACCCGATGCCGACATTGCCAACGAGGTTTCGGCCGGGCAGGAATTTGCGATACAGCGTTGCGTCGGCCCGGAAGCGCGGCAGGTAAAACGCACCGTCACCGGCGCCTACGGCAAGAGATCCGTACCAGTCTTCGTTGAAGGTGTAGGTATCGCCCAGCCCGATGAACGCACCGTCTTCATTAAACCGGCGCTGGACCGACGCTTCGGCCTGAAACACGTGGCGCGACACGCCGTAAGCGCCCCGCAAAGTCACGTCATTCCAGTTGCCATAGCCGCCGGTGAGGCTCTGCGCGCCGGTACTCAGCTCCAGGCTTCGCAAGGGCTCTGCGGGCGCCTGTACCAGAGGCGCGGAAACAGCAGTTTCCTGATGCGATGAAAGCGGTTGGGCGAAGGCCGGTGCGGCACATGCCAGGAAGCACAGCGGAAAAAGAAGGATCGGTTTGAGCATGCTGCTCCTCTCGAAAAGCGTAGGTAGATTGAAAAGAAGTACAAAGCGGCTCGAAGGCCAGGCAACTTGTCACCCGCAGCCGGTTTCTTTGGCCGCCGGCTTGAGGCCTTTGCTGGCCAGTATCTGGAAAGAAACCTCATCTGTGACGGCCCAACGCGCGGAGTGGCGAAGGGCCGTCGCCTCCCGCAACCAGCAGCGTGCGCTGGCCGCATCGCCCTGACGCATCGCAAGCACTGCGATTAACCCCCACGGGTAGTCCGCCTTTCCCTGCCCCAGCCATTCAGCCCGGTGCGCCGACATCCATGCGCGGTAGTAAGGGCCAGTCTCAACAGGCGCCATCGGAAAGTCCACCAGCAGCGGAAATATCTGCGCGACATGGTGGGGGTAGAACGCCTGCTTTTCAGACCTCTGCTCCAGTTGCGTTGACACCAGAAAGTGCTTGTCAACCGGATTCCAGAAGGTGTCACGGATGGAGCTGGCCAACTTGTCAGCCTCCAGAGCCTGCGCGGCCGGCGTGCGTTGCGCCTTGAGCGACCAGACCTCCAGGTTGTCCATGAACAAGCCGTGAAGTACCAGCGGAGACACCATGTAGATCCCGCGTGAGGGCTGGAAGAGATGCTCCAGCGAGGCCTTGCTGGTTGCGTGACTCTTCAGCCACACCGGTTTGCTGCGCAGCTTCTCCGGCATGGTCTCCAGCAGGCGCATCCACATCGCCAGCAGGGAATCGTCAGCGTCTGCCGCCTTGCAAGAGGCCCAGCGCCCTGCCCCGTCCCGGCAAAACCTGTCGAAGGTGCCGTCGGGTTTTTGCCTGGGCACGAGCCAGTCGGCAAACCTCTCGGCAGCTACCGAAACGTCCATGCCGTTGTCATGCGCCAGCAGCAGCGCCTGCATCGCGAAATAAGGGTCGGAGGAATTCCCGCCATGCAGGACGGTGATCGCTCCGGCCTCATCGACGTAGCCCTGCAGAACCAGTGGGGGTGCGCCCGCAGCAAAACTTCCCCCACCGGACAACATCATCATCGCGCCTGCACAGATAAAGCTTTTGAAATTCATAGCTGCTTGACCATGCCGATCTCGTGCGCCCATAAGGTTCCATGCACAGTGACGCCATCCTCTACGATGAGATTGGCGGCACTCACGGTGGTTTGTGCGTCGGACTGCCCAATCACCGCATTGGCGCCAATCAGCACATCGCTCTCTGAAATTACCGGACCCCGAACCCGCGCATCCGGGAAAACATAAATGCGCTTCTCGCAGGTCAAAGCACCCCGCACGGACGCCCGCGGACCAATGCTCACGCCATCACGCGCCTTGATGTCGCCGACAACAGTGGTCGCCGCGCCCACCGTGAGGAACCCCGTCACCACCAGCGAGCCCGTGTAAACCTTGCCGGGAGGCAACGCGCAATCACCCCGAATGAGATAGAGCTCAGGCGTCTGGCGAATGGCGCGCGGCAGGTCGGCGTAGCTTGCCGGTGACTGTTCGTAAGATTGCGGCTGCGGCACGGAACTGACGTGAGAGCCAAAACGCAGCACCGGTGCATGCAGGCGTTCAAACCAGGCTTCGGTACCCAGCTCAATGGCAACTCCCGCAGATATCCTCCTGAGCCCTATGCTGTTCGCACCGAGGCGAACCACACCATCAGCATGGGCCCAATCGGTGATTTCGCTTTGCGCGCCCAATTCGATATCGCCCGTGGCATACAGGGCCGTAAAAGCGGAGTCGGCTCCCGCCCGCAGGCTACCGTCCACATAGACCGGTTGTAAGCTCCGAACAGCGTCCGGGCTGCTGATGCTCGCGCGGGCAATGAGCCGCTTTTGCGCCTGGCGCCAGTCCATGTCGGCACCGGCGTCGGTGTCGGCCACAAAGTCGAATTCCTCGTAACCCGTGGGAGGGCCCGATCCAAGTTTTGCCATGGCGTCTGCGCGCAGGCGGCGGGCGAAGTGATCGATGTCGCTGGTGTAGTTTGGAGACACCGGCAACGGGACGGCATCCGTCGGGTAAAGCCACTCGCGAAATGCGGGAACAAACGGCAAAGTCAGCAGGGTCAGGCAAATCACCGCAAAAGCGATGTAGGTGAAGTAATGGGGTGTCATTTCAGCGGAGCCTCCCGATAGCGGATGGTCTTGTCCCACACCATTTCACGGCTGAGAACACGGTCAAGCAACAGGCTCCATGCGGCGCCGGAAATTGCAAACAGGCTGACCAAAAAGCCCAGCATGTTGAACGGCAGCAAGCGAAGCCGCTTGCGATTTCCGTCGATGAGCACGGCAATCACAATTTCAAAAAAGGCCGCAAAATTCCCCAGGGTGCCGTACACCATCAGTGCAAAGACCGGGATCAGGACTGAGAGCAAAGAACCGGCGTTCAGAAAATACAGGCCCAAGGCCAGACACCAGCCCACCAGCATGACAAGCGGCACCACGAACACAAAAAGAAGCAGCAATCCATCCAGCCGCTGACCGGGGGTCAGGTAGGTGCTGGTCGCAAACTTCCACCAGTAGCGGGACAGCACCTGGTTATGCCCTTTCGCCCACCTCGTCACCTGCTTGATGCGAACGCTCCAGTCTTCCGGCACCTCTTCATAACATTCGGACCGGTTGGTGTAGACGGTTTTCCAGCCGTTGAACATCAAGCGGTACGTGATGTCGGTGTCTTCCGCCAGCGTGTCATCGTGCCAGCCGCCCACGGCGGCCACGGCCGACAGGCGCACCCCGCCCACCGTGCCGCCGTACTGCGGCATCAGGTTCATGTTCATGCGTGCCTGCTGATCGACCTGGTAACCGCCTGAGCGCTCGAGGTCCAGCAGCCGGGTCAGCAAATTCGCACCGCTGTTCGCGGGCACCACGCGGCCCATCACCGCGCCGATCTCCGGATCAAAAAATGGCGCGACCAGTTGCTTGAGCAAACCGCGGCCGGGTACGTAGTCGGCATCAAAAATAATGGCGATATCGCCTTGCGCGAATGCCAGCGCATCTTTCAGCGCAGCAGATTTCCCGGCCTTGCCGCCGACACGGTGAAACGGCCAGATGCGCGAAGGGTGGCGCTCCACGTAAGCGTCGATAATCTGCGCCGTCGTGTCTTGAGACCGGTCGTTGACGGGAATGATCTTCAACCGGTCGTGCGGGTAGTCTGTATTGAGCAATGCCTCTATGCAGCCGGCAATCACCTTTTCCTCGTTATGGGCCGCGATGAACACGGTGATCATCGGCCAGGAGGCCACACTGATATCGATATAGGGGTGGCGCTGCACGCCGGTCAGGCGGTTCATGGTGAACATGAAATGGCGCAGGCCATACAGCATCATGATCAGCACGATCAGGAACAGCAGCGACGCCATCACGGCGGCAACCGGGTAGGTCTTGAATGCAGGCACCAGCGCCGGCGTGCTTTCGGATTGTGCGAAAGCCGGCAAAGCCGCCATCAGCCCGATGTTGGCGAGCAGGCTGGCACGCGAAAAGAGATGTTTCATAAGGGTTGCTCCATGCACGACCGTTCAGGCCAGTTCGGGCAACGCGACGGCTTCGTCGGCCAGGCTGCGCGCCAGCACTTCAACGATGCGCTGCGACGCGGCGCCGTCGCCGAACGGATTGCCGGCTTGCGACATCCGCGTGTAGGCCGCCGTATCCGTCAGAAGGCGCAGGGTCTCCCGCACGATCACCGGGCGGCTTGCCCCGATCAGCAAGGCGCAACCGGCTTGCACTGCTTCGGGGCGCTCCGTTTCCTCTCGCAGCACAAGCACCGGAACCCCAAAAGTAGGCGCCTCTTCCTGAAGGCCACCGGAGTCGGTCAACACGATGCAGGCATCGACAAGCGCCTGCTGCATCTGGGTGTAATCCAGCGGGGGCGTGAGCCTGACATTGGGCAGGTCGCCAAGTATGGCGTTGACGGGTTTCTGGATCACCGGGTTCAAATGCACCGGGAACAGCACCTCCAGCTCAGGCTGCTGCCGAGCGATTTCCGCGATGGCGTGGCATATTTCGGCCACATCGTCACCCCAGTTCTCCCGCCGGTGAACCGTCACCAGCAGATGGCCCCGTCCGGCAATCGAACGCCGGATGCCATGCCGTTTGCAGGCCCAGCGCTGGGCGTCGATCACGGTGTTGCCTGTGAGATGAATCTTGGCGTCGGCAATACCCTCCGCCTGCAGTGCGGCCTCGGACCCCTGCGTGGGCGCAAAGTGGAACTGCACAAGGCGGCTGATCATCTGCCTCAAACCTTCTTCGGGAAAGGGGCGGTTCAGGTTATAGGTGCGAAGCCCCGCTTCGACATGTGCAAGAGGAACGCGGTGGTAGAACGCGGCGAGTCCGCCCTGAAAGGCGCTTTCGGTATCGCCCTGAACAATCACGAGAGACCAGGCCTGCTGCTGCATCACGGCGTCAAGCTGTTGCCGGCAGCCCGTGCTGAACTCGACCAGGCTGGCGCCGGTGCGCTTGAGCGAGATGTCGGGCGTCACGTCAAAGCAGTCGAATATCTGCTGGGCCATTTCTGCGTGCTGGCCGGTGTGCAGCCATTGCACACGGGCCCACGGCACCTCACGCAGTGCGTGATAGACCGGTGCGAGCTTGATGATTTCGGGACGTGTGCCCGAGATGATGAGAATGTTTTTCATGTGCCTGCTTATGGGTGGATGGATGGGTTCATCGGCCTGAAAACGGCAAATGAAAAAGAGAATCGGCGAGCCCTGAGGCGTGCCTGCCCGCAAAAGCCCCGAAAACCGGGGAATAGCGGCAAGACGGGGAACTCACAATGCTTGAGCTGCAACGGCCGTGTGGCTTGCGACCTCTTGGCCATGGAGATCCACAATCACCACCAGATCTCCGCCAAAACGGCCGACCCCGAGTTCGCTGATCAGCTGCTGTTCCTGTTCTGCAGAGTCCATGCGCAGAAAGCACAAGGCTTGACGTTTTCCAGCCTGCCCGGCGGCAAGAATGTCCAGCCTGGCGATAGAGCCGAAACGGGAGCAAATGGAGAGCAGCGCCGGGCGTAAAGCGCCAATATCCGTGTGGCCATTGAGTTGATCGAGAGTCGTGTTCATACTAACTTTCCCCTAAAAATACAGTCATCTATGTTTTCATTGAAAACAAAAGTTCAAATATCAATGTAAGAAGCATTTCCAGCGGAAACACTGAGGGAAAACCGCCCGCGGCTGTAGGACGACCCCTCGCTGCCCTGCCCGGCGCATGAATTTCGTCCACATTCATCGCGCACCGAAGATCGCCGGGCGCGCTCTTATCGTCTGTCTGCTAACGAACAGACCGCCGAAATCACAGGGATTTTTTTGCAAATCCAGCGCTCCCCTGAAGCAGCGAAAGCCCTGCTATTTTTTTGAGACGGGAATCTGCGCTTGTCCTACTACAGTGGACGCCAACGGATGTCAGGCATGGGCACACCAAGCTGTTGTCATCCTTGAGTCGACTTGTCCCGGAGGGCAACTGGCGCAAATAACCGGAGGGCCCATGGCATTCATCACTTACCTGGCGGAAGACAACAGCACTGTTCTCAACAACCTCATCGAAACACTGAGGGAGGTCGCCGATGTCAGGGTCACAGCGCATTCCGCGACGCAGGCGGAATCCAGCCGCTGGTTGACGATGCAGGACGGGCATTGGCACCTGGCAATCGTCGACCTGTTTTTGAAGGAAGGCAGTGGCTTGGGCATATTGGCGGGGTGCCGCAACCGCGAGCCCTACCAGAAGGTCGTGCTCTTAACCAACTATGCAACGCCGGAGATTCGCAAACGGGCCCAAGGACTCGGGGCCGACGCGGTTTTTGACAAATCCACCGAACTGGACCTGCTGCTCGCCTACTGCTTTGAACACACGGCCCTTGTGAAGCGCGAAGCAACCCAAGAGGCCGAGCGTGAAGCGGCCGAGCGACAGGCCTGATCAATGGACAAACTCCTCTCATTGGCACCCACGCAGCCGGGTTACAGCCATGAAGACGCGGCGACGCACATGTTGGGGCTGCTGGAGCGGGCCGCGAAGGCCGGTGCGTGGGCTGTGGACTTGCCCGCGCGCCATTTCACGTGGACCGCCCAGCTGGCGAGCCTGCTTGGCATACCCTCCGCGGCAGCGCCGTCGTTCGAAGACGCGCTCGCTTTCTACGCGCCGGAATCCCGCGTGCTGATGGCGGGTGTTTTCGACGCCTGCATGGAATACGGCACGCCGTTTGATGTAGAAGCCCAGGTGATTGCGGCTGGTGGCCGGCTGCTGTGGATGCGCTCACTTGGGCAGGCGCTGCGTGACGCATCCGGCCAGGTGGTGCGCATTCAGGGAATCCTGCACGACCTCACAGACAAGAAAAAGGCCGAGCAGGACTCCCTGCGCCTGACCATGCGGCTGAGCACCACACTGGCCAGCATCACGGATGCGTTTGCCACGCTGGACATGGAGGGCCGCTTTACTTATGTGAACCCCGAGAGCGAACGCCTGTTGCGCCGTAAAAGCAGGGACTTGCTGGGCCAGACACTCTGGCAGGCGGTCCACGCCCATCGCGGCGGCCGCTTGCGGCGGGAGATACGGCTCGCGCTGGTGAGTGGCCAGCCCGTTGAGTTTGAAGAGTTCTATGCAGAACTGGGCAAGTGGCTGGAGTTGCGCGCCTATCCCTTTGAGGAAGGGCTTGCCGTGTACTTTCGCGACATCACGGAACGCAAGACAGCCAAAGACGAAATCGAGCATCTGGCCTTCTACGACGCCCTGACCCAACTGCCCAACCGCCAGTTGTTGATGGACCGGCTCCAGAGTTCGCTGAACGACGGCGCCGGTCATTCGCGGATCGGCGCACTGATGTTCATTGACCTTGACCATTTCAAGGTGCTCAACGACACACTGGGTCATTCCAAAGGCGATCTGCTGCTTCAGAAAGTGGCTTCACGCCTGACGGCGTGCGTCAGGCACAACGACACAGTGGCGCGGCTCGGGGGAGATGAATTCGTGATACTGCTGGAAAACCAGGGGGAAAAACTCGAACCAGCTATCACAAGAACCCGGGTGGTCGGTGAAAAAATCCTGGCGTCACTCAGCGAGCCCTATGACCTGATGGGCCACGAGCACCACGCCACCTGCAGCATCGGCATCACGTTCTTCAGCGAGCAGCAGGAAAGCATCGGCGACCTGCTCAAACAGGCCGATCTGGCGATGTACGGCGCCAAGGCGGCGAGCCGTAACACCCTGTGCTTTTTTGACCCGCAGATGCAGGCGGCGGCGACAGCCAACGCTGCCATTAACGTGGAACTGCGCCAGGGCCTGCGCAACCAGGAGTTTGTGCTGCACTACCAGCCCCAGGTGGGGAACGAAGGCCATATGGTGGGCGTGGAGGCCTTGATCCGCTGGCGGCACCCGAAGCGCGGAATGGTGTTTCCTGACGCTTTCATCTCGCAGGCGGAGGAAAGCGGCCTTATCCTGCCCCTCGGCAAATGGGTGCTGGAGACAGCTTGCGCGCAGCTGGCGGCGTGGGCCAGGCAGCCGGAAACCGCAAGCCTCAGCGTGGCCGTCAACGTGAGCGTTCGCCAGTTCCGGCATCCCGATTTTGTGGAGCTGGTGATGGCTGCGATCGACCAGGCGGGCATCAGTGCCCACAGGCTCAAACTGGAGTTGACCGAAAGCCTGCTGGCCTCCAATATTGAGGTCACGATTGCCAAGATGGGCATTCTCAAACAAGCCGGCGTCACCCTGTCGATTGATGATTTCGGCATGGGCTATTCAGCCCTCTCCTACCTGAAGCACCTGCCGCTGGACCAGCTGAAAATTGACCGCAGCTTTGTGAAGGACGTTTTGACCGACCCCAATGACGCGGCCATCGCCCGCACCATCATCGGCCTGGCGCAAAGTTTGGGTCTGGGCGTCATGGCCGAAGGCGTGGAGACTGAAGCCCAGCGCGAATTCCTGGTGCGCTATGGCTGTGGCTGTTACCAGGGCCACCTGTTTTGCAAGGCGCTTCCCATCGAGGAACTGGAGATCTTTATGCGAAGCAAAGACAAGGCGGTACTTTCTTAACCCTGGTGCTGTACCAGGAGAAAACATCGACGCCGAGGTCTGCCGGCACCTGCTGCGCGTGGTTCACAATGCGGCATGAAACACCTCCCCCTGATCGAGCTGACCCGGGGCGGCACACTGGAATGCCAGCATTTGGGTTCGGTGGCCGTGGTCAATGCAGCAGGCAGCCTGGTGGCGTATGCCGGAGACCCCCATTGGTTGACCTTCTCGCGCTCCACCCTCAAGGCCCTGCAGGCCCTTCCTTTCATGGAAGCAGGCGGTCCCCAACAGTTTGGTTTCAGCACCCGGCAGCTGGCAATGCTGTGCGCCAGCCACAACGGCGAGGACATGCATGTCCGGGAAACGCAAGACATGCTGGACAAGGCCGGACTCGCCCGGACCGCGTTGCGGTGTGGCTGCCACATACCGGGTATCTTTACCCAGCTGGAACAAGCACCGCCGCCAGGCTTGGTGTTTGACGAGCGCCACAACAACTGCAGCGGCAAGCATGCCGGTTTTCTGGCGTATTGCGTGCAGCATGGCCTGAGCCTGGAAGACTACATCGCACCCGAACACCCATTGCAGCAGGCCATACGCCGCGACGTCGCGCGTGCCGTGGGTATGGACGCCAACGATTTAAAAATGGGTATCGATGGCTGTTCCGCGCCGAACTACGCGCTGCCCTTGAGCCATCTCGCGCGGGGCTACGCCCGGCTGGCCAGCGGCACACGCGACGCTGAATTCGGCGAGAGCTTTTCTTCCCTGGGTGAGGCCATGACATGCCACCCCGAGCTGGTGTCGGGCACCGGCAGAAACGACCTGGCCTTCATGCGCGCAGGCCGCGGTGACTGGATCACCAAGATAGGGGCCGACGGTGTACAGGCGGTGGGCAGCAAATCACGCGGTGAAGCGGTGGCGCTGAAAGTGATGGACGCCAACAAGGCGGCGCTGCACGCCGCCACGGTGGAAGTGCTGGACCAGCTGGGGTGGCTCGATGACGCACAACGGACGGAACTGGCGCCATGGAGAGCGCGCCAGATCATCACTGCGCGAGGCTTGGTGGTGGGAGAGAGGCGGCCGGCGTTTCGCTTGCAGGCAGGGGAAATTTCATAATATTTTGGCCTCACGCCCAATAAGGACGGGCGCAAGCAGCTATTAAATTTATAGCAAAACCATTTTCACCCGCGTCGCCTACTGGTCGACCTTGACCCGGTACGTGACGATCAGTTGGGCTCCCGAAGCCAGTGAGCCGGTGAAGGTCCACTTCAGCGCGCCCTGCGCATTCACGGCCGGCTGTGTGGTCACGACGCAGCCCGTGATGCCTGTCGGCAGCGCGCCCGGGCAGGCGGTTGACACGAAACCGGTGAATGCGGGCGTCGAGTCACTCACGAACAACGTAGACAAGGGCTGGGTGCCATTGTTGGTGGCCGTCAAGGTGTACTGCAGCGTGTCGCCGGGACTGGCGTTCACACTGGTGGCGGCGGCGATGGCCTGGGTGATGTTGCTCACCAGCTTGGCCAGCGCGAGGTCACCCGCCTGCCCAACAGTGGTGATGTCGGTGGCGACCAAGGTGCTGACGGCCAGCGCCGGCGCGGCATTGGTGTAGCTGAAGGCAGCGCTCAGCGTGACGCTGTTTTGTGCGCCCTGACCCGCGCCCGCTGGAACAAACTGCTTGACGATGAGGCAGACGGTCTGCCCGGCGGTGACCGTGATGGCCGCAGTGACCTGCGGCTCGCTGGCTTCCAGCACCGCATTGCAATTGCTGTCCTGGTACAGCACCTGGCTCCAGGCCGGGCTGGCCGGCGTGGCGGTGTTGGCCATCGAGAAGGTGACCTGCCCGCCGGTGCCGGCTTGGTAGGTATGCGCGTAAAACACGACCGTGCCCGGCTGGGCGGTTTGCGCGCCGTTGGGGCTCAACGTGTTGGGTGCCACCATGCCGAAGCTGATACCGGTGCGGATCAAGCCGGTGCCGGCGGTGTAGCTCACGCTTGGGCGCGAGTAGCTGCCGCCCGTGGTACCGGCCGAGCCGCCTGTGGCGATGTAGCCGGACGGCAGCACGGGCGTGATGACGACGGTGCCGCTGGTGGCCGCCGGCACCCACAGGATGAAACTCCCATCGCTGGCCGTGGGTTCGCTGTCAACCGTCGTCGCGCCTTGCATGGCATTGACGGTGATGCCGGCCAGGCCGGGCTCTGTCCCGGCCTTGACGCCGTTGTTGGCGGTGCCACCGCCTGCGCCGTTGTCGGCGAACACGTTGCCGCTCAGTGTGCTGCCGCTGTAGAGACCGAAATTCTGCGGAACGGGCGGCGCGCCCACGATGCTGAACTGGATCACGCCGGTGGGGTTCTGCGTGCCGATGAAGCCGGCTGGGTAGGCCGCCGTAATGTCGCTGAGGGTGCTGTTGCCGTCCACGACCAGGCAGTAGTTGCCCTGCTGTATGTTGGTAAAGCTGTAAGCGCCGGTCGAGAGCGTAACGGAAGCCGCCACCGTGGCCGGGCCGTTGCAGACACTACCCGTGCGCGGTACGAGCTTGACCCACAGGGCGCTCGCCCCGCCTATGCCGGACTCGCCCGCATCCAGGTTGCCGTTGTGGTTAGCGTCGCTGTAGACATTACCGCCGAACCCCAGAGCCACAGCGCTGACCACGGGCGCTGCGCAGCCGGCGCTTGGCGTGTTGGCGGCCGTGCAGGTGGTTGCAGTCGGCGGGCTGGTGCCGCCCGCCGGGTCCACGGCGGTGTAGTTGGTGACGGTGATGTTGCTGGTCGGCTTGGCCGTGATCTGCAGCACCGAGGTGCCGCCGCTCGCGGTGATGGTGCCGCTGAAATCACAGGTCACCAGCGTGCCACCGGCGTTGGCCGCGACCCCGCAGGTCCAACCGGTGCCGCTGCTGCTGACATAAGTCATGTTGACGGGTAGCTGGTCAACCACCCGCGCCACAAAAGCCGGCGTCGTGGTGGTGGTCGCCACCGTGAGGGTGTAGACACTGTTGATACCCACCTGCAGCGCCGGGCTGGGCTGGGATTTGGTGACCGTCAACGTGGGATAGATGGGCGTGATGGTGACGGAGCCGTTACCGCCGGGGTTCCCGCTGGCCGGGGCCGTTCCCGCAACGGAAGCACCGCCGGCACCGCCCAGCGAGGCGGTCACGCCGAAGGCCGATACCAGCGTCGTGTCACGGCACGAACTGCCGCCTGTTGACTGCCGGGTAGTGTTGGTGCCGCTGCTGTCCACCGCTTCGGCGCCGCCTATGCCGCCAGGGCAACCCGCACCGCCACCGCCACCGCCCGAGCCGTCACCGACACGGGTGGTGCCCGCGGTACCTGCAGCGCCCGGTAACACACCGAAGGCCGCCGGCGCAGCCAAGCCAGCCCGACCCGGCACATCCAGTGCGCCGCCTTGCCCGCCGCCGCCGCCGCCGGCAATCACCAACCGGAGATTGGCGGCCGTAGCCACCACGCTGGCAGCGCCACCGCCCGCGCCACCGCCGGACCAGCCGCTGCAACCGGCCTGGCCGCCGGCACCGCCCGCGAAGCCGGGAGCTCCGCCCGCCAACCCGCCCGCACCCGCCGCATTGGCGCAGGTGAAGGCGCCCTGTGATGTGTTGCCGGCCCGGCCGCCTTGCCCGACGGCCACATTGAGCACGGTACCCGGCGCGATGTAATAGGTGCCGGTGGCCCGCGCACCCGCACCGCCGGCGCCGCCGTCGCCGTTTAAGTCATTGCCGCCGCTGCCGCCCCCCGCGCCGTTGGCCTGAATGATCACCCCGCCTGCACCCGCTGGCACGGTGTAAGTCTGCAGCGCGCCGGTGTAATTGAGCGTCGTCTGCGCCGTGGCCCAGGGTGCGGCCATCAGCATGACGGCGGTGATCCACGCCAGGCGGGTCGCCCTGCGTGACAGCAGGCGGTGGCGAGGCGCGCAGGGAAGGCCTGGACGAGAAATGGGCATCATGATTTGGGAGCCGCCGTGCGGGACGGTAAGGCGGTGGCCGCGGCAGCCGGCTCAAACACGTTTTCGTCGAACTTGAAGCGTACACGCAGATAGACGCCACGTTGCGTGTAGGCCTCACCGGCCAGGTCGGCGGCCTTGAAGCCCTTGATGTTGTAGCCCAGCGATACCCACATGTTCTTCCAGGCCAGGTAGCCGACTTCCACACCAACCGCGGTTTCTGCAGCGCCGTCACCCCACATGCGGTACGCCTGCAGGCTGACGTCCCAACGCTGCGTCAGGTCCCAGGTGGAGCGGCCGCCGATCAGCTGCGTGAAAGAGCGCGTGCTCAGACCGCTGGAACGGTCGCTGCCCCACTTGGCGGCGTAGCGCGCGCTGGCCACCCAGCTGCGGCTGGGCTGGACGTTGAGGTGCGTGGAAAGAATCAGGCCGGACTCGTCGCGGCTCAGTCCGGGGCCCAGGGTGCTGTCCGAGTCTTTCTTGTATTCGATGCGGCCCAGCGCGTTCCACACGTCGGTGTCCACCGGGCGGTACGCGGCGCCTGTCTGCGCGGTGATCAATTCGCGTTTTCCACCGGCTGCGCCGAGGTTGGTCTGCTCGCTGTACAGGCCGCGGTTGAGCAACGTCCAGTTGTCGTCCAGCTTGTTGGCCAATGCGCCCGACAGCAACCAGCTGGTCGAGGTATTCGAGGCTTGCCACTGCACCTGGCCCGAGGCCTTCCACGTGGCGGCCGCCGTATAGTCCGCGCCCAAGGTCACGGCGCTCGAGTCGTCCACCGTCACGCCAGACAGCGGCTTGACGCGCTGCACGCTGGCGGTAAGGCCAATGCCGTTGTCCAGGCGCCAGAGCCGGCGCAGGCCAACCGCGGCTTCGCTGGTTCGGCCATTGATGCTGTCGCCGATGCGGTACTCATTGAACAGCTGTGTACTGCCCGCAAGTTCAGTGTTGATGCCGGCGACAGTGGTGTACTGCGATGTCGACGCATTGAGTGTGTAGGCGCTTTTCAGGCTGTTGACGAAATCATGGCGGGCGTACAGACGCGTGCTGGCGTTAACAGCGTAGTTGCCGCCTATGCCCACTTCCCGGCCCCCGCTGCCGTCAATTGCGTACTCCACCAGGCCATAGACATCGGCCTGGGGCACATTGGGAACCGGTACCGTGACCTTGACCCGCGCCGTGGTGTAGCCCACCTCTTCGGACGAACCCGTTGCCAGCGCCGCGGCGGAAGGCACCACCGGGACGGTGCTGCCGGGCAATGCCGGGCCTGAAAGTGCGGCAGCGGTGTTGGCGCTGCTGTAACGAACGCCGACTTCCACCTTCACGTTGCCGGCCAGGCTGTGCTCGAGCTTCAGGTCCGCGCCAGTCTGCGCCGCGCCGGTGATGCTGTTGGCGGTACGCAATGCTTCGGCCACCACACGGTTTTTCTCATCCACCGCATAACCGATCTTTGCGCCGTACTCGGACTGGCCTGCCGACTGAACGCTGTTGGGGTTGTAAAAACCCGCGCTGGTCTGCGCGCCCCAGACACGTGCCTGAAGCGCCTGGTCGTCATGGCGGACTTCCACGCGCTGGCCTGTGCCGCTGCCTTGCAGGTCTGTGCTGCTGCGGGCGACTTCGCCGGTAGCCACGGTCTTTTCGCCCAGCTTCGCTGTTACGTTCAATCCGCTGAGGCTCTGGCGATTGGCGGGGTCGGTGTCCTGCAGCGCTGTCGCGCCCAGCGTAACGCCGGGAAGGACTTCCAGGCGCGCATCCGCGCCCGCAACCGTGTGCTTGGGCCCGCCTGAATCCACCGAATAGCTGACCCGCACAAAGATCGGATTCAGGTCGGTGTCAACGCTCGGGACCGGGGTCTTGAGCAGAAGCTGGCCACTGAAGGGTTCAATTTCATAGTCGGTGAACTGCGCCAGCGGCGTGTCATTGATGATGACCGACGCCTGGCTGCGGCTTCGTGTGAGGATATCGACCTGCTGGCTGTTGACCACACCGTTGATGTTGAGGCGAAACGGCCCGGACGTGCCGTTGGCGCGGAACTCTTGCACCAGCTGTGTCGTCGCGGTGCGACTGGCGAAACCTTCCACGGTTACGGCGCCTTCCTGGTAGCGACCTTTGACACCATTCAGGGCACGGGAGTATTGCGTGAGCTGGCGCGCAGCATTGTCACTCTGGGTGGAGTAGTCGCCCAGCAGCGCGTAGTTGGTGCCGTTTTGCAGCATCACATACAGCTTGCCCGTCGACTGGGCGTCAAAACCCCGAGCCGATGAGTCGCCGTACACCGGATAAAACTGGTTGGGCTGGATATCGCGGAACAGCGCTGTGTCGGAGGGTTTGTCGGAATCGTAGGCCAGCGTCAGCAGCGAAGAGCCCAGCACCTTGCCTTTGAGAAACAGCGCAGTCCGCGCAGCCGCGTCGCCCTTGCCGCCGGAAAGGCTGCGCGATGTGCTCCGTATTTGCCGCTCAAAAACATCCCCGCTTTGCGCAGGCTGCAAGGCCGAAGGATTGAGGCTGCGCAGGTTGAGGGTGCCCTCCACGATACCGGCGGCAATCATGGGCCGCAGGTTGGGCATGAATTCAATCACCGCTGCCGACTTGACCGTCCCGCTGGCGATGCCCAGCTCCGCTTTCCCGGGCTGCGCAGGAGGCAGCAGCAGGAAGCGGCCTTCCCCGCCTTCGACAAACACTTGCGTGCCCGGCTGGCGCGCATCGAGATCGGGGGTCTGCCACTGGCCGAGGCTGGCCTGCAGGGTCACCTGGGTGCGCGCGGCAACCGGCAGCCCTTGCGCGTCACGCAGGGAGATGGTGATGGGAACGGCCGTTGCGCCGTCGGCAATCAGCTGCGGCGGTGCGCCCACTTCAATCTTTGCCAGCGCGCCCGGAACCAGCACCGTGACCTGCGCTGTTCCCCGCGCATTGCCGAAGCTGTCGACAGCGCGCACGCCCAGCGTGTTGCGGCCGGGCCGGAGGTCCACCCCGATGTACTCCCAGGCCACCACGCGGTTTTTTTCCAGGCTGCTTTTTTTGCCGACTTGCGTGACGGGCACCACCTGCCCGTTGAGGGTGACCTCGAACGTGGCGCCTAAAGGGCCTTTCACGCGCACGCGGGTCTGCGCTGATGGCAGCACCTGGTCATTGACAAGCCCGATGAAACCGGTCTCAGCATTGAGTTCTGGCAGGAGATCCTCCAGCGGCGGCATTGCCTGCCCGGTTTCAGTGCCAGTGCCGGCCGCCACGGAAGGCTGCGCCTCAGGAGCGATTTGCAAAGGGGTGTAAATCGGCTTCGGCAGACCCTGGGCGTTAGGCGCGTAGGGTCCGCCCGGATCGCCTGCGGCGCCCAGCGTGCCCGGCAGCGGCGCCGCCGAACCAGCGGGACTGTTGTTTTGCAGCGCCCCTGGCAAGCCGAGCGCACCGCTGGAAGGAAGCGTCCGGCTGTCCACCGTAGAGGCGCTGCGGTTGGTCTGCAGCAGCAGGCCCGCAGCCTGTGTGATCTCTGATGAGTTGCCCAAGGCCTTGCGGCGCGCCGCGATCTGCTCACGGATGCCGGGGGTGCATTCGGCGATGGCAAAGTCGGCTTTGTGGAGTTCGCCGTTGGTCAGGTCCAAAAAACGGCTGGCAGCGTCGAGGGCATTTCGATTGTTGAGCACCTGGAGCGAGGCACCCGCAGGCAATGTGATGCTGTCGACCTTGGCGACGTGGGTGCGTGGCTCCAGGCCGTAAAAGCTGTATTTGCCTTCTTCGTCCGTCACGGCATAGGTGCCGTCTTCCAGATAAATACGAACGCCCGGAATACCGGGCTCACCCGCGTCCTGCACACCGTTTCGGCTGCAATCGGCAAACACCTTGCCGATGACATAGGCCTTGTTGGAAAACACACCGCCCACAACCTGCACGCGAACGCTGGACCGGTTGGAGCGCACAGCGCCGCTGGCCGCCTGCGCGGTGTTGATGCCGTCGCCACCCTGGCTACCTACGCCGACGCGCACGCGGTAGGTCAGGGTCGGCTGCGCGCCGGAAGCAATCGAGCCCACCGCAAACTGCAGGCTTGGGCCTGCGCCGCCCGCCGGATCGGCGAGGGGGCTTCCGTCAAGCCGCGCGGTGCCGCGTACGTAGGCAAACCCGGCCGGCAGACTGTCACTGACGACGACGCCGGGAAGTGCCCCGGCGCTGACATTGTTGAACTTGATCGAGTAATCAACAAAGTCCCCGACCTCGGCTGTCTTCTTGTTGGCCGTCTTCTGGATAAACAGACCGCCCGCACTGGCACCCGGATCCAGCGGTACATCGAAATGCACTGCCACGCCAGCCACCAGGAAACTGCCACCGTAAGAGCCGGGCGTATCGATCAGCCGCCCTGCGGGCTGCAGCCCCGCAGGAAGCAGGGATGGAAAGGTGAAACCCGCCGGTTGGGTAATTACCAGCTTGTATGTACTGTTGGCCACCAGCGGAAACTCATAAAACCCGTCAGCCGCCGTCACGACAACGCTGGGAGCCGGCGTCACACCGTCGACCTGGAATATGACAGCCGGCCCACCGGGAACGCCGCCGTTGCCTGCTCCGGTCACGTCGATCAGCGCCACTGTGGCGCCGGCAACGGGCTGGTTGGTGGCCGAGTTGAAAACAACACCCGAGGGGTCGACCAGCAGTGTCGTCGAAGCCGAGACAGTGATGCCTCCGCACGACGAGATTGTGGCCGTCACGGTGTCGTTTCGCAGCACTTCCAGTATGCCGTCCCCGGAAGCCACGGTATGCGACGCACCGTTGGCGGTGGGCACCGAAGGCTGTATCCGGAAGATGCCCGTATTGGGACCGGTTTCCACGGCGATGAAGGTCTCGATATCACCGGTTAGCCGGCTGGAAAGGGTGACCGGCACGGTGCCTACTACCGTTGCGTCGGCGTTGCATATGGACGCATTGGTCTGCACGAACAGCGGACGGCCGGGTGTGCCCAGCGTGGTCTGGTTAGCGTAGCTTGCAGTGCTGTAAAAAACAATGTCTGCAGCATACGACGGCAACGCCAGCACCACGGTGTTGCTGGCCGTGGTCAGTGGCGCGGCGGCGTCGGTCCAGTCGGCGTACGCGGCGCCGCTCACGTTACCGGAGGCGTTCGAATTCACCATGACGCTGAACTGCCCCTGGAACAGTCCGCCCTGCGGCAAGGTAGCGATGGCCCAGGCCACTGCATCCACTGTGGCCCCGCCGGGTACCGACGTGACATAACTGTTGGCCGCGGCGCCCAGCAGGTGGTAGAGCGTTTGAGCACCCGGGCTGGTGGAGGGCTGGGCCGCGGTGAAGCCTGTGTTCAGCGGAACCGGGGCACGCAAAATAAACAGCGCGGCCGGCGCGCCATTGACAAGCACGTTCGCGGGAGCTGCGGCCATGTTGCCGTTGTTAATGGCCCTTGCATTGAAACTGAGAGGGGCGCCTTGCGTTGCCGTAGCAGAGGAAGCCGAGTAACTCACCTGGACCGCCGCGCCATTGGTGAGGTTGAGGGTATCGGTATTGACAGCGTTCGCGCCCTGAAGCTGGCTCGAAGCACTTAAGGTAATTTGAGCAGTCTGCCCGGGTGTGGCGCCCGGCGGTATCTGGCCGGTGATCAACAGCCCCGCATTGGCGCCTACACCGAGCATCACAACGCCGCCGGCAGGAACCACGGGCTCACCGGCGTCGGCCAGGCCGTTGCCATTGACGTCCAGCACCACTTGAAGGTTGAGCGGCGTGAAGGCGCTGCCGCCGGCAACACTGGCCGTGACCAGATAGTTCGTTGTGCTGTTGCCGGTATTGGCCAGATTGTGGCTGACCGTGAACGTGGCGCCCGTTCCAATCAGAAGATTCTGGCTGGACGCCAGTGTAAGGGCCTCCAGCACCGCCACCGTGGTGTTCACAGTGTTGGAGGTGAGATGGACCGACAGGCCTGTGGCCGCATCAACAAAGGTGGCCGTTGCCGTGTTGCTGATCACCGTCCCCGCCGGGCTCGGCGCTGCCTGTGCCGCAACCCAGAAGAGCAGCAACATGCAGGAAATCAGCAGCTTGCGCAGCAGGCGGAAAAGCATGGTTGACGGACTTGTTGGTTCGGTTTGCGGCAGGACGTCGCTTTCCAAAGAGCACACACGTACTCTTTGAAAAGCGGGGAAGCTTGGTGCCTCCCCGCGCTGAATCAACGGGAATTAAGGGTCGATCCGCACGCCGAAAGTCATCAACGCCGACTGACCCGGGGTCAGGGTGCCGATCGTTGCAGTGACGGTACCGGCGGAGCCTACGGCTGGCTGGGTCAAGGTTCCCACCGACGTGGTGGCTGCACTGCTCAACTTGGTATAGCTAGGCGTTGCATCGGACACCACCACGGTGGTCGCGTTGGCCGACCCCACATTGGTCACCGTGATCTGGTACAGCACGCACTGGTTGGGCCTGGCGCTCAGGGTGGCTGCGGCATAAACCGTACCGCCGTTAGGGCCCGCGCAGGTCGTGTCCAGGGCTTGCGCCTTGGTCAGGGTCAGATTGCCGGCGATCACCGTGGTGCTGTCCACAGCGGTTGCTACGACAGGAACTGTTGTCACGTAACTGCCGTTGCTGGTGGTCACGGTGATGGTCGTTGCGTCCACTGCGCCAGGCGTTGCACCGCTGGGCGCAATCACCTTGTTGAACACGGTGACGGCTGCGCCAGGAGCCAGGCCGGCGGGCAGGACGCCCGCAGCATGCAGGTTGCCGGAAATCAGGGGGTCGGTCGCATCCAGCACACCGTTGCTGTTCGCGTCGTAGTACAGCGACGACGTCCAGCCGGCCTGGTTGTTGGCGGAGGACAGGGCGATCGTGCTGACCGTTCCGTTGCCTTCGATCACATTGCCGGTGTTGGTCAGGGTGTGGCTGTACACGTAGGAGCCGCCGGGGTAGGTCTGGCCCGCGCCGTTGGGCGTGAAGGTGACCGAGCGCACCGCATTGACCGTCACGGCATCATGCAGCGTGTCCGAGGCATTCGACGTGGGGGACAGCGTGCGGAAGTACAGCTGGGTGGTTCCGGCGGCAAAGCCGGAAGGCACATTGACCAGCGCGCAGACCACAACATTGCCGCCAGCAGCCACGGAGCCGGTGTTGGTGATGGTCGCACCGGTCGTCGAGCAGTTGCCCGCACCGCCGTCTGCACGGAAGCTGACCGTCCAGCCGGCCGGCAGCGTCACGCTGGCAAAGGTACTGACCGTACTGGCGCCCAGGTTGTAGCTGTCCGGCGAAGGGCCGGTGTTGTTGGCCACGATCGTGAAGGTTGTGGCCGCGCCCGGATTCAGGGTATTGGTTACCTGTGCGGCGGCTTCACCATTGGCAAATACGCCGACGCCGGGAACACCCACCGCGGTCGGCAGGTTGTTGGTGGCGTCAACCGCTGCGGCGGACACAGCGGTCAGCTGGTCGTTCGCGCTGGCGGTCTTGGTCGGATCGAACACGGAGGTAGCCGTCTTGGCGATGATGAAGGGCGCGCCGGCACCGGTCGCGTTCGGCGGCAGCGTGGCCTTCAGGATCACGTTGTAGATGGCGCCCGCGGCCAGAGGGCCGGTGTCAACGGTACCGTCGCTGTTCGTATCGACCAGCGGGGTTACGCCATCGCTCTTGAACAGCTGGAAGGTGGTCCCCGACGGGAAGTTGCCGGCGCTCAGCGTGATGTTGAACGTGTCCGAACCATTGCCGGTGTTGGTCACGATGTTGGTGAAGCTCACCGTGGAACCAGGAGCAGCCGGCCCGGCAACCGTGGAGCCCGTCATCGTGACGTTGGCAGCCTGCAGAACCGTGAAAGGTACGGTATTGGAGGAGCCGGTCACCGTGGCGGCGCCGTTGTTGTAAGAGGTCGTGGCCGTGTTGTTGAGCACGCCAGGTGCGGTGCCTCCGGCCACCGTCACGCCGAAGCTGATGGTGCCCGATTGACCGGCCGTTACCTGGTTAAGCGTGACCAGCAAGGTCTTGGTGCCTACGGTGTAGCTCGAAGTCAAGGTGTTGGGCGCCGAGCCGCTGGAACCACCGCTGTCGCTCAGCGCTGTGGCGCCTGTCACGCTCCAGCGTGCTGAGGCCGGGGTGTAGGTCAGGCCAGCCGGCAGAACGTCGGTGACCGCCACGGCAGTCGCCGTGCTGTTACCCGTGTTCGTATAGGTCAGGGTGTAGGTGATGGCCGTGCCGGCGGGGCCGCTGGAAACGCTGGCCGATTTGGTCAACGTGACAACCGCATTGGTGGTCACGGTCGTTACATCGGTGTTGGACTGGGTCTTGGTCGGGTCGAACACACTGGTGCCGGTCACCGTGATGGTGTTGGTCTGTGCTGCCGTAGCAGTGCCCGGCAAAGTGGCGACCACGATGTACTTGAAGAGGCCGCCCGCAGCCAGTGCGCCGGTCGATGTGATGGCGGGGCCCGTCGGCGTGCCGCTGCCATTATCGGCAAAGATCTGGACGCTGGCCATGGAGAACCCGCCAGTGTTGCTGGTGGTCAGGTTGAAGGTGTCCGTGCCGTTACCCGTGTTGGTCAGGGTGTGCGGGTAGTACACCACGCTGCCGGGCGTTGCGTTTTGCGCGCCGTTGGCGGTCAGGGTCAAGCTGGCGATCTGTTGCACCGTGGTCTGCACCACGTTCGATGTCACCGTGCGCGTCTGGCCCGATGCATCCGAATAGGTGGCTGACGCCTGATTGCTGATGGACGTGCCTGCGGGCGGCGGCGCGGCATGTGCCGCAAAGCCGGCCAGCGCGAGCGCGAGCGCAACGAACAATCCCACAATCCAGTGGGTAAAGAAGTGCTGCAGCCCTAAAGGCTGCGGACTGGTGGGATTGGCATACATGGCTTTTTTCTCCTGGCTACAAGACAACGGTGGATCAACTGACGGTTAACAAAAAACAAAAAGGCGAATGCGCTGACCAACCGTCGAAAAGCGCAATTGCAGGGGGACCCGGGCCGTTATCACGGCTTGGCGGCCGGCACGGCCGCAGGTGAATCGATGCGTACACGCAGGCTGACGACAGTGCTCGCGCCCGCAGCCAGGGTGCCGATTTCCCAACGCAGGGCGCGGTAGTCGGCCAGCGGAACAGGCTCTTTACGGACGCTGCCGTCGGCCTGTTTGACCATGCGGGTCAGCGGCATGGGGGCGAAGACGTTGCCGTCTGTGGAAGCCAAAGCCAGCGCGGGGTCGGCGCTTGCGGCAATCAAGGTGGTGCCGGGAGGCACCGGAACGGTCGCCAGAAGCTTGTCCGCCGCTGCCGCGCTGGTGTTGCGATACGTAGCGCTGTATTGCAGGACATCTCCGGGCTTTCCGTCACCGGCTGGCTTGAGCACCGGCTTTCCGGCCACCAATTCCACTCGCTGCGCGAGGAGCTGGGAAGACACGGGCGAGGCTTGCGCCAGTACGGCTTGGCCAAGCGCCAAACCAGCGGCAAAAATGCAAAATTTCAGAGCGGATTTCATTGATAACGTCCTTTCGTGACTCTTGGCACCCATGGCCCCGGAGAGTCATCGGGGCAGTGCAGGCAACATGTGGCGCCTAAAATGTGATTAGTCGTAACTTTATGTTACTTATCGATTTTTAGGGGGATAACCGTCTCACGAAGTGCACTTTTTGACTAATAAAAAGCAGATTTTCGTGAAATACCGCGCAAGAATGTATCAATACGGATGAATGTTCGGTCAATTTTTGACATTACACACAAAAAGTTACATTTCAAATTATGGCAAAATCACCACGATATTTAGGGAAATTAATTCGAAATTCTTAATTTCATCTTTGAGCAGAGAAAATTCCCTATCTAGATGTAACAAAGAAAAACACAGTGTGATTTCCAGTGCAGCCGGTGTCGAACCGGTGTCGAACCGGTGCGGAGCGTCGGCGAGTGGGCGCTCTGCAGAGAACGCCCTGTAGAGACGGTGGGGACAGGGACCGGGAGGCAACAGAATGAGCGCAGGCCTCCCCGCAGCCAGGGCGATGGTCAAGAACCCCTTCTTTACTGACGCAAGGCCTGACGGCGACGCGCAGCATCCCCACACCGAAGTTGCAGGGCTCCTGCGTGGCGCGAACCCGGCGGCCGCGCAGAAAGCGGGTGCTACTTCACCGCGTCGCGCAAACGCGCAAACACTTTCCAGAAAGCCGCTTCCTGGGTGGTCGCAAAGTTGATGCGCATCAAGGTGCCGGGTTTTCGCACGGCGTGAAACAACCCACCAGGCGCGATCAGGTAACCCTCGTCCAGCATGCGCTGCGACAACGCGTCGGTATCGACGCCGGTATCCACCCAGCCGAACAGCCCTGCGGGCTCAGCGGCAAAGGTGCAGCCGTGGGCCAGGGCCAGCTTGACGCTGCGCGCGCGCGCGCCGTCAAGCCGGGTGCGGATGCGCTCGGCGTGGCGGCGCAACTGGCCCTGGTCTATACACCAGGCAAGCGCTTTTTCCAGCAAGGCAGGTGTCGTCAGCGTGGCCAGCAGTTTGGTGTCCAGCAGGCGCTCGACCAGGTCGGGTGGAGCCGCCATGAACCCCACACGCCAGCCGGGCGCCAGTATCTTGGCGAAGCCGCTGACATAGATCGTGCGCTGCAGGCCATCGAGCGCGCACAGCCGCGTGGCATGCTCGGGCGCCAGATGGCTATAGGTGTCATCTTCAACAATGTGAAAGTCATGCTGCATGGCCAGCTGCAGCACGCGATGGGCGCTGCCAGGGGTGAGGCAATAACCGGTGGGATTGTGAAACACGCTCACGCTGACAAACAGCTTGGGTTGGTGAATTTCACAGTACTGCGCCATGACCTCCAGGTCGGGCCCGTCGGCCCGGCGAGGCACCGCCAATATCCGCATGCCAAGGGCGTCAAGCCGCGCAAATTCCACAGCCCAGCCGGGCTCCTCCACCATCACGCAGTCGCCGGCGCGCAGCAGGGTGCGGCTCACGATGTCCAGGGCGTGCGTGGCGCCGACGCTGGTGATGATCTGTTCGGGTGCCGCGTGCACATTGAGCGCGCTGAGCTTCTGCGAGAGCGCGCGGCGCAGGCCGCTATCGCCCATGGGTTCACCGTACTGCAGCGAAAAATCCCGCAGCGCGCTGACACTGGTGACTTTGCGGACGGCAGCCGGCATGAAGGTGGTTTCGAGCCAGTCCGACGGAAACACGCCCATGCCGGGCTGTGGCTTGTTGCTGACCTTGTGGAACATGCCGCGGATCAGCGCTGTGGCATCCACCGGCGCCTGGCGCGTTGCCATCCAGCTTGCGGTGCTCCATGCCCCGGACGGGCCACCCGCTGCAGCATCCATTTTTTCGGCTGCTATGTTTTTAGTAGCTGCAGGCACCCTTGGAGCCTGCGCCAGCACCGCATTGAGTGAAGCATCACGAACAAAAAAACCCCGGTTCTTGCGCGCCACCACCAAGCCTTGCGCCAGCAGCTGGTCATAGGCCGCCACCACGGTGGAGGCGCTGACGCCCTGCTGCTCGGCACACAGCCGCACGGAGGGAAGGCGCGCACCCGGCGCCAGCAAGCGGCTGCGAATGCGCTCGGCAAAACGCGCCGACAACTGTTCGGTCAGAGACTGCGATGCGGTTTTCATCAACATGGTTTGTGCGGCCTTCGGCGCTGTGAATACGGTAGGTGTGCTGGCAATTTAACCAATACAGTTTTGTCATTTGTACCAACAACTGTATTGGTAGTGTATTGTTTTCAACTATAAAGTCTGAAGCATGAATTGGCAAGAATTTACCGCTCTACTGGTGCTGGCCACGGCAATGAGTTTTTCGCCGGGGCCCAACACCACGCTGTCGACCGCACTTGGCGCCAACCACGGATTCAGGCGCGCGCTGCCCTTTGTCTGCGCTGTGCCGGTGGGCTGGGGCGTGCTGCTGCTGGTGTGCGCGCTGGGCCTGGGGGCGCTGGTGGTGGCGGTGCCGCTGCTGAGCTGGGCCGTCAAGATCATCGGCGTGGTCTATCTGTTGTGGCTGGCCTTCAAGGTTTCGCAGTCGCGCCAGCTCAGCCAGGCCGATGCCGACCGGCTGAATGTCACCTTCTGGCAGGGCGCGGCGCTGCAGTTCGTCAACATCAAGGCGTGGATGCTCGCGCTGGCCATCGTCAGCGGCTGGATCGCCGGGCGCGAAGAGCCCGCCATGCGCCTGGCCACCGTGCTGCCCGTGATGCTGGCTTACGCCTTTGTGAGCAACTTGGTCTACGCGTTGGCCGGCTCACTGCTGCGCGACTGGCTCACGGGACCGGCCGGCAGCGGCCGGCGGCTTCGCTGGTTCAACTATGTGATGGCCGGCGTGCTGGTGGTCACGGCGATCTGGATGCTCTTTATATGAACCCGGGCACATCACAAATCACCAAAGGCCTGTGGCTGGGCCTGCTGGGCATCGTGATCTTTTCGGTCACGCTGCCGATGACACGCCTGGCCGTGGGCACGCCCAACGCGCCGCAGATGTCAGGCGTCTTCATCGCGCTGGGCCGCGCGGTGGTGGCCGCGGGATTGTCGGCCGTATTTTTGCTGGCCACACGCGCGCCCTTTCCCCGGCGCGAAGACTGGTGGCCGCTGGCCATCACCGCAGGCGGCGTGGTGTTCGGCTTTCCGCTCTTCACCTCGATTGCCATGCGTTACGTAGAGGCCGTGCACGCCAGTGTGATCGTCGGTGTGTTGCCGCTGGCCACTGCGGCGGTGGGGGCGCTGCTGCACCGCCAGCGCCCTTCCGCCGGCTTCTGGCTTTGCGCCGTACTGGGCAGCGCGCTGGTCGTGGCCTTTGCCATGCTGCGCTCAGGCAACGGCGGCCTGTCGATCAGCCTGGCTGACCTGCTGCTGCTTGCTGCCATGGGCTGTGCCGCAGTGGGTTACGGTTACGGCGCCAAGCTTTCGCAACACATGCAGGCCGAGCACGTGATCTGCTGGGCGCTGGTGCTGGCACTGCCGCTGACCTTGCCGCTGGCGGCATTCAGCTGGCCCACTGAACCGATCAAGGCATCCGCCTGGTGGGGCTTTGCTTATGTGGCAGTGTTTTCGATGTGGCTGGGCTTTTTTGCGTGGTACCGCGGTCTGGCGCTGGGCGGCACGGTGCGCGTGAGCCAGGTGCAATTGGTGCAGCCGTTTTTGTCTATGCTGTTTGCCGTGCCGCTGCTGGGCGAGCGCCTGGACGCGGTGACCGTGGGCTTCAGCCTGGCGGTGATCGCCACGGTTTTCATCGGCAAGAAAATGCCGGTTCACCCTTCCACCAACGCACCCAGCCCGCAGCTGCAACCGAGGAAGACCTGATGTACTCCGCCGCCTTTATTTTTGAACCCGGCACTTACGATGAGCGCTTTCACGCGCTGGACGCCTTGATTGAAGAGGCCGCGCTCGCCACCCCGGGTTACCTGGGCGCCGAGACCTGGCGCTCGCCCGACGGCACGCGCAACAACGCGACCTACTTCTGGGACAACCAGGAAGCGCTGCGCGCGTTTTCCGCCCACCCCAAACACCTGGAAGCCAAGCGCCAGTACACCAATTGGTACAAGGGATTTCATATCGTCATCTCGCAGGTTTTGCGCTCTTACGGCGACGGCACGATTGCCCACGTCACGCCCAATCAACGCAAGGCGGCCTGAGCCGCCGCTCCGGCCTCTGCGCAAACCCTTTCAACCAATATCCGTACTCCAAGGAATCCACGCATGACACCCGAACAACGTTTGCAGCAACTAGGCCTGATTCTTCCGCCCGTGGTGACGCCCCGCGGCAGCTTTGAAGCCTGGGTGCTTGATGGCTCGATGCTCTATCTGTCCGGCAAGGGCTCGCCCCTTCGGCAGGACCTGTCCCAGGTACCCAAGGTCGGACGCGAGATCAGCGCCGACGAAGCGCGAGCCCATGCGCACGAGGTCGGCCTCAACCTGATCGCCACCATGAAGTCTGCGCTCGGTGAACTCTCTCGTGTGCGTCGTGTCGTCAAGCTGCTGGGCATGGTCAACGCCACGCCTGACTTCACCGGGCATACGGAAGTGATCAATGGGTGCTCTGATTTGATGGTGCAGGTTTTTGGCGACGCCGGCCGTCACGCGCGATCAGCGGTCGGTGTGAGTTCCCTGCCGCGCGGATTCGCCGTGGAAATCGAAGCCATCGTGTCGATCACGGAGTAAGCAGCATGCAGATCGATGGAATCCCCTTCGGCACCACCGACTGGTCCGGCATCGAGCGCACCGAGCATTCAGCCCTGGAAGGCAAGGCCTTCTGGCGCACGCAGCAGTTTGGCGAGGTGCGTGTGCGCATGGTCGAATACACCCCCGGCTATGTGTCAGACCACTGGTGCAAGAAAGGCCACGTGCTGCTCTGCCTGCAGGGGCAGCTGCACACCGAGCTCGAAGACGGCCGCCGCTTCACGCTGGAGCCCGGCATGAGCTACCAGGTGGCCGACCAGGCCGAGGCGCACCGCTCCACGTCGCCGCTGGGTGCGACGCTGTTTGTCGTGGACTGACACGATCGTTGCTGAACAAAGCCAAGGTGACCTCATGCACATAGCCATCCTCACATTCGACGGATTCAACGAACTGGATTCACTCATCGCCTACGGAATGTTGAGCCGTATTTCATTGCGGGGCGATACCGACTGGAAAGTCAGCATTGCCAGCCCGACGCCGCGTGTGACATCCATGAACGGGCTGACCATCGACACACACATCGGCCTGAAGGAAGCCAACCAGGCCGACGCCGTACTCATCGGCAGCGGCATGAAGACGCGTGAGGTCGCAAATGACGCGTCCGTCCTCGGCCAGCTTCAGCTGAATCCGCAAAGGCAACTCATCGCTGCACAGTGCTCCGGCACCTTTCTGCTGGCCAAGCTGGGCCTGATCGGCCAGGTGCCAGCCTGCACAGACACCACCAGCAAGCCCTGGGTGCAGGCGGCCGGCGTCAAGGTGTTGAATCAGGCTTTTTTTGCGCAGGGCAACATTGCCACGGCAGGCGGTTGCCTCTCTGCCCAATACGTGACGGCCTGGCTGGTCGGGCGGCTCAAGGGTGCGGCTGATGCCCGGGAAGTGCTGCACTACTTTGCGCCAGTCGGTGAAAAAGACGAGTACGTGGCGCGCGCGTTGTCGCATATCAGTGCGCACCTGCCCGAGCAGGCGGCACTCCCGGCGACTTCCGGCGCAGAATGAAAGTGTTGCTTCGAAGAAATTTTTGACCCGGGCTACCTTTAACAGCCCCAAGCAGGAGAGTGAGATGAGCAAGATGGAATGGACCCAGGCGAAACGCGCCCACAAGATGAACCCCTCGGTGATCCGCGAGATCCTGAAGGTCACCGAAAAGCCCGGCATCATCAGCTTCGCCGGCGGGCTGCCTTCGCCCAAGACCTTTCCCGTCGCCGCCTTTCGCGAAGCCTGCGACAAGGTGCTGCGCGAAGACGGCCACGCGGCGCTGCAATATGCGGCCAGCGAAGGCTATGCCCCGCTGCGCGAAATGGTGGCCGCCATGTTGCCCTGGGACGTCGACTCGGCGCAGGTGCTGATCACCACCGGCTCCCAGCAGGGCCTGGATTTGATCGCCAAGATCCTGATCGACGAAGGCAGCCGCGTGCTGGTGGAAACGCCCACCTACCTGGGTGCACTGCAGGCCTTCACGCCGATGGAGCCTGAAATCGTTGGCGTGGCCAGCGACGACGAAGGCGTGGATATCAAGGACCTCGCAGCCAAAGCCGCCGGTGTCCGTTTCTTTTATGTGCTACCCAACTTCCAGAACCCGACCGGCCGCACCATGACCGAGGCACGCCGCGCCGCACTGAGCGCCGAGGCCGCGCGCCTGGGCCTGCCCATTGTTGAAGACAACCCTTATGGCGACCTGTGGTTTGACACACCGCCGCCGCTGCCGCTCACCGCGCGCAACCCTGAAGGCTGCATTTACATGGGTTCGTTCTCCAAAATCCTGGCGCCCGGTTTGCGCCTGGGTTTCCTGGTCGCCCCAAAGTCGCTGTACCCCAAGCTGCTGCAGGCCAAGCAGGCCGCCGACCTGCACACGCCCGGCTTCAATCAGCGCATGGTGGTCGAGACCATGAAGGACAACTTTCTGGACCGCCACGTGCCCACCATACGCGCGCTCTACAAATCGCAGCGCGACGCCATGCTCGCCGCGATGAAACGCGACATGCCGGAAGGCGTGAGCTGGAACACACCCGCCGGCGGCATGTTCCTGTGGGTGCGCCTGCCCGAAGGCATGAACGCCATCGATCTCTTGCCCAAGGCGGTAGAGCGCAATGTCGCCTTTGTGCCGGGCTGGGCTTTCTATGCCGACCATGCCGATGCGCGAACGCTGCGTCTGTCGTTCGTAACGTCCAGCGTGGAGCAGATCAACATTGGCATCGCCGCGCTGGCTGCCGCCATCCGCGAGCAATTGCCTGCCGGCGTTGCTAAAGAGCTGCGCGCCGCATGATGGACATGGGCACTTTGTCGCTCTTCGTGTTGGCGGTGCTGGCGCTTTTCCTGTCGCCCGGCCCCAACATGGCCTTTGTGTTGTCGCACGGCCTGGCGCATGGCGTGCGCGGCGGCTTCGCGGCCGCCATCGGCATCTCGGCGGCAGACCTCGTTCACACGCTGTGCGCCGCCACCGGCGTGACCGCGGTGGTCGCGGCCTGGCCGCCCTCCTTCGACGCGCTGCGTTATGCCGGCGCGCTGTATTTGCTGTGGTTGGCCTGGCAGGCCTTGCGCCCTGCTGGCGCACGCAGCGCCGCTCAGGCCACTTCCGCTGGTTTCGCCGGCTTCGCGCGCATCGTGCGCATGGCGCTGCTGAACAACCTGGTCAATCCAAAGGCGCTTCTGTTTTTCATGGTGTTCCTGCCGCAGTTCGTCAACCCGGCGCGCGGCCACGTCACGCTGCAGTTGCTGGTGCTGGGCGTGCTGTTGTCGGCCATGGCGCTGGTGTTCAACACCATGCTGGGCGCTTTCAGCGGGCAGATCGGGCGCCGCCTGCAGGCGCGGCCCGGCGCCGCGAAATTCCAGCGCGGCTTTTTGGCCTTTGTCATGGCCGGGCTCGCGCTGCGGCTGTTGTTGCTTGACCGTCCCTCCAAAGGAATCTGATCCATGAGCATGCTTCATCTCTGGGGGCGCATCAGCTCCATCAACGTGCGAAAAGTCGTGTGGGCCGCGCAAGAGCTGGGCCTCACGATGCAGCGCACCGATGCCGGTGGCCAATTCGGCATCGTGAAAGAGCCGGGCTACCGCGAGAAGAACCCGAATTCGCTGGTGCCGCTGATCGAAGACGGTGAAGTGCGCCTCTGGGAGTCCAACGTCATCGTGCGTTACCTCTGCGCCAAACATTCGCATGGCGATTTTTACCCTGCAGGCTTGCCTGAGCAGTTTGCCGCCGAGCAATGGATGGACTGGCAGCAGACCACCTTCAACCCGGCCGGCCGCGCCGCCTTTATCCAGTGGATCCGCACACCCACGGAGCAGCGCGATCCGGCGGTGATTGCGCAGTCGGTGGCTGCCACCGAACCCCTGCTCGCCTTGCTGGACGCGCACCTGGCCAACCACGCCTTCATCGGTGGCGAGCGCTTCGGCATGGCCGATATCCCGCTGGCCTGCGAAATGCAGCGCTGGTTTGGCCTGCCGCAGCCACGCGCCGCGCGCCCGCACCTGGACCGCTGGTACCAGGCCATCCTGGCACGGCCCGCCACGCACGGTGTGCTGGACCTGCCTTTGTCATAAATCCTGAAAACCTGATCTTCAAACTCACCTGGAAAACTGAAAGCCTCCATGAAGCAGCGCGCATTCAAGCAAATCGATGTGTTTACCCCCACCCCTTACTTCGGCAACCCCCTGGCCGTGGTGATGGACGGTACCGGCCTGGACGAAGCCGCCATGCAGCGCTTTGCCCAATGGACCAACCTTTCGGAAACCACTTTTCTGCTGCCGCCCACTGAAGCCACCGCCGACTACGGTGTGCGCATCTTCACGCCCGGCGGTGAACTGCCTTTTGCCGGCCACCCGACGCTGGGCAGTTGCCATAGCTGGCTGCAGGCGGGTGGACAGCCGCACAGCAAAGACTTCATCGTGCAGGAATGCAAAGTGGGCCTAGTGAAGATTCGCCGCGAGCCTGGCACGCAGCGCCTGGCCTTTGCCGCGCCGGCCCTCAAGCGCTCCGCACCCAGCCCCGCCGTGTTGGCCCAGGTGGCCGGCGCGCTGGGACTGAAAGCGACAAGCATCCTCACCGCCCAATGCCTGGACAACGGCCCACTGTGGTTGGGCCTGCTGTTGGACAGCCCCGACACCGTATTGCAATTGACACCCGACCATAAAGCGCTGGCCAAGCTGGGCATCAAGGTCGGCGTTGCCGCACGATACCCGCGTGAAGACACGGCGCCGCTGATCGCGCGGGCCAACCGCGAAGCCAGGGCTTTTGCGGCCTCAGCGCCTGCAATTGCACCTGACTTTGAAGTGCGCGCTTTTGCCTCGCCCATCGGCGTCGACGAAGACCCCGTCACCGGTAGCCTCAATGCCAGCCTGGCGCAGTGGCTGATTGCCGAGGGCCACGCGCCCGAGCGCTACACCGCCTCACAAGGCGTCTGCCTGGGACGCGCAGGCCAGGTGCACATCGAGCGCGATGCGGCAGGCCAGGTTTGGGTGGGTGGCGAATCAGTCACCTGCATTGACGGAAGCGTGACGCTTTAAACCATGGAGCACATCACCACGCCGCCATTGGCTTCGCAAGTCGACCACCTCGTGGTCGTTGCGACCAGCCTTGTCGAGGGCGTGCAGTGGTGCGAACGCGTGCTGGGCATCACGCCCGGGCCTGGCGGTGAACACGGGCTGATGGGCACGCACAACCGGCTGTTCACGGTGGCCTCGCCGGCCTTCCCGCGGGCCTATTTCGAAATCATTGCGATCAACCCGGAAAAGCAAAACCCGCGTGTGGCGCCGGCCAGACGCTGGTTTGATCTGGATGACCGGGAGCTGCAACTGCGGCTGGACAAAACCGGCCCGCAACTCGCGCACTTTGTGGCCTCTACGTCCCGCGTGCAGGCCGCGGTAAGAGCGCTTGACGGCCTGGGGCTGGACCGCGGCGAAGTGCTGGAAGCTTCGCGCAAGACACCGCAAGGCCTGCTGTCCTGGAAGATCACCGTGCGCGAAGACGGCCAGCGGCTGTTTTACGGCGCACTGCCCACGCTGATCCAGTGGGGTGACTCCCATCCAGCCGACGGCATGGCGCCATCGGGCGTCACGCTGCAGTCGCTGCACGCGAGCCACCCGCGACCCGACGCGCTGCGTGGGGGCTATGAAGCCATCGGCCTCGCGGGCGTAGGCCTGGCGGAGGGCCCGCCCAATCTCATCGCCACGCTGCAAACACCGCGCGGCCTGGTCACGCTTGACTCCAAAGGAGCCTGAAATGTTGTCAGCCATAGAACTTGCCTGGTTTGCCCTCGCCGCCCTGGTGCTAGTGCTCACACCCGGGCCCAACATGATTTATTGCATCTCGCGCACGCTGTGCCAGGGCCCCCGCGCCGGCATGGTGTCGCTCAGCGGCGTGGCGCTGGGATTTGTGGTGCACCTGCTGGCCGCGTCCTTCGGGCTGACGGCGCTGCTGCTGGCCGTGCCGCTGGCCTTTGACGCGATCAAGGTGGTGGGCGCGGCCTACCTGCTGTGGATGGCCTGGCAGGCCGTCAAGCCGGGTGGCCTGGCGCCCTTTGAAACGCGCGAACTGCCGCAGGACCCGCCGCGCACGCTGTTCCTCATGGGCTTTATGACCAACCTGCTCAATCCCAAAGTGGCGATGTTCTATCTCTCCTTCTTCCCGCAGTTCCTGCACCCTGAACGCGGCGACCTGCTGCTGCAAAGCCTGACGCTGGGCGCGGTGCAGATCAGCGTGAGCACCGGCGTCAACACCGTGCTGATCTGCTTTGCCGCGGCCATCGCCGGCTTCCTGAACCGCAACATCAGCTGGATGCGCGTGCAGCGCTATGTGATGGGCACGGTGCTGGGCCTGCTGGCGCTGCGCCTGCTGACCGAAAAACGGGCGGCCGCATGAGCCGCCGGGCCGTTCCCAGGGCGAACACCGCAGCGCGCAGAGTGAGGGCTACCCAATGAGTGCCGTGCTGGACCGCCCAACGAATCTGGAGAACAACATGCTGCCTTCGCTGCAAGAGATTGAAGATGCGGCGCGTGTCGTCTACCGCGAATTCCAGGCCACGCCGCAATACCGCTGGGGCCTCTCCAGCCAGCGGCTGGGCACCGACTGCTGGATCAAGCACGAGAACCACACACCGGTGGGCGCGTTCAAGCTGCGCGGCGGGCTCACCTACTTTGACGGGCTCAGGCAACGCGGCGACATGCCGAAAGAAGTCATCAGCGCCACGCGCGGCAACCACGGCCAGAGCATAGGTTGGGCCGCGCGTGCCCACGGCGTGGCCTGCACCATCGTGGTTCCGCATGGCAATTCGATCGAAAAAAACGCCGCCATGCGCGCCCTCGGCGTCACGCTGATCGAGCACGGCAACGACTTCCAGGAAAGCCGCGAGTTCGCTGTTGCCCTGGCCGCCGAACGCGGCGCCCACATGGTGCCCAGCTTTCACGCCGACCTGCTGAGCGGTGTCAGCACCTATTGGTGGGAATTCATGCTGGCCGTACCCCAGCTCAACGTGGTCTATGTGCCCATAGGCCAGGGCTCGGGCGCCTGCTCGGCCATTGCAGCCAAGCTGGCGCTGGGCCGCACGCTGCGCATCGTCGGCGTGGTGAGTGCCCACGCCACCACTTATGCCGATTCACTGGCTGCCGGACGCGTGGTGGAAGCACCCGTCACCACACAGCTGGCCGACGGCATGGCCTGCCGCGTTGCCGACCCCGCCGCGCTCGACATCCTGCTGCCGCACCTGGACCGCGTCGTGAAGGTGAGCGACGCCGAAGTGGCCCAGGCCATGCGTGACCTGTACACCGACACCCACAACGTGGCCGAGGGTGCGGGTGCCGCGAGTTTTGCCGCAGCCATGAAGGAGCGCGGCCAGCTCAAAGGCCAGGTGGTGGGCACCACCTTGTGCGGAGGCAATGTGGACCGGACCGTGTTTGCGGGTGTCCTCGCCGGGCCTCAAGCCTGAGTTGCTGCGGCCTGCCGGATCCCGCCCGGGTCAGCGGGCCGCGGGCATTGCCAGGCGCGGAGCCAGGGCTGAAAGCATTCGCAAAACAGGAACCGGGACCAGCCTGAACAGCAAGGCGAGGTGCCGCAGCGGCACCCGTGCCTTGAGGATGGCGCCGTAATCACAAGAGGCCTCGTGCGGAAAGTAGTTTTCCCGGACCGCGACGATGTCTCGCCACCCTTTGCCATGGTAGTAGCGCAACTGCGGATCAACAGGCAGGCCTGACCGGGTCGCCCGCGCATAGGCCTCCACGGATGCGCCGGGATGGCGATCGAGATGGCGTTTCAACCCCGGCATCGGCGAGCCCAGGAATATTTCGCTGTATCCGCGTTTGAGCAGGTAGAGGTAATAGAAGGCCAGAAGCTGGAGTGCCGCACCGGGATCCACACTGGTCAGGCTGATGCCGAACATGCAGCGCGTCCGCGTCTGAGGCGGCCCCCCCAGGTCGGCGCTTTGCGCCCAGCTGCCGGGCTCCGTCCATTCGGCATCATGGGTGGGCTTCGCAAAGACAGAGCTCAGAAGCTCGCCGGTGCGGGCGCAGAAAGCGCCGCCACACAGGTCGGGATAGGCCGCCATCCTCGCCCGGAAGTCCGCTGCGCCGGCCGCCTGTTCGGCGGTCCACTGCCTGCGTTCGAGTTCCAGCAGCGCGGGAATGTCGTCCGCCCGTAAAAACCTTGTCCTGAACCTGCGTTGCTCTGGTGCTGAAGCCTTGGCCAAAACGGTGTCCTTTCGTTGAATCAACAGGTGCTAGGAGGTGGGTACTCAGCTGGCGGCATGGCAGGTGCATCGCCTGCCGGGAAAAGGCGTTGCGTCGTGGATGAGCTGGCGCGTACCCGTCAAAAGCCACAGGCCGACAACACTCGGCACCGATCCGAAAAATCCGCCGAGGAAAATGCTGCTTTCCAGGTTGACGACTTCATGCCACCAGCCCTTTGGCACATAAATGGCGTCACCCGGATGGAGATCGGCAACAAACAGCGAGGCTTCAGGCAGCTTGCGCGCGGCGAGCCCCTGGATTCCGATGTCGGCCAGCCGCGCCCAGCGGTCGTACTTTGACGACAGTGCCCCTTGCGACTCAACCACACCGGGCCGTGCCAGATAAAACCGCTTGGCGCCCCGCAGCAGGACCGCCAGGTTGTCCAGCAGGTCATAGTGCAGGCCCGTGTGGGCGCCTCGCGGCCCAATCCATGCGCTGCTGGAGACATGGCTACGCGGGGGAAGCAAAGCCTGCGTGTCCACGTCTGTTCGAAGCGCGGGAAATTCGTGCAGCAGGTCGAACTCTTTGAGGTGCGCGGTGCTGGCCCCTTCTCCCCAGATCGGCCCGTTGGACGCCAGACTGCCGACGCATGCGCGAAAGGTCGACAGAACGAATCCGGTTTCTCCCAGCTCCCGGTTACCGAGCACCAGTTTCACGGGCCGGTCCCCGCCCCGTGTCGCGAGATAGTCAAATGTCCAGCGCTGTGTCGCCGGCCATTGCAGAGCGGCGCCACGCATGACACAGGGAACCCGCGCGCCGGAGTCGATGATGTGCGTGCCCTGGTGCTCATCCACAGGCGCCAGCAAGCCGGGGTCAATGTCTGGAATCATTTGAATTTATGGGTGATGGCCAAAGCATGGGACACGTACGTTGCAGTACCGTGACAAAAACAATTCGCACCAGGGTGTTACTTCGCCGGTCGCACGTGCGACTGGCGCGCGGCGGGCGATTCGCCACAATTTGCCCATGGGAACCCTCTACCTCGTGCGCCACGGCCAGGCCTCGTTTGGCGAAGACGATTACGACGTGCTCAGCCCCATGGGGCGCCAGCAAAGCGTGCGGCTGGGCGAGTACTTCAAGTACAAGGGCATCGCCTTTGATGCCGCCTTCACCGGCACGCTGAACCGCCAGATCAACACCTTCGCCGGTATTTGTGAAGGCATGGGAATTGAACTGCAAGCTGCGCAACGTCCCGGACTCAACGAGTACGACAGCCATGCGGTCATAGGCGCCATCCACCCGCACAAGCTTGAAAAACCCACCACACCCGAGGAATACCGCGGCCACTTCCGCCTGCTGCGCGATGGCCTGGCGCAGTGGATGGCCGGAGTGGTCAGCCCCAGAGGCATGCCCAGCTACACCGAATTTGTTGCCGGTGTTACCGACGTGCTCGACCACATCCGGACCACCCACACCGGCAATGTGCTGCTGGTTTCCAGCGGCGGGCCTATCTCGACCGCTGTCGGTCACGTGTTGGGTACCAGCCCCGAAACCACGATTGAGCTCAATCTGCGCATACGCAACTGCTCACTCACCGAGTTCGCCTTTAACCCAAAACGCCACATGCTGGTGACTTACAACACCCTGCCGCACCTGGACGCGCCCGAACACGCAAGCTGGGTCACCTACGCCTGAGCAGCCGATCCGGCGGGGACTCCGTGGTTTTTCCGCCATTGCCCAATTCACGGCAAGCAAAGATACTTTGCGGCAACATGACCGCCGCCGTCCTGATGCCCAGCCTTCGCTCCGCCGGAATTCGCCTTTACGGTGAAACGGCCGGCGCGCTGGCGGCGGCCACTTACAGTTTTCTGATGCAGCTTGAGAAGCTCGGCCTGCAGGACGCGGTCGAAACGGCAGAACTTACCGCAAGCTCCCCCTCCGCCAGAAGTTTTTGCCTGCCGGCCGGACTCGCCGCACAATGGGCGCCGGCCCTGGACACCCTGGGCCTGGCAGAACGGCTGCAGCTGCACACGCTGGACAGCGACGAAGACCTGGAACGCGAAATCCTCCTGGCCATGCTGCTCAGCCCCGTCGCCTTCGACTTTCCGAGCCATGCGGAACTCGCGTCTGCTGTGCGCATACGCCGCAACATCGTGCTGGCTGCGCGCAAGACAGCTTTGGCGTTCCACACGACCGAGGTCGACCGGCCCGAAGACTGCTGGACCTATTCTGAAGACCACGGGTTCACCGTCATGCCCGGCCACGCGCTGATTCCCGCGCTGGAAAAAGCCACCCAGCCCGAGGCCTCCGGCAAGCTGTATTCCTTTTCTTGCTACCGTGCGACCGAATACGTCATCCTGCTGGCCATTGCACAGGAACTCGAAGCCTGCAACCCGCCGCTATTGGCCGCATTGCAGCAGCGCTGGGAAAAGAGCGCCATCATGTCAGGCAAGTTCCACGACGTGTTCCTGCGCGAGTACGGCACCATGGAGCAGCCGCTGCCACCCAAATACTATGTGCCGGGTGACCGCCTGTGGTTCCGCAATCCCGATGCGCACTCTTCCGATGTATCGGGCTATGAAGGCTCCTGGGTGTTCTATCTGGGTGCCGGCCTTTTTACCAACTTCTGGAAACGTGACCAGCCCTACACGCTGGTGGACAAATGCCTGGAGCTTTTTCACTGGCGGCACGCCACGTACACCGACGACGCTGGCGAGCTGCGCATCGACGAAGCTGTGGTCGAGGCCCGCGTTAAAGCGTCACGGGCCGACCCGTCGGAAACAGCCCGCATCCTGGCGTTGATGTTGCGCATGCGTGAGCCCAAGGGCGTCTATGAATCGGGTGGGTGCATTGATACCTCCCGGGAATATCCCCGCTGGGTCGGTCCCGGTACCGCAGACATGTCGCTGCCGACGGCGTGAGACGCAGGCCCAGCCCGAAACGCTATCAAATTAATAGCTGCTTGCGCCCGTCCCTCAACGGCTTCAGGCACTTTTCTCTTGAATTTTCAGCGCCAGATTATTTCAGTGAGCCGCTGACGCGCCAGACGACATTGCCCACGTCGTCGGCGACCAGCAGCGTGCCGCGCCGGTCCATCGCCACGCCCACCGGCCGGCCGTAGGCGTGACCTTCCGCGCTCAGAAAGCCGGAGAGCACGTCGACCGGCAAACCCGCCGGCAGGCCTTGGCGAAACGGCACAAACACCACCTTGTAGCCGCTGTGCGGCACGCGGTTCCAGGAGCCGTGTTCCCCGATAAACACCCCCGCGGCCAGCGATGGCGACAATGCGCTGCCTTCTGAAAACACCATGCCCAGGGGCGCCACGTGCGAGCCCAGCGCGTAGTCGGGTACCACCGCTTGCGCCACCAGGTCTGGCTGCGGTGGTTTGACGCGGTCATCAACGTTGCGTCCGTAATAGCTGTACGGCCAACCGTAGAACGCGCCGTCGCGCACCGACGTCAGGTAGTCGGGGACGAGGTCGCTGCCGATCTCATCGCGCTCGTTCACCACTGTCCAAAGCGCACCGCTGCCGGGCGCCCATCCCATGCCATTGGGATTGCGCAGGCCCGAGGCAAAGACACGGTGGCTGCCGGTTTTGGGGTCGACCTCCCATATGGCGGCGCGACCGGCTTCGGCGTCCATGCCGCGTTCGCCGACATTGCTGTTGGAGCCCACCGTCACGTACAGCTTGCTGCCATCAGGACTGGCAATGAGGTTCTTGGTCCAGTGGTGGTTGATCGGGCCGGCCGGCAAGTCCACCACTTTGGTGGGGGCAGCCGTGATGCTCGTCTGGCCTGCCTGGTAGGGAAAGCGCACCACGGCGTCGGTGTTGGCGACATACAAATCGTTACCCACCAATGCCATGCCGAAGGGCGAATTGAGGTTTTGCAAAAAGACCGTGCGAACTTCCGCCCTGCCGTCTCCGTCAGCATCGCGCAGCAAGGTGATGCGGTTGGCACTGGGCACACCGGCGCCGGCCCGGCCCATCACCTGCTTCATGATCCAGCCCTTGATGCCCTTGCTGTCCTCGGGTTTGGGTGGCGCATTGCTTTCGGCCACCAGCACATCGCCGTTGGGCAATACATGCAGCCAGCGCGGATGGTCCAGCCCGGCGGCCAATGGTGTCACCCCCAGCCCGGCCGCAGGCGTGGGCATGACGCCCTCGGGCCAGCCTTTGGCCGGCGCGATGTTCACTGTCGGGAACAAGGTCTTGTTGGGCTTGGGGAGAGTGGGGTTGGACCCCATCCCGGCCTCCGGCGGCAACAAAGCCGTGTCGCCGCATGCCGCCAACGCGCAGGTGAGCGTCACGCACAGTACCGGAAGCTGCCAGATGCGTTGAAAGGCTGTGGGTCGCATGAAATCTCCTGAAGATGGGGGCAATGCCGACGCCGGGCGCTCCGCATGGCGGGCACCGCTTCAGTGTGGGCCAGCGACACGCAGCCCAGCTGTCAGCAGGCCCCACCAACGATTGTCAGCGCACGCCGACCTGCGCTAGCCGGGCAGTAGCGGCAAGTCGGCCTTCTTCAGCGTGCGCAGCACAAAGCTCGACTTGCTGTGGCGTATGCCCTTGATCTTGTAGAGCCGCTCGCGCAACAGGCGCTCGTAATCTTTGGTGTCTTGCACGGCGATGCGCAGCAGGTAATCGTATTCACCCGACACCAGCCACGCCTCGATCACTTCTGGAATCGCGGCCAGCGTTTCGCCGAATTTCTCCAGCGTGTTGTCGGAGTGGCTGTCGAGCGTGACCTGCACCATCACCGTGTCGCCCAGACCCAGCGCCTGCGCATTGAGGCGCACCGTGTAGCCCTCGATCACGCCGGCTTCTTCCATCTTCTTGATGCGGCCCCAGCAGGGCGAAGGGCTGAGGCCCACGGCTTGGCCGATGTCTTGCAGGCTGGTGCGCGCATCGGCCTGCAACACCTGAAGAATTTTCCGATCTAAAGCGTCCATTCAGGTAATTTATCTGAAATTCTATGATTTGCAGATTTTTTATCTGTTTTCAGCAAATTCAGCAGCAAATCAGGCAAATTATTCGGCGCGCCCCCAGCGATACTTTCTTCCATGGCAGCGGGCTTACCGGTCCGTCTGGCAAGACACAGCCCCCAGCGCGTTACCGCCCGCTGGGGGCTTTGATTTTTATGGCAATCGAATCAGCCGGTCGCGCATTGCAGGCGCAACTCCAGGCACACGCCACTGCCCAGGTTACGCGCAGTGATGGTGCCACCCATCTTGGCCATATACGTTTTGGCGACAAACAAGCCCTGCCCGCGCTGGCCCGCTGCGCCGGTGTCTGGCTGGTCGGACACGCCGTACTCGAAGATTTTGTCCAGCAGTCCGGGCTCGATCTGCGGACCCTGGTTGCTGATGGCGATCACCGCCTCCGGCGCGGTGCCTTCCTGCGCCTGCTGCGACAAGGTGATGCGGATCAGGCTGCCGGGCAAACGGTAGCGCTCGGCATTGCGCAGTACGTGCGACACCACATCTTCCAGCGAGTATTCATCGGCACGCACTGTCACAGCCTGGGTCAGGGGCTCAAAGGCCACGCCGGGAATGCCTGCGGCTTCGGCATTGCGGGCGACATGGCTCAGGAATTCGTTGGCGTCGAGCGTCTGCACATTGAGCGCGGTGGATTCAAAGGCTTCGCTGGGTGAGGCGCTGCCGTACAGCACGCGCACGGCCTGCTGCATGCGGCTGATGTAGCGGTGCGCCGGATCGTCCGCATTGCCGTGCAGCACCATGAGCGACTGCAGCGGCGACATGATTTCGTGGCCCACCGCGTGCCAGGTGTCTTTTTCCTGGGCCACGCGAATCTGCTCGCGGCGCACGTCTTCGTTCACGCGTTGCAGCAGGTCTTGCAGGCCGCCGGCCAGCACGCCCAGCTCGTCACCACCGCGCAGGTCGGCCAGGTCGACCGTCGCCAGGTTGTCGCTGGCACGAACGCCCTTGGACACGGTGGCGGCGCGGCGGGTCAGCTCGGTGATGCGGCGGATTATGCGCAGCTCGATGGCCAGCCAGGTCATAAAAATCGCCAGCAGCATGCCGCCCACAAACCACGAAACGCGGGTGGCCACGGCTGTCAGAACCTTGTTGACGCTGCGAATGTCGCCGGTCAACGAAAGTTCATAGCGGCCCAGCGGCGTGCTGATGATCTCGGCACTGGTGACGGGTGCGTCGTAACCATCCACCTGCAGCCGGCGGATCAGCCAGGCGATCAGGGGAGACGACCGCTCCGTCGTTTCCACGCCGGACAGCGACACGACCTCCGTGCTGGTGTCCGCGATGCCCAGCTTGCGGATGCGCAGCTTCTCACCAGGCAACAGCAGAGGGGTGAGCTCCGCCCATGAAAAGGGCGCCGTGGCGCCGTCGGCATTGCTGTCGAACAGCGGCTTGCCCTCACCGGGCGCCAGCATTTCCACCTGCACCTTGACCTGATCCAGGTCGGCCGGCGGCCAGACAATGCCTGCTGGCCCTTTGGAAAACAGCGCTTCGCGAAACAGCTCCACCGGCAGGCGCACGCTGACGAAGGAACGCCGGGCGCAGTCCGGCCCCGCAGCCGGTGCACCGTCCAAGCAGCGGCCGTCTTGCCACAGCCAGCCGCGGAAATCACGCACAGGCCGGCTTGCGGGCGTGATGGGACCCTCATCCACAAAGCCCACCAGGCGCCCCCTGGCGTTGGCGAAAGGGGAAACGTTGCGGCCCTCCTCCGTGGCCTGCATGGCCTGGAAGGGCGCGATCCAGCGGTAGCGCTGCCCGCGCATCTCGACCGTGATGCGGGCGCGATGCGCCAAACCCAGATCCAGCGTGCCCGAGGTGTGGGACACCAGCGGGCCGCTGTTGAAGCTGCCGACAGCGTAGATAAAACCGCCGGCAAAAGGGTTGTTGCCGACAGCCACACACATCGATGCCGCATCGGGATATTGCACCAGGCAACCGGCCATCTCGATGGCCTGCTGCGCTTTGTTGCGGTCGTCGAAGTCGAGCGCCGAGAACGGCAACACCAGCGGGCGCAGCGGTGTCACTTCATGGTCGTAAGCCGTGGGATTGAGCAGCACGAGCTGACCCGTGGGGTGGCGCAGCTTGGCGGCAATCTGCGCCTGGTTTTTGCGAAAACCATCCTGGTAGTTGCGGTAGCTGCGCTCTTTTTCGTCTTGCAAAACAGCCAGCGCCAGTGCAATGGTGGCCAACCCCAGCAGCAAAAAAGCGCCACGAAAAAATACACGCAGACCGAAAGGCACCCGTGCCGGCAACAGGCGCTCGACGCTCAGGCTGGTGGGCAGCTTCACGCCTTGCCTTTGCCGCGCAGAGGTTCGGGCGCTTCGGCCCAGCGAAAGCCGCGCATGGGAATGTTTTCAATGCCGTCAAACGTCGCGTCGATTTCCCGGAACGCATCGCGGATGGTGCTGACATGCTTGCGGATGTTGTCGCGGTTGCGTCCGCTTTTGACCACCTGGTACAGCTCGTCGTAGCTCACCACCTCGCCGCGGCGGGTGTGCAGCGCCGCCAGGATGCGCTGCGCGGTCAGCGGCAGGTTCACGCGCTGGCCGCGCCAGATGGCCGTGTTCTGGCGCAGCGGGTCCAGCTGCAGTTCGGGGCCGTCGACGGCGGGCGCCTTGCCTGCCGGTTTGGCCTTGGCGCTGCGCAGGATATCCAGGAAGGTCTCGATGAAATCGGCCTCCTCAAACGTGGTTTTTTGCAGGTAGTCCCAGGCGTCCAGGGCTTTCATGATGCTGCGGTAGATGGCAGCCGGCATGGCGGACACCACCAGCACAGGCGTGGCGTGCTGCTGCTTGTTGATGGCATTGATGATGGCCACACCGGCATGGCGCTCGCGCCCCAGCTCGATGTCCAGCACCACCGCGTCGTATTCCTCGCGGGCGACTGCGGCCTCGGCGTCATCGCGGTTAAACCACTGGTCGACCTGGATGCCCGGCCGGGCCGATTCAATCCAGCCCTTGAGCTGGTTGCTCATGGGCAAGTCGTCTTCAATTACGGCAATTTTGGTCATGAGGCGTGCGGCAAGAAGGGGGTGGCGCCATTATGGGTGCCGCCTGCGGTCAGCCGTGTGAGTGTTTCTTCCGTTGGCGGAGCTTTGTCGCCGCCAAACCGCGCAAAGACACCGCGTGCACGCATTGAATGCTCCGGGCTGGATTCGAACAATGGAGGCCAGAGAAAGCGCAACCCGCGCCTCTCGCCAAACCAACCGGAGGAGCCCACCATGAACCCACGTCTTAACCGTATCGCCCTGCGCATCCGCGCCATCTTTTCCAGAGGGGTGCGCGGGACCCGCCGTGTCGCCGCCACCGGCGTGCGCCGCGCCGCCAGTGCCAGCGGCCTGATGATCGCCACCGCTGCGGCTGGCGCGGCGGGCTACCTGCTGTGGGTGCACCCACCCATGGAGTCTGTGGCGCGCGGCAACGTGGCCATTCGCACCAACCAGCTGACCGGCGGCGTTGACGAGTTCCGCGAAGGCTCCCTGCTGCTGCTGCCCGGCCTGCACGAAGTGCGCACCTTCTCGCTGCGCGACCAGGTCTACCGCCCCGAAGGCAGCAGCCGCGCCGACGGCCCCTCGCCCTTCCAGTCGGTGGAAGGCATGTCGCTGGGCGTGGACCTTACGGTGCGTTATGCGCTGGACCCGGCCAAGGTCAATGCACTGGCGCAAAAACTGCCCGACGACATCGCCGGCCAGATCATGCAGCCCGCCGTGCAGGGCGTGATCTACAAGACCTTCACCCGCTACACCGTACGCGAAATCTTTTCGAGCAAGCGCGCCGAGATCCAGCAGCTCATTGAAGCCGAGCTCAAACCCAAGCTTGCGGCCGACGGGATTTTGCTGCGCACGGTGCAGATGGGCAAGGTGGACCTGCCGGCCGACTACCGCCGGGGCATGGACACGCTGCTGGCCGAAGAACTCGCGACGGAAAAGATGCGCTACACCCTGGCCCTGAAGGAAAAGCGCGTGAAGGAGACCGAGCTGGACGCGATGGCGGAGAAAGTGCGCCGCGAAACCAATGCGCAAGCTGCCGCCAGCGAGCAGGTGATTGCCGCCAGGGCGCAGGAAGAAGCCATGAAGCATGTGCTGCCCTTCAAGCAAAAGCAGATCGAGCAGCGCCAGCTGGAAGCCGAAGCCGACAAGCAGTCGCGCATCCGTACGGCCGAGGGCAGCGCCCAGGCGCGGCGCATCGAAGCCTCCGGCGAGGCGGATTCGCGCCAGAAACTGGCAGACGCCGAAGCCTACCGGCTGGATCGCGTGGGCAAGATCAACAGCGAACAGATGGCGCGCGAAGGCGTGCTGATCACGCGCCACCCGCTGCTGATCCAGAAAACCATGGCCGACAAACTCAGCGACAAGATCACCGTGATCATCGCCCCGCCCTCCACCGATGGCGGCTTCGTGGGCGCGGGTTTGTTGGGCGGCTCGCCCAAGGCCGGCCGCACCGTGGCGCAAGCACCCCGCGGCACTGACACGCAAGACGACAAAGAGGCCGAATAATGATCACCACCGCACTCCTGACCCTCGCCATCGTGACGCAGGACCAGGCTACCCTGCGCGCCGCGCCGCGCGATTCGGCGCCGCAGCAAGCAGCCCTCTGGCAAGGTGACGCGCTGGAGATCCGCGGCCAGCGCATGGACTACCTGCAGGTCTACGACCACAGGCGAGAGCGCGCGGGGTTCATCCATGTGAGCCAAGTGCGAACCGTCTCACTGCAGCCCGAAGAAGCGCCGCAGCTGTTGTCGGTGGTGCGTTTCCTGCGCGAAAGCCCCGGCGCTGAAGCCCTGGGCATTGCCTACACGGCCGCTTACCTCAAGGCGGCGCCGGCAGACGCCATAGGCGCGGAAGCCTTTGACGCGCTGGGCACCATGGCCGAACGCCTGGCGCGCCGCGCCTCGATGAAGCACGGCAAGGCCACCAGCGACGTGATTTCAGCGCACATGGAGGTCGCGGCTTTTTACGGTGTGACCTTCAAGGGCTATGAGCAAGGCGGCAGCATGCAGCTTTGCTACAACGGCGAGGCGTTTCGCCGCGTGCTGGCGCTGCCTTCAGACGCGGAGCAACGCGCCCGTGCCGCCCTGGCCGTCACCCGCCCCGACTGCATGAGCCCCGACCTGCACCCGCAGGAGCGCCTGGCGCTGGACCAGTGGCGCGCCGAGGTCCTGGACAAGGTCAGCGCCGTGCAGTTCGCCCAGTTGTCCGAAGTCAGCAAGAACCGATTGCGCCTGCGCCGCGCCGGCGTGCATGCCAGCCTGGCGTTCGAGCAGGCGCGCCGGGCCGAGGCGCCCGCAGCGGCCGCCCAGCGCGCGCTGGCGGAACTCGCGGCAGTGAACAAGCCGGAATTGACGGACAACGACAGGCAGGACTACAACGACGCGGCCATCCGCGTGGGCGCTTCGCGCTGGGCCGCTGAAACCGCCCTGCCCCGTTTGGCCAAATTGACGCTGGCCACGGAAACGGGCCAGGCCGGCGAAACCTGTGTGGCGCTGTATGAAAACAAGGCCGACGGCAAACCTGGCAAGGACGCCGTGGCGAAGCGTTGCACCTACGGCATTGTGTGGGCCGCTTCCGCCAGCGCCCATCCGGACGGCAAGGCCCTGGCGCTCGCGGTGCAGCCGCTCGACGCCTGGCGCGAGCTGTGGGTGTTCCGCAAGAGCGCCGGGCAATGGACGATCGAAGTGCTGCCGCCCGCCAGCAATGGCCCCGAACTCGGTTATGTGGAATTTGCCGGCTGGGTGCGAGGCGCTCCGCAGATGCTGTTGGCCCGCGAGACTCGCATTGCGGGGCGCCTGCGCCGCAGCTTTGAGGTGGCGCGCATGGACACCTTGACGGCTGAGAAACAGGCCGGCGACCCCGGAACGCTGGCTGCCTTCGGTCGCTCGCAGGACGCCGCGTGGAAACGCCAGACCGTGATCCTGCGCTAGAACCTGCTCCTAAAAAGCCGTTTTATCGCTCAGCGTGTCGGCCGGCAGCTGGTCAATCTGTACCAGCAACTGCGCCAGGCTGCGGCCCGCCGAGCCGAGCAGCGCGCAGCCCTTGTCGGCCGTGGCGGCTGCCGCATTGCCCACGGCGCCCTGCGGGTTGTAATCCTGCATCTGCCAGGCCAGCTTGGCGCTGCGGCCGTCGCCCAGGATACTGAACTTCCCAGCCCTGTCCTGTGAGGTCGAATGAAAGTTCTGCGCCTTGGCCATGTCGACCTGCTCCGGCTTGAGCGCCAGCATCATGGAGGTTTCGATCTCACCCGCATGGATGCCGAAGCGGTGCTCTTCGGCGCTGAACAAGTCGTTCACTGATTTGCCATCTTCACCCGTAAGCGGCAAATTGAACCAGTTCACGCTGTAGACCAGCATGCCAAGGCGCGCCCGCAGGTCGCGCGCGACCACATCGAGCAGGCCGACCTGGCCACCGTGCGAATTGAGAAGCACCAATTTTTTGACGCCCGTCTGCGCGACGGATTCGGCCAGCTCGGTCCAGAGCCGGATCACCGTTTCGGCTTTCAGCGTGAGCGTGCCGGCGAAGCGGGTGTGCTCGGGGCTGAAGCCGATCGACTGCGTGGGCAGAAACAGCACCGGCTGTGCAGCCGGCAAATGCGGCAAGGCAGCCTCAATCACGCCCTCCACCAGTGTCGCATCCACATTGAGCGGCAGGTGCGGGCCATGCTGCTCCACTGCGGCCACCGGCAGCACCGCGATGCAGCGAGCAAGGTCCAGGCGTGCGAAGTCCGGGCTCTTCAGGTCAGACCAGAAGCGGATGGGGTGGGCGGCTTTGGAAGTCATGCCTGTATTTTCAGCTAACTGGGGATCGGGGCCGGCAGCCGGCGCCAGGGCAAGAGCCCGGGGCCATTTTTCATGGCAGGAAAAAGGCTCAGACGCTATCAATTCAATAGCTGCTTGCGCCCGTCATTATTGGGTTTCAGAACTTAATCGTTCTGAAAACGTTCAAATCTCGATCTTGCTGCCCAGCTCCACCACGGAGTTGTTGGGCAGGTTCAGGAAGTCTGCCGCACCGCTGGCGTTGTGGTGCATTTGCGCAAACAGCTTCTCGCGCCAGGGCGCCATGCCGCCACCTATGGTCGGAATCACGGTGTCCCTTGAGAGGAAGTAGCTGGTGGTCATGGACTCCAGCTCGCAGCCGCGGCCTTTGATCTGCTGCAGCGCCTTGGGCAAATCCAGGTCGTTCTTGAAACCGTAATGGACATTGACCTGCCAGCAGTCGTGGCCCAGCGATTCGATCTCCAGGCGCTTGTTCATGCCGATCCAGGGGATTTCGTGGTTGCGCACTGTGACGAACAGGTTCTGCTCGTGCAGCACCTTGTTGTGCTTGAGGTTGTGCAGCAGCGCGTTGGGCACGCTGCCGGGCTCGGCAGTCAAAAATACGGCCGTGCCTTCAACCCGCGCCGGCGGGCTGACGAAGACCGCGTCAAGAAAGCTGGGCAGGTCGATGGCATCGGCGCGCAGCTTTTCATTGAGCAGGTGGCGGCCTTCCTTCCAGGTGATCATCAGCGTGAAAACGGCGCCGCCTATCAGCAGCGGGAACCAGCCGCCCGCGAACAGCTTCATGAGGTTGGAGGCAAAGAAGGCGAAGTCGACGACAAAGAAAGCGCCGGTGGCGGCGATACACAGGCCGAGCGGGTACTTCCAGCCGTAGCGGATCACATAGAAGGTCAGGACAGTGGTGATCAGCATGTCAGTGCACACCGCGATGCCATAAGCGGCCGCCAGGTTGCTTGACGAACGGAACATCAACACGGCCAGCACGATGGTGATAAAGAGGCCCCAGTTGACGAAGGGCATGTAGATCTGGCCTGTGTCGCGCACGCTGGTGTGCTGGATATTGAGGCGCGGCAAATAGCCCATCTGGATGGCCTGCTTGGTCACGCTGAAGGCGCCGGTGATCAGGGCCTGCGAGGCGATCACCGTGGCCATGGTGGCCAGGCACACCAGCGGCAACAGCGCCCACTCGGGCGCCATCAGGTAGAACGGGTTTTTCACGGCGGCTGGGTTGCCGATAAGCAGGGCGCCCTGGCCGAAATAATTAAGCACCAAACAGGGCATGACCACCGTGAACCAGGCCAGGCGGATGGGTTTTTTGCCGAAGTGGCCAAGGTCGGCGTAGAGCGCTTCAGCACCCGTCACGCACAGCACCACGGCGCCCAGGATGATGAAGGTGGTACCGGGGTTGGCCCAGATGAAGCGCAGCGCGTGGTGCGGGCTGATGGCCCAGAGGATTTCCGGATGGGAAGCGATTTGCGAAATGCCGAGCACAGCCAGCACGGCAAACCACAGCAGCGTGATGGGGCCGAAAAATTTTCCGATGCCGGCGGTCCCGTGTTTTTGCACGGCGAACAGGCCAAACAGGATGACCAGGGTGATCGGGATCACGCCCTGGGTGAACGCGGGGGAAACCACCTCGAGTCCTTCGACGGCCGACAGCACCGAGATTGCCGGGGTGATGACGCCGTCACCGTAAAACAGCGAGGTGCCGAAGATGCCGACGATCAGCAGCGTCTTGCGCAACTGGGGCTTGTCCTTCACGGCCGTGGAGGCCAGCGCCAGCATGGCGATCAGGCCGCCTTCGCCGTTGTTGTCGGCACGCAGCACCAGCGCCACGTACTTGATCGACACAATGACCGTCAGCGTCCAGAAGAAGATGGACAGAATGCCGTAAACGTTGTCGGGGGTAAAGGGTACGTGTCCGGATCCGAAAACTTCCTTGACGGCATACAGGACGCTGGTTCCGATGTCGCCGTAAACGACGCCGATGGCGCCCAGGGTGAGCGCCGCGAGGGATGATTTTTTACTGGACACAAAAACTTCCCGTCTTTGCCTTTGACCGGGATAACAAGGTCTGGGCGGCGGGAATGGTTACCTTTGGGATGGCTATTTTGCGCCCAGGCACCCGGCTTGCAAGTCGGCAAACGCCCCTAAAACCAACAATTCACGTTTTTGTTGCACCGCAACAACTTGTAACAACCATGGCTGGCTGGCACCGATGAAGCCAGCACGGACAGGCGGATGCTGGGTGCTACTCTTTTGATAGCTGCTTGCGCACGGCCTGCCTTGGCTAGAGACCTAAAAGATCCACAATTCGGACCGTCGCGCGGACACAAGCTCCCCGACTTACGGAGCGGCCGCAGGCAGGCCGGCTTTGCCGGATGCCTTGCGGTGTCCCCTGCAAGGGGAAAAGGAACTACACGAAGCGCAGCGAAGTGAGATCGATAGGGGTGTGCCCAGTCCTTAGTCATACACCTCGGCGTCCGGGTCTGTGGCCTCAAGTTCGTAACTTGCGGCCAGCATGGCCAGCCGGGCGATCACGCCATACATATAGAAACGGTTGGGGCTGCTGGAGCCGGGCTTTTCGCCGGGCTGCGGCAGGCGGCCGCTGTCGGCAAAGGCCAGCGGCACAAAACTGGCGCCGGGTGCGTTGAGGTTTTCGTCCACGCCGCGTTCGGCATGCACGCGGTAAAAACCGCCCACCACATAGCGGTCCATCATGTAGACCACGGGCTCGGCCACTGCGTCGTTGACGCGCTCGTTGGTCAACACGCCCTCCTGGATGATCACTTCAGACAGCGGCTGGCCATCTTTGGTCGTGCTCATCTTGTTCTTGGTCTTGCGGTTGAGCTGGTCGAGGTCCTTGACGTCACGCACCGTCATGATGCCCATGCCGTAGGTGCCGTTATCGGCCTTGACGACGACGAAAGGCTTTTCGTTGATGCCGTATTCCTTGTACTTGCGCTTGATCTTGGTCAGCAGCGCATCGACGTTGGTGGTCAGGCAGTCCAGGCCGGTCTCTTCGGCGAAATTGACTTCGCCGCACTGCGCAAACATGGGGTTGATGAGCCATGGGTCTATGCCCAGCAGCTTGCCGAAACGCTTTGAGACCTCTTCATAGGCCTTGAAATGCCGTGACTTGCGGCGTACCGACCAGCCCGCGTGCAGCGGCGGCAACAGGTACTGCTCGTTCAGGTCCTCAAGAATGCCGGGGATGCCGGCCGACAGGTCGTTGTTCAGCAGAATGGTGCAGGGATCGAAGTCTTTGAGGCCCAAACGCCGGTCAGTGCGGATCAATGGCTCGATCGTGATGGTCTCGCCCGTCGGCAGGTTCAGGGTGGTGGGCTCCTTGATGTCGGAACTCAGCGACCCAAAGCGCACATTGAGGCCAGCCTGGTGAAAGATGCGCTTGAGCTGCAGCACATTGGACAGATAGAAACTGTTGCGCGTGTGGTTCTCGGGCACGACCAGCAGGTTGCGCGCCTCGGGGCAGATTTTTTCAATCGCGGCCATGGCGGCCTGCACTGCCAGCGGCAGCATTTCGGGCGTCAGGTTGTTCCAGCCGCCGGGGTAGAGGTTGGTATCGACCGGTGCGAGCTTGAAGCCGGCATTGCGGATGTCGACCGAGCTGTAAAAAGGCGGCGTGTGCTCCATCCACTCCAGCCGGAACCAACGCTCGATGGCGGGGGTGGAGTCCAGGACGCGTTGTTCGAGTTCGTTGATGGGGCCGTTCAGGGCGGTGATGAGGTGCGGAACCATTCGGCCACTTTCGATGAGGGGATCTGTTATTTACTTCGGTTATATCTGACCGAATTCTAGGGAGATTGGGATGGGTTGCCGGGGTTACAAGGGGTAACGCCAACCCAAGCCATCCAAAAATCCGTGGGCCGGGCTCGCGGCCCGGCATGGCTTCAGGAGCGGACTTCGCCCTGGCCCAGCACCACGTATTTGAGGGACGTGAGCCCCTCAATCCCGACCGGCCCGCGCGCATGGAACTTGTCGGTGCTGATGCCGATTTCGGCGCCCAGCCCAAACTCGAAACCATCAGCGAAGCGGGTGCTCGCATTCACCATCACGCTGGCTGAATCCACCTCGCGCATGAAACGCTGTGCATGCATGTGGTCGCGCGTGAGGATGGCGTCGGTGTGGTGGCTCGAGTACTTGTTGATGTGGGCGATGGCTTCGTCAACGCCCGCCACCACCTTGATGCTGATGATGGGTGCCAGGTATTCCTCGTACCAGTCCTGCTCGGTCGCGGCCTTGAGGTTGCCGCCCTTGACGCCGGCCAGGATGGCCAGTGCTTCGGCATCGCAGCGCATTTCCACGCCCTTGGCGGCGTAAATCGCGCCGATTTTCGGCAAGAACTGCGCCGCCACGCCGCGCGCGACCAGCAAGCCTTCGCTGGCATTGCAGGGGCTGTATTTTTGCGTCTTGGCGTTGTCCGCCACATTCACCGCCATGTCGATATCGCAAGGGTCGTCGACATACACATGGCAGTTACCGTCCAGGTGCTTGATGACCGGCACCTTGGCGTCGCGGCTGATGCGTTCGATCAGGCCCTTGCCGCCGCGCGGAATGATCACGTCCACATACTGCGGCATGGCGATCAGGTGGCCCACGGCTTCGCGGTCGGTGGTGGGCACCAGCTGCACGGCCTCTAGAGGCAGGCCGGCGTCTACCAGCGCCTGCTGCACCAGCGCGGCCAGTGCCTTGTTCGATTCAATCGCTTCAGAGCCGCCGCGCAGGATGCAGGCGTTGCCGCTTTTGATGGCCAGCGCCGCGGCTTCAATCGTCACGTTGGGGCGGCTCTCGTAAATCATGCCGAACACACCGATGGGCACACGCATCTGCCCCACGCGGATGCCGCTGGGCTGCTCTTTCATGCCGATGATGTCGCCAATCACGTCGGGCATGACGGCGAGCTGCTCGCAGCCAACCGCCACGGTTTCAATGATTTTGGGCGTGAGCTTGAGGCGGTCCAGCATGGGGCCGGCCAGGCCCGATGCCGTGCCGCGCTCGATGTCGCGCTGGTTGGCGGTTTGCAGCGCCGCCACGTTCTGGCGCAGGAGGCTGGCCAGGTTCAGAAGTGCTCTGTTTTTGATAGCGGCTTGCGCACGCGCCACTTGGGCTGAAGCCACTTTTGCCTGTGAACCCATGGTTTGCATGAGCGCCGGGATTTCGCTGCGGGCAGCCAGGGCGTTGGGGGAGTCGGGCGCGTTCATCCTGCTATTTTGCCTCTAATCATGGCAAGGAGCCTGTCGGGCGTGGAGCGTCGAAAGCGAAAATCGGCCGCCGGGGGGGACAGTTTTGCCGGGTTTGCAGGCCCATAGCCCAGCTATGGGACAAAAAGACGGCGAAAAATGGACCACTGCGGTCGATTTGCAGCCGACGATTCTCAAGTCCGACAGGCTCCTAGAGATCAGTTGGCGGCGCGAACGCCGCGGCGTTGCATCATGTCGCGACTCATGGCCTGCAGGGCTTGCGCCGTCAGCACTGCCTGCGCGGCGGGGTAAGCCAAACGGTCTTCGTCCGCCAGGTGCCGTTCATACAGACCGGCGAAGCGGCTCAGTGCCGCCGTCTGGGTCGCCGTCAGCGCAACCCAGCCGGCCACCGGGCCCTCGGCGATCTCAAGCAGCACGCTGCGCGCCGCGGGCCAGGCCGCTTCCATATCCCGGTGATCCTGCAGCAGGCGCTGCACCACGGTGCGCAAGCCTGCATCGGGCCCGGCCAGCAATGGCGGGAACACGTGCAGCTCTTCGTCCTGGTGATGCAGCGGTGCGGCAAGGTCAAAGTAACGCATCACGTCGCGGGCCGCCTGGCGCACCGAATCGTCGCGGCCACGTTCAAGCATGTGCTGCTGCAGGCGAACCAGCAGTGCGAGCATGCGCTCTACCCGCTCATGGCAGGCGGCCAGCATGTCGAAAGGCGCCTCGAACCCGGCACCTGGCATATGCACGCCGGGAAGGGAAGCAGGCCGCGCGACCCGGCGCATCACTCCCATGTCAACCGAACTGCACGGGTTGCCCTTGCGGGTCAAACGGAATAAACGCGCCGATGTTGCCCTGCTTGATGGACTCGACCATGCGCTGCAGCGGCTCCTCCGCATCTTCGGAGGTCGGTGCACGGTTCATCGAACCCGACATGGCCGCGGCAAACACCAGTCCCCAGTGGTGACCGAACTGGCTGGACTCCTGCGCCAGCGCGGCAAAAGAGCTCAGTTCCTCAGGGCTCTTGTCGACACACATCAAGGGGACCAGCGCGCCGCCCTGGCCGGCCTTAAAACGTTCGCGCTGCACCGGCGAGCTGTCCTCGGGCAGCTCTACGCCGGTAAATACGAACAGCAGACGCTGCGGCTCGGGTTGTGCGCGGGCGGCCTGCAGCAGGTCGTCAAAACTCAGAATGTCCATGGGTCCATCCAGTCTCAGGAATTAAAAAAGATCCGACGGCTCGTGCCTCGGTGCGGCGCCGTCGGCAGAAAGGCTGCTTACAAAATCAGCCGGTACCGGCCTCAAGCGGGGGGGCTTGCGCGACTGGGCCGTCCCGACGCTGACAAAACACAGGGCATGTTCGCCGTCTGCCAGGTCGAACAGCCGGCGCAGCCCCCCGGACTTGAGCGCCTTGCCGCTGGTCAATGACGAACCATAACCCAGGGCCGTGGCCATGAGCAGTATGTTCTGCACAGCACAACCGGCCGAGACCATGCGTTCAGGCAGGTCGACCCCGGCATCGCCACACTCGCCATCGACCACCACCAACATGAGCAAGGGGGCACGATGCGCTTTCTCACAGGCCTGCACGATCTGTTCAGGGGTGGCCTGCGCGTCCCGCTCCACCAGCGCTGCGCCAAATACCGCGGCCAGCCGGGCGCGCGCTGCTTGCGGCACCAGCACAAAACGCCAGGGCAGCAATTGCCCATGGTCGGGCGCGGTAGCGGCGGCGTTCAAGATCATGCCGAGCTGCTTCGCGTCGGGGCCGGGTGCCGCCAGTCGCTTGGGCAAAATGGTCTGGCGCGACTGCATGAGGGCCGCCGTGAGCTGCGCCGGGTCGGCCTCGGCCGCGACGACTACCGGGGTCTGACCGGGAAAGGCAAGCAGGTTCATCAACTTGCTTTCAACCGGGACGCCCGTCGGCACGCAGGCGGCCATACCAGTTACCCAGGCGCACACCCCACACCCCCATGACCCCAGCCCACAACAAGACAGCCGCCAGCAGCAGCCATGCGGCAAAGGCAGTTTGCGCCGCCGCGCCAATGCGCAACAGCGTTGCCGCCTGCAGCAGCAAAAAGAGGGTCCATGCCAGCCTGTCCGCCACCAACGCGCGTCCGCTGTGGCCACAGGACACACGTGTCACCATGGCCAGCATCAGCGAAGCCAGGCAGCCCATCGTCAAGGCATGCAGCGCGCCGAGTGCCAGGACGGGGGAGTCCTGCACCAGGCCAAGCAGCTGCGCCATACCACCCAGCACAAGCGTCAGACCGAACCACAGAAAGCCGATGTGCAACATGGCGAGCAGCCGGTTTTTCAGACTTTGCATCAGCCCCCATACCACGGCCAGCCAGAGGAACACGCCCCCTGCTGCCAGCTCTAAAACGCCATGCAGGGCGACCCAGGCCACACCAACCGTCCCCTGCGGACGGCCCTCCAGTTCAATCCATACCGCGGCCACCTCAAAGGCAGCCACAGACAGCATGAGCCATAACACCCAGAATGGTCGCCAAGCGTTGATAAAAGGCAATGCGCTGGAAGTAAAAAACGGAATCATGCGGTGCGCCACCGAGACATACACCACGACCACAAATCCCCACAGACCGGAAAGCACGCAGGCACGCGCCACGGCGGGCGAGCCCAGCAACAAGCTCAGTGGCAGCGCCGTCAGTGCAAGGCACCCCACGATGCAGGCCACGCCAATGGCGCGGGCATGCACCTTATCCGGGGCCGGACTGCGCAGCAGCAAGCCCCAAAATATCGAAGTTATCCACGTCAGACCGGCTGCCGATATCAACATCCCCGCCAAGGCTATCGGGCGATACAGGTGCGCACCCGCCAGGCAAACCAACCAACCCGTTGCCTGGAGTAGCAGCGGTATCAGCAACTGCCGGGGCGCGGGCGCCTGAACGCCCAGCCATTTCGGCCCAGCGGTAAAAAGAAAGCCCGAGAAGAAAAGCGGCAAAAACCCGAAGGTCATCACTGCGCTGTGCATCAGCGAGGGCGACAACGCATAAGACAAGTTGAGCGCCGTGCTGACACGGTCGAGCTGCACCAGGGCCCACCAGGCCCCGGCAGTCACCAGAATCACCATCGCGAGAAAAAATGCCAGCCGGTGCGGTGCCTGCAACAGAAGGCCCGTCCGCCAGCGGCGGTCAACCCCAGCAGGCCCGTTGGCCGGCCATTGGCCGGAGCGCGGCTGCGGATTGGGCACAACATGTTCAGTCATCCACAAACCCCCAGATGGCCGCACTGGGTGCAGTAGTCGCAGCCGTCCTTGCGGATCACTGCGTGTGCACCGCACTCGCTGCATTTCTTGCCCGCCATCACCGGCGGCGCAAGGGCAAGGTCGATCTGCGGCTCTGCCGCAAGCGCCGAGCCGGTCGCTCGCTGGTCAGCGCGCCGCGCGATGATGTTCTGTACCGCATAGGCAATGGCGGCCACTTCCGAGTCGTGCCACAGCGGCACGCGCGTACCGTCGGCTTTTTCGTAGGTTCCGAGCCGCACCGGACCGCGGTCCCAAGCCACCTTGCGCATGTCGCTGAGCGCACGCTCAAGAAAACCTCCGCGTGCGGCCAGCGAAAGCATTCGCATGCTGGAGGTGATCCACTGCTGCGACTCGCCGCTCTGGCCCACAGGCATGAAAAATTCGATGGCCCGCTCGACTGTGCCGTCTCCCGAAGCGGTCGGCACGGGCAAAAAGGACACCACGATATAGAGTGTTTTGCGCCCCTCCTGCGTCCAGTAATCCACTTTTTCCGCCACTGCCGATAACGCGCCCTTGGGACGGCTTTCGATCACCGTGCGCATCGGGTCCACGGCAGGCGCTGCTGCCGGCGTGGCTTCAGGGTCTGCATGGGTTTCGAGCACTGAGCCGAGGATGGCGTTGGGCCGATAAGTGGCCAGGCCCTTGAGCTTGGCACGCCAGGCCTGCTGGTACAGGCCCTTGAAGTCTTCGTACGCGTAGTCGACCGGCACATTGACGGTTTTGGAAATCGCGGTATCCACAAACGGTTGAACCGCTTCCATCATGCCAATGTGGCTGTCCGCCGACATCTCGAGCGCCGAAACAAAGTAGCCGGGCAGCTTGTCCACATCGCCGCCAAGTTCACGGTACAGGCGCCAGGCATGGTCTTCCACCGCATATTCGGTGGTGCTGCCGTCGGACTCGCGTTTCTTGCGCCTGTACATCCAGGAGAACGGCGGCTCAATGCCGTTGGAAGCATTGTCGGCAAACGCCAGGCTGACTGTACCGGTCGGGGCAATCGACAGCAGATGGCTGTTGCGAATGCCGTTGGCGCGTATGGCCTGCTGCAAGGCGGCCGGCAGGCGACTGGCAAAGGTGCCCGCGGCCAGGTAGCCTTCGGCATCGAACTTCGGAAACGCGCCTTTTTCTTTCGCCAGCGCCACCGACGCAGCATAAGCCGCATCCCGCATGGAGACGGCGATACGCGCCGCCATCTCGCGCCCCTCGGCCGCATCGTAGCGCAGGCACAGCATGGCCAGCGCATTGCCCAGGCCGGTGAAACCGACGCCAATACGGCGCTTGGCGGCGGACTCGGCCTGCTGCTGCGGCAGCGGCCAGAACGTGACGTCCAGGACATTGTCAAGCGCGCGCACCTGGGTTGTCACCGACTTCGCGAAAGCCTCGAAATCAAAATCCGGCACACCGTTGAAGCCAAAGGGATGACGCACAAACCGCGTTAGAATGATGGGCCCGAGGTCGCAACAGCCGTAGGGGGGAAGCGGCTGTTCGCCACAGGGATTGGTCGCCGCGATCTCTTCACAATAACGCAGGTTGTTGTCCTGGTTGATGCGGTCCAGGAACAGGATGCCGGGCTCGGCGAAGTCGTAGGCCGAGCGCATCACGGTATCCCACAACTCGCGTGCCGCCACGGTCTGGTAGACCCACAGTCCGTCGGTCCGCTGGAATGCACCCTGCTCCATCAAAGGTGCACCGGGTTTGGCCTTGTGCACCAGTTCCCAAGGCTGGTCCTCGGCCAACGCGTGCATGAACGCGTCTGGCATGCCGACCGAAACATTGAAGTTGTTCCAACGACCGGGCGTGCGCTTGGCAGTGATGAACTCGTGCACATCCGGGTGATCTATGCGAAGCACACCCATCTGCGCGCCGCGCCGCGCACCGGCGCTCTCCACGGTGGAGCAGGACTGGTCAAAGACGTTGATGTAGCTACAAGGGCCAGAGGCAATGGACGCGGTGCCTTTGACTTCAGCGCCGCGCGGACGGATGCGGGAAAAGTCGTAACCCACACCGCCACCGCGCCGCATGGTTTCGGCCGCTTCGCGCAAGGCTTCATAGATGCCGGGATAGCCGCCGTCATCAACGCCCTGGATGCAATCGCCGACGGGTTGCACAAAGCAGTTGATCAAGGTGGCCTGGATGGCAGTGCCGGCCGCGCTCATGATGCGGCCTGCGCCAATCGCACCTGCGTGCAGGTTCTCGAGGAACAGCGCTTCGTGTTGGGCCCGCTCCGCCTCAAGCTCGACTGAGGCCAGGGCGCGCGCTACGCGCCGGTACAGGTCTTCCACGCCGGTCTCGCCGGGTTTGAGGTATTTTTCCTTCAGCACGTCGTGGCTGATGGGCTGGGTGGCAGTCAGATCCTGAGGCCGCCCGAAGGGATCGCGTTTCATGCTTGTGCTCCTGCAACAGACGCTGCTGGCCGAATGCCACCAAGCAGCCACTGCATTAATTCTTGCACCGAACAGATCCGGTCGCCGAACGGCAAGCTGGCAGCACCACGGAAGAAAAGGCCTTTGCGCGTATCGCCCTCGAAGGCGTGACCGAGCTGCTGGTCAATGCAGAACTGGCCCATGCCAGCCACGCCGTCGCGCAGGCCGCAATGAGCGAGGCAGTCGAACGACATGTTGCATTTGGCCTTGACATGGGCTGCCGCCTGGAGCAGGGGTTCAAGCCGGATGTATTTTTCCAGCCAAGGTGTGCGTACCGCACGCGCGGGCAGGCCTGCCACGCTGATGAACTCCACCATGTCTTCCGGTTTGGCTTCGGCCAACACCCTCTTGAAGGCGGGGTCGGCATCGCACTCCTGGGTGACGGCAAAGGCCGTACCCAATTGCACGGCCGACGCGCCCAGAGCCTGCAGGCGCAGGATATCGTCCCGGCAGTTGATGCCGCCGGCGGCAATCAACGGAATTTCGCGTTCAATGCCGGCCGTTTTGAAAAACTCCAGCACCTGCGGAATGACCACCTCGAAATCGAAGCGGCTGTCATGCAGGTCCGCGACTTTGGCGGCGCCCAGGTGGCCGCCCGCAAGGCCGGGATGCTCAATCACGATGGCATCGGGCAGACGCCCTTTTTTTTGCCACTTGCGCACCAGCAGTTGCACCCCTCGCGCGTCCGATAAAATGGGGATCAACACTGCGTTGGGATAGTCCCGCGCCAGCTCCGGCAAATCAAGCGGCAGACCGGCACCAACCACCAGCGCATCAGCCCCACTGTCCAGCGCCTGGCTCACATAACCTTCGTAGGCACTGAGGGCCTTCATGACATTCACGGCAATCAGGCCGCGGCCTTGTGCCAGCCGACGGGCCTTGCGAATTTCCCGGTCAAGCGCCTCGAAATTGGCGGCATCGATCAAGGCACGGGCATCGGGCTCCTTGTTCAAGTGGCGCGTTTTGGCCATCAGGTCAGGATGCAGACGCCGCAAATCCACGGACGACAGGGTGCCCACGCCGCCCAAGCGGGCCACCGTGCCGGCCAACCCTCCCGCAGAAACACATACACCCATCCCGCCCTGCACCACCGGGATCAGCTCCTTGCCGCCAATGCGCCAGGACCGAAGGCCCGAATCGTCGGCAAGTGTCTGCAACACTGCCGCCGCCGCGATCGAATTGGTGCTCGCCTTCGCGGCAAGGTCAATTGCTGATGATTTGTCCATCGTGCTCCACATAAGGTTGATACGGGCCAGTGCCGCTGTTGGAGGCTATCGCGGCAGGAATGAAACTTCCTTGTCGTACATCAAAGATGTGGATTTCGCCGTCCTCAATGACGTAATGCCAGCCGTGCAGAGTCAAAGCGCCCTTCTCCACCTCACGCCGGACCATGGGATAGGCCATCAGGCGCTCGAGTTGCAACACCACGATGCGCTGCTCGGTGCGGCGCAGGGCCTCGGGGCTGGTCTGGACCGGCAGCAAGGCCTCGCTCGCCAGCTTGAGCCACGCCTGCAGTGCCACCGCTTCCTCAGGCACACCTTCGTACGCAGCACGAATGGCGCCGCAGTGGCTATGGCCACAGACAATGATGCGCTCCACATGCAAGCTGAGCACCGCGAACTCGATCGCCGCCGTGGTGCCATGGAGCCCATGTGAGCCGTCATAAGGCGGAACGAAGGCCCCCACGTTGCGTACGATGAAAAGCTCGCCCGGGCCGGCACCGGTCAGCAGGTAGGGCACTACGCGCGAATCCGAGCAGCCAATGAACAGCGTCTTTGGGTGCTGTCCCTGCGACACCAGATCCTGAAAGGACTGCTGGTGCAACGGAAAGTAGTCAGAGTGAAAACGCCGTAAACGCAGCAGCAGCTTGTCTGCGGGGGCGGCGTTTTCGGTCATTGCACCAGGGGAGAATCTGCGCCCTCAAGAGCGATGCCTTCTATCTCCGCCTCCCCCACCAACAGGCTCATGTACTGGTGCAACGCCCGCGCGCGCGACTGCATGGTCAGCAAAGCCGCAATGCGTTCGCGCACTTCCTCATACGCCGGCTGGGTGCCGCTGCGGCGCTCCAGCACGTCAATGATATGAAAACCGAAACGTGTGTGGAACAGACGCGGATGCACGCCGGTGCCGGTTTGCGCATGCTGGAGGTGAAACAGTTCCGTCGCCAGTTCGGGCGCACAGTCGTCAGGCCCTATCCAGCCGAGATCACCGCCCTGAGCGCTGCTCGGGCAGTTGGACAACTCGGCAGCCAGCTGCGCAAAACGTCCGGGGGCCACGCCCTTGTGCGACAGTTCCAGCAAGGCACGCTCGGCATGCACGGTGAGTGCCTGGACGTTGACACCGGGCGTGACAGCAAACAGGATGTGCCGCACATGCAGCGCCTGGCCCACCAGAAACTGCGCCTTGTGGGCTTCGTAATAACGCCGGCCCTCCTCGTCGGTAGGCCGGGGCGTTTGCACCGACTGGTCCACCATGGCCTCGATGACTTCGCGCTCGGCTTGGCCCAGCTCTGGCGCGCTCGACACTGCGGGGCTCAGGAACAGGCCCTGGCGCACGGCCTCCTGCCTGAGCAGTTCGGCATAGGCCAGCTCGCGCAGTGTGCCCGTGTCGGGTCGTTGTCCGGGGACATGCAGGCTGACGCCGTTGACGCTGGCGGTCGGCAGCTCAGGCGCAGCGGCAGGGCCGCCGCACTGGCACGCGCCGCTGCCACAGCCCTGGGCAGCAACGGGGGATGGGGAGGATGAGATGTTCATGGTGGTGATCCAGTTCTCGGTGTTAACGGTTGCGGCTCGACTCGGCCCCGGGGACACCCAGGCGGCGGCTGCGCACGAGCTGGTAGGGACGGAAGAGGTAGGCGACGGATCCGAAGCCACTCCACACATGAACCAGGCGGCTGAAGGGGAACAGCAGGAAGATGGTCATCCCGAAAACAATGTGGAAGCGGTAGGGCCAGGGCAGCACGGCCAGCGCTGCAGAATCCACCTCGCGCAGGGTCAGAATGCGCTGCGCCCATTCGGCCAGGATCAGCATCACGCTGCCGTCGGCGTGTCCCCACGAATAGGGCAAGGTGATCAGGCCCACCACCAGCTGTGTCCACAAAATCAGCAAGATCGCCAGATCGGTCTTGTGGCTGGTGTAGCGGATGCGCTCATCGAACATGCGGCGGTAAATCAGCATCGACAGGCCGATGAAACAGATGAAGCCGGCAGTGCCACCCGCGTAGATTGCCATGCGCTGCTTGGTCGCGGCGTCCATGAAAGCGCCATACACCGCGTGCGGCGTCAGCAGGCCGACCAGATGACCGAAGAACAGGAACAGGATGCCCACATGGAACAGGTTGCTGCCCCAGCGCAGCAGGCCGGTGCGCAGCAACTGCGAGGAGTCGCTTTTCCAGGTGTACTGGTCGCGGTCGAAGCGGATCAGACTGCCGAGCAGGAAAACGGTCAGGCAGATGTAGGGGTAGACACCAAAAAGAAATCCGTGAAGTCCGGGGCTCATGCTTGTGCTCCTTGGTTGGGGCGTGCCTTGCGCACATGCGGCACGATGTGAATCGGCTGCGGCTGATCCGGCCTGGCCTGGCCTTTGGACGAGCAGCCGTCAAAGACGACCGGCTCTTCCCAAACCGTGTCGATAAGCTCTTCAGCCGCGATCTGCACCGGCTGGGCCTTCTCTCCGGCCAACTCCAGCAAGGCACCCAGCACGGAGGCATAGCCGCTTTCGCGCTGCTGCAGCGCCGCGAAAATCGCGTTGAAGATATGCGCCATCTCGGCCAGAAACGCGCGCGCCTCGCGCGGCGGCTGGGTCGAGGTGAATTCGAGCACCACCGGAAGAAAATCCGGCATCTCACCTTCGGCCAGGTACATGCCGGCTTTCTCGTAGGTCTGCGCCAGGTCAATCATGGCCGGTCCGCGATCACGCGAGTCGCCGTGCACATGCTCAAACAGGTGCAGCGATGTGGCGCGGCCCCGGTCGAACAACTCAACATAAGCCGCCTCGGTCTCAAGCGCCGGCGCAAGCGCAAGCGCTTCGACCAGTGCATCCAGCTCGGCCAGACGCTGTGGCTCCAGCGCGCGCTCTTCGTGCAGCGCCTCGCGCAGCGCGCCCAGATGGCTGCGCAGTTCGGCGTCGGGATAAGCAAGCAGCCGGGCCAGCACGCGCAGGCTCTTCGAAGCCACAGCAGGGGTGTTGTTGAAAAGTGCCATGGTTCAGACCTCCACCTTGATGGGAATAGTGCGTTTCTTGTTGCCGCCAAACAGGCTGACGTCGCTGGCGCCGTCGGAGCAACCATTGCCGAAGGTAAAGCCGCAGCCGCCGCGCATGTCGAATGCGTTCTCGGCATATTCGCGGTGGGTGCTCGGGATCACGAAGCGGTCTTCGTAGTTGGCAATCGCCATGATGTGGTACATCTCCTCGACCTCGGCCACGGTCAGACCGGCCTGCTCCAGCACCGCCAGGTTTTGCACCTGGTCCACGTGCTTGCTGCGCTGGTAGGACCGCATCGCCAGCATGCGTTGCAGTGAACGGATGACCGGTGCTGTGTCACCCGCGGTCAGCAGGTTGGCCAGGTACTGCACGGGAATACGCATCTGCGCGATGTCGGGCAGCTCGCCATTGATGCCGATCTGGCCGGCATTGGCCGCCGAGGTGATGGGCGACAGTGGCGGCACGTACCAGACCATGGGCAAGGTGCGGTACTCGGGGTGCAACGGCAGCGCCACCTTCCACTCCACAGCCATCTTGTAGACCGGGCTGCGGCGCGCACCCTCCAGCCAGGCTTCGGGAATGCCGTCCTTGCGTGCCTGTTCAATCACCTTCGGATCGTTCGGGTCCAGGAAGATGTCGAGCTGGGCCTGGTACAGGTCTTTGTCGTCTTCCACGCTGGCCGCTTCCTGGATGCGGTCGGCGTCATACAGCACCACACCGAGGTAACGGATGCGGCCCACGCAGGTTTCGCTGCAGACGGTCGGCTGGCCGGCTTCGATGCGCGGGTAGCAGAAGGTGCATTTTTCGGCCTTGCCGCTCTTCCAGTTGTAATAGATTTTCTTGTACGGGCAGCCCGAAACACACATGCGCCAGCCCCGGCATTTATCCTGGTCGATCAGCACAATGCCGTCTTCCTCACGCTTGTAGATCGAGCCCGAAGGGCAGGACGCCACGCAGGCTGGGTTCAGGCAATGCTCGCACAGGCGCGGCAAATACATCATGAAGGTGTTTTCGAACTGGCCGACCATATCTTTTTGGACCTGGTCGAAGTTCGCCAGGTTGGCGTCCTTGCTGCGCTTGGAAAACTCGCCACCGAGAATCTCTTCCCAGTTCGGACCCCATTCAATCTTTTCCATGCGCTTGCCTGTGATCAGGCTGCGCGGCCGCGCCGTCGGCGTGGCCTTCATTTCCGGCGCTGCCTGCAGATGGTCGTAATCGAAGGTGAAAGGTTCGTAATAGTCGTCGATCTGTGGCATGTTGGGGTTGGAGAAGATGCGCATCAGCAGCTTCCACTTGCCGCCCTGGCGCGGCTCGATGGAACCGTCCGCCTTGCGCACCCAGCCGCCATTCCATTTGTCCTGGTTTTCCCACTCTTTGGGGTAACCGATGCCGGGCTTGGTCTCGACGTTGTTGAACCAGGCGTATTCCATGCCGGGCCGGCTGGTCCATACGTTTTTGCAGGTGACCGAACAGGTGTGGCAGCCAATGCACTTGTCCAGGTTCAGCACCATGCCGATTTGTGCGCGTACCTTCATGCTGCTTCTCCCATTTGTTGCACGGCGAACGCACGTTCGTCATCGCGTGGCGTGTCCAGCCAGTCCACCTTGTCCATCTTGCGCACCACGACGAATTCATCGCGGTTGGTGCCTATGGTTCCGTAGTAGTTGAAGCCGTAGGAGAGCTGCGCGTAACCGCCGATCATGTGGGTCGGCTTGAGCACGATGCGCGTCACCGAGTTGTGGATGCCGCCGCGCTGGCCGGTGATCTCCGAACCCGGGGTGTTGACGATTTTTTCCTGCGCGTGGTACATCATCACCATGCCCGGCTTGACGCGCTGGCTGACGACAGCCCGCGCGGCAATCGCGCCATTGACGTTGTAGGCCTCGATCCAGTCGTTGTCTTCCACGCCGATGAGCTTGGCATCATCCTCACTGAGCCAGATGATCGGCCCGCCGCGGCTCAGCGTGAGCATCAACAGGTTGTCTGTGTACGTTGAGTGGATGCCCCACTTCTGGTGCGGCGTGATGAAGTTCAGCAGTATCTCGGTGTTGCCGTTGGTACGGATACCGTGCACACCGGCGGTCGCCTTCAGGTTCACCGGCGGCCGGTAGCTGGCCAGGCCCTCGCCGAAAGCCAGCATCCACGGGTGGTCCTGGTAGAACTGCTGGCGGCCCGTGAGGGTGCGCCATGGGATCAGTTCGTGCACATTGGTGTAGCCGGCGTTGTACGACACGGTTTCCGATTCGATGCCGCTCCAGGTTGGCGAGCTGATGATCTTGCGCGGCTGCGCCTGGATGTCGCGGAAGCGGATCTTCTCGTCTTCGCGATGCAGCGCCAGATGCGCGTGCTCGCGACCAGTCTGCTTGCCCAGCGCCTGCCAGGCCTTCACCGCCACATGGCCGTTGGTTTCAGGCGCGAGTTGCAACACCATTTCGCAGGCATCAATGTCGCTGTTGATGCGCGGCATGCCTTGGGTCACGCCAGGCTCAGTCACCAGGCCGTTGAGTTCGCCGAGTTGCCGCACTTCGGTTTCGGTGTTCCAGGCAATGCCCTTGCCACCATTGCCTATCTTGTTCAGCAAAGGGCCGACGGCCGTGAAACGTTTGTAGACGTTGGGGTAGTCGCGTTCGACCACCTGCATCTGGGGCGCCGTCTTGCCGGGCACCAGCTCACACTCGCCACGCTTCCAGTCCTTCACTTCAAAAGGCTGGGCCAGCTCACCCGGGGTATCGTGCATCACCGGGGTCAGCACCATTTCCTTCTCGACACCAAGATGGCCCTCGCACAACTCGCTGAATTTCTTCGCAAAGCCCTTGTAGATTTCCCAGTCGCTTTTCGATTGCCACACCGGATCCACCGCAGTAGACAGCGGATGAATGAACGGGTGCATGTCGCTGGTGTTGAGGTCGTTTTTTTCGTACCAGGTCGCGGTGGGCAGCACGATGTCGGAGTACAAGCAGGTCGTACTCATGCGGAAGTCGAGCGTGACCAGGAGATCCAGCTTGCCTTCAGGCGCCTTGTCGTGCCAGACCACTTCTTCAGGCTTGCCGTCTTCAGAGCCCAGGTCTTTGCCCTGCACGCCGTTGTCTGTTCCGAGCAGATGCTTGAGGAAGTACTCGTGACCCTTGCCCGACGAGCCGATGATGTTGGAGCGCCAGACAAACATGTTGCGCGGCCAGTTGTCTGGATGGTCCGGGTCTTCGCAGCTCATCTTGAGCGAGCCATCCTTGAGGGACTTGACGACATAGTCTTTCGCATCCAGGCCCGCGGCCTGCGCGTCTCTGACCACCTGCATGGGGTGGGTCTGCAACTGCGGTGCGCTCGGCAACCAGCCCATGCGCTCAGCCCGCACGTTGTAGTCGATCATGCTGCCGCCGTAGAGTTTTTTGTCGGCGAGTGGAGACAGCACCTCGTCCACGCCGAGCTTTTCGTAGCGCCACTGGTCGGTGTGCGCATAGAAGAAACTGGTGGAGTTCATCTGCCGGGGTGGGCGGATCCAGTCGAGCGCGAAGGCCAGTGGCGTCCAACCCGTCTGCGGCCTCAGTTTTTCCTGGCCCACGTAATGCGCCCAGCCGCCGCCGCTCTTGCCGATGCAGCCGCACATCATCAGCATGTTGATGACGCTGCGGTAGTTCATGTCGCTGTGGTACCAGTGGTTCATGCCGGCACCGATGATGACCATGGACCGGCCTTCGGTCTTGTCGGCATTGTCGGCAAACTGGTGTGCGACAGCGATGATCTGGGCACGCGGCACACCGGTGATCTGCTCCTGCCACGCGGGGGTGTAAGGGCTGTTGTCGTCAAAGTCGGCGGCGGCCAATTCACCGGGTAAACCGCGGGGAATGCCGTATTGCGCGACCTGCAGGTCAAACACCGTTGCAACCAGGGCGGAGCGCTCCTCGCCTGCTTTGCCGAGCGAAATGCGCTGTACCGGCACGGTGCGCACCAGTACATCGCTCTGCTCGTTGTTGGCGAAGTGTTCGTGGGGGATACCGCCGAAGTATGGAAAGCCGACCTTGGCGCTGTCAGCACTGGGGGCATCACCCTCCATCACCGACAGCTTGAGCGTGACCTCGTCGCCCTGGCGCGCTTCTTTGGATTCCAGGTTCCATTGCCCGGCGTCGGCACGGCCATCGGGGCCCCAGCGAAAACCGATGGCGCCGTGTGGCAGCACAACCTTGCCCTGCGCGTCGAAGGCCACGGTTTTCCACTCGGGGTTGTTCGCCTGGCCCAGCTTGCCGTTGAAGTCGGATGCGCGTACATAGCGGTCTGGCACCATGACGGTTTCACCGGTTTCCATCTGGTGCTCTTTCAGCATCACCAGCATGGGCAGGTCGGTGTAGCGGCGCGCGTAGTGGTCGAAGTAGGCCGAACGCGGTTTGCCATTGCCACCGAAGTAGAAGTCCTTCAGAATCACGTGGCCCATGGCCATGGCAACTGCAGCATCGGTGCCCTGTTTGGGGTGCAGCCACAGGTCGGAGAGTTTAGCGACCTCGGAATAGTCCGGCGTGATCGCCACGGTTTTCGTACCCTTGTAACGGACTTCGGTAAAGAAGTGCGCGTCGGGGGTGCGCGTCTGCGGCACGTTGGAACCCCAGGCAATGATGAAGCCCGAGTTGTACCAGTCGGCCGACTCCGGCACGTCGGTCTGTTCACCCCAGACCTGCGGGCTGGATGGAGGCAGGTCGCAATACCAGTCGTAAAAACTCATGCACACGCCGCCTATCAGCGACAGGTAGCGCGAGCCGGCGGCGTAACTGACCATGGACATCGCAGGGATCGGCGAGAAACCAATGATGCGGTCAGCGCCGTGCTTCTTGATCGTGTGCACGTTGGAAGCCGCAATGATCTCGTTGACCTCGTCCCAGCTGGAACGCACAAAACCGCCAAGGCCGCGCACGCTCTGGTAGTCGCGCCGCTTGGCGTCGTCACGCACCACCGCCGCCCAGGCCTCCACTGGCGGGAGCGTCAGGCGCGCCTCGCGCCAGTGCTTGAGCAGGCGTGCGCGCACCATCGGGTATTTGACGCGGTTGGCGCTGTACAGGTACCAGCTGTAGCTGGCACCGCGCGAGCAGCCGCGCGGCTCATGGTTGGGCATGTCCCAGCGCGTGCGCGGGTAGTCGGTCTGCTGGGTTTCCCAGGTGACGATGCCGCCCTTGACATAAATCTTCCACGAACACGATCCGGTGCAGTTCACACCATGGGTGCTGCGCACGATCTTGTCATGCGCCCAGCGGTTGCGGTAGGCGTCTTCCCAGGTCCGGTCTTCGGCGGTGGTGACGCCGTGCGTCCCGGAGAAGGACTCCCGGGGGTTGGAAAAGTGGCTCAGTCGATCAAGAAAATGGCTCATGATTGGCTCCGTCGTTCATGCATCTGTTCAGGGGCACCCGCGGAACCGGCTTTGCCGGGCCGCTGGGTGCGCCCCCTTGAGGGGGAGGCGCCGAAGGCGCTTCGGGGGTGGGTCATATCGTTCAGGGGTTTTTGATCTCGGCGCCGCGGCGCAGGTAAAACCACCAGTTGAGGACC
>NZ_JBDTPB010000040.1:0-82405 GCF_039932935.1 Polaromonas sp.
GGCGCGCTGATCCACACCCGCAGCATGGAAGAGGCCTGCGAGATCAGCAACCGCATCGCACCGGAACACCTCGAGGTCTCCAGCCGTGATCCGCACCAATGGGAACCTTTGTTGAAACACGCCGGCGCCATCTTCCTGGGCGCCTACACCAGCGAATCGCTGGGCGACTACTGCGCCGGCCCCAACCACGTACTGCCCACCAGTGGCACTGCGCGTTTCAGCTCGCCGCTGGGCGTCTATGACTTCCAGAAACGCTCCAGCCTGATTGAAGTCAGCGAAGCCGGCGCTCAGGTGCTGGGAAAGATCGCCGCCGAACTGGCCTACGGCGAAGGCCTGCAGGCGCATGCGCGTGCGGCTGAGATGCGGTTGAAATAAAACCCTCCAAAATTACACGAACTTCGTGTTGCACGAAATTCGTGTAAACTTCAGCCTATGAAGAACGTCACCATCACCGTGGACGACGCCGCCCTCGAATGGGTGCGGGTGGAGGCGGCCAAGCGCAATACCAGTGTGTCGCGCCTTGTGGGCGAGATGTTGACGGAAAAGATGCAGCGCACCGACGCCTACCAGCGCGCCATGCACGATTGGCAGAACAAGGCGCGGCTCTGGGTGTCCGACGGGCAGCCTTACCCCACGCGTATCGACCTTGACGAGCGCGGCGCATGAGCAGCGCCGCCACCACGACCGGCGTGTTTGTCGACGCCAACATCCTGATTTACAGCGAAGACGGGGCTGACCCGGCCAGGCAGCAAGCCGCCTTGGCTTGGTTGACGGTGCTGTGGCAGCGCGGCATGGGCCGCATCAGCACGCAGGTGCTCAATGAGTTTTACCTCTTGGCTACCCGCAAGATCCAGCCGCCCATGCCGGCGGGCGATGCGCGCGCCGAGGTGCGCCGCTATGAGCTCTGGCAGCCGTGGCAAACCGACCATGCCACGGTTGAATCCGCCTGGGCAGTCGAAAGCCGCTACGGACTGCATTACCGCGATTGTTTGGTTATCGCCGCGGCCCAGCATTTGGGATGCCGCTACCTGCTGAGCGAAGACCTGGCGCACGAACAGCACTACGGCGGCGTCCAGGTGATCAACCCTTTTAAAACCGGCATTGAACTGCTGGAGCAAACCCCATGATCGAGCCTTCATCTCTACTGGACCCCAGAATCAAATCCCTGATCCGCCAGGATGTGCAGTCTATGCACGCCTACGCCATTCAGGACTCGGCCGGCATGGTCAAGCTCGACGCGATGGAGAACCCGCACCGCCTGCCGGCTGAGCTGCAGGCCAAACTGGGCGAGCGCCTGGGCGCGGTGGCGCTCAACCGCTACCCCGATGGCCGCGTCAACGACCTGCGCCGCGCGTTGGCGGCCCATGCGGGCATGCCCGAGGGCTTTGACATCATGCTGGGCAATGGCTCGGACGAACTCATTTCGTTGCTGGCCATGGCTTGCGATGTAGAAGGGGGTTCCATATTGGCGCCGCTGCCAGGCTTTGTGATGTACGCCATGAGTGCGCAGCTCCAGGGCCTGAAATTCATCGGCGTGCCGCTGACGGCCGACTTTGAACTCGACGAAGCCGCCATGCTGGCCGCCATCAAGGAGCACAAGCCTTCGCTGATTTACCTGGCCTACCCGAACAACCCCACGGCCAACCTGTGGGACGACGCGGTGATTGAAAAAATCATCGAGGCCGTGGGCGAGCAAGGTGGCCTGGTCGTCATGGACGAGGCCTACCAGCCGTTTTCCAGCAAAAGTTATATCAACCGCATCGCGAAACACAAACATGTGCTGCTGATGCGCACCATGAGCAAATTTGGCCTCGCCGGCGTGCGCCTGGGCTACATGATGGGCCCGAAAGCGCTGATCGCGGAAGTCGACAAGGTGCGCCCGCCCTACAACATCAGCGTGCTCAACTACGAGTGCGCGCTGTTTGCGCTGGCCTACCAGGAGGTGTTTGCCGCCCAGGCGAAAGACATCCTGGCGCAACGCGTGAGGATTTTTGACGAACTGCAGGCCTTGCCGGGCGTGAAGGCCTGGAAAAGCGACGCCAACATGATCCTGGTGCGCGTGCCCGATGCCGCCAAAACCTTTGAGGGCATGCGCTCGCGCAAGGTTCTTATCAAAAACGTTTCTAAAATGCATCCATTGCTGGCCAATTGTTTGCGCCTGACGGTCGGCACCGCGGACGAGAACACGCAAATGCTGGCGGCGCTTAAAGAATCCCTATGACCACCCCCCTACTTGCTCCCTCTCTCCCGAGAACCGCCGAGGTTTCGCGCAACACCGCCGAAACCCAGATCACCGTCAAGCTCAACCTGGACGGCACCGGTCAGGCCAACCTCTCCACGGGCATCGGCTTCTTCGACCACATGCTCGACCAGATCGCCCGCCACGGCCTGATCGACCTGGACATCCAGGCCAAGGGCGATTTGCACATCGACGGCCACCATACGGTGGAAGACGTGGGCATTACCTTCGGGCAGGCAGTGGCCAAGGCTGTGGGCGACAAAAAAGGCCTGCGCCGCTACGGCCACGCCTATGTGCCGCTCGACGAGGCGCTGTCGCGCGTAGTGGTCGATTTTTCGGGCCGCCCGGGCCTGGAGATGCATGTGCCCTTCAAGAGCGGCATGATCGGCACCTTCGACAGCCAGCTGGCCTACGAATTCTTTCAGGGCTTCGTCAATCACGCCTTCGTCACGCTGCACATCGACAACCTCAAGGGCGAAAACGCCCACCACCAGGCTGAAACGGTGTTCAAGGCGTTTGCCCGTGCGCTGCGCATGGCGCTGGAGATCGACCCGCGCGCTGCCGGTGTGATTCCTTCGACCAAGGGATCGCTTTAAGCATTGAATAAATTTAAGCCTTTTAGGGCTCTAGCCCAATAAGGGCGTGCGCAAGAAGCTATTAAACTTGTAGCAAAAATACATTCTCAAACCTGATGGCAAAACCCAAAACAGTGGCCGTGGTCGACTACGGCATGGGCAACCTGCACTCCGTGTCGCAGGCCGTGCGGCATGTGGCCGCAGGCAGCGGCTTTGAGGTGATGGTCACCTCCAAAGCCGAAGACGTGATGAACGCCGAGCGCATCGTACTCCCCGGCCAGGGCGCCATTGCCGACTGCATGCGCGAGTTGGCCGACTCCGGCATGCTGGAGTCGGTGCTGCACGCCGCAGCGCACAAACCTCTCTTTGGTGTCTGCGTGGGCATGCAGATGCTGCTCACCCACAGCGACGAAGGCGTGCCCGGCGACGGCGGCGCCGGAACAAACGGCCTGAACCTCATCCCCGGCCAGGTCATCAAGTTTGAGCTGGCTGGCCAGACCCAACCCGACGGCAGCCGCTACAAGGTGCCGCAAATGGGCTGGAACCAGGTTCACCAAAATGGGGCGGGCACGGCCAAAGCCCACCCGGTCTGGGCCGGTGTGCCAGACGGCTCTTACTTTTATTTCGTGCACAGTTTCTATGCCCGTCCGTCAGATGCGCACCACATCGCGGGCGAGGCTGACTACGGCGCGCGCTTTACGGCGGCGATTGCACGCGATAATATTTTTGCCACCCAGTTCCACCCCGAGAAAAGCGCCGACCACGGGCTGGCCCTGTACCGCAACTTCCTGCACTGGAACCCCTAGCCACCACAAATGCCTTGGGTCAGACCCGGTACCCGGACGCCGGACTTTTTGTTACCCTGAGCACCCGTTTTTCTTTTTTCACCGTCTTTTCTACCGCCACATGCTACTCATCCCCGCGATTGACCTGAAAGACGGTCACTGCGTCCGCCTCAAACAGGGCGACATGGATCAATCCACGATCTTCAGCGAAGACCCGGCCGCCATGGCGCGCAACTGGGTCGACAAGGGCGCGCGCCGCCTGCACCTGGTGGACCTGAACGGCGCTTTTGCGGGCAAGCCGAAGAACGAGGCTGCCATCAAGCAGATCCTGGCCGAAGTCGGCAGCGAAATCGACGTGCAGCTGGGTGGCGGCATCCGCGACCTGGACACCATTGAACGCTACCTCGACGCCGGCCTGCGCTACGTCATCATCGGCACGGCCGCCGTGAAGAACCCCGGCTTCCTGCAAGACGCCTGCACGGCCTTCGGCGGTCACATCATCGTCGGCCTGGACGCCAAAGACGGCAAGGTCGCCACCGACGGCTGGAGCAAGATGACCGGCCACGAAGTCATCGACCTCGGCAAAAAATTCCAGGACTACGGCGTCGAATCCATCATCTACACCGACATCGGCCGCGACGGCATGCTCACCGGCATCAACATCGACGCCACCGTCAAGCTGGCGCAAGCGCTGACCATTCCCGTGATCGCCTCGGGCGGCCTTTCGAACATGGCCGATATCGAAAAGCTCTGCGAAGTCGAGGAAGAGGGCGTGGAAGGCGTGATCTGCGGCCGATCGATTTACAGCGGTGACCTTGACTTTGAGAAGGCGCAGGCTCGTGCAGATGAGTTGAATGGATGACCGCTGTTGCGATGAAGGGCAATTCTGTATGCCAGCATGAGCCGCGGAACCGGCTTTGCCGGGCCGCAGGGCGGGCGGCCCCCTCGGGGGGCAGGGAGCTACACGCAGTGAGCGACCGTGGGGGCGCATGTTAGCCAAACGAATCATTCCTTGCCTCGACGTGACCGGCGGCCGCGTTGTGAAGGGCGTCAACTTCACCCAGCTGCGCGACGCAGGCGATCCGGTCGAGATCGCTGCGCGTTACAACGAGCAGGGCGCCGACGAACTCACCTTTCTCGACATCACCGCCACCAGCGACGGCCGCGATCTGATTCTGCCCATCATCGAGGCCGTGGCTTCGCAAGTCTTCATCCCCCTTACCGTGGGTGGCGGCGTGCGCACCGTTGAGGACGTGCGGCGCCTGCTGAATTCGGGGGCCGACAAGACCAGCTTCAACTCCGCCGCCATCGCCAACCCGCAGGTGATTGCCGACGCGTCCGCCAAATACGGCTCGCAGTGCATCGTGGTGGCGATTGACGCCAAGCGCCGCAGCGCCGAAGACGAAAAGCGCCTGACGCCTGCCGGTGAACCTGTGGGCCCGGGCTGGGATGTTTACAGCCACGGCGGGCGCAAAAACACCGGCCTGGACGCCGTAGCCTGGGCCACCGACATGGCGCGGCGCGGCGCCGGCGAAATTTTGCTGACCAGCATGGACCGTGACGGCACCAAGTCCGGCTTTGACCTGGCGCTGACCCGCGCGGTGAGCGACGCCATCAGCGTGCCGGTGATTGCCTCCGGCGGCGTCGGCAACCTGGAACACCTGGCCGACGGCATACAGACCGGCGGCGCCGATGCAGTGCTGGCCGCCAGCATTTTTCACTACGGCGAATACACCGTGCAGCAGGCCAAGGCCCACATGGCTTCACGCGGAATTCCAGTTCGAATAACGTAACCCCCGTCGGACGCTCACTGCGTGTAGCGCCTTCCCCCTGAAAAAAAGCAACCCCTGCAGGCTTCGCTGCGCTACGCCTTCCCCCCTGCTGGGGCGATATCTGCAGTCCGGCGAAGCCGGTCCCACGATATCCTTGCTTTATCGTGTCCCTAAATCCCCGACAATAGGCTTATGAATTGGTTGGATGAAGTCAGCTGGGACGACAAGGGCCTGATCCCTGTGATTGCACAAGAAGCCTCCAGCGGCGATGTGCTCATGTTCGCGTGGATGAACCGTGAGGCGTTGCAAAAGACCGCCGAGCTCGGCCAGGCGGTGTATTTCAGCCGCTCGCGCGGGCGCCTCTGGCACAAGGGCGAGGAATCCGGTAACCAGCAAACGGTGCATGAAATTCGCCTTGACTGCGACAACGACGTGATCCTGCTCAAGGTGACGCAGCTTGGCCACACGCCAGGCATCGCCTGCCACACGGGCCGCCACAGCTGCTTTTTCAGTGTCTATAAAGACGGCCAGTGGGTGGTGACCGAGCCGGTCCTTAAAGACCCGACAACCATGTACAAACAGACTCCGGGCAAACATGACCACGAATGACTCCCTCCAGCGCCTGGCGCAGATCATAGAAAGCCGCAAGGCGGCCAATGGCGGCGATCCGGACACCAGCTATGTAGCGCGCCTGCTGCACAAAGGCCCCGACGCCTTCCTGAAAAAAATCGGCGAAGAGGCCACTGAAACGGTGATGGCCGCCAAAGATATTGACCACGGCGGGCCCACCGCAGAGCTTAAGGGCAAGCTGGTCGGTGAAGTGGCCGACCTGTGGTTTCACAGCCTGATTGCGCTGTCACACTACGGCCTCAGCCCGCTCGACGTGATTACCGAGCTGGAGCGCCGCGAAGGCACCAGCGGCATCGAAGAAAAAGCCTTGCGCAAGGCGCAGCACCGCGATGCTGCGGAAAAACCTTGAGCTTGTGCAACCCGTATTCATCTGACTTGACCACGACAGGAACCTGACCCGATGGAAACCGACCTGGCCGAATTCGAAGGCAAGAACCCCAACGACCGAACCGTCATGCATGTGCTGTATGCCCTGCACACGCTGGCCTGGTTCAGCGGCGGCGTGTTCGCGGTGATTGCCGTCATCATCAATTACATCCGCCGCGCCGACGAGTCCGATCCCCTCTACATCGACCACCACAGCTACATGATCCGCACCTTCTGGTGGACGCTGGCCTGGTTGGTGCTGTTGTCGCCGCTGTGGCTGCTGTTCGTGCTGCCGGGTGCTGTGGCTTACGGCATCGTGTGGCTGTGGTACCTGTACCGCTGCGTGCGGGGCTGGATGCGCTTTAACAGCCACCGCCCGACCTGATTCCATGCCCAGTTCGATGCGACATGTCGTTGCCCCGCCTTGCCGTGCTTCAGCACTGTCTGCGGCGGTGCGCCTAATCTCGCGCCGAACTGAACATGGAATCGCGCTTTTTGCTTTTGCCTAAGGATTCCGACCAAGCCATGAGCCACTCAGACAACTGCCTCTTCTGCAAGATTGCCGCAGGCGCTATCCCCAGCCGCAAGGTGTACGAAGACGACGAGTTTTTTGCCTTCCACGACATCAACCCCTGGGCGCCGGTGCATTTCCTGATCATCCCCAAGGAGCACATCCCCTCGATGGCGCAGGTCGGCCCCGAGCATGCCGCGATGCTGGGCCGCCTGATGACGCTGGCCCCCAGGCTGGCGATGGAGCAGGGCTGTAACCCTTACCCTGAGGGCGGCTACCGCATCGTGACCAACACGGGCGCGGAGGGCGGGCAGGAGGTGCATCACTTGCACTTCCACGTAATTGGCGGGCCCCGACCCTGGCTGAAGGGTTAGCCCCCGCGCTTGTCGCTTCGCGTACTGCGCTGCCCCCCGAGGGGGCGCTGCGCCTGCGGCCCGGCAAAGCCGGTCCCGCGGCCCTGGCTGGCGGCAGAAAATCGTGTCTGCCGCGCAGTGTTGAGTGAAGAATCAGGTGTCGCCAAAGGGAACCCTGACGCCCCCAATCACACTAACCCGGTAGGGCAATGTGTGTAATCAGCGTCCTGACAGGCCGGGCCTTTAGAATCAAGTCAGTTGCGTGCAAACCGGCAATTCCGCATTTACCTGCACTTACACCTCTCAATTCCAGATTAGGAGCAAATCATGGGTTCATTTTCCATTTGGCACTGGTTGATCGTGCTGTTGATCGTGGTGATGGTTTTCGGCACCAAGAAGCTGAAAAACATGGGCAGCGACCTAGGCGGCGCCGTCAAAGGTTTTAAGGACGGCATGAAGGAGGGCGGCCAGCCCCCGGCCGACGTGCCCGTACCGCCTGCCAGCGTCACCAACGCACAGGCCGCCGACAAGACCACCATCGACGTCGAAGCACGCCAGAAGTCATGAGCCCCCACGCTTGTCGCTTCGCGTACTGCGCTGCCCCCCGAGGGGGCCGCTGCGCCTGCGGCCCGGCAAAGCCGGTTCCGCGGCCCATGCTGGCATAACAAGCTTTGCCTGAATCTCCATGATTGATCTCGGCATTTCCAAGATGGCGCTTATCGGCGCCGTGGCGCTGATTGTCATCGGCCCCGAAAAACTGCCGCGCGTGGCGCGCACCGTAGGCACCTTGCTGGGCAAGGCGCAGCGCTATGTGGCCGATGTCAAAAACGAGGTCAACCGCTCCATGGAGCTGGACGAGCTCAAGAAGATGAAGGAAACTGTCGAGGGCGCTGCCCGCGACGTGGAAAACTCCATCCAGACCAATGCCAGCGACTTCGAGAAGTCGTGGGCCGAGGCGACAGGCGATGCTTCCTCAAGCGCATTGCCGGGCATGGAAATCTTTCCCGAATACAAACACCCGAAAAAGAAATGGCGGCTCAAGCAGGGCGCTACGCCCCAGTGGTACAAGGCCCGTTCGGGCGTGCGCACCCGGGCGCAGTCCGGTGCGGCGCGCGTGGCGCGTTTCCGTCCGCAGCCGGGCCGCATGCCTTGAGCTTTCCTGCTGATTCCCTCCTGTTTGCGTGCTTCCCCGCGCAGCCCCACCAGCGCAAATTCTCCTCATGAGCGATCCCCACACCGACAAGCCTGACGAACTCGCGGGCACCGAGCAGCCTTTTGTGCAGCACCTCGTGGAGCTGCGCGACCGGATGATCAGGGCGGTGATTGCCATCGGCATTGCGGCCGCCGTGCTGGCGGTGTACCCCGGCGCCAGCGCCCTTTATGACCTGATGGCCGCTCCGCTGGTGGCCTCGCTTCCGGCGGGCTCCAAGCTGATCGCCATCAGCGTGATCACGCCTTTTGTGGTGCCCATCAAGATCCTTTTCATGGCGGCATTCATGATCGCGTTGCCGGTGGTGCTGTACCAGGTGTGGGCCTTCGTCGCCCCGGGCCTGTATTCGCATGAGAAAAAACTGGTCATGCCGCTGGTCGTTTCCAGCACCCTGCTGTTTTTTGTGGGTGTGGCCTTCTGCTATTACTTCGTGTTCGGCCAGGTGTTTGCCTTTATCCAGAGCTTTGCGCCCAAGTCGATCACGGCCACGCCGGACATCGAGGAATACCTGAGCTTTGTGCTGGGCATGTTCCTGGCGTTCGGGCTGGCCTTTGAGGTACCGATTGCGGTGATCCTGCTGGTGCGCATGGGCATACTCACCGTGGCCCAGCTGCGCCAGTACCGCGGCTATTTCTGGGTGATTGCCGCCGTCGGCACCGCCCTGGTCACGCCGCCCGATGCGGGCTCCATGATCATGCTGCTGATGGTGGTGGGTGGCTTGTACGAGGTCGGCATCGTCGCGGCCCAGCTGTTCGTCAAGCACACCAAGGCGCCGGACACCGACGGCGACGCAGAAGCCGCCAAGCCCTGATTTCCTCGGGCTTGCCAAGCCCAGGGGCTGGCCCCCAGGGCATGCCGGGCCACTAAAAAAATAAACAAAAAGGGCTGTAGCCCAATCGTGACGTGCGCAAGCAGCTATTAATTTAATAGCAAACCGCGTCCTTTTTCCCTTGCTCCCATTGGCATGGCGTTGCGCTACGCCTCAACGAATCAGCGCTGCTGAACTTTCGGCCGTTGGCGTTTGCCCGGTGTCACGGCAATCTCGGTCTGCTTGTCCTTGCGCAGCACCGTCAAAGGCGCGGGCGTGCCGGGCTTGAGGGCCGCCACGGCGGTCAAGAGCTGGCTCACGTTGCGCACACCCTTGCCGTTCACGGCGGTGATCACGTCGCCGGGCAGAATGCCGGCTTGCGCGGCCGGGCCGTTTTGCAGCACCCCGGTGATGATGACGCCGCCCTCTTTGGCCGCCGCTACCGGAAGGCCAAACGTTTCCGCGAGTTCGGGGTTGAGGTCCTGCGGCTCCACGCCGATCCAGCCGCGTGTGACCTGGCCGTCTTTCACGATGCCGTCCAGCACCAGCTTGGCGGTCGACACGGGAATGGCAAACCCGATGCCCATGGAGCCGCCCGAGCGCGAGTAGATCGCGGTGTTGATGCCCATCAGGTGGCCGTTCACGTCGACCAGCGCGCCGCCCGAGTTGCCGGGGTTGATGGCAGCGTCAGTCTGGATGAAGTTTTCAAACGTGTTGATGCCCAGCTGGTTGCGCCCCAGGGCGCTCACGATGCCGCCGGTGACCGTCTGGCCCACGCCAAACGGGTTACCAATGGCCAGCACCGCATCGCCTACCTGCAGGGCGTCGGAGTTGCCCAGCACGATGACCGGCAGTTTGTCGAGGTTGATCTTGAGGATGGCCAGGTCGGTGTCCGGGTCGGTGCCGATGACCTGGGCCTTGGCCTTGCGCGTGTCGTTGAGGATGACCTCGATCTCGTCGGCGCCTTCAACCACGTGGTTGTTGGTCAGGATGTAGCCGCTGGCGCTGATGATCACCCCGCTGCCCAGGCCGCCTTGCGGTTCGTTGGGGCTCTGGTCGCCGAAGAAAAACTTGAACCACGGGTCTTCGGCATGCGGGTTTTTGGCCGCGGCCTTGCTGGTGTTGATGCTCACGACCGCTGCGGACGCGACCTTGGCGGCCGAGGCAAAGCCAACGCCCGGACCGGCGCCGCGTGGCGCATTGCCGGCCGGCGCTTCAAGGACAGACACGCCCGGCGCGTTGCCGCGGTCCAGCCACTGCGGCTTGAGCGTAGCCACCACGAAGTAAGCCGCCAGCAGGACGGTGACGGTTTGCGAGAAAAGAAGCCAGGTGCGTTTCATGAAGCGGTGAGGAGCCAGGGCGCCGGTAAAGGATCAAAAAAGAGGGAGGTCCCGCGGCGCAGGTCCGGAGGGTGCCGCGCCGGATGATGAGTTTATCGCTTCGCACCCCTGGTCGCTGTAAGCAAGCACGCCGGTTGGGTCCGCTACCATGCTTGCGGCTGCCGCGAGGCTGCGCGCAGGGCCGGCCGGGAACGGCGCCCGAGATCAACAACCATAAGCAGGAGACATTCATGCATCAGTATTCAAGGCGAAACTGGCTTGCGCGCGGTGCGGCCACGCTGGCTGCCGGCTCGGCGGGCCTGGCGCTGCCGGTTCTGGCGGCGCCCACCGCGACAAAATTCCCGGACAGCCTGGTGGTGCAGGGCACCACGTTGCAGCTCAATGGCGCCGGCACGCGCTTCAAGGCCATCTTCAAGGTCTACGACATGGCGCTGTACACGAGCCGCAAGGTCACGTCGGCTGACGAGGCCATGAAGCTGGGCACACCCGTTCGTCTGGCTTTTGTGGCGCTGCGCGAGGTCTCCGGCACCGACCTGGGCCGGCTGTTTCTGCGCGGCATGGCCGAAAACGCGAGCCGCGACGCTGTCAGCCGCCATTCGGTGTCAAGCAACCGGCTGATCGACATCTTCTCGGGCCGCAGCAAGCTGATGCCTGGTGATTCGTTCGCGATGGAGTTCGTGCCGGGCAAGGGCACCAGCTTTTTCATTGCAGAGCAGCTGCAAGGCGCGCCGGTCGGTGATGCGGAGTTTTTCCGCCTGGTGCTGGGCATCTGGCTGGGCTCCCAGCCGGCCGACTTTATGCTCAAGGACGCTCTGCTGGGTATCGAAAAAAGCTGAGCGGCCTGAGACAATTGCGGCATGAGCACCACCCCACGACAGGACCTGTTGCAGGCTTTTGACACGCTGTTGCAGCCCGCGCGCTTCAAGGACTACGGCCCCAACGGTTTGCAGGTCGAAGGCAAGCCCGAAGTGGGCAAGATCGTCTCGGGCGTTACGGCCAGCCTGGCGTTGATCGAGGCGGCCGTTGCAGCGCAGGCCGATGCGATATTTGTGCACCACGGCCTGTTCTGGCGTGGCCAGGACGGCCGGGTCACTGGCTGGATGAAGCAGCGCCTGGCGCTGCTGCTGGCGCACGACATCAACCTCTACGCCTACCACCTGCCGCTGGACGCGCACCCCGAACTCGGCAACAACGCGCAGCTCGGCGTGCAGCTGGGCCTGGCGGCGACCGGGCGCTTTGGCGAACACGACCTGGGCTTCCTCGGCGGGCGAACCGACGGCGGCCAATTTGCCAATGCCGGGGCGCTGGCCGCGCATGTCAAAAAAGTGCTAAATCGGCCTGTAACCCAGGCAGGACCAGCGCAAGCAGCTATAAAAAACATAGCATGGTGCACGGGCGGCGCGCAAGGCTACTTTGAGGCAGCCATCGTCGCGGGCGCTGATGCCTTCATCACCGGCGAAATTTCGGAGCCCCAGGCGCATTACGCGCGCGAGATGGGCGTGGCCTTTATTGCCTGCGGGCACCATGCGTCGGAGCGCTACGGTGCGCCGGCTGTAGCCGCGCATGTGGCCAGGCAGCTGGGCCTGGCCCACCAGTTCATCGACATCGACAACCCGGCATGAAGCCGTACTGAAGCGGCACCGCAGCTCCGCTGGATCACCCCGGGAGGCGTTAGGCTGGCTTGTGGCGGTGTCGGCCGGCACGCGGTGCTTTGGGGCTGGACGTTTTGGGGCGTGTCGGGGTTTGCGGGGTGGCGTTTCGCAGTGCGCGCCAGCTGGAGCCCAGCTCGGCATGTTCCACCGGCACGGCGATGCGGGTTTCGGGGTCGAGCATCGCGGCACGGGAGCGCATGGCGCGCGCCGCCTGCGCCACCGACTGCGCTTCGTGCAGCAGCTGCGCTACGTCCTTGCCGGCGACCGACAGATGCACGATGCCGACGGCAATATCCGGATTGACCCGGATGCGCTGCCCGCCCAGGGCGGTCACGTCCATGGGCCGGCGCAGACTGGACGCCACGCGCAGGCCCAGCGTGCGTATCCAGCGCGGCGAATGCATGGTTTCCAGCAGCACCACAAAGCAGCGGTCGTAGTAGCGGCCGGCCGGGTTGACGGCGCCTGTATGGCGCTGCATGCGCCGTGCCAGCTGGATGTAGATGTCGTTCAGGCCCGCCTGCCCGATTTGCGGCAGCAGGGCTTCGGGCTCGAACAGCAACACCGCCATCAAAGCGCCGTCGCGCCGTGTGCGCAGACGCCGGCGCTGCGCACGGATGATTTTTTGCACCATGGCCACGCCGTCATAGAGCTGGGTGATCGGGTCGCGCCGCGACACGTCGCCATCCATCATTTGCCGGATCTGCCGGTTGCGCAACCACAGCATCGCCGCGGTGATGACCACGCTGAGCAATGCCGCCAGCGCCACGCCGGCTTGCGCCAGCAGGGCGAGCCGGGTGGGGTTGAGCGCCAGGGCGTAAAGGCCGATTTGTGCGGGCAGGGTCAGCAGGCAGCCCAGCGCCAGACCCCATGCCAGCCGGTCGCCCAGCTGCGTGGCACGCACCGACAGCCAGAGCACCACCGAAAGGTTGGCAATTGCCAGCGCGGCCGAAACGGGCAGGGCCCATTGCGGCGGCAGCAACAGGCACAACGGCCCGCCCGTGATGCACACCAGGGTCATGGCCAGAAGGCTGACCTTCATCAGGCGGTCGCGCTGATGGGCCGACAGCCATTCGCTCGCGCCGACACTGCCGATGGCGGCGCCAAAAGGCCCTATAAGGATTTGTGCGATGCGCAGGGGCTCGATGGCGGCGGGCCACAGCTCGCCAGGCAAGCCGCACAACAGCAGCACGACGAGCCAGCAAAAAGCGAGGTAGGCCAGGGTATGCCAGGCTGCACGGCTACGGCTGTAAAACGCATCGGCCAAAGCCAGCAACACCACCAGGCCAAGCGCCCCGGCCGCGGCGCTCCACAGCATCATTTCCGTGCTGGTCATCAGGGCGGGCGCGGCTGCATTCATCGCACGTTAAGGTGTCGCGTAGCGGCAAGCCGGCCGCCAGCGTGTGGTTTGCGCCAAAATACCCCAAGCATGCATTTGATTGAACCCCCGGAAACTTCAGACCTGCCGCCGCGCTGGACCGCTGGCGTGACGCTTCGTTTTTTGGCGATTATGGGCCGTCCGGCAGCCAAATGCACCCTGCAGCCTGAATTCATCGCGGTGAGTGGTGAAGCAACCTGTGTGGGGAGGGCCCGGTGAACAAGCTGCTGCTGCTCACCATGGGCGATGCCGCAGGCATCGGCCCGGAAATCATTGCCAAGGTTTTTCGGGACGCGCCGGATGACATGGCCGGGTGTGCCGTGGTGGGCGATGTGGCCACCCTGCGCCGCGCCGCCGCGCTGACGGCGTCTCCGCTGGCGTTGCCGGTGGCACAGCTGGGCAGCCTGGCCGACGTGGCGGGCCTGCCACCGCACTGCATCGGCGTGCTACAAAAATGTGAGCTGGCCGCGCCCGTGGCGTATGGGCAGGTGAATGGTTTGGCCGGGCAAGCCGCGGCCGACTGCATTGTCTGGGCGGCGCGCAGCGTGCTGGCCGGCGAGGCCGCAGCGCTGGTCACCGCGCCCATCCACAAGGAGGCTCTGGCGGCCGCCGGAGGCTGGGCCGCCGGGTTCCCGGGCCACACCGAAATGCTGCAGGCCGAGGCGGCCGCTTTTTTGGGCAAACCCGTCAGCGAGGTGCCGGTGCGCATGATGCTGGCCAATGACGAACTCCGGACCGTGTTGGTGAGCATTCACATGTCGCTGCGCCAAGCCATTGAGTCGGTGACCTTCGAGAATGTGCTGCAAACCCTGCGCATTACGCACCAGGCCGTGGGCAACAGCCTGGGCCGCGCGCCTCGCATCGCGGTGGCGGGACTGAACCCGCACGCCGGCGAGGGTGGGCTGTTTGGCAGCGAGGAGCAGGCCATCATTGCGCCGGCCATTGCGGCAGCACGGGCTGAGGGGCTGGATGCCAGCGGCCCCTTCGCGCCCGACACGGTGTTCATGCGGGCCCGCCATGCACTCGGCAAACCCGGCGAGTTTGACGTGGTGGTGGCCATGTACCACGACCAGGGGCTGATTCCGGTCAAGTACCTGGGCGTGGAGCAAGGCGTCAATGTCACGCTGGGCCTGCCGCTGGTGCGCACCAGCCCTGACCATGGCACGGCTTTCGACATTGCCGGCACCGGACGCGCAGACGCCTCCAGCCTGCTGGCCGCCGTCCGCATGGCACGGCAGCTTGTTGTTGGCTAAAAATTCAAGCGAAATCGGGCTCTATCCCAATAGATACCTGCGCAAGCAGCTATTAAATCAATAGCAAGCGCCACATCTTCGCAAGCAGGGGCCGCGCGTCCGGCTTTGCCGGCGCGGAGGCGCCGCCCCTGGAAGGGGGAAGGCGCTACACGCAGTGAGCGCCCGACAGGGTGAGCTAATCTTGCCAGCCGTAGGTGCCGTCCCCCTGAGGGGGAAGGCGCGAAGCGACTCAGGGGGTTAGCTCTTTTTTAGGCTGTCGCGTATTTCGCGCAGCAGCACGATGTCTTCAGGCGTTGCGGGTGGTGCAGGCGGCGGGGCGGCTTCATGGTTGCGCTTGAGGCGGTTAATCTGCTTGACCATCAGGAAAATGATGAAAGCCAGAATGACGAAGTTGACCGTCACGGTCAGGAAGTGACCATAGGCAAACACCGGGACGCCGGCTTTTTTAAGGGCCTCCAGCGACATATCGGTTCCCGGCGGCACATTGCCCAGAAGCACGTACATGCTGGAAAAGTCGAGTTTGCCAAAGACCAGGCCCACCACCGGCATGATCAGGTCGCTCACCACGGCGTCGACGATCTTGCCGAAGGCCGCGCCGATGATCACGCCCACGGCCAGATCGACTACGTTGCCCTTGATGGCAAATTCCTTGAATTCCTGCATCATTCCCATGAGTCTCTCCTTTTGTTGGCAGGATTATGAGCGCTCGCCGAGTTTTCAGACCCCGTGCACAGGGGCGGCTTGCAACAAAGTATGCGAAGGCGCCGGTCTGCCTTAAAAAGAGGCACTTCCAGCGTGGCCCTGCGAGCCGCCGCCACCCCGGCCGGGCCCTCTGCCTTGAAAAACGACATCGCGCTCCGCTACAATTGCGGGTTGACCCCACCAAGCCTCCCAACAAGCCTATTTCAAGCCAGTTCTTGAAGGACTCTCATGACTCAAGCAAGCGAAGCAAGCGCAAACGGTGTGCCCCACGGCGCCTCCGTCGATAAAGATAAAAGAAACTGGCTCGTGGCCACCTGCGCTGTTGGCGGCGCCGGCGTAGCCGCCACCGCAATTCCCTTTGTCAGCACGTTCCAGCCCTCCGAAAAAGCCAAGGCAGCCGGCGCGGCTGTCGAGGTCGATATTTCCGGTGTGAAACCCGGTGAAAAAATCACCGTGGAATGGCGCGGCAAGCCCGTCTGGATCGTCAAGCGCACGCCCGAGCAGCTCGCCGAGCTGCCCAAGGTCGATGCCCTGCTGGCCGACCCCAAATCGGAACGCAAGCCCGACGAACTGACCCCCGAATACGCCCGCAACGAAAACCGCTCCATCAAGCCCGACACGCTGGTGGTGGTGGGTATTTGCTCGCACCTGGGCTGCTCGCCCTCCGACAAATTCCAGCCCGGCGCACAGCCCTCGCTGCCCGATGACTGGGCCGGCGGTTTTCTGTGCCCCTGCCATGGTTCGACTTTCGACATGGCCGGCCGCGTCTACAAAAACAAGCCCGCACCGGACAACCTGGAAGTTCCGCCGCACATGTACCTCTCGGACACCCGTCTGCTGATTGGTGAAGACAAGAAGGCCTGAAGGCGCTTCCTTAACCCGCGTTAACCAAGCTCCTTCACAAGACCCTGTAGCCAGCACCTGATACCCGCCGACTTGTCTGCCACGTACCAGGCGCTTGCCAAAGAATCCCACCGAACCAGGATCAGTTATGGCTGAATTCAAAGAAATTTCTCCCGATGCCCCGCTCGCCGCCAAGGCGATGAACTGGGTCGACAACCGGTTTCCCGCAAGCAAGCTCTACAAAGAGCACATGAGCGAGTACTACGCGCCGAAGAACTTCAACTTCTGGTACATCTTCGGCTCGCTCGCCATGCTGGTGCTCGTCATCCAGATCGTGACCGGCATCTTCCTCACGATGAACTACAAGCCCGACGCCGCACTGGCCTTCGGCTCTGTGGAATACATCATGCGCGACGTGCCCTGGGGCTGGTTGGTCCGCTACATGCATTCGACCGGCGCTTCCGCGTTCTTCGTGGTGGTGTACCTGCACATGTTCCGCGGCCTGCTGTATGGCAGCTACCGCAAACCGCGCGAGCTGGTCTGGATTTTTGGCTGTGCGATTTTCCTGTGCCTGATGGCCGAGGCCTTCATGGGCTACCTGCTGCCATGGGGCCAGATGAGCTACTGGGGCGCCCAGGTGATCGTCAACCTCTTTGCCGCCATTCCTTTCATCGGCCCTGACCTCGCGCTGCTGATTCGCGGCGACTATGTGGTGGGCGACGCCACGCTGAACCGCTTCTTCGCTTTCCACGTGATCGCCGTGCCGCTGGTGCTGCTCGGCCTGGTGGCTGCGCACATCATCGCGCTGCACGAAGTCGGCTCCAACAATCCCGACGGCGTCGAGATCAAGGGCCCGAACGCACCGAAAGACGCGGCAGGCCATCCGCTGGACGGCATTCCCTTCCACCCGTACTACACGGTGCACGACATTTTCGGTGTGAGCGTCTTCCTGATGATCTTCACGGCGATCATCTTCTTCGCCCCCGAATTCGGCGGCTACTTCCTCGAATACAACAACTTCATCCCGGCCGATCCGCTGAAGACGCCGGCGCACATTGCTCCGGTCTGGTACTTCACGCCGTATTACTCCATGCTGCGCGCCATTACCAGCGAGATGGCCGGTGCACTGGGCGTTATCGTGATCGTTGCTGCGGTGCTGGCAGGCAAAAAACTCAGCGGGCTGTGGAAGCCTGCCGTGTTGCTGGTGGCGATCGGTGCCGCATTGTTGCTGGGCTTGCTGCCGTTCATCGCCGGCGTGGTGGGCTCGGTGATTCCTTCGGCCGGCGCCGGTCTTACCGCCGTGCTGAATGCCATCGTCAAACCGCTGGCCCAGGTGCCTTTCCTCGGTGAGCTCTGGGGCATGCTGATCAAGGGCATTGACGCCAAGTTCTGGGGCGTCGTGGTCATGGGTGGTGCGGTCATCATTTTGTTCTTCCTGCCATGGCTGGACCACAGCCCGGTCAAGTCCATCCGTTACCGTCCTGACTGGCACAAATACATGTACGGCATCTTCGTCGTCAATTTCCTGGTGCTCGGCTATCTGGGCGTTCAGCCCCCGTCGGCCATCGGCGAGCGTGTGTCCCAGCTGGGCTCTCTGTTCTATTTTGGTTTCTTCCTTTTGATGCCGTGGTGGAGCCGTCTGGGGACGGCCAAGACGCCGCCGGACCGTATTGTTTTCCACGGCCACTAAGCAGGAGATAACAACAATGAAAAAACTCATTTTTTCCCTGATCGCGGCCTTCGGTCTGGTTGCCGGTGCACACGCCTCCGAAGGCGGCCTCGCCTGGGACAAGGCACCTGACAAGACCAACGACGTCGGTTCCCTGCAGAACGGTGCCAAGCTGTTTGTCAATTACTGCCTGAACTGCCACTCCGCCGCCTTCATGCGTTTTAACCGCCTGAAGGACATCGGCCTGACCGACAAGGAAATCAAGGACAACCTGCTGTTCACCACCGAAAAAGTGGGCGACACCATGAAAGCCGCGATTGACCCCAAGCAGGCCAAGGACTGGTTTGGCGGCAACCCGCCCGACCTGAGCGTCATTGCGCGTTCGCGTTCCGGCCATGGCGGCACGGGGGCTGACTACCTCTACACCTACCTGCGCACCTATTACCGCGACGAGACCAAAGCCACGGGCTGGAACAACCTCGCATTCCCCAATGTGGCCATGCCGCATGTGTTGTGGGAGCTGCAGGGTGTTCGCACCCCGGTGTTTGACGAAAAAGAAGAGCACGGCCACAAGGTGTCCGTCTTCAAGGGCTGGACGCAGGTTACGCCCGGCACCATGACGCCTTTGCAATACGACCAGGCGATGGGCGACCTCGTGGGTTATCTGCAGTGGATGGGTGAGCCGGCCCAGAACACGCGTATTCGGGTCGGTGTCTGGGTGCTGCTTTTCCTTCTTTGCTTGACCTTTGTTGCCTGGCGCCTGAATGCGGCGTTCTGGAAAGACGTCAAGTAAATTTTTCGCCGGGGCTAAAGCCCCCGGCACCTTCTGGAGTGGATGCTTTTCAGCGTATCCACTCCTTTGCATTTAGGAGTTCCGCACCATGATGGTCCTTTATTCAGGCACAACCTGCCCTTTCTCGCACCGCTGCCGTTTTGTGCTGTTTGAAAAAGGCATGGACTTCGAAATTCGCGATGTCGACCTTTACAACAAGCCCGAAGACATCAATGTGATGAACCCTTACGGACAGGTGCCGATTCTGGTCGAACGCGACCTGATCCTGTACGAATCGAACATCATCAACGAGTACATCGACGAGCGTTTTCCGCACCCACAACTGATGCCCGGCGACCCGGTTGACCGTGCGCGTGTCCGCCTCTTTTTGCTCAATTTCGAAAAAGAGCTGTTTGTCCATGTCAGCACGCTGGAATCGCGCGCTTCCAAGGGCAACGAAAAGGCGCTGGAAAAAGCCCGCTCGCACATCCGCGACCGCCTGACCCAGCTCGCACCGATCTTCCTGAAGAACAAATTCATGCTCGGTGACAACTTCTCCATGCTGGACGTGGCGATTGCCCCGCTGCTGTGGCGCCTGGATTACTACGACATCGACCTGTCGAAAAATGCCGCACCGCTGCTCAAGTATGCGGAACGCATTTTCTCGCGTCCGGCTTACATTGAAGCGCTGACGCCTTCTGAAAAGGTCATGCGGAAATAATGGCCCCCACGCTTTTCACTTCGCCTTCGGCTGCGTGTAATGCGCTGCCCCCCGAGGGGGCGCTGCGCCTGCGGCCCGGCGAAGCCGGTTCCGCGGCCCCTGCTGGTGAAGAGGATGCTCGCACATTGCGTCGGGTTTCACTTGGCTGAATTCATGAACGTCCTGGACTCCACGTCGACGCGTCCGTACCTGATACGGGCTTTGTACGAATGGTGCACCGACAACGGGTTCACGCCTTATGTGGCCGTGACGGTGGACGACTCGGTCCAGGTTCCGCGTGAATACGTCAAAAACAATGAGATCGTGCTCAACATCAGTTTCGATGCGACCTCGTCGCTCAAGCTGGGCAATGATTTCATCGAATTCAAGGCGCGATTTGCCGGGAGTGCCCGCGAAATCATGGTGCCTATCAGCCACGTGATTGCGATTTACGCGCGTGAAAACGGGCAAGGCATGGCTTTTCCCATGGTTGCAACCTCGTCGCCGGTACCGGTTTCGGCTGCAGAGCCCGGCACCGATGTTCCTGATGGCACACCGGTGACGGCCGTCACGCCTGTGCACCCCCACAGCCCAGGGGACGGTCCTGAAAAGATCATGCAGCTGGTGCCGGAAAGCAGTGCCGAGGCGCAAGATGACGACGGTTCCGAGCCGCCCGACCCTCCGAAATCGCCTCGGGCCCGGCCTTCGCTGAAACGGGTCAAGTAAAATAGTTTTCTATGTGCCGCTTTAGCTCAGTTGGTAGAGCAACCGCCTTGTAAGCGGTAGGTCGTCAGTTCGATTCCGACAAGCGGCACCATTTCCCCAGGTTCTTGCCTTTCCCATGCCATATGGGTACCATCGCTACAAAATTAGTAGCAGGTAACGCCATCAGTGTGCGGGCTCAGACGCACTGAGGCACCAGGAGGTGGTCTGGAAGACTACTTTCTGAGTATTAGTATCTTCAGGCGAATTGAGGTAACCTTCCAACCTTTGCCGAGAAGGCGCGCCTGGATCAGGGGGAGCAACTGCCGGATTTTTGCGGCGGCGGCATTCCCGCTGACCAGCAGGCACCAGGTTTCACCGTCAATCGGACCGGCCTGGACGGCGGGTCGCAGGGCTTCAGGAATCAGTGACTCAATGGCCTTGAGCCGCTCACCGGACTCCTGGACAAGCTCCGTCAGCCGGGCCAGGGACGGTGAATTCCCGGCCGCCTGGTAGACGGAAACTGCCTGAGGAAGGCGCCGGTCAGTGGTCATGGTGAGCAGATCGCAGCCTGGCAAGCGCAGGCTGTAAAAAAAGAGGTAGACAAGTGCATTTGATTATCACGGATGCGTGGCTGGCGAAAAGCCGGGCCATTTATTTAAGCGGTACCAAACTGGTGCTGGCCGGCTTTGTCGCCGCGCTGGCGCTCATGCTCGTCGCGGCCGGCCTGTACCACTGGGTGTTCCTCAAGGGCGCCCGCGAAGGCTGGCCCGTCATTGGGTCCCTGGTCAAACTCATGGTCAAGGACGAATTCGACCAACGCGACCGCTTCATGCGCGAAAACCTCGACGTCATGGCCAAACGGGTCGGTGAAATGCAGGCCAAGATGATGCAGCTCGAAGCACTCGGTGAGCGGGTGTCGGGCCTGGCCGGCGTCAGCCCGAATGACATCAAGGTGACGCCAGGCCGCGGCGGTGCATTGGTGGCGGGCCCTTCGTTGACCATGGAAGAGCTGCAGGCCACTTTGGCGGAGCTGGACAAATTAACCGACCAGCGCGTGGACCTGATGACCGTGATGGAGTCGCGTCTTTTCGACCAGAAGATCAAGAAAATGATGGTTCCCACGCAGGAGCCCGTGGCCGGCGGCAATCTGGGCTCGGCCTTCGGCTGGCGCATTGACCCCCTGAACGGCCGCTCCGCCTTGCACACCGGGCTCGATTTTCCTTCCGAGCCAGGCACTGCGATTCTTGCCGCTGCGGGCGGCGTGGTCGTCACGCAGGAATACCACCCCGCCTACGGCAACATGGTGGAAATTGACCACGGCAACGAACTCGTCACACGCTACGCCCACGCTTCCCGGGTACTGGTCAAAAAAGGCGACCTGATCAGGCGCGGGCAAAAAATTGCTGAGGTGGGCACCACGGGCCGTTCCACCGGCCCGCACCTGCACTTCGAGGTGCTGGTCCAGGGGGTTTTTCAGGATCCGCAGAAGTTCCTGACCGCAGGGCAAAAACTGCCTGGGCCCACGGTTGCGGCCGTTTCTTCGCGGTCTCCGGTGCCTGTTTCGCAGCTGCCCCGCCCTCACTAGGCGGTTGATTGCTGCCGTGCACGGTAGCAGGGCTTTTTGCCGTCATTGCGGTTTTACGGCGAGTGGCCATGACTCTCCCCTGGCAGAGTTAAAATCAGGAGTTTGGGCCCGGTTGAAGTAACCGTAGGCGCCCACACCTAGGTTCCGTACACAAAAAGGGATTTCGGCCGCATTGCCTAGCTCGCGGGAGCGGTCAAAGGCGGCCTCGTATTTATGGCTTCCAACATCCTGACCAAAATTTTCGGCAGCCGCAACGACCGGCTGCTCAAGACCTACCGCAAAACCGTAGAACGCATCAATGCACTGGAAATCCAGTACGAGAAGCTGACCGACGATCAGTTGCGCGCCAAAACCCAGGAACTCAAAGACCGGGTGGCCGCAGGTGAAGAACTCGATGCGGTGCTTCCCGAAGCGTTTGCCGTGGTCAGGGAAGGCAGCAAACGCGTCATGAAGATGCGCCACTTTGACGTCCAGATGCTGGGCGGCATGTCGCTTCACAACGGCAAGATTTCGGAAATGCGCACCGGTGAGGGCAAAACCCTGACGGCGACGCTGCCGGTGTACCTCAATGCATTGACCGGCAAGGGCGTGCATGTGGTGACGGTCAATGATTACCTGGCCAGTCGCGACGCGCGCTGGATGGGCAAGCTCTACAACTTCCTCGGCCTGACAGTCGGCATCAACCTGCCCAATATGTCGCGCGAAGAAAAGCAGGCGGCCTACGGCTCCGACATCACCTACGGCACCAACAACGAATACGGCTTCGACTACCTGCGTGACAACATGGTCTACGAGGTGGCCGACCGCGTGCAACGCGGCCTGAACTACGCCATCATCGACGAGGTCGACTCGATCCTGATCGACGAAGCCCGCACGCCGCTCATCATCAGCGGCCAGGCCGAAGACCATACCGAGATGTACCTGGCGATGAACAAGGTTGTGCCCTTGCTGACGCGCCAGGAAGGCGAAGCCGACCCGCGCACCGGCGAGGGCGTGACCAAGCCCGGCGACTACACCATCGACGAGAAAACCCATCAGGTGTTCCTGACCGAGCAGGGCCACGAGAACGCCGAGCGCCTGCTGTTCAACCTGAGCCTTATTCCGGAAGGCGCCACGCTCTACGACCCGGCCAATATTTCGCTGATGCATCACCTGTATGCAGCGCTGCGCGCCAACTTGCTGTATCACCGCGACCAGCACTATGTGGTGCAAGACGGCGAAGTGGTGATTGTTGATGAGTTCACCGGCCGCTTGATGTCGGGCCGCCGCTGGAGCGATGGCCTGCACCAGGCTGTTGAAGCCAAAGAGGGTGTGCAGATCCAGGCAGAAAACCAGACGCTGGCGTCCATCACCTTCCAGAACTATTTCCGCCTGTACGGCAAGCTCTCCGGCATGACCGGCACGGCCGACACCGAAGCCTACGAGTTCCAGGAAATCTATGGTCTCGAAACCACGGTGATTCCGCCCAACCGCGTGAGCCGCCGCGACGACCAGTTGGACCGCGTCTACAAGACCACGCGCGAGAAATACGAAGCAGCGATCAAGGACATTCGCGAATGCTACGAACGCGGCCAGCCCGTGCTGGTCGGCACGACGTCGATTGAAAACTCCGAGATCATCGACCAGCTGCTGACCAAGGAAAACCTGCCGCACCAGGTGCTGAACGCCAAGCAGCATGCGCGCGAAGCGGACATCGTGGCCCAGGCCGGCCGCCCGAAGATGATCACCATCGCCACCAACATGGCGGGCCGCGGCACCGACATTGTGCTGGGCGGCAATGTTGAAAAGCTGATCGAAGCGGTTGAGGCCGACGAGGCCCTGGACGCAGGCGCCAAGGACGTGGAAATTACGCGCCTTCGCGCCGTGTGGAAAGACGAACACGAGCAGGTCACCGGCTTGGGCGGCCTGCGCATCATTGCGACCGAGCGCCATGAATCGCGCCGTATCGACAACCAGTTGCGCGGCCGTTCTGGCCGCCAGGGCGACCCCGGCTCCTCGCGCTTTTACTTGAGCCTGGACGATCCGCTGATGCGCATTTTCGCGGGCGACCGCGTCAAGGCCATCATGGAGCGCCTCAAGATGCCGGACGGCGAGGCTATCGAGGCGGGCATTGTGACCCGCAGCATCGAGTCGGCCCAGCGCAAGGTGGAGGCGCGCAACTTCGACATCCGCAAGCAATTGCTTGAATACGATGATGTGGCCAATGATCAGCGCAAGGTGATCTACCAGCAGCGCAACGACATCATGGACGCGAGCAACCTGCAGGCCCAGATCGCTTCGCTGCGCGAAGGCTGTTTCACCGATCTGGCGCGGCAGTACGTGCCGGTTGAAAGCGTTGAAGAGCAGTGGGATATTGCCGGGCTCGAGAACGTGCTGCGCGATGAGTGGCAGATCGATCTGCCCCTGCGCCAGGAGCTGGAAGCCGCCACCGCCATCACCGACGACGACGTGGTGGAAAAAGTCATCACCGCAGCCAACGCCGCGTTTGATGACAAGGTCGAAAAAATCGGTGAAGAAAACTTCACGCAGTTCGAGCGCATTGTCCTGCTGCAAAGCATCGACAGCCACTGGCGTGAGCACCTGAGCGCCCTTGACTACCTGCGCCAGGGCATTCACCTGCGCGGCTACGCGCAAAAGCAGCCCAAGCAGGAATACAAGCGCGAAGCGTTTGAACTCTTTGGCCAGTTGCTGGACAGCGTGAAGAACGAAGTCACCAAGGTGCTGATGACGGTCAAGATCCAGTCGGGCGAGCAGCTCGAGCAGGCCGCCGAGGAAATGGAAAACCGGGCCGAGAACATCACCAACGTCACTTACACCGCGCCGACCGAAACCGGCGAAGTGGAAACGACGACGGACAGCGAGTCGCAGCGCCGTGCATCGGCCATCCCGGCCGACGAAGTTCCGCGTGTGGGCCGCAACGACCCGTGCCCCTGCGGCTCGGGCAAGAAGTACAAAAACTGCCACGGCCGCCTGAACTGAGCGCCACGCTGCGCTGAACATCGCCCGACTTACCCCTGATTTTCCGGAGTCCTGGAACATGCCCGTCAATCTGGTTGCCACGCCCGCCGCGGACCTTTACCCTGTACCCGGCGTGCGCTGGGGCATTACCGAGGCGGGCATCCGCAAGGCCAATCGCAAAGATTTGTCGGTGTTGTTGCTCGATGAAGGGGCGTCCGTCGGCGCGGTGTTCACGCAAAACCGCTTTTGTGCGGCGCCCGTGCAGATCTGCCGCGAGCACCTGGCCAAAAACGGCGGCAAGACAGCCGGCATACGCGCCATGCTGATCAACACCGGCAATGCCAACGCCGGCACCGGCGACGACGGCCTGAACCGTGCGCACGCCAGCTGTATTGCGCTGGCCCGCCTGCTCGATATTGCGCCCGAGCAGATCCTGCCGTTTTCCACCGGCGTCATCATGGAGCCGCTGCCCAACGACCGCATTGCCGCGGGCCTGCCGGCCGCGCTCGATGCCGCCAAGGCCGACAACTGGGGCAACGCTGCCGAAGCCATCATGACGACGGATACCGTCGCCAAGGCTTTTTCTGCACGCGTCAAGATTGCGGGCACCGACGTCACCATCACCGGCATCAGCAAGGGCGCCGGCATGATCCGGCCCAACATGGCCACCATGCTCGGCTTCATGGCAACGGACGCCAACGTCGAGCAAGGCCTGATGGCGCAACTGGCCAGGGAACTGGCAGAGGGTTCCTTCAACCGCGTGACGGTAGACGGCGACACCTCGACCAACGATTCCTTCGTTGTGATGGCCACCAACAAGGCCAAGCATCCGCCCATCACCTCGCTGGACAGTCCGGAAGGCAAGGCCCTGCGCGCCGCCATGCTCGACATCGCGAAAAAGCTGGCGCAAGCCATCGTGCGCGACGGTGAAGGCGCCACCAAGTTCATCACGATCACCGTTGAAGGCGGCAAGACCGGCGAAGAGTGCCGCAGGGTGGCGTATGCGATTGCGCATTCGCCGCTGGTGAAAACCGCCTTCTTTGCCAGCGACCCCAACCTCGGCCGCATCCTGGCAGCAGTCGGCTACGCCGGCATCGACGACCTGGACCAGACCAAAATTGACCTGTACCTGGACGATGTACTGGTCGCCAAAAATGGCGGCCGGCATCCCGGGTATGTGGAGGCCGACGGCCAGCGCGTGATGAAACAGAGCGAGATCACCGTACGCGTGGTGCTGGGCCGCGGCGATGCAGCCGACACCGTCTGGACCTGCGATCTCTCCTACGACTACGTCAAGATCAACGCGGATTACCGGTCATGAAACACCCCCGAAGCGCCTGCGGCGCCCCGCACCGTCGCCAGAGGCGACGGCTCTTCCGAGCCGTCCAAGCCTGCGCGGGCAGGCTTGGAGCCGCGGCTCTCAGCCCCTCAAGGGGGCGCCACCAGCGGCCCGGCCCTTCGACAGGCTCAGGACAGGCCAAGGCCGGTTCCGCGGTGGCCCGCGAAGGGGATTGCTTGTGAGCGACAAACTGGAGCGATTGATAAGCCGTGCGGAACAGCTGATGGCGCGGATTGAGTCCGTGCTGCCCCAGCCCTTGAGCGCCCCGGACTGGAGCGCCTCGATCGCCTACCGCTACCGCAAACGCAGCTCCGGCCACGGCTCGCTGGAGCCGGTGCGCCACATCGGCAACATGAGCCTGGGTGACCTCAAGGAAATCGAGGACCAGAAAGAAAAAATCAGGCGCAACACCGAGCAGTTTGTCAGCGGCAAGCCCGCCAACAACGTGTTGCTGACCGGCGCGCGCGGCACCGGCAAGTCTTCGCTGATCAAGGCTTGCCTCAATGAATATGCGGCGCGTGGCCTGCGGCTGATCGAGGTCGACAAGGCCGACCTGACCGACCTGCCTGACATCGTCGACGTGGTGTCCGGGCTGCCCGAAAAATTCATCGTCTTTTGTGACGACCTGAGTTTTGAAGAAGGCGAGCCCGGCTACAAGGCGCTCAAGTCCATTCTTGATGGATCTGTCGCGGCGGCCACGCCCAATGTGCTGATTTACGCGACCAGCAACCGCCGCCACCTGCTGCCCGAGTACATGACGGAAAACCTCACCTACACCCACGGTGACGACGGCGAAGTGCACCCGGGTGAAGTGGTCGAAGAAAAGATTTCACTGTCTGAGCGCTTCGGCCTGTGGGTCAGCTTTTACCCTTTCACCCAGGACGAATACCTGATCATCGTCGCGCAGTGGCTGTCGTCCTTCGGTGTGGGCCAGGAAGCCATTGCGGCCGCCAGGCCCGCATCGCTGGTCTGGGCGCTGGAGCGAGGCTCGCGCAGCGGCCGCGTGGCCTACCAGTTTGCCCGCGACTACGCCGGCCGCGACAGCGCCAGCCGGCCTGTGGCGGCGCAGGCCATCGCAGCCTATGAGCGGCCTGGCGCGGCAGCGGCTGCCTCACCGCACCCAGCCGACCAGGGCGACCACGCCCCCGACCATTCGACATGAACGTGCTGGTGGCCGACGGCGAACGCCCGCGCGAGGGTGGCGTTGACCGCAAGGTGGTCGACGTAGCGGTTGGCGTGCTGCTCCGGCCAAACGGTGATTTCCTGCTGACCTCACGCCCGCCCGGCAAGGTCTACGAAGGCTATTGGGAATTCCCCGGCGGCAAACTCGAAGCCGGAGAAACCGTCGAGCAGGCCCTGCGCCGCGAGCTACAGGAAGAAATCGGCGTCACCATCGGCGCCGCCCAGCCCTGGAAAGTCGAAATGGTCGACTACCCGCATGCCCTGGTGCGCCTGAACTTCTGCAAGGTCTTCGACTGGACCGGCGAGCTGCAAATGCACGAAGGCCAGACCTTTGCCTGGCAAAACCTGCCCGTGACGGTGCAGCCGGTATTGCCTGGCACGGTGCCGGTACTGGACTGGTTTGCCGCCGAGCGTGGTGGCTAGGCTCACCCCCGTCCAGGCTCATTGCGTGTAGCCTGTTCCCCCCTTGCAGGGGGCAGCGCCTGCAGACTGGCAAAGCCAAGAGCTGAGTTCACCCCGTCGGACGCTCACTGCGTGTAGCGCCTCCCCCTTCCAGGGGCGGCGCCTGCAGACTGGCAAAGCCAGGTCTGCGGCCCCTGTTTGACAAGGCAAGGCGGCAGGGCGCTATCAATTCAATAGCTGGTGGCGCACACTTTGATTGGGCTACGGCCATTTTTTCTTTAAAAATAGCTTGAGATGGCTTCAAAAGAGCGCCGGGGAGGCGTTTGGCGGGTGTTTGAGGCTGTCCGGACGGATTTTGAGTCACTTTTCAATATGAAAAGTGGCTGCAGCCCAATCAAAGTGTGCGCCACCAGCTATAAAAATCATAGCGATTGAAGAGGCTAAATTCTTCAAACAGCCCAACCCAACCTGAACGGAGATGCACTCCCACCAAACGGGGGCCGCGGATCTGGCTCTGCCAGGCCGCAGGCGCCGCCCCTGGAAGGGGGAAGGCGCTACACGCAGTGAGCGTCCGACGGGGTGAACTTAGTACTCCCAGACTTTGCTAGCACCCATCACCGCATTGGGGTAGGGTGACTTGCCCCGTGAACCGTTGTAGCGGCCCAGGCCCATGAAAAGGTCGCCGCGTTCCCTGTCCAGGTAGTGGCGCAGGATCACGCAGCCAAAGCGCAGGTTGGTCTGCATGTGAAAAAGCTTGGAGGGATCCCCGTCACCGATCACGCGGGTCCAGAAGGGCATGACCTGCATGTAGCCACGCGCGCCGACGTTGCTGACGGCGAATTTACGGAAATTGCTTTCCACCTGAATCAGGCCCAGTACCAGCGTCACATCGAGGCCGGCGCGCCGGCTCTCGTACCAGACCGTTTGCAGGAATTCCTTGCGGATCTGCCACTCCGGTTTCTTTTTCTTCAGCCGCTCGCTCATGGCGCCCAGCCAGCGCAGGTAAGTCAGGCGGCTCTCGGTGTCCTTGAACTCGGGGATGGGCGGCGCCTGGTTGGCGATGGCCGAACTCAGTGCGGTGCGCACCGAGTCGATCAGCGGCTCTTCAACCTGCGCACCGGCATGCGCCTGCCCTGCCAGCAGCCACGGGCTGCAGGCGATGGGCAAGGCCTGCAGGCAGGCTCGCCTGGAGAGCCCCTGAGCCTTTGCCAGGGGGGCACCGGATACAGACAGAGGCAATGAACTCACGGAATCCATGAAGGCGTCAAAGCGCCAGCTTTCCCTTGAGGAAGTCGAAGGCGCCGGCCACGTCGATCTTGCTGGAAGCTGCGTCGCGGCGGTGCTGGTATTCGAGCTGGCCTTCCTTGAGGCCGCGGTCGCCGATGGTGACGCGGTGCGGCACGCCGATCAGTTCCCAGTCGGCAAACATGGCGCCAGGGCGTTCGCCGCGGTCGTCCAGGATCACGTCGACGCCGGCCGCGAGGAGCTCAGCGTAGAGCTTGTTGGCCGCGGCCTCGACCTCGGGGAAGCGATCCGGGCTGATGGGGCACAGCACCACGGTGAACGGCGCAATGGCGTCGGGCCAGATGATGCCGCGCTCGTCGTGGTTTTGCTCGATGGCCGCAGCTGGCAGGCGCGTGATGCCGATGCCGTAGCAACCCATTTCGAGGAATTGGGGCTTGCCGTTTTCACCCAGGAAGGTGGCGTTCATGGCCTGGCTGTATTTGGTGCCGAGGTAAAACACATGGCCGACCTCAATGCCGCGCTCAATGACCAGCGCGCCTTTGCCGTCCGGCGAAGGGTCGCCGGCGACCACGTTGCGGATGTCAGCCACCAGTTCAGGCTCGGGCAGGTCCCGGCCCCAGTTGACGCCCGTAGTGTGAAAGTCCACTTCGTTCGCGCCGCAGACCCAGTCGGCCATGGCCGCGACTTCGCGGTCTGCCACCAGCTTGACGGGCTTTTTCAGGTTCAGCGGGCCGAGGTAGCCAGGCTTGCAGCCGAAGTGGTCTTCAATCTCGGGCAGGGTGGCAAAGCGGAAGTCCGCCAGGCCCGGCACCTTGCCGACCTTGACTTCATTCATGTCGTGGTCGCCGCGCAGCAGCAGCAGCCAGACCTGCGTCTTGACGACCTTGCCGGTTTCATCGGTCTGGTCCGTGGCCAGCACCAGCGACTTGACGGTGGCGGCGAGCGGGATGCCCAGCAATTCAGCAACATCGGCACAGGTGGCTTTGCCGGGCGTGGCGGTTTTGGTCAGCGCCTGCGAAGCGGCCTTGCGCGCGCCCTGGGGCGCAAGCGCCTCGGCCTTTTCCATGTTGGCGGCGTAGTCGCTGCCGGGGCAATACACGATGGCGTCTTCGCCGGTGGCGGCAATCACCTGGAACTCTTCGCTGAGGTCGCCGCCGATGGCGCCGCTGTCGGCCGCGACGGCGCGGTAGGTGAGGCCGAAACGGTCAAAAATCTTGCGGTATGCCGCTGCCATGACCTGGTAGCTGGCTTTGGCGCTGGCCTGGTCACGGTCGAAGCTGTAGGCGTCCTTCATGATGAACTCGCGCCCACGCATCAGGCCAAAGCGCGGACGGCGTTCGTCGCGGAACTTGGTCTGGATCTGGTACAGGTTTTTTGGCAGCTGCTTGTAGCTCTTGATGTCCTGGCGCATCACGTCGGTGACGACTTCCTCGCTGGTCGGCTGGACGACGAAGTCGCGGCCGTGGCGGTCCTTGATGCGCAGCAGTTCGGGGCCCATCTTTTCAAAGCGGCCGGTTTCCTGCCAGAGCTCGGCCGGCTGGATCACCGGCATCGTCATTTCGATCGCGCCGGCGCGGTTCATTTCCTCGCGCACGATGGCTTCGACCTTGCGGATCACGCGCAGGCCCATCGGCATGTAGTTGTACACGCCGGCGCCCAGCTTCTTGATCATGCCGGCCCGCATCATGAGCTGGTGGCTCACGACTTCTGCGTCGGCAGGTGCTTCCTTGAGGGTGGAAATGAAGAACTGGGAGGCTTTCATGGGCGGTTTTCTGGAATTCCGGGGCGGAAAAAAGAGGTGGGAAAGGGGCGGGGAAATGAATCGAAAGGGGGGCTGCAGCCCGCTGTGCGCTTGGCGCTGGGGCCTTCGCTGTGCATAATGGACTCAGTTTAAAAAATTGAGGTTTGATTATGCTTGACCGGGACGGCTTTAGGCCCAACGTCGGCATCATCTTGCTCAACCAGAGAAGTCAGGTATTTTGGGGCAAACGTATCCGTACCCACTCGTGGCAATTTCCGCAGGGTGGCATTGATCGGGGCGAAAATCCCGAGCAGGCCATGTACCGCGAGTTGCATGAAGAAGTGGGGCTGTTGCCGCAGCACGTGAGTGTGCTGGCCCGAACCCGAGACTGGTTGCGCTATGAGGTGCCTGACCGGTTCATCCGCCGCGATGCGCGCGGACATTACAAAGGCCAGAAACAAATCTGGTTTCTCCTTCAGCTGGTCGGTCACGACTGGGACTTGAACCTGCGCGCAACCGATCACCCCGAGTTCGATGCCTGGCGCTGGAACGACTACTGGGTGCCGCTGGATGTGGTGGTGGAGTTCAAGCGCGGTGTGTACGAAATGGCGCTGACCGAGCTGTCGCGTTTTGTGCCGCGCACGGACGCCCGTTTTGAGCAGCGGCCCGACCACCGCAACCGTTATTTGCGCGGGGGCTTGCACCAGCGCGACCACGCAGGCGAGGGCGGTTGTGCACCCGCGGCCGAGCCGTTTCATGCGCCATTAACGAGGCAGGGCGCGTCTTTTGAATTGCCGCCCGGCGCCACTTTTGAACCCGATCCGCAGACCAGCCTGGATGCGAACACCCAACCGATCAAACCATGAATTTCAAACCCGCCTTTGTGGTTGCCGCCGCGCTTTTGCTTGGACTCAGTTCTACGTCCTGGGCCCAGAACATGGTGGAAGACCCCGAGTGGAAGGAGGATGCTGTCCCGCCGCCGCCTGCATTCGATTTGACCAAACTGGTGACTTTTGAGGTGTCACTCAATTCCCAGCTGGTGTATGGAGTGGACCCGGCAACCATCCAGATTTCGAACAAGGACAGCATCGTGCGTTACGTGGTGGTGGCTGCAAATGCCAGCGGCGCACGCAATGTGATGTACGAAGGCATACGCTGCAGCACCGGCGAATTCAAGACCTACGCCCGCTATTCAGGCGACAAATGGGCTGTCGTCAGTAATCCGGAATGGAAGTCGATGTTTGACAACATGCCATCCAAGCACCCTTTGCGGTTTGCCAGGGCCGGCGCCTGTGACAGCGCGGCACCTGTGCAAACGGTAGACCTGCTGGTGTCACGGTTGAAGAACCCGAATTTCAGGACCAGTCCATAACCTGAAATATCAGCCCGCTTCTCAGGCGCAGTGCGCGTGCCGTGATGCGGCGACTGGCAGAACTAGCGGGTCAATACCAGGTTGGTGCGGTGAACCATTTCAGGCTCACCGGTATAACCCAGCAGTTTCTCGAACTCCGACGATGCCTTGCGGCAGATCAGCCGGGCTTCGGCGCTGGAGTAGTTGGACAGGCCGCGGGCGATCTCGGCGCCTCCGGGGTCCCTGATGGCGATGACATCGCCGCGTGAAAATTCGCCCTGAACCGCTGTCATGCCGATGGGAAGCAGGCTTTTGCCGTCATCACGCACCTTGCCTGCAGCGCCGGCGTCCACAGTCACCGAGCCCCGCATTTGCAGGTGATCCGCCATCCATTGCTTGCGGGCCTGCATTTTCTGGGTTTGCGCCACCAGCAGTGTCCCGATGGGCTCGCCTTGTGTGAGCCGGATCAGGGCTTGGGGCTCGCGCCCCCAGGCGATAACGGTTGATGCGCCCGAACCCGCAGCGCGTTTGGCGGCCAGAATTTTGGTGATCATGCCGCCCTTGCCGATGCTGGAGCCGGCGCCACCCGCCATGGCCTCCAGCGCCGCATCGCCGGCCTTGGCTTCATGCACAAACTGCGCGGACGGGTCCTTGCGCGGGTCGGCAGTGTAGAGGCCGCGCTGGTCGGTCAGGATGACGAGCGCATCGGCTTCCACCAGGTTGGCTACCAGCGCGCCCAGGGTGTCGTTGTCGCCGAACTTGATCTCGTCGTTGACGACGGTATCGTTTTCATTGATAACCGGGACCACGCCGAGTTGCAGCAAGGCCAGCAGGGTGGAGCGTGCGTTGATGTAGCGTTCGCGGTCGGCCAGATCGGCATGTGTCAGCAGAACCTGCGCGCTGCCGATGCCGTTTTCGCGCAGCTTGGTTTCATAGACTTGTACCAGCCCCATCTGACCCACGGCAGCGGCGGCCTGCAGCTCATGAATGGCCTTGGGGCGCGTCGCCCAGCCCAGGCGCTTCATGCCCTCGGCAATGGCGCCGCTGCTGACCATGATGACCTCCCGGCCGTCCTTGACGAGGGCTGCCAGCTGCTCGCACCACTGGCCGATGGCCACGGCGTCGAGTCCACGCCCTTCGTCGGTCACTAGGCTGGAGCCCACCTTCACCACGATGCGTTTGGCGTTGCGCAGGATCGGGGAGCCGGTTTGTTCTTGCATTTAAGTATGTTTTAGGGCTCTAGCCCAACATAGATGAGCGCGAGCAGCTATCGTTTATATAGCAAACGCTGGCGGCGCTGGCCCAAAAATCGCCGAGAGAAAGGGCCGTTACGGAGATTCCGGTGGCAGCTCGGCGAAACGTGGATCCACCTCTTCCTCCGGCTGTTCGCTTTTCTGGACGTCCTTGACGTGCTGGTAAATGGTTTTGACCAGTTGCTCGCAACCTTCGCGCGTCAGGGCCGAGATTTCAAATACAGGGCCCTTGAACTTGAAGCGCTTGACGAAGTCTTTCACCAGGGCGGCGCGTTTGTCTTTGTCCACCATGTCGAGCTTGTTGAGGACCAGCCAGCGCGGCTTGTTGTAGAGCGCCTCGTCGTATTTTTTGAGCTCACCCACAATGGCCTTGGCCTGCGCGACGGGGTCCACGCCTTCGTCGAAAGGGGCCATATCGACAATGTGCAACAGCAAACGCGTACGCTGCAGGTGCCTGAGGAACAGGTGGCCCAGACCGGCGCCTTCTGACGCGCCTTCGATCAGGCCGGGCAGATCCGCCACCACAAAACTTTGCTCCGGGCCTACGCGCACCACGCCGAGGTTGGGGTGCAGGGTGGTGAAGGGGTAATCGGCAATGCGCGGACGTGCATTCGATACGGCCGAAATGAAGGTCGATTTGCCCGCATTGGGCATCCCGAGCAAGCCGACGTCGGCCAGCACCTTGAGTTCGAGCTTGAGGCTCTTGCGCTCGCCGGGCCAGCCGGGCGTCTTGCTGCGTGGCGCGCGGTTGGTCGAGCTTTTGAAGCGCAGGTTGCCGAAACCGCCGTCGCCCCCCTTGGCAATCAGCACTTGTTCGCCCGGAACCAGCAGTTCGTACAGCACTTCACCGGTTTCGCCGTCTGTCAGGATGGTGCCGACGGGCATCTTGAGGATGATGTCGTCGCCCTTGGCGCCGAACATGTCCGAGCCCATGCCGTGCTGGCCGTTGCGGGCTTCGTGGCGTCGTGAAAAGCGGAAGTCCACCAGAGTGTTCAGGTTGATGTCGGCCACTGCATACACATGGCCACCGCGCCCGCCGTCGCCGCCGTTGGGGCCGCCGAACTCTTTGTACTTTTCGTGGCTGAAGGAGACGCAGCCACTCCCGCCATCGCCTGCGGCAATGTCAATAAAGGCTTCGTCAACAAATTTCATGATGGAGTGCTGCGGTTAAACCAGGGCTTCGGGGCCGGAGATCAAGTTTACAAACAAAAAAGCCCCGACAGGTCGGGGCTTCGTTTCAGTCGAAGTGACTTATCGAAGTGATCAGCTTACGCCGGGGTCACATTCACGGTGTGCTTGTTCAGCGCGCCCTTGACGGAAAACGAGACCGAGCCGTCCACCAGTGCAAACAGGGTGTGGTCCTTGCCGATGCCGACATTGACGCCTGGGTGGAACTTGGTGCCGCGCTGGCGCACGATGATGCTGCCAGCGTTGATGACTTCGCCGCCAAATTTCTTGACGCCAAGCATTTTGGGCTGTGAATCACGCCCGTTTCGCGTAGAGCCGCCGCCTTTTTTCTGTGCCATTTTTCGTTACTCCTGGTACGTCACTGCTTAACCGGCGATAACGCCGATTTGCAATTCCGTGTAGTTTTGACGGTGGCCCTGACGCTTTTGGTAGTGCTTGCGACGGCGCATTTTGAAAATGCGAACCTTGTCGTGCCTACCTTGGGAAAGGACAGTGACTGTAACAGTGGCGCCGGACACCAAGGGCGTACCGACCGTGATTGTGCTGCCGGTGCCGACAGCCAATACCTGGTCAATAACGATCTCTTGGCCTACGTCCGCAGCAATCTGTTCTACTTTAATTTTTTCTCCAGCAGCAACTTTGTATTGTTTGCCACCGGTTTTTATGACCGCGTACATGTAAGACCTCTTTATTGAGTTCTGCAGACGGATTTCCGCAGAGCCCAGTATTCTAGCATGGCAGGGTAAATCTGGCTAGCCTAGCTGGTTTGTGGCAATTGAAGGGGTTTTGCGCCTACGCGGAGCCCGTGAGAGAGCGGGTCGCTTCCTATAATCGGCGCAAACCACATTCCCAACGTCTGGATCTTCCTTTGTCCGTCAATTCCTCAAGCACCGCCGCAGCCCTAGCCCTGATTGCCGACGACATGCGTGGAATGGACGCCGTCATTGAGCGCCGCCTCCAATCCGAGGTGCCGCTGGTCAGCCAGGTTTCGCAGTACATCGTGGCGGCGGGTGGCAAACGGCTTCGGCCCGCGTTGCTGCTCCTGCTGTGCGGCGTATTGGGATACAGGGGAGACCAGCGCCACAACCTGGCGGCTGTCGTGGAGTTCATTCACACCGCAACCCTGCTGCACGATGACGTCGTGGACGAGTCCACCCTGCGCCGCGGGCGCACCACCGCCAACGAAGCCTTCGGCAACCCCGCAAGTGTTTTGGTGGGGGACTTTTTGTATTCCAGGGCGTTCCAGATGATGGTCGAAGCTGGCGACATGCGTGTCATGCAAACATTAGCCGAGGCGACCAATGTGATCGCCGAGGGCGAGGTGCTGCAGCTCATGAACATGCACGACGCGACCCTGTCGGAGGAGGGCTATCTCCGGGTGATCCGTTCCAAGACCGCGAAGCTGTTCGAAGCCAGTGCCCGCCTGGCGGCCTTGCTTGCCCAGTCGTCTCCTGCCATAGAGCAAGGCTGCGCCGACTATGGCCAGGCATTGGGCACTGCATTCCAGGTGATTGACGACGTGTTGGACTACGACGGGGATGTGGCCGAGATGGGGAAAAACCTGGGAGATGACCTGCGCGAAGGCAAGGCGACGCTCCCCTTGATCATTGCCATGCAGCGAGGCACTGAAGTCGAGCGGGCAACCATTCGGCAGGCGATTGAAACCGGTGGCACGGGGCAGATGGCCCAGATCATCGCCATCGTGCAACAGACCGGCGCCTTGCAGGCCACCCGGAATGCCGCGGCCGTGGAAGCGCAGCGCGCGCTGGACGCCTTGCAAGCCTTGCCCCAGAACATTTACAGTAATGCCTTGATGCAGCTGGCTTCTCAATTGCTAGAGAGGCGCTTCTGACGGCTGCTGGACCGGGGTGTAGCTTAGCCTGGTAGAGCGCTACGTTCGGGACGTAGAGGCCGGAGGTTCGAATCCTCTCACCCCGACCAGGAATGTCTGGGCTTTTGGGCTTTGTGTGCGTTTCTTCGCATACTTCCAACGCCCGGTGGGCTTGCAGCCCATTTTCGATTTACACCTTGTAATCTATAAGCGATGATAGCCATTTAAGCCTTACAGAGAACCCATGGCCGCAGTCGACACCGCTATCAACCAACCGCCAGCCATGGCATTGCCGGGCCTGGGCAGGGCCTTGGTGATTGCGGGAAAGCTCGGCCAGAAGGCCGCAGAAGACATCTTTCGCAAAGCGCAGACAGGCCGCACCAGTTTCATTGCCGAGCTGACAGGCTCCGGGGCGGTCTCCGCGTCTGACCTGGCGCACACCATGTCGACCGCCTTTGCGGCGCCTTTGCTGGACCTGGACGCCATCGATATACAGCGGCTGCCCAAAGGCCTGCTCGATACCAAGATTTGCGCAACGTATCGAATTGTGGTGCTCAGCAAGCGCAATAACCGGCTGATCGTCGCGACCGCGGATCCCTCTGACCAGGAGGCTGCCGAGAAGATCAAGTTTTCCACCCAGATGGGGGTGGACTGGGTCATTGCCGAGTACGACAAGCTGTCCAAGCTGTCTGAAGTCTCTAATACCAGCGCCTCTGAGGCGATGGAAAGCATCATCGGCGATGATTTCGAGTTTGATGAGACCAGCGTCGACTCTGGTGCCGTCGAAGACGACACTGGGGTTTCCGAGGTAGAGGATGCGCCGGTCGTCAAGTTTCTGCAAAAAATGCTGCTCGACGCGTTCAGCATGCGCGCGTCCGACCTGCATTTCGAGCCGTTTGAGCACACCTACCGGGTTCGCTTCCGGGTCGACGGCGAATTGCGTGAAATCGCTTCGCCGCCGGTGGCCATCAAGGAAAAGCTGGCGGCGCGTATCAAGGTCATCTCCAAGCTGGACATCTCGGAAAAGCGCGTGCCGCAAGATGGCAAGATGAAGCTCAAGGTTGGCCCTGATCGCGTCATCGATTTCCGGGTGAGTACCCTGCCGACCATGTACGGCGAAAAAATTGTTATCCGTATTCTGGACCCGAGCAGTGCCAAGCTGGGTATCGATGCGCTGGGCTATGAGACGATCGAGAAAGAGCGGCTCATGGCCGCCATTCAGCGGCCCTACGGCATGGTGCTGGTGACGGGACCGACAGGTTCCGGAAAAACCGTGTCACTGTATACCTGCCTGAATATTCTCAACAAGCCGGGCGTCAACATTGCCACGGCCGAAGACCCGGCCGAAATCACCTTGCCGGGTGTGAACCAGGTCAGCATGAACGACAAGGCGGGCATGACTTTTTCTGTCGCGCTCAAGGCGTTCTTGCGGCAGGATCCAGACATCATCATGGTCGGCGAGATCCGGGATCTCGAGACCGCTGACATTGCCATCAAGGCCGCACAAACCGGCCATATGGTCATGTCCACGCTGCACACCAACGATGCGCCGACGACGCTGACGCGTATGCGCAACATGGGCATCGCGCCCTTCAATATTGCTTCCAGCGTTATCTTGATCACCGCCCAGCGCCTCGCGCGCCGTCTGTGCCCTAATTGCAAGGCGCCCGCTGACATCCCTCGTGAGACCTTGCTGGAAGCGGGTTTCAAGGAAGAGGACGTCGACGGTTCATGGACACCTTACCGGCCTGTCGGGTGCTCAATGTGCACAAATGGTTACAAGGGCCGGGTCGGTATTTATCAAGTGATGCCTATTTCGGAGGAAATCCAGCGTATTGTCCTTCGCGACGGAAGCGCGCTTGAAATCGCGGCGCAGGCTGAGCTTGAGGGCGTAAGAAGCCTGCGCCAGTCCGGGTTGCAAAAAGTTAAACTTGGAATGACTTCGCTGGAAGAGGTTCTGGGTTGCACCAATGTCTAATTGCACACGTGAAGTTTGATCAACCGGCGTCTGTAGCGAAGGTGGCCTGAGGCCACTGATAAAACGAGAAACCATTATGGCAACTGCAGTATCCACCAAGGGCATCAAGGAATTTGTTTTCGAGTGGGAGGGCAAGGACCGGGGTGGCAAACAGGTTCGAGGCGAAGTCCGGGCAGCCGGAGAGAATCAGGTTAAAGCCTCCCTGCGCCGGCAAGGCGTGTTGCCGACGAAAATCAAAAAGCGCAGCATGCGCTCGGGCAAGTCGATCAAGCCGAGGGATATTGCGATCTTTACGCGTCAGCTTGCCACGATGATGAAAGCAGGCGTTCCGCTTTTGCAGTCGTTTGATATTGTGGGACGCGGCAACCCGAATGCCAGCGTGACCAAGCTGCTTAATGATGTGCGCACTGATGTGGAAACCGGCACCTCCCTCAGCGCAGCGTTTCGCAAATACCCGATGTATTTCAATGCCCTGTATTGCAATCTGGTGGAGGCCGGCGAAGCTGCCGGTATTCTGGAGTCCCTGCTGGACCGCCTTGCGGTGTACATGGAGAAAACCGAGGCCATCAAATCCAAAATCAAGTCGGCCCTGATGTATCCCATCTCGGTCGTGATTGTGGCTTTCGTGGTGGTGGCCGTGATCATGATCTTCGTGATCCCCGCATTCAAAAGCGTGTTCTCTTCCTTCGGGGCCGACTTGCCGGCTCCTACTTTGTTTGTGATCGCCATCAGCGAATTCTTTGTGGCCTATTGGTGGTTGATTTTTGGCGGCATCGGTGGGGGACTGTATTTCTTCTTCCAGGCCTGGAAGCGCAACGAAAAAATGCAGAGATTCATGGACAGGCTGCTGCTCAAAGTTCCGGTCTTCGGTGCGTTGATTGAAAAATCCTGTATTGCCCGGTGGACCCGCACGCTTTCCACCATGTTTGCGGCGGGCGTTCCATTGGTTGAAGCGCTGGATTCGGTGGGTGGTGCTTCCGGGAATTCGCTGTATGCCGATGCCACTGAAAAAATCCAGCAGGAAGTCTCTACCGGCACCAGTCTGACGGCAGCAATGGGCAATGCCAACCTGTTCCCAACCATGGTGCTGCAGATGTGCGCCATTGGCGAGGAGTCCGGCTCTGTCGATCACATGCTCGGCAAGGCGGCCGACTTTTATGAGGCGGAAGTCGACGAGATGGTCGCTGGCCTGTCGAGCCTGATGGAACCCATCATCATTGTGTTTTTGGGCACGTTGATCGGCGGAATCGTGGTCTCCATGTACCTGCCTATTTTCAAGCTGGGTCAAGTCGTTTGATGGGGACGGGGTTGGGCCCGGCGGTGGATGCGCTGCTGGCCGGTATTTTCGGGCTCTTGCTTGGCAGCTTCCTGAATGTCGTGATTTACCGTCTGCCCAAGATGATGGAACGGCAATGGGCGCAGGAGTGTGCTGAATTGTCAGGAGCCCCGCCTGCCGAGCCCGCAGAAAAGTTTAATTTGTTCGTGCCGCGCTCACGTTGCTCGGGCTGCGGGCACACCATTCGCTGGTATGAAAACGTTCCCGTGTTGGGTTATGTGTTTCTGAAAGGCAAATGCTCAGCGTGCGGCGTACCCTACGGATTGCGTTATCCGGTGGTTGAAGCGGTGACCGGGGCTTTGTTCTTTTTCTGTGTGTGGCGCTGGGGCTGGTCGCTGACGGCGTTGGCCTGGTGCGGCTTTTCTGCCGCCCTTTTGGCACTGGCCCTGATTGACTGGGACACGACCTTGCTTCCGGACGATATCACGCTGCCTCTGCTGTGGGCCGGCTTGATCGTCGCCGCCCTTCAATGGAATCCCGCGGTCAACCTGCCGACTGCGCTGTGGGGTGCGATTGCGGGTTACCTTTCTTTGTGGCTGGTGTACTGGGCTTTCAAATTGGTCACTGGCAAGGAAGGCATGGGCTATGGCGATTTCAAGCTTTTCGCTGCGCTTGGTGCCTGGTTCGGCTGGCCTGCGCTGGTTCCCATGATTCTGATGGCTTCGGTGATAGGTGCCGTTATAGGCATTGCGCTGAAGTTCTCCACAGGCTTGCGTGAGGGTGGTTATGTGCCCTTTGGGCCTTTCCTGGCCGGCGCGGGGTTCACGGCCATGATTTTCGGGCCGCAATCCATTTTGCGGTTTGTTGGCCTGTGATGCCATGCGCCGTGCCGCTTTGCGTATTGGATTGACCGGCGGTATCGGCAGCGGAAAAAGCACGATCGCGGCGATTCTGGTTGCACACGGCGCAACCCTGGTGGACGCCGATGCCATTTCCCGAGCGGTCACGGCCGCGGGTGGAAGTGCCATGGCAGAAATTGCAGCATTGTTCGGCGACGGCATGGTCACGCCCGAAGGCGCCATGCACAGGGATCGGATGCGGCAACTGGTCTTTGACGATCCTTCTTCCCGGCGCAAGCTTGAATCCATTGTGCATCCCTGGGTAAGCCGGGAAACCCTGTGGCAATATGAGCAGGCGGTCGCAGGCGGCAGTGCGTGTGTCATTTTTGATGTCCCGCTGCTGGTGGAGTCGGGGCGCTGGCGACAGCAGCTTGATCAGGTTCTGGTCGTGGACTGCGCCGAAGCGACCCAGATCGACCGCGTGACGGTCCGAAATGGCTGGCCTCGGGACGTGGTAGAGAAAATCATGGCGGGCCAGGCAAGCCGCGCGCAGCGCCTCGCGGCGGCCGACGTCTGTCTTTATAACGACGGATTGACTCTGGCTGACCTGGAAGGCCAGGTCCGACAGCTTGCCGCGCGCTTCGGGCTATGATGCGCAAACAAATCTCCTCATTTAAAGCCGACGAAATTTAGCGCTGTGATCCTTTACGAGTATCCATTTCACGAACGCATACGCACCTATTTGCGACTTGAACACCTGTTCCGCCGCCTTGGCGAACTGGTGGAGCGTGAGAGCCCGACGGATCACCATTACGCCATCACGACCATTTTCGAAATCATGGACGTGGGAGCACGCGCCGATCTCAAGACCGACGTGCTGAAAGACCTCGAGAAGCAAAAGCACATTCTCAATGGCTATCGCGGCAATCCGGCCATTTCGGAAGCTGTTCTCGACGAAGTGACCAGTCAGCTGGAGGGTTGTTTCTCCGCCCTGAACGGCCTGCCGGGCAAGGCTGGCCAGTCGTTGACGGAAAACGATTGGCTGATGAGCATCCGCAGCCGCGTGGGCATTCCGGGGGGAACTTGCGAATTTGATTTGCCTGCCTACTATGCGTGGCAGCACCTCGATACCGCAACGCGCCAGCAGGACCTGCAGCGCTGGATCACCTCGCTGGTACCACTGGCTGAGTCCATCCGCGTGCTGCTCACGCTGCTGCGTGATTCCGGGGCACCGCAAAAAGTGGTGGCACCTGCCGGCCAGTACCAGCAGACGCTGCCGCAAGGCCGTACGTTTCAGCTGCTGCGCCTCAGGATAGATCCCGCCCTTGGACTGATCCCCGAAATCAGCGGCAATCGCCTGATTGTGTCGGTGCGCCTCATGCGCCATGGCGACGATGACCGCTTGCATGCCAGCACTGAGGATTCCGCATTTGAGCTGACGCTCTGCTCCTGATTTTTCAGCGCCGCGTTGACATTTGCCTATTGACCTTCAGACCTGTTCCTGGACATGCCTGCGATGAAGAAAGATTCCACAAGCGCCAAGCGGGTCGTGTGCCCAGGCTGCGGCGGCGACAGCATTTACGCGCCCAGCAATCCGTTTCGTCCTTTTTGCAGTGAGCGCTGCAAGAACATCGACCTGGGCGCTTGGGCCAGCGAGGGATTCCGGTTACCGGCCGATGCGCCTCCGGATGACGAACCATTTGGCGACCCGAAGCTGCAATAGCCTTTGGGTCAGACCAGGGCGGTGTCACCCGCCTGTCGCGATAAAAAGGGAGGAAAGAGAATGAACAACAAGCAGTTTTTCAACCTGCAAGCCGCCGCTTTGCTGATGGCCACCGCCTTGCTGGGTGGCCCAGTGAATGCTCAGTCAGCGCAAGAGGGGGTGAAACCCTCAAAGACCGAAACCAAGGCCAAAAAGACCGCGGTGAAATCAGGCACAGGTAGCAAGGCTAAGTTCATCACCGGGTCGGGCGAAACACCCGGCCAGCGGGATGCCAGGCTCAAACGGGAATGCAAGGGCGCGGTCAACGCGGGCGCTTGCACGGGCTACACGCGATAAATTCGCGCTGAGTTTCCGCGCACATTGTGATGGCGGCGGCGCAAAGGCTGCCGCCCAACCCTCATTTAGTTGGCAGGCGTTCCCAGCACTTGCTGCAGTTCGCCGTTCTGGTACATCTCCATCATGATGTCGGAGCCGCCAATGAACTCACCTTTCACGTACAGCTGCGGGATGGTGGGCCAGTTGCTGTATTCCTTGATGCCGTGGCGAATTTCCTCATCCTCAAGCACGTTGACCGTGGCGGGTTTGGTCACGCCGCAGGCCTTGAGCACCTGGATGGCACGTCCGGAAAAACCGCACATCGGAAATTGGGCCGTCCCTTTCATGAAAAGGACCACGTCGCTTGATTTGACGATCTCGGCGATACGTTGCTGGGTGGGGTCTGTGGTGCTCATGGTGAAATCCTTTGGGTATGGGCCGAAACCCGCGCCGGGCCGAACAGGTGTTTCGGCGGGGTTATGTCAAATAGATGGAATCTGGAAACCAGAATTCAACACCCGATTATCCCGCCGTTTGATTTCCCGTGCGGATCCGCTGTTCTCCTGGCCAAAGCCCGCCTGAGCAGCGTTCAATGCCCGCCAGGTCCCGCCGGCTTTGCACCTGCAAAAAACCCTCGCGAAGCAGCAGCTTTCGCACCGCCTCTGCCTGGTCGTAGCCATGCTCCAGCAGCAGCCAGCCACCGGGGTGAAGACTGCCGGGGGCCTGCCGGGCAATTTGCCGGATATCGTCCAGCCCGTCCGGGCCGGACGCCAAGGCCCCCAAGGGTTCGTGGGCCAAGGCTTCCAGGTGAGGGTCTGCGCTGGCAATGTAAGGCGGGTTGCTCGCAATTACGTGAAAGTACCCGCTAACTTTCTCCAGCCAGTGGCTTTCGATGAAATTCACGTCCAGTGTCAGGCGAGTCGCATTGCTTCGCGCAACATCCAGAGAGTCTGCACTCACATCCACCGCCGTCACATGGCCTTGGTGGCCCGTTTCCCGCAGGCTGTGGGCAATCGCCAGGGCAATGGCGCCGCTGCCGGTGCCAAGATCCAGAATGTCCGGCTGGGCTGGCATGCCAGGCGCCTGAAGCAGCTCAAGCGTCCAGTTCACGAGGGTTTCGGTGTCAGGCCGCGGCACCAGTACCCGGGCGTCCACCCGGAACGTCAGTCCAAAAAACTCCTTGCTGCCCACGATGTAGGCGAGCGGCTCCCCGGCAGCGCGGCGCAGGCACAGCGACTGAAAGCGCTGTGCGGCGTCTTCTGCCAGTGCGTCCGTGTCATGGGCCAGTAGCCAGGCCCGGGCATGCGCGGGCTGGTCCAGCACATGCAGCAGCAACAGCTGGGCATCCAGGCGCTCCAGCCCCAAGGCCTGAGCGGCCGCGATGGCTTGCGCGAAGGTGGCTGGGTTCACGCGCACCTCCTCGAAGCGCTATAAAAATAATAGCTGCTCGCGCTCATTCTGATTGGGCTGGGGCCTCATTTGGCATTGAGAACTGACTCATCCACCGTTGTTGGCGGTTTCAAGATCCGCCAGGAGCTCGGCTCCGCGCGCCACTTGCAGTGCGGTGATCACGTCGCCGAGGTCGCCTTCCATGATGGCCAGCAACTTGTACAGCGTCAGGTTGATGCGGTGGTCGGTCAGCCGTCCTTGCGGAAAGTTATAGGTGCGGATGCGGTCGCTGCGGTCGCCCGTGCCCACCAGCCCCTTGCGCAGGGCCGCATCCTTTGCGGCACGTTCGGAGCGGTCTTTTTCATGGATGCGTGCAGTAAGCACCTTGAGTGCCTGGGCTTTGTTGCTGTGCTGGCTGCGGCCTTCCTGGCATTCCGCGACGATGCCCGTCGGAAGGTGCGTGATGCGCACGGCCGAGTCGGTCTTGTTGATGTGCTGGCCGCCGGCGCCGCTGGCGCGGTAGGTGTCGATGCGCAGATCGGCAGGGTTGATCTGGATGGCCACGGCCTCGTCTGGCTCCGGCATGACGGCCACTGTGCAGGCGCTGGTGTGGATGCGGCCTTGCGTTTCGGTGGCCGGCACGCGTTGCACGCGGTGACCGCCCGATTCGAACCGCAGCTTGCCGTATACGCCGACGCCCAGGGCATCCGTAGCGCCGTCAATGCGCAGCACGACTTCCTTGTAGCCACCCAATTCGCTGGACGACTCGCTGATGATCTCTACCTGCCAGCGGTTGCGCTCGGCAAAGCGGGTGTACATGCGGAACAGGTCGCCCGCGAACAGGGCCGACTCATCGCCCCCGGTGCCGGCGCGGATTTCAATGAAAGCCGCTCGCGCGTCGTCAGGGTCCTTGGGAATCAGCATCAGTTGCAGGGCTTCGTCGATCTCTGCGATGTCGGTTTTGGCCGCGCTAATTTCTTCCTCTGCCATCGCCGCCATTTCAGGGTCGTCTTTGGCTTCCAGCAGCATGCTTTCGGCGCCGCTGAGGTCAGCCTCACGGCCGGTGAGCCGCAGATACTGGTCGGCGATCACGCTGGCCTCGGCATGTTCCCGGGTCAGTGAACGGAAACGGTCCAGATCGCTCACCACGTCGCTGGCGGACAGCAGCGAGTCCAGCTCGTGAAGCCGCAACAGCTGACGGTCCAGGGTTTGGCGGAGAAAGGGTTTCATGGCGATGCAAGCAGAAAGCAGGAAGAAAAGGGAAGCCGCAAGGCATTCAAAAGGGTTCAGCTGGGCGGCGCGGGCCGCTGCCGAGGGACATGGGGGTGATTGCAGAAGCAGCCACGGCGCAGCGGCGGCCGCTAACGCTCTTTGTCGTCGGGCTTGATCTTGGGCAGCTGGCCGCGCAAAAACAGCCTGGACACGGTTTGCGCTGTGGCTTCGCGGCTGCCGGCGTCACCTGCATGCAGCTCGGCCAGCGTGCCGTGCAGCATTTTTTGGGTCAGGCCGCGGGTCAACGCGTCCAGCACGGTGTCGATAGGTTCACCCTTGGCCAGCAGCTTTTTGGCCCGCGCGATCTCCAGAGCGCGCCACTCGTCAGTCTGCGCATTGAGCTGCTGGATCAGCGGCACGCTGCGGCGCTGGCCCAGCCAGTGCATGAAGTTCTGCACGCCGGCATCGATGATGACCTCGGCCTGCGCCACAGCAGCCTGGCGGCTGTCCTTGCCGGTCTGCACCACGTGCGCCAGGTCGTCCACCGTGTAGAGGTAAATGTCGGGCAGCCCTTTGACTTCGGGTTCGATGTCGCGCGGCACGGCCAGGTCGACCATGAACATGGGGCGGTGCTTGCGCAGCTTCACGGCGCGCTCAACCGCACCCAGGCCGATGATGGGCAGCGTGCTGGCGGTGCAGCTGATGACCGCATCGAATTCGTGCAGGCGGCTGGGCAAGTCGGCCAGGCGCATTACCTCGGCGCCGAAGCGGCCAGCCAGCTTTTCGCCGCGCTCCAGCGTGCGGTTGGCAATGGCCATAGCTTTCGGATTTTTGGCGGCAAAGTGGGTGGCCGCCAGGTCGATCATTTCGCCGGCACCGACAAAAAGCACCTTGATGTCGCTCAAATCTTCAAACAGCTGGCCGGCCAGCCGCACGCTGGCCGCTGCCATGCTGATGCTGTGCGCGCCGATTTCGGTGCTGCTGCGTACTTCCTTGGCCACGGCAAAAGAGCGCTGGAACAGCTGGTGCAAGGTGGTGCCCATGGCGCCCGCGTCTTCGGCAGCGCGCACGGCGTCTTTCATCTGGCCCAGGATTTGCGGCTCGCCCAGCACCATCGAATCAAGTCCGCTGGCCACACGGAAGGCGTGGCGGGCGACCTGGTCGCCTTGCAGGGTGTAGGCATGTGAGCGCAGCAGGGCGGGCGAAACGCCGCCGCTGTGGGCCAGCCAGTCCAGGGTGTGGTCCAGGTCGGTCTTTTCGCCGGCGCAGTAGATTTCAGTGCGGTTACAGGTTGACAGCAGCGTGGCCTCAGGCTGACGGGCCAGCGACTCGCGCAGGGCGCGCAAAGTGGGCTCGACCTGGTCAAGGGCGTAGGCAAATCGCCCGCGCAAATCGAGCGGTGCGGTGGTATGGTTTAGCCCAAGGGCCCAGACTGACATCCTGCGATTATAAAATTGAAGCGGTCCGGCAGGCGGGAAAACCGGACAATCACCCTGATAGCCTTTTTCCGGCTGCTTTTCTGGCATTCGGCTGTTCTTCCAAACGCTCAAACGCATGACCTTTTACCTGCTGGCCAATCACCTGCTCAATTTTGTCGCGCCTGCTGCTGCCGTGGCCGTGCTGCTGGTGTTAACCAGCCGCCTTTTGGGCGGTTTGTTTGGCTCGAAAAGGCCGCTAGCCCATAGCTGGTGGGCGCAAGCAGCTATTGTTTTTATAGTAAATGTGGCGATTCTGGCCGCCGGCCTGCTGTTCTTCGGCCATGACGGGAAGATGCTGACCTGCGCGGCGGTGATGGCCGGTGCGGCGCTGTGCCAGTGGGTGCTATTGGGCGCCTGGCGGGCCTGAGCGGCTAGTCGGGCTTAAAAACGTCCACCGCATCGGTGATGATGCCGTCGGTGCCCAGCGCCAGCAATCTTTGCACGTTGGCCTCGTCGTTCACGGTGTAGCTCATCAGTTTGAACCCGGCCTGTTTGGCTGCGGCCACTGAATCCGCGTTCCACAGCTTGTGGTTGCAGACAATCGCCACGCAACCCAGTTGCGCGGCGGTTTGCAGCCAGTTCGCCGGGAGTTCGTCGAGCAGCAGGCCGCGCGGCAATTGCGGCTGGGCGGCACGCGCGGCCTCCAGCGACAGCGGCTGGAAAGACGTCAGCAGCGGGGGAATGGCCGTGCCTTGCCAGAGCCGGGCCGCCTCATTGGCCACGACGGTCCCTGTGTGGGTTTCCGTACCAGGCGTGGGCTTGATTTCGATATTGAGGAAATACCCGTTGTCCAGGCAATAGCGCGCAATGCGCTCAAAAGTTGCCAAGCCTTCTGCTGCGAAAGCCGGCGAGTGCCAGCCCCCCGCGTCCAGCTTTGCCAAAGCTTCCCAAGGCTGCTCGCCGGCTACGCCTTTGCCGTTGCTGGTGCGCTCCAGCGTGGCGTCGTGCAGCAAAAAGGGAATGCCATCGGCGCTGAGTTTCACGTCGCATTCGAACATGCGGTAGCCGTGACTGGCTCCCAGCATGAAGGAGGCCAGGGTATTTTCAGGCGCCAGCTTGCCAGCGCCGCGATGTGCCACCCAACGTGGGTACGGCCAATTGGCGGCGGATACGGGATTTGTCATGACGTCTCTTGGAACTGCGCGGAATACAGAAGGGGCTACAGGCGTTTCCCCGTCTCGGCGTCAAACCAGTGCAGGCGGTCCGCACGCGGTGTCACATGAATGGTGGCGCCGATTTCTGGCGCGGTCGACAGGCTTTCGTCGGTGCGCACGATCAGGAATTCTTCGCCCAGACGGCAATACAGAAGCCGCTCGGCGCCCAGCATTTCGATGGTATCGACCTGCACGGCCCAGCCGGTGGCGCCCACCGTCAGGTGCTCGGGCCGTATGCCCAGAATGGCGCCCGGCTTGCCGCCGAAGTCGGCATTGGGCGCTTGCTTGAGCAAATTCATGGGCGGCGAGCCCATGAAGCTTGCGACAAAGGTGGTGGCCGGCCGGTTGTAGACCTCTTCGGGCGTGCCGAACTGCTCCATGCGCCCGGCGTTCATCACCATCATGCGCTGCGCCAGCGTCATGGCTTCGACCTGGTCGTGGGTGACGAAGAGCGAGGTGATGCCGAGCTCGCGGTGCAGCTTCTGGATCTCCAGGCGCGTCTGCACGCGTAGCTTGGCGTCCAGGTTGGACAGCGGCTCGTCAAACAAAAACACCTGCGGCTGGCGCACGATGGCGCGGCCCATGGCCACGCGCTGACGCTGGCCGCCTGACAGGGCACGCGGCTTGCGGTCCAGCAGGTGACCCAGCTCCAGGATCTTGGCGGCCTTGTCGACACGCGTCTTGATCTCGTCCTTGGGCACTTTGGCGATCTTCAGGCCGTAGGCCATGTTGTCATACACGCTCATGTGCGGATAAAGCGCGTAGTTCTGGAACACCATGGCGATGTCGCGTTCGGAAGGCTCCAGGTCGTTGACGACCTTGCCGCCAATGGAAATTTGTCCGTCGCTGACTTCTTCAAGCCCGGCCACCATGCGCAGCAGGGTGGATTTTCCGCAGCCCGAGGGCCCGACGATGACGATGAACTCGTGGTCGTTGATCTCGGCGCTCACGCCGTGCAGCACCTGTAGCGCGTCTTTGCCCGAGCCGTAGCGCTTGATGATGTTGTTGAATGAAAGGGATGCCATGTCAGTATTTCCGTTTGTCTGGGTTGTTCTTCGTTGTTTTTTTGTTGTTCTTGGCCGCAGCTTCTATTTCTCGGTGTCGACCAGGCCCTTGACGAACCATTTCTGCATCAGCACCACCACCAGGGCGGGCGGCAGCATCGCCAAAATGGCGGTGGCCATGACCACGTTCCATTCGTTCTGTCCGTCGCCGCCGGCAATCATGCGTTTGATGCCCACAACGACCGGGTACATGTCTTCGCTGGTGGTGGCCAGCAGCGGCCAGAGGTACTGGTTCCAGCCGTAGATGAACTGGATTACAAAGAGCGCAGCGATCGAGGTTTTCGACAGCGGCAACAGCACGTCGAAGAAAAAGCGCATCGGGCTGGCACCGTCCATGCGAGAGGCCTCGGTCAGCTCCTCAGGCACCGTCAGGAAGAACTGGCGGAACAAAAAGGTCGCCGTGGCGGAGGCAATCAGCGGCACCGTCAGGCCCGCATAGGTGTTGAGCATGTTCAGGTCCGACAGCACCTTGTAGGTCGGCAGAATGCGCACCTCCACCGGCAGCATCAGCGTCACGAAGATGGCCCAGAAGCAGGTCTTCTTGAACGGAAAGCGGAAGTACACGATGGCAAAGGCCGACAGCAGCGAGATCGCGATCTTGCCGACGGCGATCACCATCGCCGTGACAAAGCTGACCCACATCATGTGTGCCACGGGCGCGTTGGAGCCAACGGCGGCTTCGCGCCCGAACAGCGCAGCCTTGTAGCTGTCGAGCATGTTCGTGCCCGGCAGCATCGGCATGGGTGCCTGCACGATTTCCTGTGCGGTATGGGTAGACGCCACGAAGGCCAGGTAAAGGGGAAAGGCGACGATGAAGACACCCAGGATCACGATCACGTGGGCCAGGATGCCGTGGGTTCCGCGTTTTTCAACCATGGGAGGCTCCCGTCGTATTTTTTGTTGTCGTTTTCATCAGTATTGGACTTTCTTCTCGACGTAGCGGAACTGGATCACGGTGAGGGCCACGACGATCACCATCAGGACGACTGACTGCGCTGCCGAGCCTCCCAGGTCCATGGCCTTGAAGCCGTCGTAATACACCTTGTAGACCAGGATGGCTGTGTCCTTGCCTGGGCCACCCTGTGTGGCTGCATCGACAATCGCGAAGGTGTCGAAGAAGGCGTAAACCACATTGATGACCAGCAGGAAGAAGGTGGTCGGTGACAGCAGCGGAAACTGTATGGTCCAGAACCGGCGCCAGGGTTTTGCGCCGTCAATGGCTGCGGCTTCGATCAGTGACTTGGGAATCGACTGCAGGCCCGCCAGGAAGAAGAGGAAGTTGTAGGAAATCTGCTTCCAGACCGAGGCCATCACGATCAGCGCCATGGCGTGGTCAGAGTCCAGCAGGTGGTTCCAGTTGATGCCTATCTTGCCCAGGGCATAGGCCACCACGCCCAGCGAAGGTGAAAACATGAAGACCCACAGAACGGCCGCTACGGCGGGCGCCACGGCATAGGGCAGCACCAGCATGGTTTTGTAGAACATGCCGCCGCGCGTGATGCGGTCGGCAAAAACGGCCAGCAGCAGCGACAGGCTGATGCCGAGGCCGGCCACCATCACCGAGAAAAACGCAGTGGTCTTGAACGACTCGACGTAGCTCGGGTCATCGAGCAGCTGCCGGAAGTTGGCCAGCCCGACAAATTCGACGGAAGTGCCGAAGGGATCCTGCTGCTGCAGCGATTGCAGGAGAGCCTGTGCCGCAGGCCAGAAGAAAAACACCAGAATGACCGCCATTTGCGGCAGCAGCAACAGCCAGGGCAGCCAGCTGGATCGAAAGACAACGCGTTTTTCCATAAGGCCTTCAGTGGGCAAAAAACTGGTGAGTACGGTGAGTACTTAAAACATAAAAACCCGCCGGGCCTTCCCCGGTGAGGGGGAGAGGGCGCAGCGGGCCGAGTTTAGCCCGACGTGCGGGCTGGCTCTGTCTCTTGCGTGATCAGTTCTTGTTGGCCTTCTGGAAGCGCTCAAGCTGCTCGTTGCCGCGCTTGACGATGGAGCCCAGCGCTTCCTTGGCCGTTTTCTTGCCGTTCCAGACTTGCTCGAGCTCTTCGTCCTCGATCGCGCGGATCTGCACATAGTTGCCCAGGCGGATGCCACGGCTCTTGTCCGTGACCTTGCGGATCATCTGCGTGACCGCAACGTCGGTGCCCGGGTTCTGTTTGTAGAAGCCGGACTTTTCGGTCAAATCATACGAAGCCATCGTCACGGGCAGGTAACCCGTGCGCTTGTGGCTGGCCGATTGCACTTCAGGCGTGGAGATGAAGCTGAAGAACTTGGCGACGCCCTTGTATTCGGCAGGCTTTTTGCCCGACATGACCCAGAGGCTGGCGCCGCCGATCACGGTGTTCTGCGGCGCGCCGGGAACGTCCTGGTAATAAGGCAGGGGCGCGATGCCGTAGGCGAACTTGGCGTTTTTGGCCACATTGCCGTAAAAGCCTGACGAGGTGTTGATCATGGCGCACTCGCCGGAGATGAAGCTGGCTTCAGGCACATTGCCGCGGCCCTTGTAGACGAAGAGGCCCTGCTTGGCCATGTTGGCCAGGTTCTCAATGTGACGCACGTGCAGCGGAGAATCCACCTTCAGGCGCGCATCCATGCCTTGCAGGCCGTTGGCTTTGGTGGCGAACTCGACGTTGTGCCAAGCCGAGAAGCTCTCTACCTGCGTCCAGTTTTGCCAGGCGGTCGTGAAGGGGCACTTGTGACCGGATGCCTTCAGTTTGGCGGCGGCATTGACGACCTCAGGCCAGGTGACGGGGGCTTTGTCGGTCGGCAGGCCAGCTGCCTTGAAAGCGTCCTTGTTGAAATAGAAGATGGTGGTGGAGCTGTTGAACGGGAAGCTCAACATCTGGCCGTTCGGCGCGGTGTAGTAGCCGGCGACAGCAGGGATGTAGGCTTTCGGGTCGAACTTTTCTCCTGCGTCCTGCATGATCTTGCCGACCGGGACGATGGCGCCCTTGCTGGCCTGCATCGTGGCGGTGCCCACTTCAAACACCTGCAGGATGTGAGGGGCATTGCCGGCGCGGAAGGCCGCGATGGAAGCGGTCATGGACTCGTCGTACGTGCCCTTGAACGTGGGAACAATCTTGTATTCCTTCTGGCTTTCATTGAATTGCTTGGCCAGGTCATTGACCCATTCACCGTTGACGGCCGTCATCGAATGCCACCACTGGATCTCGGTCTGGGCCTGGCTGGCCAAAGGCATGCAGAGGCCTAGGGCCGCAAAAGCGAACGCGGAAAGACGGTTTTTCATCAAAACTCCTGGGAATTGGACGCGTGTTGGGCGCGCCAGGTTAAACGAGACAGTTTAAAAACTGTTTGTGACAAGCGATTTAAGCGATTTGAACGCCTGCCGACAAGCGGGATTTCCATAAGGCCACATACGACTTTAACCGGGCCGCGGCTCATGTTGCGCTGCGGTAATATAGGGCAACAGCGCTGGACACGGGTCCGAAGCCGCTGGTTTTTCACGATGAACGCCCCTACTACCCTTCAAGAATTGAACGTCTTTGCCGATGACGCAAAGGCCGGCGAAGCTCGCATTCGCGAGATTCCTTATAACTACACCTCTTTTTCCGATCGGGAAGTGGTCATCCGCCTGCTGGGCGAACGGGCGTGGGACCTGCTGAACCGCCTGCGTGACGAGCGCCGCACCGGCCGCTCTGCACGCATGCTGTATGAAGTGCTGGGCGATATCTGGGTGGTACAGCGCAACCCCTATTTGCAAGACGACCTGCTGGACAACCCCAAACGGCGCAAGATGCTGGTGGACGCCCTGCAGCACCGCTTGACCGAGGTGGAAAAACGCCGCACACCGGAGGCGGACCAGCAGCGCGACGCCATTGTGGGCGAGCTGCTGGAGGCAGCGCGCGGCGCCGTCACCCGCTTTTACACCTCCTTCAGCGAAATGTACGACCTGCGCCGGCTGACCGAGCGCAAATTGCGCAAGCTGACCCTGCACGACAACATCAAGTTCGACGGCCTCTCGCGGGTGTCGCATGTCACCGATGCGACGGACTGGCGTGTGGAGTATCCGTTCGTCGTGCTTACGCCTGACACCGAAGTCGAGATGGCCGGCCTGGTCAAGGCCTGTATCGAGCTCGGCCTCACCATTGTTCCGCGCGGCGGCGGAACCGGCTACACCGGCGGGGCGATTCCGCTCACCTGGAAGTCGGCCGTCATTAACACCGAAAAGCTCGAGGCCATGACCGAGGTCGAAATGGTCTCGCTGCCGGGCGTTGAGAAACCGGTCGCCACCGTCTGGACCGAAGCGGGCGTGGTGACGCAGCGCGTGGCCGATGCGGCCGAGCGCGGCGGTTTTGTTTTCGCAGTCGACCCGACCTCTGCGGAAGCCTCCTGTATTGGCGGCAATATCGCGATGAACGCGGGCGGCAAAAAAGCCGTGCTGTGGGGCACCGCGCTGGACAATCTGGCGTCGTGGCGCATGGTCACGCCCGAAGCGCAGTGGCTGGAAGTCACGCGCGTGGGCCACAACCTCGGCAAGATCCACGACGCCGAAATGGCCAGCTTCGACCTCCATTACTTCGAAGCCGATGGCAAAACCCCCATTCGCACCGAGCGACTGGATATTCCCGGCAAAACATTCCGCAAGGAAGGCCTGGGCAAGGACGTCACCGACAAATTCCTGAGCGGTTTGCCCGGCATCCAGAAGGAGGGCTGCGACGGCCTGATTACCAGCGCTCGCTGGATCGTGCACCGCATGCCGGCCCACACCCGCACGGTGTGCCTGGAGTTCTTTGGCAATGCCAAGGACGCAGTGCCTAGCATTGTCGAGATCAAGGACTTCATGTTCGCCGAGCAAAAGCGCGGCGGCGCCATTCTGGCGGGGCTGGAGCACCTGGATGACCGCTACCTGAAGGCGGTCGGCTATGCGACCAAGTCGAAAAAGCACGGCGGCCTGCCGAAAATGGTGCTCTTTGGTGACATTGCCGGTGACGATGCCGATGTCGTGGCGCGCGCTACGTCGGAAGTCGTGCGCATCGCCAACTCGCGCCACGGCGAAGGTTTTATCGCCATCAGCCCCGACGCCCGCAAGAAATTCTGGCTGGACCGCAAGCGCACCGCCGCTATCTCCAAACACACCAACGCCTTCAAGATCAATGAAGACGTGGTGATTCCTTTGCCCCGCATGGCGGAGTACACCGACGGGATCGAGCAGATCAATATCGAGCTCAGCCTGGCCAACAAAATACGCCTGTGCGACGAGCTGGAAGCGTTCTTCCTCAAGGGCAACCTGCCGCTGGGTAAATCGGACGACGCCAACGACATTCCCTCAGCCGAACTGCTGGAGGACCGCGTAGCCCAGGCGCTGGCGCTGGTGGCAGACGTGCGCACGCTCTGGTCTGGCTGGCTTGCTGGGGTAGCCACCCTGTTCCCGCAACTGCAGGACCACACGCTGCGCGCCAGCTGGAAAACCGACATCCGCGCCCAGCTCCAGGCGATTTTCTCGGGCGGTGCTTTTTTGCCGATTCTTGAGGAATGCAATGCCATCCACAAACGCGTGCTCAAAGGCCGCGTCTGGGCGGCGCTGCACATGCATGCAGGCGACGGCAATGTGCACACCAATTTGCCTGTCAACAGCGACGACTACGAGATGCTGCAGACCGCGCACGAGGCCGTGGCGCGCATCATGGTGCTGGCCCGTTCGCTGGACGGCGTGATCTCCGGCGAGCACGGCATCGGCATCACCAAACTGGAGTTCCTGACCGATGAGGAACTGCGGCCCTTCACTGAATACAAGCAAAAAGTCGATCCGGAAGGCCGTTTCAACAAAGGCAAGTTGCTACGAAATCAGGAGCTGCTTGCGCCCGATGGAAGCGGGTTACAGGCCGAAAACACTAAAAAATCGGTCTTGCATGCCGATCTGACCAACGCCTACACCCCCAGCTTCGGCCTGATGGGGCACGAGTCGTTGATCATGCAGCAGTCCGACATCGGCGCCATTGCCGACAGCGTGAAAGACTGTCTGCGTTGCGGCAAATGCAAGCCCGTGTGCGCCACTCATGTGCCGCGCGCCAATCTGCTGTACAGCCCGCGCAACAAGATCCTGGCCACCTCGCTGTTGGTGGAGGCTTTTCTGTACGAAGAGCAGACCCGGCGAGGCGTGAGCATCAAGCACTGGGAAGAGTTCGAGGACGTGGCCGACCACTGCACGGTGTGCCACAAGTGCCTGACGCCTTGCCCGGTGGACATCGACTTCGGTGAAGTCTCCATGAACATGCGCAACCTGCTGCGCAAGATGGGGCAGAAGTCCTTCCGGCCCGGCAATGCGGCGGCCATGTTCTTCCTGAACGCCACCAATCCTCAAACCATCAAGTTCATGCGCGGCGCCATGGTGGACGTCGGCTTCAAGGCCCAACGCCTGGCCAACGACCTGATGCGCCGGCTGGCCCGCAAACAGACGGCGCTGCCGCCCGCTACGGTCGGCAAGGCGCCCATCAAAGAGCAGGTCATCCACTTCATCAACAAGAAGATGCCGGGCGGCCTGCCCAAGAAGACCGCGCGCGCATTGCTGGATATCGAGGACAAGGATTACGTCCCCATCATCCGCAACCCCAAAAGCACCACGTCGGAAACCGAGGCCGTGTTCTATTTCCCCGGTTGCGGCTCCGAGCGCCTGTTCAGCCAGGTCGGCCTGGCGACACAGGCCATGCTCTGGCATGCGGGCGTGCAGACCGTTCTGCCGCCGGGCTATTTGTGCTGCGGTTATCCGCAGCGCGGTAGCGGCCAGTTCGACAAAGCCGAGAAAATCATCACCGATAACCGGGTGCTGTTTCACCGCGTGGCCAATACGCTGAACTACCTGGACATCAAGACCGTGGTGGTCAGCTGCGGCACCTGCTATGACCAGCTGCAGGGTTATGAGTTCGACAAGATATTCCCGGGCTGCCGCATCATCGACATCCACGAGTACCTGCTCGAAAAAGGCATCACCCTGCGCACCGACCAGCCCGGCGCCGGCTACCTCTACCATGACCCCTGCCACAGCCCGATGAAGCTGCAGGAACCGATGAAGACCGTCAAGGCGCTGCTGGGTGACAACGTGCTCAAAAACGAACGCTGCTGCGGTGAATCAGGCACGCTCGGGGTCACCCGACCCGATATTTCAACGCAGATCCGCTTTCGCAAGGAAGAGGAACTGCGCAAGGGCGAAGCCCAGCTTCGCGACGCGGGCGCCGTTGCCGAGACTGGAAACGTCAAGATCCTCACGAGCTGCCCCAGTTGCCTGCAAGGGCTCTCGCGCTACGGCAACGACCTGCAAAACGGACTGCTTGAAGCGGACTACATCGTGGTGGAAATGGCCAACCAGATTCTGGGCAAGGAATGGTTGCCCACCTATGTGGAGGCGGCCAACCATGGCGGCATTGAACGGGTCCTGGTCTAGCGCAATTTCTGGTTGCGATGTCAACGGGCTTATTGCCAAAACCATGAAGGCCTGACGCGTCCGGCCTTTTCTTTTCAGAAAGTGATTTCCCATGGCTGGCCTTCAACCCGGTTCACCTACCCCCACGGCGCTGACGGTTCACAGCCAGTCGCGCATTCTCGAAATCGCCTTCTCCGACGGCGCCGAGTTCCGCATTCCGTTCGAGCTCATGCGCGTTTATTCGCCGTCCGCCGAGGTTCAGGGGCACGGGCCCGGCCAGGAAATTCTGCAAACCGGCAAGCGCGAAGTGAATGTGGTTGAGCTTGAGCCTATCGGCAATTACGCGGTCAAACCGGTGTTTTCTGACGGCCATGAAAGCGGAATTTTCTCGTGGGACTATCTCTACAAGCTGGGCGCCGATCAGGCCCAACTCTGGGATGAGTACCAGCGGCGCCTGCAGGCGGCCGGCGTGGACCGCGATGCGCCTATGGTCGCGGCCGGCGGCCACGGCTGTTCAAGCCACTGATTCCACGAGACTCGCAGAGACATTTGCCGCGCCGTGCCAGCGTGGCGAGTGTCCGTGTCGTATCACTGTTGTTTTTCCAGCATAAAGGCCGCAATAACCCCGCAATGCCCCATGTTGGCTCAGGGTTGTCGGGATCAATCCGCCCTTTGCCCTCTAGCATTGACGCATGAGCAGTACCCATTTCGGTTTTGAGTCGGTCGACGAGCAGGACAAGGCGCGCCGTGTGCGCGGCGTATTTGATTCCGTCGCGCCGAAATATGACGTGATGAATGACCTGATGTCCATGGGCCTGCACCGCGCCTGGAAGGCCTACACGGTGCTCGTGGCCAATGTCAAAGAGGGTTACCAGGTGCTGGACATTGCCGGCGGCACAGGCGATCTGGCCCTGGCGTTCGCGCCCAAGGTGGGCAGCACCGGCCGTGTGGTGCACACCGACATCAACGAAGCCATGCTCCGCGAAGGCCGCAACCGCCTGCTGGATGCCGGCGTCAGTTTGCCGACCCTGGTCTGCGACGCCGAGCACTTGCCGTTTCCCGACGCCCACTTCGACGTGGTGACCGTTGCCTTTGGCCTGCGCAACATGACGCACAAGGAAGACGCGCTGCGCGAGATGAACCGTGTGCTCAAACCCGGCGGCAAGCTGTTGGTGCTGGAATTCTCCAAGGTGGCCAAGCCGCTGGAAAAAATTTACGACTGGTATTCCTTCAAGGTATTGCCGCGGCTCGGCAAGCTGGTGGCCAACGACGACTCAAGCTATCAGTACCTTGCCGAATCAATTCGCATGCATCCCGGGCAGGACGAATTGAAAGCCCTTATGCAGAAAAGTGGTTTTGGCCATGTGGACTATCACAACATGACGGGCGGCGTAGTGGCATTGCATGTTGGAATCAAGTGTTGAAAAGTCAAACGGCATGAAAACCGTGATCAAGGAGACGATATGAAAATCTGGTCGGCAATTTTTTCCGCAGCGCTTGCGTTAACCCTGACCTTGGGGGGGACGGCCGCTGACGCCAAGCGTCTCGGGGGTGGTTCGTCATTCGGCAAACAGTCGTCAAACGTGACCAAACGTGAGGCGGCGCCTGCAAACAATGCCGCCACCAAGCCCGCAACACCTCCTGCGGCAACGCCGGCCGCGGCACCCAAGAGGCCTTGGGGCGCCATGCTGGGCGGTCTGGCTGCGGGCCTCGGCCTGGCCTGGCTTGCTTCGTCGCTGGGCCTGGGCGGCGCCTTCGGCCAGATCATCATGTTCGCCTTGCTGGCACTGGTGGTCATGGTGGTGATTGGTTTCGTCATGCGCAAGCTCAAGGGCGGGACAAACAATTCCGCGGCGACACAGCCGCCGTTTGCTTTCCAGGGCGCGGGCAATGCAGCAACCCCCAAGAACTACAGCCCTGAAAATGTCGGGAATGATGCGTCCGCACGCCCCTGGGAGCGAAGCAGCATGGCGTTCGATGCCAACAAGTACGACGCGGCGGCCCCCGCTGCTGGTGGCTCCATGATCGGCTCTGCCTTGCTGGGTGCTCAGTCCTGGGGTGTTCCTGCCGGCTTTGATGCGGAAGGCTTTCTCAAAGCCAGCAAGGCCAACTTCGTGACCTTGCAAGACGCCTGGGACCGTTCCGATATCCAGAACCTGCGCGCCATGATGACGGACGACATGCTCGAGCAGATCAAGACCCAGCTGGCAGACCGCGAATCGCACACGGGCGGCGTGGTGAACAAGACCGAAGTCGTCATGCTGGACGCACAGTTGCTGGGCATTGAGGAATTGAGCGACGTCTACATGGCCAGCGTGGAGTTCTCCGGCATGATCCGCGAAGACGCCTCCGCAGGCGCCAGCCCTTTCCGTGAAGTCTGGAACATGACCAAGCCACGCAGCGGCGGCAGCGGCTGGCTCGTCGCCGGCGTACAAGCTCTCCAATAACCCCCGTTCAGGCTCACTTCGTGTAGCCTGCTCCCCCCTTAAAAGGGGGAGGCGCCTGCGGTCTGGCAAAGCCAGTCCCGCGGCTGCCCGCTGGTGGAATACCTCTCCACTGGTTACACCCTGAATCTTCAACCCAGCATGAGCCGCGGAACCGGCTTTGCCGGGCCGCAGGCGGGCGACCCCCTCGGGGGGCAGGGAGCTACACGCAGTGAGCGACCGTGGGGGCCTACTACCACCGTGGGGGCCACATTGCTGTCAAAATCGGGACATGAATACCACCTCCACGTTCCCTTTTTCCTTTCTGGAGTCCATTGCCGCCCGCTTTCAGCCGCCCGCCTGGGTGGTTGACGAAGGGCAGCAACGGCTGGTGCTGTTTCTGAACCATGTCCTGATGCAGGAAAAGCAGGCGCAAGACCGGTTGCTGCGGCAAAAGGGGCGCGTCGTGCACCTGCGCTGGGGACTGTTTGCCATTGACCTGGTGGTGACGCCGGCGGGCTTGGTTGACCGGGCCCAGCCTGGCGCCAAGCCAGACCTCCTGCTGGCTGTGGCGACCGAATCACCGCTGACTGTGGTGCAGTCCGTGTTGGCGGGCAAGCCACCGCCAGTGAAAATCGAGGGCGATGTCCAACTCGCGGCGGAACTGGGTTGGCTCGCTGAAAATCTGCGTTGGGATGCCGAGGAGGATCTCTCCCGGCTGATCGGTGACGCACCCGCGCATGCCGTGGGCGACGCCGGGCGGCGGATTTTTGCCGGGCTCAAGCAGTTTCTGGCAAGCACGCCGTTGGCATCCGCGGCGCCTTCTTCCGGGGCCTCGAGTTCTGGTGTTGAGCCGGCCCCAGTGGCTTCGGCCACGCCCAAAGCGGATTCGTCAGCAACCAGCGGCGATGCTGGTTCCATGAAAGCGCCTGCATGAGTCGGCTCTTCAGGGGGGCTTTTATCGTCTGGACCGTGCTCCGGTTTGGCCTGGATGAGCTGGTGCTCTCCAGCTTCGAGCGCCCGTGGATTCGTTTGTTGACGCGCGTCGTGTCGGTTGGCCGCAATCTCAAAGCACCGCGTGGTGAGCGCCTGCGGGAAGCGCTCGAAGGCCTCGGGCCGATTTTTGTGAAGTTCGGCCAGGTGATGTCCACCCGGCGGGACCTCCTGCCTCCTGATATTGCGGACGAACTCGCGCGCCTGCAGGACAGGGTGCCACCGTTTGACTCCGCGATCGCGGTCGCCATCATCGAAAAAGCCTTCGGCAGGCCGCTGGGCCGCATATTTGCGAGCTTTGAGCAGACGCCGGTGGCCAGTGCTTCCATTGCGCAGGTGCATTTCGCCACCTTGCCCAACGGCCGCGAGGTGGCCGTCAAGGTGCTCAGGCCTAACATGCTGCCGGCCATCGAAAAAGACCTGGCGCTGATGCACATGATGGCGGGCTGGATCGAGGGCGCGTCAGCCGATGGCAAGCGGCTCAAGCCCCGCGAGGTGGTCGGCGAATTCGATAAATACCTTCACGACGAGCTGGACCTGCTTCGCGAGGCGGCCAACGCAGCCCAGCTGCGCCGCAACATGCAGGACCTTGACCTGGTGATGATCCCCGAAATGGTCTGGGACTTCTGCATGCCCGACGTGATGGTGATGGAGCGCATGAAAGGCATTCCTATCAGCCAGGCGCAGCGCCTGCGCGACGCCGGTGTCGACATGAAAAAGCTGGCGCGTGATGGTGTGACGATCTTTTTCACGCAGGTGTTTCGCGACGGTTTTTTCCACGCAGATATGCATCCGGGCAACATCCAGGTCAGCCTGGCGCCGGAAACCTTTGGCCGCTACATCTCGCTGGACTTCGGGATTGTGGGCACCCTGACGGAGGTCGACAAGGAGTACCTGGCGCAGAATTTCAGCGCTTTTTTCCAGCGCGATTACAAGCGGGTGGCCGAGCTGCACCTTGAGTCGGGCTGGGTTCCGCCGAACACGCGGGTCGACGAGCTCGAAGCTGCCATTCGTGCCTGCTGCGAGCCCTATTTCGACCGGCCACTCAGGGAAATCTCGCTGGGACTGGTGCTGATGCGGCTCTTTCAGACCTCGCGACGCTTTCACGTCGAAATTCAGCCCCAGCTGGTGCTGCTGCAAAAAACCCTGCTGAATATTGAAGGACTGGGCCGCGAACTCGACCCTGACCTGGATCTCTGGAGCACCGCCAAACCGTTTCTCGAGAAATGGATGCTGGAGCAGGTGGGCCCCGAGAAACTCCTGGCCCAGCTCAAGGCGGAGGCGCCGGCTTATGCCAAGCTGCTGCCCGGTTTGCCACGCCTGCTGTCGCAGTATCTGAAGTCGCCCCCCGGAATCAATCGGCGGGAGCTGGAGGAATTGCTGCAGGAGCAGAAGCGCACCAACAAACTGCTGCAAAGCCTGATTTACGGCGGCCTGGGCTTTGTCTTGGGCCTGATCGCGATGCAATTCCTCCTTCGGGTGCGGGTGTTTTAGGCCCAGCCGGGAGAGGCCTCAACGGCCTATAATTGAGGGCTTTGCACCTGGGTGCCTTTCCCAGGCAACCAGGTAATTTTCCGGGCAGTTTCCGGACAAGCCGTTCAAAACCTCTACCACTATGCCAATCTACGCTTATAAATGCGAGTCCTGTGGGCATGCCAAGGACGTTTTGCAAAAAATCTCGGATGCGCCGCTCACGGTGTGCCCGCAATGCGGTGAGCCGGCTTTCAAAAAACAGGTCACGGCCGCCGGCTTTCAACTCAAGGGTTCCGGCTGGTACGTGACGGACTTCCGCGGTGGCAATACGGGCGCACCAGCTCCCGCTGCGGCTGGCGGCGATGCAGCCGCGGGCGGCGCGGCCGCTGCCAAACCTGCTGAGTCCGGCGCAGCCGCGCCTGCTGCAGCTGCGCCTGCTCCGTCTGCACCCGCTGCGCCCGCGAAAACTTCGGGCGGTGATTCGTCCTCCAAATCCTCGTGATGGGGTCCATTCGCCGCTGGCTCCTGGCCGGGCTCTTGGTGCTGGTACCCCTGGCTATCACGCTCTGGGTGCTCGACTGGATCGTCGGCACGCTGGACCAGACCCTGCTGATTCTTCCGGGCGCCTGGCATCCCGACAAGCTGCTGGGTTTTCATATCCCCGGTTTCGGCGTGTTGCTCACGCTGCTGATCGTGCTGCTGATGGGCGCTGTCGCCAGCAACTTTTTCGGCAAAAAACTGGTTCGCTGGGGCAACTCCTTCCTGAGCCGCATCCCGATCGTTCGCTCCATCTATTCGAGTGTGAAGCAGGTCTCCGATACGGTGTTTTCAGAAAACGGCAATGCCTTTCGCAAGGCCCTGCTGGTGCAGTGGCCCCGTGAGGGCGTCTGGACCATAGGTTTTCTCACCGGCACGCCGGGTGGCGATGTGATCAACCACTTGCAGGGCGATTACCTGAGCGTTTACGTGCCCACGACGCCCAATCCCACCGGTGGCTATTTTGTGATGCTGAAGAGAAGTGACTGCATTGAGCTCCAGATGAGCGTCGATGAGGCTTTGACTTACGTGATTTCCATGGGCGTCGTGGTGCCCTCCAAACCCGTACCGCGTCCGCTGACTCCTCCCCTTCCTCCCCTTTAAGCGGCGAAAATTGCAACATTGCGCGTGAGGCGCTGAAAGTCCGAGATTTCTTTATGGCCATCGTTTCCCAAATGCGTTCCAACTATTGCGGTCTGGTGACCGAAGCCCTGATGGGCCAAACCGTCAGCCTGTGCGGCTGGGTGAACCGCCGCCGCGACCATGGCGGCGTGATTTTTATCGACCTGCGCGACCGCGAGGGTTATGTCCAGGTGGTTTGTGACCCGGACCGCGCCGACATGTTCAAAACCGCCGAAGGCGTGCGCAACGAGTTCTGTGTGCAGGTCAAGGGCGTAGTGCGGGCCCGGCCTGACGGCACCACCAACGACAACCTCAAGAGCGGCAAGGTCGAAGTGCTGTGCCATGAACTGATCGTGCTGAACCCGAGCGTGACGCCGCCGTTCCAGCTCGACGACGACAACCTGTCGGAGACGACGCGCCTCACGCACCGCGTGCTGGACCTGCGCCGCCCCTACATGCAGAACAACCTGATGCTGCGCTACCGCGTGTCCATGGAAACGCGCAAGTTCCTCGACGCCAACGGTTTCATCGACATCGAAACCCCGATGCTGACCAAGAGCACGCCCGAAGGCGCGCGCGACTACCTGGTGCCCAGCCGCGTCAACGAAGGCATGTTCTTCGCGCTGCCGCAAAGCCCGCAGCTGTTCAAACAGCTGCTCATGGTCGCCGGTTACGACCGCTACTACCAGATCACCAAATGCTTCCGCGACGAAGACTTGCGCGCCGACCGCCAGCCCGAATTCACGCAGATCGATATCGAAACGTCCTTCATGGGCGAGCAGGATATTCGTGACATGTTCCAGGGCATGATCAGCAACATCTTCAAGACCGTGCTCAGCACCGACCTCGGCGAGTTCCCGGTGATGGCGTACGGCGATGCCATGCACCGCTTCGGTTCTGACAAACCCGATTTGCGTGTGAACCTGGAGTTCACCGAGCTCACCGAAGTCATGGCGACGGTGGACTTCAAGGTCTTCAGCACGCCGGCAACCACCGTGGGCGGGCGCGTCGTCGCGTTGCGCGTTCCCGGCGGTTCCGAAATGAGCCGCGGTGAGATCGACGGCTACACCGAATTTGTCAAAATCTACGGCGCCAAGGGCCTGGCCTGGATCAAGGTCAACGACATCACGAAGGGCCGCGATGGCTTGCAAAGCCCGATCGTCAAGAACATTCATGACGCAGCGATTGCGGAGATCCTCAAGCGCACGGGCGCCCAGAACGGGGACATCCTTTTCTTTGGCGCCGACAAGGCCAAGGTTGTCAACGACGGCATCGGCGCGCTGCGCCTGAAAATCGGCCACAGCGAGTTCGGCAAGAAAACCGGTCTTTTCACCAAGGGCTGGAAACCGCTGTGGGTGGTGGACTTCCCGATGTTCGAGTTTGACGAAGAAGGCCAGCGCTGGAGCGCGGTCCACCATCCCTTCACCGCACCCAAAGACGGACACGAGGACTGGATGGACACCGACCCCGGACGCTGTATTGCCAAGGCCTACGACATGGTGCTCAATGGCTGGGAGCTGGGCGGCGGCTCGGTCCGTATCCACCAGGCAGACGTGCAGAGCAAGGTCTTCAATGCCCTGAAGATCGGTCCCGAAGAAGCCCAGGAGAAGTTTGGCTTCCTGCTGGATGCATTGCAGTACGGCGCCCCTCCACACGGCGGCCTGGCTTTCGGGCTGGACCGCATCGTCACCATGATGACCGGCGCCGAATCGATTCGCGACGTGATCGCTTTCCCGAAAACCCAACGCGCGCAGGACTTGCTCACGCATGCGCCCAGCCCGGTGGACGAAAAGCAGTTGCGCGAGCTGCACATCCGCCTGCGCAACCCCCAACCGGTGTAGATGTGGCCCCCACGGTCGCTCACTGCGTGTAGCTTCCTGCCCCCCGAGGGGGCCGCTGCGCCTGCGGTCAGGCGGAGCCAGTCCCGCGGCCCTGGCTTGAGAAGAACAGAGCCCCCGCGGTTGTGCACTTCGTGTGGCTTTCTACCCCCCGAGAGGGCCGCTGCGCCTGCGGACTGGCAGAGCCAGATCCGCGGCCCCTGCTGATGAGGGAGAGAAGTCCCAACGGCTGCGCACTTTGCTAAGCCGATTCCTGCGGAGAAATTTTGAAGAATTTCAAGATCCCCGAGTCCGTGCTGGTTGTCATTCACACACCCGAGCTGGAGGTGCTGCTGATCGAGCGCACCGACAATCCCGGCTTTTGGCAAAGCGTCACGGGCTCTAAAGACATGGCGGACGAACCCTTGCTGCAGACCGCGGTGCGCGAGGTGCTGGAAGAAACGGGTATTGACGCAACACCCGCCCAGTTTTGTGACTGGGGTTTGTCGAATGTGTATGAAATCTACCCGGTCTGGCGCCACCGCTATGCGCCGGGTGTCACCCATAACACCGAGCACGTCTTCAGCCTGTGCCTGCCTTACGCGCGTGACGTGAAACTTCACCCCCGGGAACACACGGCGTGGCAATGGCTGCCGCACCACGCGGCTGCTGACCTCTGCTTCTCACCGTCGAACGCTGAGGCCTTGCTTCTCTTGCCGAGGTTCACCGCTTGAAGCGACTGCGCCGACCGACGCGCAACACTTTGTGAGTTGGCGCTTCACTGATTGGCAAACACCGGCCAGTCGGTTCAAATGAGAGGAGAGGGCCTTTCAACCCACTCTTCACACTCCCGGAGAAAAAGCCGCTGGCCATGTTTCCACTCCACAAGTCCGGTGCGTTGCAGTTGCTCCAGGGCGGGCAGGAATTCTTTCCTGCGCTCATCAAGGCCCTCGATGCGGCGCACACCTGGATTCAGCTGGAAACCTATATTTTTGATTTTCACGGCGCCGGTGCGGAAGTGGCCGAGGCACTGGTTCGGGCGGCCCGGCGCGGCGTCACGGTGCAGGTGCTGGTCGACGGTATCGGCACCAGCCCTTTGCCCGCGCAGTGGCGCGAGAAATTCTCGGCAGCCAAGGTCGACTGGTTTGTGTACTCCCCACTCGGCACGGGCCTCAGCGGCCTGGGCCTGCTGATGCCCGAACGCTGGCGCAGGCTGCATCGCAAGCTTTGCGTGGTGGACCAGCACACGCTGTTTTGTGGCGGCATCAATGTGCTCGACGATTTTTACGACCCCAACCACGGCGAGCTGCAGGCCCCGCGTGTCGATTTTGCGGTGACAGTGACCGGCCCTCTGGCCCTGGAGGCGGCCGATGCCATGGCGCTGCTGTGGTGGCGCGTGCAGGCCGGTTACAGCGCGCGGCAGCGACACATAGGTGCCGCGTGGGAGCGGTTCAAGGCGGCGGGCTATGGCGGGCGCACCGGCTCCACACCGCTGGTCGATGCCCGTGCCGCCGGCGCAAGCGGGCCCAAGGCGGCGCTGATTTTGCGCGACAACTTGCGCAACCGCGCCAGCATCGAGCGCGCCTACCGAAGGGCGATTGGCAAGGCGCACCGTGAAATCATCATTGCCAACGCCTACTTTTTACCGGGCGGAAAATTGCGCCGCGCGCTGACAGCGGCTGCCAGGCGCGGCGTGCGTGTCACGCTGCTGCTGCAGGGGCGCTACGAATATTTCATGCAGTACCATGCCGCCCGCCCGGTGTACGGCGCGCTGCTGGAAGCGGGGGTCGAGATTCACGAATATGAGGCGAGTTTCCTGCACGCCAAGGTGGCGGTAGTGGACGGGCACTGGGCCACCGTCGGGTCGTCCAATCTGGATCCTTTGAGCCTGTTGCTGGCACGCGAAGCCAACGTGGTGGTCGAAGACCGGGCGTTTGCCGAAAGCCTCGCAGGCATCTTGCGTCAGGCCATGGTGAACTACGGGCGGCGCGTGGAGCCGGCGGCTTACGGCCGCCGTCCCTGGGTGCAGCGCCTGCAGGGCTGGACGGCATATGTCCTGGTGAGGCTCGCATTGCTGGTGGCGAGGCAGCGCTATTGAAACCGGCAGGGCGGGTGTTGCCTTATGCCAGGCGCGATTGCTATTAAATTAATAGCTGCTTGCGCCCGTCAAGAAAGGGCGGGAGGCCAAAAACCCCATCAAAATGCGGACATGACGCATTCAGGGCGGGCTGGTAATATCTGGCATGCTTATGAAATCCGACACGCCTCCCCAGGACGCGACCGACGAAGGGACGCCGGTCTCCGTCAAAATTCGCGAACGACTGGCCCAGGCACGCAAACGCTTTAACGCCAACGACAACATTGCCCAGTTCATTCAACCGGGCGAGCTGGAAAAGCTGCTCGACGAAGTGGAAGTGAAGATGCAGGGCGTGCTCGACAGTCTCGTGATCGACACTGCAGGCGACCACAACACCCACAATACCGCGCGCCGCGTGGCCAAGATGTACCTCAACGAGGTGTTCAAGGGCCGCTACGTGGCGCCGCCCACCATCACCGAGTTTCCCAACGCCGAGCATCTGAATGAGCTGATGATCGTCGGGCCCATCACGGTTCGCAGTGCCTGCTCACACCATTTCTGTCCCGTCATCGGCAAGATCTGGATCGGCGTGTTGCCCAACGAGCACACGAATGTCATCGGTCTTTCCAAATACGCGCGCCTGGCCGAGTGGGTCATGGGCCGTCCGCAAATCCAGGAAGAAGCCGTGGTGCAGCTGGCCGACCTCATCATGGAAAAAACCCAGCCTGATGGCCTGGCCATCGTGATGGAGGCCAGCCACTACTGCATGGCTTGGCGCGGCGTCAAAGACATGGACAGCAAGATGATCAACTCGGTGATGCGCGGCGTGTTCCTCAAAGACCCGACATTGCGCCGTGAGTTTCTCGCGCTGCTTCCACAGAAAGGCTAACCATGTTGGTCCGTTTACTTTACGCAAGCCGCGCCGTCGACACCAGCCCCGAAGCCATTGAGGGCATCCTGTCGCAGTCACGCCAGCACAATCCGTCATCGGGCATCACAGGCATCCTGTGCTACGGCGGCGGCATTTTTCTGCAGGCCATCGAAGGCGGCCGCATGGCGGTCAGCGAGTTGTTCGGCCACATCCAGCAAGACGCCCGCCACAAGGACGTCATCCTCCTGCACTTCGAGGAAATCTCCGAGCGGCGCTTTGGCGGATGGACCATGGGCCAGGTCAACCTGTCCAAACTCAACCATTCGATTCTCCTCAAATACTCTGAAAAAGCCGAGCTCGATCCTTATTCGGTGTCCGGCAAGGTGTCATTTGCGCTGCTCGAAGACCTGATGGCCACGGCCTCTATCTGCGGACGCGTTTAGCATTTGGCCCCCACGCTCCGCCGCTGCGCGGGTCGCTGCCCCCGGAGGGGGCGCTGGGCCTGCGGCCCGGCCCTTCGACAGGCTCAGGACAGGCCAAGGCCGGTTCCGCGGCTCTGGCTGGTACGTAGAGGCTTCACGCTGTACAGCTCCGCGCGAACAGCCTTTTTCTGTTGGATTGACCGGTGCCGCTTTCCGCCCTTGCCCTCGTTATCCTCGCGGGGCTGATCCACGCCAGCTGGAACATCGCCGCCAAGAAGGCCGGCGGTGATGCGCGCTTTGCCTTCTTCACCAGTGTGGTGCTCATGCTGGTCTGGGCGCCCGTAGGGCTGTGGGCCGCCTGGGGTGTGTTGCCGGGATGGGGCTGGCGCGAGTGGGGGGTGATTGCCGTCAGCGGTGTGCTGCATGTGCTGTATTACGTGGTGCTGCTGCGGGGTTACCGCAAGGCCGACCTCACCGTGGTGTATCCACTGGCCCGCGGCTCCGGGCCGCTGTTGTCCTCGATGGTGGCCATCATGCTGCTGGGCGAGCAGATTTCGGCCGCGGGGCTGGCCGGCATTGCCGGTGTGGTGGGCGGTGTGTTCCTGATTGCCGGCGGTCCCGGCCTGCTGCGGGCGGCGCACGACCCGGCGCAACGCCGACGCGTCCACAAGGGCATGGTGTACGGCCTGCTGACCGGTGCGTTTATTGCCAGCTACACCGTGGTGGACGGTTACGCCGTCAAATTCATGCTGATGTCGCCCATTCTGCTGGACTACCTCGGTAATTTTTTGCGCCTGGCGCTTCTGGCGCCTTCGGTGTTGCGCAACCGGGCCGCGGCGCTGCTGATGTGGCGGCAGCAATGGAAGTACGCCCTGCTTGTGGGTGCCATCAGCCCGGTTTCCTACGTGCTGGTGCTGTATGCGATGCAGGTGGCGCCACTGTCGCATGTGGCGCCGGCGCGTGAAGTGTCCATGCTGTTTGCCGCGCTGATAGGCGGGCACCTGCTGGGCGAGGGCGATCGCCTGCAGCGCGCGTTCGGGGCTGCGCTGATTGCTTTTGGCGTGATGGCGCTGGCCCTGGGCTGACCGACAATCCCTGCATGAGCCTGCTGATCGGATGCGACTTTTCCAGCGCGCCCACGCGCCGCAAACCCATCGTGCTGGCGCTGGGCGCCAGCGCCGGCGGGCGGGTGCAACTCACCCGGTTGTTGCCTCTCTCCTCGCTCGACGACTTTGAAGCCTGGCTGCGCCAGCCGCAGGGCTGGCTGGGGGCGTTTGACTTTCCGTTTGGCCTGCCGCGCGAACTGGTGGAACAGCTTGGCTGGCCCGGCCAATGGCCCGGGCTGATGGCGCACTATGCGGCGCTCAGCCGGGCCGACATCCGGCAAACCTTTGCCGCCTTTTGCGATGCACGTCCTGTCGGCGGCAAGTTTGCGCACCGCGCCACCGACGGGCCGGCCGGCTCCAGCCCGTCGATGAAATGGGTCAACCCGCCGGTGGCCTACATGCTGCATGCCGGTGTGCCGCGCCTGCTCGCTGCGGGCGTGCACCTGCCCGGCCTGCATGACGGCGACCGCACGCGTGTGGCGCTGGAGGCATACCCCGGGCTGCTGGCGCGCGAAGTGCTCGGCAACCGCTCTTACAAGAGTGATGACCGGCTCAAGCAGACCCCTGAGCGGCTGATTGCGCGCAAGGACCTGATCACTGCGCTGGAGATGGGCCAGACCCGTCTGGGCCTGCGTCTGAAGCTCACCCATGCGCAGCGCGATACCCTGGCCGATGATGCCAGCGGCGATTCCCTGGACGCCGTGCTGTGCCTGATGCAGGCCGCCTGGGCCTCGGAGCAAGGGGCACCCCGCTACGGTTTGCCCGCCGGGATGGACGCGCTGGAAGGCTGGATTGTCACGGCCTGATCAGGAGAGGGTGCTGTATATTTGTACAGTTGCGCTGGCACTCTCATGAAGCCTCAGTAGCCGCTTCCTGCGCTGGCTAAAACATCTGTTTTGAGCATTTTTTAAACGATTTAGGCCGTAATCCCAATAGGAACAAGCGCCAGCAGCTATGAATTTAATAGCAATCCAAGGCATGAAAATTTCTGCGACAGCTGCAACCGTCGTCATTAAAGCGCTGTTTCTGATGGCGCTGCTGATATGCGGCGGGGCACGCGCCGCAAGCCCTTCCGTGGCGGCTGGGTCGGTCTGGCCGGGCGTTGTGAGCTATGTGGTGGACGGCGATACCGTCCGGGTACGGCCGTCAGCGGGCGGCAAGTCGGTGAGCGTTCGCCTGCAAGGCATAGACGCGCCAGAGATCTGCCAGCCAGGCGGAACCCTCTCACGCGATGCGCTGATGCGTCGGTTGCTGGGCCAGCGCGTGACGGTGCATGGCCGGCACCATGACGGCTACGGACGTGTGCTGGCCAAGGTGGTTTTCAGCGGTGAGGATGCCGGCAAATGGATGGTTGGCCGCGGAATGGCCTGGTCTTATCGAAGCCGGGGCAACGGCGGACCTTACGCGCAGGAGCAAAAACGCGCTCGTGCGGCAAAGTTGGGCGTGTTTGCGCGGACAGCAGGCGCGCCGCCCGTGTATCCCGCGCAGTTTCGTAAACAGCACGGAAGCTGCTACTGAGGCGCCGGACTACATGTCGGTGAAGCTTGTGTGCTGCCGTTTCGGTGCAGGCCGCTGAGCCCACCACGCAAAAAAGCAGGCTGCGGATTACTCCGCGCCTGCTTTTTTTGCGCCACCTCGCGGTGGCGTTTGCTAGCTCACCCGTTTAAGGACGAACGACGATGTCGTTACGCACACCCTTGACGTTCTTCACATTGCGGGCAATGTTTTCGGCCTGGGCTTTTTCAGCGCTGGACTTGGCAAAGCCCGACAGCTGAACCGTGCCATTGAGCGTTTCCACCTTGATGGAAGATGCTGCAACGGTTTTGTCCTCAATGAACTTGGCTTTGACGGCGGTGGTGATAGCAGCATCATCCACATAGGCGCCAGCAGTTTCCTGTCCACGCCCAACGGCGCAGCCGCTGCCGATGATGGTGATGCCTGCCAGTGCGGCGAATGCAATTGCGCGAGCGTATTTCATATTGTTTTCCTCTAAGTTGGTTTAATCGTTTGGTGCGTTGGTTAAAAAAGCCTGTCGACTGGCGGCACCACGCCGTCGACCTGCGGTACTCGTTATCGTTCCAGCCAGTCCTTGAGCTCGTCGGCGTGTTCTTCTTCATCGGCAAGAACATCTTCAAGCAGGCGGCGTGTGGTCGGGTCTTTGTCGCCGATCAGCGCGATCATCTGGCGGTAGGTTTCCACCGCAACTCGCTCGGCAATCAGGTTGACGCGCACCATCGCTTTAAGCTCGGTTGACTCGTCGTAGTCGGCATGGCTGCGTTGCAGCAGAGTGGCCGGAGAAAAGTCGGGCTCACCGCCCAGCTGCACAATGCGGCGCGCGATGCGGTCTGCATGCCCGGATTCTTCATTGGCATGGACAAGAAATTCATCGGCAATCGCGGGAGAAGACACGCCGCTGGCGGTGAAGTAGTGGCGCTTGTAGCGCAGCACACATACCAGTTCTGTGGCCAGCGCGTCGTTCAGGAGCTTGACGATGGCATCGCGATGCGGTCCATAGGCGGGCGTGATGGCGCCGTCGTCAAGGCTGCTGCGCGCCGCGTTCAGGCCTGTTTCGTCAAGTGCCAATTCGCCTGGCGCCGTAGCAGAAAGCGTGGAGGTGTTCATTGTGGGTGAGAGTTTTTGTCGGACGTTTGATGAGCGCCGGAAAGCATGGCCAGCACCGTGCCCGAAAGTTCGGACGATTTGAGTGCAGCCACCAGCAGACCACCCAGCGACACAAGTCGCCAGGGACGGAGTACAACCGCTGCCGCACCCGCTGCAGCCGCAACACCCAGCAATTGCAGTGGCTTTTCTTCCGCATACCGGCCCAGCATCGGGCGCGCCAGGTCAAATGCCACGCTGACGGGGTGATAGCGCCACCAGCTTTTCAGGGCATGTTTGACCACGCCCCAGGTTCCGCCGCCGCCAAATTGCGCCGCATCGTCCGGTGCGTCGGGCTCGCCAGTGTCACGCGTTTCGTTATGGTCCAGTTTGTCACGGCTCATGTGCCTGACAATGGCTTTACGGCTGTTGGCCAGCCTTTCCTGGGGTGTGGGCGCTGTAAGCGGGGTCATCATCGTGGCTCTGTGTGGAATCAGGCGGCCATGCGCAGTGCGCGGGCGTCGTTGTCAATTTGCGCTTTCAGTTCCGGAAAGCGTTCGTGAACGAAAGGTTTGCGGGCGCGTAGTACCGCCGCAATGACAATGACCAGCGCAACGCCGGGCACCACGGCGAGCGCCCAGTGAAACTGGTTGTGAATCATTCCCAGCATCACGGCCGTACCGGCAAGCGCCAAAAACACGCCGGCTGCCAACACTGCAATCACCCACGCCACGGCTCTTGCTACCAGATCCGTGCCAACGTCGGAAACCTCTTCATGAAAAAGCGCCACATAAGCGGAGACATGGTCCATGACGAGGTCAGGCCGCTGCACGATGGTGGAAAACAAGGGATGAAGCATGGATCAGATAGTCAAAGTGCAGGGGCCGGCTCGGGAGGAAGCGTAGGGGTCAGTAACGGTTCTGGTTGCGATGACGCGCAGAAGACACCAGCAAGGCAATGCCGGCACCGACAGCAGCGGCGATCAACACCGAGCGCAGGGGCTGCTCGGAAACATAACGCGTGGTGGCGCCTGCTGCGTTCGACAGCGACTGCTGGGCGCGGTGCTTGGCTTCCGACGCCATGTCCAGGCTCTGACGGGCAAGCTGCTGTGCCTTGGCGGCCAGCATGTCCACCACCGGGTCCACGCTGCCACGCAGGTCACGCACTTTGGTCTCGGCTTTGTCGAGTGCGTCGTTGGCATAACCGCGGGTTGCGTCAACGGCTTTTTCTGCGTTCTGCAACAGTTCATCCGAGCTTTGGCGCGCAGTCTTGGCGATGGTTTGGGTGTTCATATCAGGTCCTTTGAGTTGGGGGGAAGGGAAAGCGAAAGAGGTTTGGATGCTACTGGCGCCGCATGAGGTCAAGTGGCAGCCGGCAAAACAGGCTGGTCAGTTTTTCTTGAGCAAGCTGATGACAAAGCTCACGATGGCCATGACGGCAAAGATGAAAAAGAGGATCTTGGCGATCTCGACAGCACCTGCGGCAATGCCGCCAAAGCCGAATATGGCGGCGATCAGTGCGATGACCAGAAAAACGACGGAATAGTGCAGCATCTCGGGGCTCCTTGCTTGAACTGAAGAGTGGTGCTTCTTTTGAAACGCCTTCAGCAAGGTTAATGAGCGACCGTCTTTTCGCTCATCGGCTGCCAGCGTGTGCCACTGTCAGCTCGGGCGTGCATGCCCTGTAGGAGGTGACTGACGGTTTGTTACGTGCCGATCGCTTGCCTGGCGCTCATGCAAGCGCAGACCTCATGCTTTGCGGCGATGTGGGATCAGCCATGCCGCGCACCTCGCTGCGGCAGCGGCATTGGCCGTGGCAACAGATGCCTTGAAAGCGGTTACAGCGTTTTTGGCAACACGGCAGAAATGCATGTGCCATTGCCCTCTGCGCTGGACACCGTCAAGCGCCCGCCGGCGGCTTCGACGCGGTGGCGCATGCCCGCCAGGCCGTGGCTACCGGGGCCGATGCTGTCGAGCTTGAAGCCTTTGCCGTTGTCCTTGACCTCTACCGTGATGTAGCTGTCGAAATTGTGAAGGCTGATCTCGGCTTGCTTGGCTTCGGCATATTTGCCGATGTTCGTCAAAGACTCCTGCACCAGCCGATAAACGGTCAACTGGGCGGACCCACCCAGCTCCACCGACTCCAGGTCTGTGCTGATGGAGAGACCGGAACGCTCTTCAAACTCTCTCGCCAGTATTTCCAGAGATGCCACCAGGCCCAGATGCGAGAGCGAGGAAGGCCGGAGATCCTCCACGATGCGGCGCTTCAGTGCAATCCCGCTGTTGAGCGTATTGGTCAGGTGCGTCAGGCGCTCGGCCGCTTCGGGCAGATTGCCTGCCAGGCGTGATTTCAACCGGGCCACATCCAGCTTCGCCGCAGTCAGGAGTGCGCCCAATTCGTCATGCAGTTCACGCGCCAGGTGCCCTCGTTCGTCCTCACGCACGTTTTGCAGGTGGGTCGCCAGCTCCGCGAGATTGGCGGTTCGCTCACGCACCTGCATTTCGAGGAAGTCGCGCTCGCGTTGCAGGGACTCTTGCTCGCGCTTGCCCGCAACCAGCAGCGCCTTGGTTTGCAGCAGGTACATGTAAAAAGCCAGCAAGCCTGCCACGGCCATGGCCCCGATGCCAATGCGCGAAAGCTCCAGCGCTTTCTTGATCTGCACCTGTCCCTGCTCCATTTTGCTGATGCTGTTGGATGCCAGCTTGGCCGACTCCTCGCGGATTGCCTCCATATGCTCTTTCCCGACATCGGTGGTCAGGACAAATTTCCAGGCATCCTCATTGCCTTCCTTGCGCATGCGCACGCTCAGGTCCATTTCGGCCAGCTTGCGCGATACGTGCCGGGACAAAATGCCGAACTCCGAGAGTTGGTCCCTGTAAGGGGTGAACAGGTGCCGCAGGGCATCCAGGGTCTGGTCGATATCGGCCACGGCCATGTTGTAGGGCTCCAGGTAACGGATGTCGCCGGTCAGGAGGTAGCCGCGCTGGCCGGTTTCGGCGTCCAGCATGTGCTGCAGCAATTTATTGATGGCACCCCGGGTTTGCTGGGCCTCTTCAATACTGGCCGCCGCCTCTGTGGACTTCTGAAAACTCGCCTCGTTGATGAATATAAGGACAGCCGCAGCCAGCACCGCCAGGGGCATGCTGATGGCCATTTTGGGGATCGCAAATCGTTTCACGGCAAACTCCGTTCAGTAATTCGATGAAAATTTCGTCAATAATGAACGCTGAAAATCAATGCGGATGTCCTGCCGGCCATCTTTCCATTGCATTTGCCCGCTTGTGCAGACCTTATAGAAAGACAGCGACATGATCAAAATTGGAATTGTGGACGACCATGCCATTGTGCGTTCTGGACTCAAACAGTTTTTTTCCGACCAGGTGGACCTTCGGGTCGTGGGGGAGGCCGGCAGCGGCCGTGAGGCGATCGACTTGGTGCGCAATGTTGAACTCGATATTCTGGTGATGGATTTGTCCATGCCCGGACAAAGCGGCATTGACGCGCTGGCCATGATCCGCGCCAAGGCGCCTGATGTCGGCATCCTCATTTTGAGCGGTTACCCCGAGGAACACTATGCCGTGAACCTGATTCGCCAGGGCGCCAGCGGCTACCTTAACAAGGAGTGCGATCCTTCCGAGATTGTCGATGCAATTCGCGTCATTTCGCTGGGGAAGCGCTACATCACCCCGGCGGTGGCCGAGCTTCTGGCGCAGCAGCTGAACCGTCCCAATGATGTGGCGTCCCACGAGCAGTTGTCCGAGCGGGAGTTTCAGGTTTTCCTGAAACTGGCCAAGGGCGAAACCGCCGGTGACATTGCGAAAGCGCTGTCGCTGAGCGTGAAAACGGTGAGTACCTACCGGACGCGTGTGATGGAAAAAATGAGTTTGTCGTCCAACAGCGACCTGACTTACTACGCGCTGAAGAACAAGCTGATTGACTGAGTTCAACCGGAAATGGCGCTCTGTTGGATGCAATAGTCCACCAGAGCGTCAATTTCATTGGATTTGTCAAAAACTGCGTCCACACCCAGCTGGGCGCACCGCTGGCGTATGTCTACCGTGGCGTAATTGCTCAGCACCACAACCTTTTGCGTTGAAGGGCGGTCGCGACAGGCGGCCAGAACCCCGAGACCGCTGCCCTGCTTTAAAAACAGGTCAACAATCGCCAAATCCCAATCGTTTTTGTTCTCGACAAGCCAGGCCTTGCCTTCGTTTTCGGTTTCAGCGGTTCCTACCGCGTGGATGCCTGCCAATTCCTCAAGCGTGCCGATCAGATTCTCGCGAATGGTCGGGTTGTCTTCTACGATGTACGTTTTCAGTCTCACTGCTCGGGTCCAGGTGGGAAGGCGACGCGCTTCTCGGATATACAAAAGGCTCAAGAACAGGGCAGTCCTTGTTTCCTAATGTATCTTTTTTATTGAAGACCATTCTGCCAGCGACTAATGGCAGCACCTGTAGGAGGTCTCCTACCTTGGGCTTTTTAGCAACTGTAGGTACATGCCCACAGTGTGTCATGGCGCTTGCCGACGGCCCCGCGGAGCCATCTGGGAGACATTTGATCCCGTAGTTCACTGCGCGTTTTTTGGGCTATGACAGTGTGGGTCTAGGCGTTGCTGGTTGTTTCGGACCCCTCTTTTTTTCGCAAGGCTTGACCCAGCTCTCTATGAACAATCCCCTGTCGTCCTCACCGTTTCTGCGCAGAATCCTCATTGGTGTGGCCGCGCTGCTGGTCGTGCTGGTGCTGGTTGCGGTTTTCTTCCCATGGGATGTGCTGCGGGGGCCGATCAACCACTACGTGTCCGAAAGGCTGGGGCGGCGTTTCGAAATTACCCGCCATCTGTCGGTCACGTTGGGGCGGAGCGCCACCGTCCGGGCCGACGGCGTGGAAATCGCCAATCCTGATTGGGCCAGCAAGCCCTATCTGGTACAGGCCACTGCTGCCGAATTCGACATCAAACTGCTGCCGCTGCTCTTGGGGCGCATTGAGTTGCCGCGCATTGTGCTGACAGAGCCGCAAATGGGCCTTCAAATGGAGCTGGATGGTCGCAGGACCTGGGCCTTGTCCCGCGATACTTCTGACGAAGGCTCCGTACCGCGAATCGACGCCCTGGTCATAGACCGCGGCACCGTTGACTACCAGGCCGCTGCGCAAGGCGCCAATATCCATGTCCAGTTTTCGTTGGCACAAGAGGAGAAAGGCGAATTGCCTTTGAGCTTCAAAGCCAGCGGAAAATGGAAGAACGATTCCTTTAATGCCAGTGGCCGAACAGGGGGTGTGCTCCAGCTCAGCAAAGACGTCGAGGCACCGTTTCCCATAGAGGTCAACGCCGCTGCCGGCAAAACCACGCTCAAAGCCAAGGGGTCGATTTCCAATCTCGCTGAATTGGCCGGCGTTGACGCTGTTGTCGACCTTCAGGGCCGAAACCTTGAAGAGCTTTACAAGCTGTTGGGCGTCGTACTGCCTTCCACACCGCCCTACAAACTCCGCGGCAAGCTGAATCGGCATGGCAAGGTGTGGGCCGCCACCCAGATACAGGGCGTGTTAGGAAGCTCCGATATCAGTGGAGCGCTCAGCTTTGACCAGTCTGCGGCTGTGCCCCTTCTTACTGGCAAGGTGCAATCAAAATTGCTTGATTTTGCCGACCTTGCGCCCGTGATCGGGCTGGCCCCACCGGACGGGCCCACTCCCGTCAATGCGCCAGTGGCCCAGGCTGCAAGCAAGCCTGTGGCGGCGGCCCCCAAGGCCACCACTACCGCAACTTCGCGAAAGGTGTTGCCTGTCGCTACGCTGGATGTCACCCGGCTGAAGGCCATGAATGCCGATGTGGTTTATTCCGCGGCCGATATCCGGCACGTGAAGGTATTGCCGCTCGACAAGGGTAGTGTTCATGTCAATTTGAGAGCAGGGGTTTTGCAACTCGAGCCGGTGTCGTTGGGTATTGCGGGCGGCACAGTGGCAGGCAGCATCCGCATCGATTCCAATGTGGCGCCGGCGGCCTTCACCACGCGACTGGACCTGCGGGCGGTGCAACTCAATCAACTGTTTCCCGCCATTGAAACGTCTAAAAGCAGCCTCGGCAAAATCAGCGGCCAGCTGGACCTGAAGGGCCGCGGAAATTCTCTGGCGCAAATGCTGGGGACGTCGTCAGGGGACGTTGCCGTGCTGATGGGCAAGGGAGAAATCAGCAACATCCTGCTCGAATTCATGGGCCTGGACGGTGGCGAGGTGATCAAGTTCCTGGTTCGCGGCGACCGCAATGTGCAACTGCGTTGTGCTGCTGCGGCTTTCGAGGTGAACAAGGGCTTGATGACGACCAAAACCATTGTGCTGGACACAACCGACACCGTCATCAATGGTCGTGGGCAGGTCAACCTTGCCGATGAAACGCTGGATCTGACCCTGGATCCGGCACCGAAAGACCGCAGCATTCTGAGCTTCCGGTCTCCGCTCAAAATCGGCGGCACGTTCGCTTCTCCATCGGCCGGCCCCGATAAAAGTGCGCTTGCGGGCCGCGCGGGTATTGCCATCGCATTGGGGGTGCTCAACCCCCTGCTGGCACTGGCTGCCACGATTGAAACCGGACCGGGCAAGGACGAAAACTGCGCGGCCATTCTTGCCAAGGCCGCAGCTTCCAATGCGGGGTCGCGCATGCCCGCATCGGCCACCAAATAGGGTTCAGGCCAGGCTAGTAGACTGAATCCGTGAAATTCACTGTCACTCGTCTGCCCCTCACCGCAGCATGCGGCGTTGCAAATGCGCGCCGGGCCTACGGGCCCGTCTGTGCTTTGCGCCTTGCCTGCCGCGCCGCTGGTCAGCCGCTTACCAGCGATCTCACGGATTCAGTCTACTAGTGTGACGCGTCAGGACGCGATGGCGGTTCTGCCGCCGCAAACAGCGCAGCCCGCATGCGGCGCCAGCTTCATCTCGCTCCATTCCATGCGCTTGCCTTCCAGCATCAGCAGACGCCCGGTCAACGAGCCGTCGATGCCGCAGATCAGCTTCAGGGCTTCGGCCGCCTGCGTGCTGCCTATGATGCCGACCATGGGCGCAAAAACGCCCATCGTGGCGCAAAGCGCTTCTTCCAGGTGGTCTGATTCGGGGAACACGCAGGCGTAACACGGAGAATCACTGCGCCTTATGTCGTAAACAGCCACTTGGCCATCGAAACGGATGGCTGCACCCGATACCAACGGTTTGCGGTATTTCACGCAAGCGCGATTGATGGCATGGCGGGTTGAAAAATTGTCAGTGCAGTCCAGCACAACATCCGCCTCTTGGACCAATTGCTCCAGCAGCGCACCTTCTGCGCGCCGCGTGACTGCGATGACCTCGACGTCAGGGTTGATGGCGGCGATTGATTCAGCGACGGACTCCGCCTTGAACTTGCCGATACGGGACAGGTTGTGGGCGATCTGCCGCTGCAGGTTGGTGGCGTCCACCCGGTCATGGTCTGCAATGGTGATATGGCCGACCCCGGCGCTGCCCAGATACAGCGCGACGGGCGAACCCAGGCCGCCTGCGCCCACAATCAGCACGCGCGCCGCCAGTAATTTGCTTTGTCCTTCGATGCCGATCTCGTCAAGCAGGATATGCCGCGAGTAACGAAGCAGCTGTTCGTCGTTCATGGGTGAAACCGTTCAGGCTGCTGGGCCGGTGGGCGCGCACGGAGCGGGCGGAGCCAGCGGAAACCGGTAGAACCGGTAAGAGCCGCATGGGTCGCTGCGCCGTCCCGCCCGGCTAGTTGTCTTTCTTCTCGTTTTTCGGTTCGACCACGGCTGTCTTGCTGACCAGAACGGGACGCCCCTTGAGCTTGTTGATCGCCTGCGCCAGCTGAAAGTCCTTGTCGCTGCCCAGCTCTGGAGGCCGGCGCTGCTCAGGTGGCTTTTTGGCTTCTTCTTCCAGCCGCTTCAAGGCTTCTTCACGGGCTTTCTCACGGCCGGCATCTTTCACCTCGGCTCCCTGGCCGCTGTTGAGGTGTTTTTCCAGATCTGCTTCGCGGGTGCGCAGGGCGGCAAACGGGCTGCCTTCTGCGGTTTCGTCGACCATCACGTCAGGCACGATGCCGCGCGCCTGGATCGACTTGCCGCTGGGGGTGTAGTAACGGGCGGTTGTGAGCTTCAGGCCCGTGTCGGGACCGAGCGGCCGCACGGTCTGCACCGAGCCTTTGCCGAAGGTCTGGTTGCCCATGATGATGGCGCGCTTGTGATCCTGCAAAGCACCGGCCACGATTTCGCTGGCAGAGGCCGAGCCTTCGTTGACCAGCACCACCAGGGGCACGTTTTTGAGGGCGGCGGGCAGGCGCTTGAGCGGGTCAGCGCCGTTGCGGCGCTGGTAAAACTCCGGCGAGGCCTTGTAGGTGAATTTGCTTTCGGCGAGCTGGCCGTTGGTGGACACCACGGTGACGTTTTCGGGCAGGAAGGCCGCTGAAACCGCGACCGCCGCATCGAGCAAGCCGCCCGGGTCATTACGCAAATCCAGCACCAGCCCCTTGAGGTTGGGCTCCTGCTTGTAAATTTGCTCCAGCTTGGTGGCGAAATCATCGACCGTGCGTTCCTGGAACTGGCTCAGGCGAATCCAGGCGTAGCCGGGTTCCACCACTTTGCTGCGAACCGACTGCGTGCGGATTTCTTCGCGCGTGATGGTGACCGGGAAGGTGCGATTTTCGTCCTTGCGGAAGATGGTCAGCAGCACCTTGGTCTTGGGCTCGCCGCGCATTTTCTTCACTGCCTCATTAAGGCTAAGACCTTTGACAGCGGTGTCGTCGATGCGCGTGATCAGGTCGTTGGGCTTCAGGCCCGCGCGATCAGCGGGTGAACCTTCGATAGGCGACACCACTTTGACCAGACCGTCTTCCTGGCTGATTTCAATGCCGACTCCCACAAAACGCCCCGTGGTGCCTTCGCGGAATTCCTTGAAGGATTTTTTGTCGAAGTACACCGAGTGCGGGTCCAGGCTCGCCACCATGCCGGAAATCGCGTCGGTGATGAGTTTTTTCTCGTCCACCGGCTCGACATAGTCTGTCTTGACCATGCCAAAAACGGCCGCGAGCTGTTGCAGCTCTTCCAGGGGAAGTGGTGCGAGCGCGCCGCGGGCCACGGCCTGCAACTGCACGGTGGTAAGTGCTCCAGCCACGGCACCAATTGAAATCCAGCCTGCTATCTTGAGCTTTTGACCCATGGAAAATACCTTCGTAAACCTGTTGAAGAGCCCCTGCTCCCCCTAGGTGAAGCAATATACACCTTGGAGAAAGGCCGGCCGCCACAGTTCCGCCATTCGCGCGGCCTGGCGCCGCAAAAGAGCCAAAACTCCCGGCTTTTACAGGACTTTTACAAGAATGGCGCCCGGGCAGTCGCCTGGGGCGCCTGAATCGCCCTCAAGCCTTGCCCTGCGCGCCCACGGCCGCAGCCGCCTTGGCCGCGGCTTCACTGTCACCGAGGTAGTAGTGGCGCAGGGGTTTGAGCCCGGCGTCCAGCTCATAAACCAGCGGAATGCCGTTGGGAATGTTGAGGCCCACGATGTCGCTGTCGGAAATGTTGTCCAGGTACTTCACCAGGGCGCGGATGGAATTGCCATGGGCGGCCACCACGATGCGTTTGCCGGCCTTGATGGCCGGCGCCATGGACTCATTCCAGAACGGCAGTACGCGGTCTACCGTGTCCTTGAGGCATTCGGTCAGCGGCACCTGTCCGGGCTGCAGCTTGGCGTAGCGGGGGTCTCCCTTTTCGCTGCGTTCGTCGTCCGCGTCCAGCGGCGGCGGGGGCGTGTCGTAGCTGCGGCGCCAGACCAGAACTTGTTCATCGCCGAATTTTTTCGCGATGTCCGCCTTGTTCAGGCCCTGCAGAGCGCCGTAATGCCGCTCGTTCAGGCGCCAGCTGTGCACCACGGGCAGCCACGTGCGATCCATTTCGTCCAGTGTGTGCCACAGCGTACGGGTGGCGCGTTTGAGCACGCTGGTGTAAGCCACATCAAAGTCATAACCTTCGCTTTTGAGCAGTTTGCCGGCGCTTTTGGCCTGTGCAATGCCGGTTTCCGTGAGGTCGACGTCGGCCCAGCCGGTAAAGCGATTTTCAAGGTTCCAGGTCGATTCGCCGTGGCGGATGAGCACAAGTTTGTACATGGTCAGAAGGTATGAATGGATGAAGGCAAAAGATAAAAAGAGGGGATACGGCACCGCAGGCTGGGTGTTTGGCGCCCTCCATTCTAAAATCATGGGTTCGCTGAAAAAGCGCTCAAAGACACACAAAGGGTAAAACGTGAAATTTCTGATCGATAACTGGATGCTGATTTCGATAGCGGTCGCCTCGGGCGGCATGCTGGTTTGGCCCATGATTGCCAGCGGCATGAACGCCGGCGCACTGACGGCCAGCGGCGCCGTACAACTGATCAACCGCGAAAAAGCGGTGGTCGTGGATGTCAGCGAACCCGACGAATTTGCCGCCGGCCATGTGACGGGCGCAAAAAACGTGCCCTTCGGCGAGCTGGAAGACAAACTCCCCGGCACCGTCAAAAACAAGGGTTTGCCGCTGATTTTGGTGTGTGCCAGTGGTGCCCGCGCGGGCCGGGCTGTCGCTGTCGCCAAAAAACTCGGCTACGAGCAGGCCCAATCGCTGGGCGGCGGGCTGAAAACCTGGAAAGCCGCTAACCTTCCGCTTGAGAAGGCCTGAATCAGTTCCTGATCAGGTTTGGCGGGCATGAAAGCTGCAATGCTCTGGCGACCGGGCTCGCCCGGCTTGTTCCCGACTTGTCCCGCCACATTCATTTTGCTGCGCCTTGCGTAGACCAGCCCTCGGAGGAAGCCCATGCAAACCGTCAAGATCTACACCACCGGCACCTGCCCGTATTGCATTCAAGCCAAGCAAGTACTTAAACAGCGCGGCGTCACCGAACTCGAAGAGATACGCGTGGACATAGTCCCGGGCGAACGCCAGAAAATGATGGACATCACCGGCCGGCGCACCGTGCCGCAAATATTCATCGGCGACACGCACGTCGGAGGCTGCGACGACCTCATGGCCCTGGACAGCCGCGGCGGCCTAGTACCGCTATTGAATCTGTAACACCCCCGTCGGACGCTCACTTCGTGTAGCGCCTTCCCCCTCAAGGGGGCGGCGCCTGGGGCCGGCAAAGCCGGACCCGCGGCCCCCACTGGCGAAATGCCTCACTGGGTTACGCCACGGAGCTCTTCACCCAGCATGAGCCGCAGGGCCGGCTTTGCCGGACTGCAGGCGGGCGGCCCCTCGGGGGGCAGGGAGTTAAACGAAGTGAGCAACCGTGGGGGCTCCTCAACCCAGCATGAGCCGCGGGACTGGCTTTGCCAGACCGC
>NZ_JBDTPB010000041.1:0-5152 GCF_039932935.1 Polaromonas sp.
GAGCGATGGTGGCGACCACGCTGTAGGCAAAGGCGGCGCCCGTCCCCAGGCTGATGAGGGTCCACATGTTCGGACTGCGGTGCACGACCGATTGCGCACCTCGCACAAAGAAGGGCCAACCCGCCCACAGGACTACCGGCAGGCTCAGCACCAGCTCAACCCAGCTCTGGACGGCCATGTCGAACCAGCCGAACTGGTGACCGAACATGGCAAGTACCGTTACCACCGCGCTGAGCGGCAGCGTCCACCAGAAGCGGTGGGTGAAGGAACGCAGCTCCGGATTTTCATCCTCGTCGAGACTGGGCATGACCGGCTCCAGTGTCATGCCGCAGATCGGACAGTTGCCCGGATGGTCTTGCCGGATCTCCGGGTGCATGGGGCAGGTGTAGATCGTACCGCCGGCCGCTGCGGTATCGCCGTGGAGGGCTTGCGTTGCAGTGCCGATGGCCGCCGTGCCGGCCTTTTGAGAGGTATGAGGGTGATGGATGTGGTTCATGAAAGGGCGTCCTTTTCCGCGTCGCAGGCCTGAATGGGCACCAAGGAAAGATAAACCCTCCTACCGGGGGAAGGTCAAGCCCGCCGCCGGTTTTGTCTGGAATTGTCACGCTCCGTCCCCGGGGCGCCGCAAAACCTCAGGGTTTGGCCGGGGCGTGGACCGGGGGCAAGCGGTCCATCATCATCTGCATCATGGATTGCATCATTTCCATGCGTTTTTCCATCATCTGTTGGCGCGCGGCCGGGTCGCCGCCGGGACCTTGCATGTTGCCCATCATGCTCATGCCACCCTGCATCAGTCTGTGGTGTTCAGCCATCAGGGCGGTACGTTCTTCGGGGGTTTTTGCACTTGCCATGCGGTCGTGCATGGCACGCATGGCGCTCATATGCTCGTCCATGCGCGCCATGGGCAGGGTCTGACCCGGAGCAGCCGCTGACACGTCTGGGTGGTGCGCTGCACGGGCTGGCGGGGTTTGAGCGCAGCTGGTCAGGCCGAGGGTGGCGGCGACAGCGAGAACGGAAATCAGGCGAAGTGACATCATGGTGAACTCCAGAAAGGGAGTGCCCAGTCTATTGAAACGACTGGCTTTGCGGGCCCCGTTCTGTGGCCTGCATGATCCATGTCAACTGCGCAGGCAATTTACCTTTGCTTTTACGGCGTGGCGGGCCCCAAGGAAGCGCTGACCAGGCCCTTGTGGAGGTGCGGCAACCGGATCGGGATGGAATGCAAGGCGCATTTCGCGGCCAATAGCTGGCTATTCGCAAGAATTTCAGTGCTGCAGACAGCCCGTGCCCGTCTGATCGCGCGCCGCAGGGGACCTGTTCAGCGCTTGCCTAAACCGAGACCGTGTAATTCAGCGTCATGCGCCCACCGTCCACCACCACAATTTCGCCCGTGATGTAACTGGCCGCATCGCTGGCCAGGTAAGCCACTGTGTCGGCGATTTCAGAGGGTTCGCCCAAGCGCTTCATGGGCGTTCGGCTCATGATTTTGGCTTTGGCTTCGTCGCTGGTGAGCACAGCCCTGGCAGCCAACTCGGTGGCGATGGTGCCGGGTGCCACCGCATTGACGCGCACGCCCTGGCCGGCCAACGAGAGCGCCATGACGCGCGTGAGCTGGTTGATGCCGCCCTTGCTGACGTTGTAGCTGGCAATGGTGGGAATGGCGAGCACGCCGTTGACCGAACTCATGTTGACGATGCTTCCTTTGCCCGCTGCGGCCATCACGCGCGCCACAGCCTGGCCCACCAGGAAGGACCCCTTGAGGTTGATGCGAAGTACGGCGTCGAAGTCGGCTTCCGTCACGTCCAGAAATTCAGCGGCCTTGAAAATGCCGGCGTTGTTGACCAGCACATCAATGCGGCCATGCGCCGCCACGGTTTGGGCCACCAGGGCATCGACCTCCGCCTTGTCGCCGACGTCGCAGTGCACATACAGCCCGCCGAGTTCGGCGGCCAGCGCCGCACCGCGCGCGTCGTCAATGTCGGCGATCACGACTTGGGCTTGTTCGCGTGAAAACCGCCGCGCGCAGGCCTCGCCAATGCCTTGGGCACCACCGGTGACGAGACAGACCCGGCCCGTCAGTCCGAACGATATCGGGGCGGTTTTTGTAGATGAAATCATGCTGTAGCCCTTATTCAACCAGCGCAAGCAGCTATAAATTCAATAGCAGATTTGGAAACTTGAGCGGCGGACGCCCCCGGTTTGTAGAGCGCGGACCCGATGCCAAAGCCACTTGCGCCTGCGGCAAGGTAAGGTGCCATGTTGCCGGGTGTGACGCCGCCTACCGGCAACACGACAGCCCGCGGCGGCAGCACGGCGCGAAGGGCTTTAACGACTGCAGGCGTGATCATCTCGGCGGGAAAAATTTTCAGTCCCGTCGCGCCCGCGTCGAGTGCGGCGAACGCTTCGCTGGCCGTCATGATGCCGGGCAGGCACACCAGACCGAGACGAGAAGCTTCGTGCACCACCGCCGGGTTGAAATTGGGGGAAACAATCAGTTGTCCGCCGGCCGCGTGTACATCACGCACGGCCTCTGGCGTGAGCACCGTGCCCGCACCGATGAGGGCCTGCGGAAAGGCGCTGGCCATGGCCGCAATGCTGTCGAGAGGTTGGGGGGAATTCAGTGGAATTTCAATCAGCGACCATCCCGTGGCGACGAGCGCCTCGCCGACAGGTAGCGCTTCGGCCGGGGTGAGCCCCCGCAAAATGGCGACCAGCGGAATCGAGTTCAGGGCATTGGAAAATTTTTGATGTGGATTCATAAGATCGTTGTAGCCACTAGGCGGCTTGATTGAAGGGTTTGCGCAGGGTTTCGGCAATAGCCTGTAAACCTCGCCAGGTCGCTCCGTCACCGACTCGCTGCACCGTGACGCCCAGCAGGGCCAGCGCCTGGCCGTAGCGTGCACTGAGCGCTTCAGCGCCCATTACCACCACCGATTCACCACGCCGCAGGGTCTGGGATTTCAGCTCTTCGCCGATGACCAGTCCCGACAGGTAGCTCGGCAGGGCGCTAGCGTTCATACGGTCAAACAGCGGCAAGGTGCGCGTGCTGAAGGCGGTGGTTAGCAAGCCCGCGCTTGCCATCGCATGCGTTACGCCGCGCCCAAAGGCGGCTTCGTCGGGTGCGGGTTCGTCAGCGGGCATCATGCGCGCCAGGATGGAATGCTGGCGTAGCAGGGCGTAAAACTCGCCCGTCATCCAGGTTGAAAAGTTCGTGACCTGCCGGTTTTCCACGGTGACCCATTTGCTGTGCGTTCCGGGCAGCACCAGCCGGGCGTGATCCAGGCCGAGCAACTGCAGCGCGCCGAAGATTTGCGTTTCCTCGCCTCGCATGACGTCAGGAATGCCGTCTTTGTCGATGCTCAGGCCGGGCACGATGGCGATGCGGCCGGGCTCTACCCATTCGAGCCCGGCGGCAATGGCGTCAAAGCCCGCGGGGCAGCTGCAATACGGTGCCTCACGCCAGCCCTGTTTGCTGCCGGCCATGCCTGAAACGAGGCACAGCGTGTCCGGCGTCATCCAATCGCCGAAGCAGCTGGCGAAAACATCGGGAAAGGTACCCGGCGCGACGGTGAGAATGCCGCGCGCGAATGAGCGCTCTTCCAGAACCGCACCGCCGGCGTCGATCAGCGCGCCGCGCAACGACGAACTGCCCCAGTCAACGGCCAGAAGGCGGTTCATAGCAAGGCCCTGACCTGTTCAGGGCGCGGCAGCGGAGCCACCGCGCCATACCCTTGCACCGTGAGGGCCGCTGCCGCATTGGCATAGCGAGTCGCGTCAAAAACGTTGTCGCCCAGCGCAATGCGCGCCAGCAGGTTGCCGCAAAAGCAGTCTCCCGCGCCCGTGGCGTCGACCAGCTTGACGTGATGAACGGGTACACGCTCACGCCGCTTGCCGTCGCTTACCACTGCGCCGTCGCCGCCGAGTTTGAGTACAACCGTGCCGGCACCCAACGTATGGCCCCAGTCCACCACCTGGTCGGGGTCCGTCATGCCGTTAAGCGCCGTGACGTCTTCCAGGCTGGGCAGGAAGATGTCGCACAGCGAAACAGCGTGGCGGGTGCAGGCCAGCGCCCGTTCCAGCGGCCATAACTTGAGCCGCAGGTTGGAGTCAAAAGAGACCAGCGTGCCGGTGTCCCTGGCCAGCTTCATCGCGGCAAATGCCGTGTCGCAGGCGCTGGCGGAAATGGCCAGTGAAATGCCCGAGACGTGCAGGACCTTGGCCTGGCGCACGGCGTCCGCAGCGCCGGATTGCTGCAACCATGCGGGCGTCATGCGGCTGGCTGCGGAGCCTGCGCGCAGGTAGCTGAACTCGTGCCCCTTGGGGCCGTGTGTCACGAAGTAAAGGCCGGTGCTGGCCTCGGCGTCTTGTTGCACCGCGGCCGTGGAAACGTTTTCGGCGGCCCACAAGGCCATCAGCGACTGCCCGAAGGTGTCACCGCCCAGGCGAGTCAAATACGCGGTGCTGGCACCGGCGCGCGCAGCGGCGATCACTGCATTGCTGGTGTCGCCGCCAAAGCCCTGCAGGTAATTAGGTTGGCCCGCGGTGGTCTGGTTGAATTCCACCATGGCTTCGCCGAGTGCGACGACATCGAATTTTCTGGCTTGCATTGGATTCCTGGCTATTTCCGGCGCCGCGGCACGGGCGTTTCCAAAAAAGGAAAAACAGGAAGAAAAACGCCGCGCCTCGAACACTCAATGGTACCCCCGCAGGGGTGCCACCATGTACCCGGGCTGTACCCCGGGCCACCGCCGGTTCAGTGGTTGTCGCGAGGCACAAACGATCCGCGTTTGCCCACCAGGAAGTCCAGGTCCACGCCTTCATCGGCCTGTAGCACATGGTCAATGTAGAGCTTCCAGTAGCCAGACGACAGCGGTGGTTCAGGTGCTTTCCAGTGCGTCATGCGGCGGGCAAGTTCTTCGTCACTGACGTGAAGGTGCAGGCGGCGGTTGGGAACGTCAAGCTCGATGATGTCGCCGTTTTGCACCAGGGCCAGCGGCCCGCCCGCAGCAGCTTCAGGCGCGGTGTGCAAGATCACAGTGCCATAGGCCGTGCCGCTCATGCGCGCATCGCTGATGCGCACCATGTCGGTGATGCCTTTGCGCAGCACCTTGGGCGGCAGCGGCATGTTGCCGACTTCGGCCATGCCGGGGTA
>NZ_JBDTPB010000042.1:0-31930 GCF_039932935.1 Polaromonas sp.
GTCACCTCGGCAATGTTGCGCACCTGTGCCGTCAGGTTCGAGCCCATGGAGTTGACCGAGTCCGTCAAATCCTTCCACGTTCCGGCCACCCCCTGCACGTCCGCCTGCCCGCCGAGGTTGCCTTCCGTGCCGACCTCTCGCGCCACCCGCGTCACTTCCGACGCAAAGGACCGCAGCTGGTCCACCATGGTGTTGATGGTGTTCTTGAGTTCGAGAATCTCGCCCTTGACCTCCACCGTGATCTTCTTGGACAGGTCACCGGCGGCTACCGCCGTCGTCACCTCGGCAATGTTGCGCACCTGTGCCGTCAGGTTCGAGCCCATGGAGTTGACCGAGTCCGTCAAATCCTTCCACGTTCCGGCCACCCCCTGCACGTCCGCCTGCCCGCCGAGGTTGCCTTCCGTGCCGACCTCTCGCGCCACCCGCGTCACTTCCGACGCAAAGGACCGCAGCTGGTCCACCATGGTGTTGATGGTGTTCTTGAGTTCGAGAATCTCGCCCTTGACCTCCACCGTGATTTTCTTGGACAGGTCGCCAGCAGCCACCGCCGTAGTCACCTCGGCAATGTTGCGCACCTGCGCCGTCAGGTTCGAGCCCATGGAGTTGACCGAATCGGTCAAGTCTTTCCAGGTGCCGGCCACGCCCTGTACATCGGCCTGGCCGCCCAGCTTGCCTTCGGTACCCACCTCGCGCGCCACACGGGTTACCTCGGCAGAGAACGTACCCAATTGCTCCACCATTTTGTTGATGATCATGGCGGTACGGAGAAACTCGCCTTCTAGCGCCCTGCCCTCGGCCTCCAGGGCCATGCTCTTGGAAAGGTCCCCTTGCGCCACGGCGCCGATCACGCGGGCGACCTCACTGGTAGGGTGCACCAGGTCCGCAATCAGGGAGTTGATGGACTCGGCGGAATCGCGCCAGAACCCGCTGGCATCAGGCACAAATGCCCGCTCCTTCAATCGGCCTTCTTTTCCGACCACCCGGCTAAGCCGCTCAAGTTCGCGCGACATGCGGACATTTTCGGAAACCACCTCGTTAAATGCGTCCGCGACTTTTCCTGGAACTCCTGTCCAGTCCAGCGGCAAAGAGGCGTGTACATCGCCTTTTTTGAGATCAATCAGCGAGCCGAGAATAACTTTGGTTTGATCCGCCGTGATATCGGCTTCATCCAGAACCGTATTAATAGCGACCGCATTTTCAAGCCAGAAGCCCGACAGCTTTTCCTCCGGCAAGCGACGGCTTGCGCGAGCCGCAGCGCGGGACTTCGAGGCCAAACCTTTGCATCGGCTGCTGGTCACTGCCGTCATGGCAGACAACTGATTGAATTCGGCCGCTATCTTTCCATGGATGCCTTCCCATTCCGTGGGGAGTGTGACACCCAGCTCACCCCGCCGGAGGGCGCTCATGGATTTGAGAATGGATTTAAGTTCGGTATCGCGCTCTAACACCGACAGTTTGGCCAATGCCTCCATGTCATTCATCCTGTATTGAAGGTAACGTTTTGTATAAACGGTGCAGAGATTACCCGTGAACATCCAGAATGACAATAAATGCGGGGCACTATTTCGCGTCCGTATTTTCAATTTGAGGCGCGTTCGTCACACTTCATAATTTGTAGGTTTTGACCTACGCGGATGGCCTTGCCAACGTTGTATATTTTCAGGTTACGTGTTGAAAATATCGCGGCAAAATGTATTCAACAGATGAGGTCCTGCAGCGCCTGCAGGTTTGTAAAAATCCCGGCAGCACCACCATGAATGCTCAATTACACGACACATCAGGGCAAGAAATCGCCATCGAAAGTTGCGTGACGGAAGCTGCGCAGTACGCGCTTTTACGGCGGCTTGCGCCGGTCATTCGCCACAACATGGCGGGGACACTGCAGCCCATCGCGATGGTTGCGGCCATGCTTGAAAGGCGACTGCAAAAAGCGGATGCGGATATGGACGCCCTGTTGAGAAACGCCCGCGACATCATTGCACTGTCCAAAGAGGCTGCGGCCTCCTGTATTGACCTGATGGGCTGGCTGGCTCCCCGGGAAACCCGCTCCATCCAGGCTAGCGAGGGCATCACGGAATGCCTGGGCATGGTGGCAACCCAGCTTTCGTTCAAGGGTTTTTCCATCGCCGACCACAGCAGCGAAACGGGTGCCGAAATATCTCAATCGGCGTCGCGCAATGTTTTGACTGCAGCGCTCCTCGCGTTGACCGACGTGGCTGCACCGAGCGTGCTGCGCATAGAGACAGAATTCACCCAGGACTTTTTTTCAGTGCGGGTCTCTCTGGGGGAGCTGACTCCCCCCACTTCGACGCGGCCACCCGAAAGCTCGCCCTACCGACGGCTTGAATGGAAAGACGTGGAAGCACTGGCGGCGCGGGAATCCGTGCGGCTGATGCATACGGACAAACAGGTTGAACTGTTTTTTGCTGCATCTATGACTTCTGCCAAGCAGGTGGCGGAAACCGCGCAGGCTTGAGCGGGCCTGCGCGGTTTCGGCTCTTCTTCCACCTTGCGCCGACGGCATGTAGGACGATGGAGTTTGTGGCTTCACGGCCTGTTTTGCGCTGGCACACTGGGGTCATGAGGAATATCCCACGTTTGATGGTTGCCTGCTGCCTGGCGGTCGGCGCCTGCCTTTCATCGACTGGCGCGCAAGCGCAGCAGCTCTCCGCAGCCCCCATAGAAGGTAACGCCGCCACGCTGCTCGAAAAACATGCCGCATTGGCGGAGCAGTTGTCGCAGAACGCCTATCGCAGGCCGCTGGTGCTTCAGTCTTCCGAAAACGCCAACACGGTAAACGGAAGTGCTTACGCCGTTTTAAATTCGCCCTTCCCCACAGTGAGCGCCGCATTCAAGAGTCCCGACCGCTGGTGTGAAATGCTGATGCTTCATATCAACACCAAATACTGCCGTGCCAGCGCGGACAGCAGCCCCAGCACCTTGAAGATGAACATTGGGAAAAAGACGGAGCAGCCGCTTGAAGATGCCTTTGCCCTGCAATTCACCTATCGGCTCGCCGCCAGCGCTTCAGACTATCTGGGAGTGCAGCTCAATGCGGACAAGGGTCCTCTTGGAACCAGCAACTACCGGATCGAATTGCAGGCGGTTGCATTGCCCGGAGGCAAGACTTTTATTCACTTGGGCTACTCGTACGGTTATGGCGTTACCAGCCGACTGGCCATGCAGGGCTATCTTGCCACCGTTGGCAATGGCAAGGTGGGATTTACCCAAATTCGGCAAGGCGAGAATGTTTCATACGTGAGCGGTATGCGGGGTGCAGTGGAGCGCAATACCATGCGTTATTACCTTGCCATAGAGTCTTACCTTGCTGCGGTGGACAAGCCTGCGCCACAGCAGCTTGAGGCGCGGATGCTCCACTGGTTTGACGCCACGGAACAGTACGCCCGGCAGCTTCATGAATTAGACAAAGCCACCTATCTCACCATGAAGAGGGCCGAATACAAAAGGCAACAGGCCGCGCTGTAGCGCTAGTGAGTCTGGCGACTGACGGGTGAAACCGCTTGGGGTGGAACGTTAGTCGCAGGTTCGCGGATCGGCAGCGTTGGCTCCGGTGGCGGCGGATCGGTCACCTCGGGCGGAAAGCCGGGCGCGGGTGGAACGACCAGTGGCGGCACCTCGTTGGGCACATAAATATCCGGAGCACCTGGACTGGGTTGGGGAACGGGAACGTGAAGTTGCATGGGTATTCCAGAATTTTGCATGATGGTTTAGCGTCGTTGCGCCCAACCGAGCCGTCTGCGCAACTGCGACCGCACAAGGACCATGGCCACCGCACCAGCGGCCGCGGCGAGCAAGGCCGACTGGCACGGCCGCGCAGCAACCTGCTGACAAAGAGAGTTAATCAGCGAAGATTCTTCTGAAGGTCTGGCCACTCTTACATTCCGTGCATCTGGCTGCAAACTGCCTGCCTCGAGGCCTTGCTCGGCAAGCACGACCTCCTCTGCTGACGGGAAAATGTCTTCGGACAAACTGCGGCTTCCCCTACCCGGAAGTTGACTGACGGGAACTGGGGCCGAGACGGTAGGGAATGCGCTCATGGTGTTCCTCTGGGCTCACGCCCGTTGAAGGCTGGATTCGTCATTGGCGACCGTATCCAGCTTCTCGCTCTGGCTCACGCAGTAGGCAAGCAGGCAATCGATTTCAGTGGATTTATCGAATACAGCATCCACACCCAGTTCGGCACAACGCTTGCGCATTTCCGGGGTTGCATAGTTGCTAAAGACGACTATTTTCTGAAGCGGCCGACGTGCCCGGCAAGCTTCCAGGACGCCAAGACCGCTTCCTTTTTTAAGGAATAGATCGACGATGGCAAGGTCCCATCGGCCGTCATTGTTTATCAGCCACTCAGCTCCTTGCTGTTCAGTGTCCGAAGCACCGACAGTTTCAACCGGCGCGAGTTCCTCCAGCGTGCTGATCAGGTTCTCACGGATGGTCGGGTTGTCTTCTACAACATAGGTTCTCATTTTCAGCACGGTCATCGGTGTGTCCCCGTCTGCAACTGATGGGCCTGGATATCTGTCATTCCGCCAATTTATGCGAAGCCTTGCGCGTTTTCTGCCGGAAGGGTGAGCATGCCTGTGTAGGAGAAAAGGCCAGAGCTCACGCGGCAACAACGCGACCGCCGCCCCTGCCGGTAAGTCATGTCTTACGTGAGGAGAAGAAAGGCCTTACAGGGTGCACCGCTATCTGGCTACTGAATTTGTCGCGACGGGATCGTATCGTCTACCCACAGGCAGCGACTCGAACCGGGCACTGCCAAAAGCGGCCTCAACAACGGAGACATTAATCATGAAGCTCATGGGCGGACTACTGGCAGGCATGGCGGCAGGGTTGCTCACCGCCTGGCGAATTCATGCAAGCCCGCGAGACATTGATCTGGTTCATGCCTTCCTCACCACGCTCATCTGCGCTGCCGGACTGTTCCTTTTGTCGATGCTGCTTCCCGACAACCTTGCCGACGCACTTCAGAAGTTGATGGGCTGGTGTTTGGCAGGCACCGCCGCCGCCCTCGCCTTGCTGGCTTGCGTGAAGGGTCTGGAAGGCTTGCTCGACACCTGAGGACGACCCCGTCCGTCGCCCGCCGTTCTGCAACGAGATGCCAAGGCGCTCGTTTTCACCCTGACGCTACCGTTTTGACAAGAAAGATTCTTCATGCCGCCATCCAAGCGCAACGTTGTTAACCCTGGCCGAAATACGGACGGTGCCAAAGACAAAAAGTCCCAGCTTGAAAGCTTCTCTGCCGGCAGCGCTGCCACCCTGACCACCAACCAGGGGCTTCAGATTGCGGACAATCACAATTCGCTGAAGGCGGGTGAGCGTGGCCCGACGCTCCTGGAAGACTTTATCCTTCGCGAAAAAATTGCCCATTTTGACCACGAGCGCGTCCCTGAGCGCGCGGTCAGCGCACGCGGTTCGGCCGCCCACGGCTACTTCAAGCCCTACAAGTCCATGGTGCAGTACACCAGCGCCGCTTTTTTGCAAGATCCGGATGTGGAAACGCCGGTGTTTGTGCGGTTCTCCACAATGACAGGTGCCCGCGGTTCCGCCGACACCGTGCGCGATACCCGTGGGTTCGCCGTGAAGTTCTACACCTCGGAAGGCAATTACGACTTGGTCGGCAACAACATGCCTGTCTTTTTTATTCAGGATGCAATGAAGTTTCCGGATCTGATCCATGCCATCAGGCCTGAACCGCACCACGGAATGCCTCAGGCAACCAGCGCTCACGACACTTTCTGGGATTTTGTTTCGCTGATGCCCGAAACCACCCACATGCTGATGTGGACCATGTCAGACCGCGCGATACCGCGCAGCTTTCGCATGATGGAGGGTTTTGGCGTCCATGCTTTCCGCTTTATCAACGCCCGCGGTGATTCGCATTTTGTGAAATTTCACTGGAAGCCCAAGCTGGGTGTTCATGGACTGGCGTGGGACGAAGCGCAAAAAATCGCCGGCAAGGATGCAGATTTTCACCGCCGTGATCTGTGGGAAGCCATTGAAAGCGGCCAATTTCCCGAGTGGGAGCTGGGCGTGCAGATCGTGGACGAAGGCAAGGAGGATGAGCTTGGATTCGACATTCTGGATCCGACCAAGCTGATTCCGGAAGAGCAGGTGCCTGTGCAACCGATCGGCAAGCTCGTGTTGAACCGCAACCCCGACAACTTCTTCGCCGAGACCGAACAAGTGGCATTTCACCCGGGCCATCTGGTGCCCGGCATTGATTTTTCCAACGATCCGTTACTGCAGGGCCGGCTTTTCTCTTACACCCACCCCCAGGTGTCGCGCCTGGGCGGTAGCAATTTTCACGAGATACCGATCAACCGGCCCGTCTGCCCGATGCACAATTTCCAGCGGGACGGCGCGAGCCGCCAGGCCATCAACAAGGGCCGTGTGGCTTATGAGCCCAATACCCTGGCCAATGGCGCGGAGTTCAGGGTGGACGGCGGAGCACAGGGTTTTCAATCGCACCTTGAACCGATCGGCTCATCCAAGGCCCGGCACCGCAGCCCTTCATTCGACGACCATTTTTCCCAGGCAGCGCTGTTCTGGAACAGCCAGAGCGCGGTGGAAAAAGACCATATCGTTTCAGCATTCCGGTTTGAGCTTTCGAAAGTGGAGGTGTCCGAGATCCGTCAGCGCGTGGTCGATAACCTGGCCCATGTGGATCTGAAGCTGGCCGCCCGCGTGGCCGCCCCGCTGGGCATCAACCCGCCGGACCCGAAGGCCGCATCAGGCAGGCTGGGCTTTCGCGATTACCGCATCACCAGCAAGATTGAGGAGGACCCGGCGTTGCGCATGGTGGGGCGCCCCGGTGGCAACGTAAAAACCCGCAAGGTTGCGATCCTGGTGGCAGACGGCGTAGAGGCCGCAGCGCTCAAACGCATTCAGCAAGATCTTGTAGATGCCGGTGCCGTGTGCAAAATCGTCGCACCTCATCTTGGCACCATCAGCACTGCCTCGGGCCGCCAGCTTGCGGTAGACCACACTTTCGCCAACATGCCTTCGGTGATGTTTGACGCCGTGTTGATCCCCGGAGGAAACGACAGCGCAGGCACCCTTGCCACCATGGGCGAAGCGGTTCACTTCGTGCTGGAAGCCTACAAGCATTGCAAGACCATCTGTGCCATCAACGACGGCGTGCAATTGCTCAGCACGCTGGGCTTCAGTCTGGGCAAAGATTCCGAGGCGGTTCATGTGCCGACGCCCGGGGTTCTGATCGCCGATGCACGCAAGGTGCCCGAGGGACAGCTTTCGCAGGACTTCATAGCGGCCATCGCCCTGCATCGCCACTGGGACAGGGTGAACGTGGACGCCATCCCCGCTTAATCCCACTTAACCCCAGTGCCTCCGTTCAGGGAGTCAACGTCAGCTGATGGACGAACACAGGCGGGTTCATCTGCAATGGCCTGTATTGGACGGCGGCCCAACCGTCCGTCATGTCGCGGTAACGCCCGGAAAACACCAGTCCGCTCTGACCCGTCTGATAGATAAAGCGCGAGTTCTCCAGGTCAGCCAGGTCGTAGATCGCCCGCAGCGATGCGGCCTGCCGGTTGGCAAAAGGCAGGTCGTCACCGGTTGCCCAGTATTGCCCTACGTTGACCGTGAAGGTGTCCCCCCCAGTAGGCACCCGCACATCAAAAAACGGCTTGAGCCAAGACACATTCCCAAACGGTTTGTGTGCTGACAGCGCGGGGTGGGCCTTGCCCCAGGTCCAGCCTTCCACGTCTTTGCCATATGCCGCTTGCAGCCGGTCCAGGGCCCGGTTCAGCGCCGCAGTGGAAGGCGCCGCGCAGCCGTCCGCACCGCACCATCCGCTGTCGTTGCGCTCAAGAACGTCCTCCAGCGTGCTTCTGAAGTGGCGCTTGCCGTAGAGAGCCTTGAATGTGGGTTCACCCAGTTTTGCGCCAATGATGCCGCGGGCAAGCTCATCGGCCCAGGCGGCAAACACCAGCGGCGCCGTATCGTCGGCACGCATGGTTCCATCAAAACCCGCCATCTTGCGGCGAACCGCCTCTACAAGCGGATGCCCGGAAGGTTCTGACAGCGCTTTTTGCAGAAAAGGCAGCAACCTCAGCGTGGCCGCCGAACGCTGGTCGCCCTGAATGTGTTGCATGGACTCAGGGGTGTGCCGGGCCGTGGCGGCCAGCAACTGCTCGATGCGCTCGTACCGGTAGGGCACCGTCCAGTCCTGCCCGATGAAAAAGGGGTACGCAGGCGGGGTGATGCGCTGATTCGCGGTGGCCCACCAGCCTTTACCCTCGATCACTGAATGCCCTGCCTCAGGCGTTTGCGCATAGGGCAACCAGCCGGCCCAGTCGTAGCGCGAGTCCCATCCGGGTGACGGCGCAGTGCCGAGGATGTCGTTGTCAGGTTTTCGAAGCGGCACCTTGCCCACCGCCTTGAACGCGGTGCGGCCATGAATGTCCGCTGTCACCACGTTTTGCATCGGTGAGTGGTAGGCCGAAAATGCCGCAATCAACTCGTCCGCCGACTGCGCGCGGTTGGCGCGCAGCCCGGCCAGCACCGTCTGGTTGTCTGCATCCAATGCGCTCCATCGCAGTGCGACCACATATTTGCGCAAGTCCAGCAGATCTGCGTGGGGCTTCTGGACGTCGCTGAGCACGGGTCCGTGACGGCTTTCGCGCACATCGAGCACGACATCTGCCTGGTTTTTTACCTTGATCGTTTCGCTGTGGACCTTAAAACCGGCCCAAACCCTGTCGGTGTTTGCGCCGGGGGTGTCAGGCAGACGGTACTGCTGTGCATTGGCCGGATTGATCTGCTCCAGGTACAGGTCCTGTACGTCCGGCGCCGTATTGGTGAATCCCCAGGCGACCTTGCCCGTGTGGCCCATGACCACAAAGGGTAGCCCGGGCAATGTCGCGCCGATCACATCCAGCCCCGGCACGCGCTTGCCGTCAGCTCCTTGTCCTTCAGAAACTTGCAGCCGCGCAAAGTACCAGACCGCAGGTGCTGACAGCCCCAGGTGAGGATCATTGGCAAGCAAAGGTTTGCCCGTGCTGGTATGGGAGCCCGCTACCACCCAGTTGTTGGAACCCTTGCCCTCCACATCGCCGAGCGCCGAAGCCCAGTCATTGACCCCGGCGGCGACGGCAGCTACGTTATCGAGCGAATTTTCGTCATCAAATACGCCTCTAGCCCTTGACTGACGAGCGCCAGCAGCTATCTTTTTTGTAGCGACTGGGAGGTCAGACCGGTACACGCCCAAGTCCGAGTAGAGCTTGGCGAAATCCACTTTCGATGCGGGCTGTTCACCTGGATAAGGCGGAAACAACTGTTGGAGCTCATTGGTTTTCAGCACGCGCGCTGCCGACAGCCGCGCAAATTCGGTGCCCCAGTTGCCCCCCAGGTCCAGCGCCATCATCAACGACCATGCGACGCTGTCGACAGGAGACCAGACATTTCCCGACGGGCCACCGGGTTTGACCCCCAGAATATGAAATTCAGGCGACAGCGCTTGCGAAGAGCTCCGGTAAAAAGCGTTGACGCCATCGCTGTAAGCCTGCATGGCATCACGCCCCTCGGCTGGCAGGTTCTGCCATTGGCGCTCAGCCGCCTGCATGATGCCCAAGGTGCGCAGCAGCTTGTCGGTTTCAAGCGTGGCCGGGCCAAACACCTCGGACAGCTCGCCGTGCATCGCCCGCCGGTTGAACTCCAGCTGCCAGCCGCGCTCCTGGGCATGGACGTACCCCAGCGCAAACCAGGCATCATGCGGCGACTGCGCCTTGATGTGAGTTACATCCGCGGCGTCACGCGCAACCGTCACCTGGCCAAGCAAGCCAGGCGCCTGGAGTTCACCATCCTGGGCGGGAAAAGTCCGGTAGATATAGAGCCCCGCCACGGTTGCTGCAATCAGCAGCAGCGCCAGCAACGCGGCAGATAGTCGTTTGAGCCAGGCCAAAATCATGTCCCATCAGGTGATTGAAGCGGAACGGCCTAGGGCAACGAAGGCCGCCAGACCGTCCGGAGCCGAGAACTGGCCCGCCGCTATTTTGTTTGAAGCTGGACTTTGCCGTCGGCAAACTTGAAACTGACGGTAGGCACTGTGAAGTCTTCAAAGGGGGCGCCCAGCGCGATCTCACCCTCTTGCAGCAACACGCACTCTTGCCGGCGCAACGCTATGGCAGCGGTACTGTCGGAAAACCGCACCCAGGTGCCGTAACTGCTGACATCTTCAAGGTAGAACTTGCCAGCACGCCATTCGATCCTGGCGTGCCTGCGGGAGACCCGCGGGTCCTGCACCACGAATTGTGCGTCCTGGTCACGGCCCAGGAAAATCGGCAGTTCGCCCGACGCGAACTCGGTATTGATGTCCAGCCAGGACAACTCGATCGACGCCAGCGCCAAGGGCTGTGGGGCTGTGTGCATCGACAGACTGGCAGGAACGGTAAAGGATTCGGTCATGACCTCCGACTGCCATTCGATGCGGTGCACCAGGCAGGCTTCGCTGCGGCCACGGATATCCATGGAGCCGAGGTTTCGGGAGCGAACGAGCGTGTCGGCAGGAAGCTTGTCAATGACGGCTTCTGTCGCAAGGATCTGGTCTGGTCCGGACAAGTCACTCAGGCGAGAAGCCACATTGACCGCGTCGCCGAAACAGTCGCCGTCCTGCTCAACGATTTCACCGCGCGCCACGCCAAGCTGCAGCCGCATCTTGAGGTGCTCCGGCCAGTTGCGAATGCGGTCCCGGTGAACCCGCTGCAGTTCAGTCACGGCGTCAACGGCATCCGCATTGTCGGGAAACACCACCAGCACGCCGTCACCCATGTATTTCACGACATGGCCGCGATACGCCACACTGACCTTGCCTATCCACTGCGTCAGGCGTGTGATGGCCTGTGTTGCCTTGGCATTGCCCAGCGATTCAAAAACCCCTGTGCTTCCGGTGAGATCGGCAAAAACGACGGTGACTTCTGCCATGGTCCTATGTAACTGCTTGTATTGTTAGGGGCAATTAAAACATAAGCATCATGAAATCAAGCAGAAGCCAAGCAACAACGACCTCACTTGTAACGAATTTATTATTCAGCAAAGCTGGGTATTCGATTCGAACTCAAGCTGCGACAGGCTTGAGCTGAATGGCTTTGAACTCCAGGAATTCTTCAAAGCCATACACGCCGTTTTCCCGGCCGTTGCCCGATTGCTTGTAACCACCAAATGGCGCCTGACCGTTAAAGGGCCCGCCATTGATGTCCACCTGCCCGGTGCGCAAGCGGCGCGCCACTTTCAGGGCTCGCTCATCCGTGCCACCCCATACCGCACCACCCAACCCGTAGATGGTGCTGTTGGCAATTGCGACTGCCTCGTCTTCGCCCTGATAGGAAATCACCACCAGGACCGGTCCGAAAATCTCTTCCTGCGCCAGTGTGTCCGTTGCCTTGATTCCCAAAATGGTGGGCTGGACAAAGTAACCCTTGGCAATGGCAGGCGCCTCCGCGCCCCCGGCGATGACGTCCGCGCCTTCTTCAATGCCGGTGCGGATAAAACCCAGGACACGGTCGCGCTGTGCGGCGCTGACCAACGGTCCGAGTTTGCTGGTTTCCTCCAGGCTGGGGCCGACGCTGAATCGGGCGATGGCCGCCTGCGCCAGTGCCTTGGCTTCTTCATAGCGCCCTGCTGGTACCAGCATGCGGGTATGGGCCGAGCAGGTCTGGCCGCTGTTGAGCATGCAGGCCGACACCGTACCCTTTACCGCGGCCTCAAAATTGGCGTCGTCCAAAATGATGCTGGCCGATTTACCACCCAGCTCAAGCGCCACCCGTTTGACCGACTGGCTGGCCAGTTCGCTCACGCGTTTGCCCGCACGGGTAGAGCCGGTAAAGCTCAGCATGTCGACTTCGGGGTGTGTTGCCAGCACCTCCCCCACCACGGGGCCCACGCCATTGACCAGATTGAAAACCCCGGGCGGCAGGCCGGCCTCATGAATGATTTCAGCCAGGATCATGGCATTGACGGGTGCAATTTCGCTGGGCTTGAGCACCACCGTGCAGCCGGCCGCCATGGCCGGCGCAATCTTGAGCGTGATCTGGCTGAGCGGGAAATTCCAGGGCGTGATGCAACCGACCACCCCGATCGCTTCGCGTACGACCAGTGAATTGCCGACCTGCTTTTCCCACTCGAACTGCCGGGCCACCTTGGCAAAATTGCCCCAATGCCAGGCCGGCCCTCCCACCTGGACCGCGCGCGCCATCTTGAGCGGCATGCCCACCTCACGCGCAATGGCCAGTGCAAGGTCTTCGGTGCGGGCTTTGACGCCTGCGGCTATTTTGTCGAGGTAAGCGGCACGTGCCTCAACGGGCAATGCGGACCAGCTGTCAAATGCGGCGCGCGCCGCAAGCACAGCGGACTCTGCTTCGCCCACAGTCCCCATGGGCACCGTGGCCATCAATTCTTCCGTGCTCGAATCATGGACAGGAAGCGTTTCGGAAGACTGGGCATTGACCCATTGGCCATTGATGTAGTGCGCGGGGTAAGCGGTCATTTGGGTACTCATGTCGGGGTGCGGCTGGTCTAAAAGAAGAAATGTGGGGCTATGGGGACAGAGGGTGACTTTGGTTTACGGCCAAACTTCAATGTAAATCTAAAGATTTAAACACTGTTCAATTCAAGAATCGACTTGACATCTGGTTACTAACTCCTTGATTCATTTGTTGTTTTGCGTTAACCATTTCACACAAAACGTATTGCAAATGAACCGCTGCAGTCTTAATCTACCAGAACAAACCGTTCCGCGGGAACGCAAACCAATACCCCACGGATATCCGGTAGAAAGTTGTGAGACACATGCGCTGGTTGAAACCGAATCTGAAAAGCAGCTTCATGGCGTTGCTGGGCACGGGTGAAGTAACGCCGTCCATTCTTGAAGACCGCACCGAAGAAATCCGCCAGTTCATCCTTGATGAGCTGGGCGACTTCGGTGAAAAGCACTATCCCAAGATTACGCGCCGGGTACGCTATGCCCAGGATATCCAGGGCCTGTGGTACACCCGTGGCGACATCATGGCGGTGCTGGCGGCCATGCACGGCGAAACCGTTGCCCGTGACAAGGTCAGCCGTATCAGCGATAAATTCAACGGCATGTTGCCGCGCGGTCTGAGTTCCCGATCCAGCCCGCTTACCACTTGATTTCCGGCTCCCAGATTTTTTCGCTTTTTCTGTTTTCTTCCTGGCCTCCAAGGGCTTTTTAAAAACCAGCTTCGGCTGGTTTATTTTTTTGTGCGGCGCCGGCCCAGCGGCTCGCACTGCCCGGACACCCCTTTTTCAACGCCGCTTCAGTGCTGATGGCCCCAAAGCAAAAAGGCATCGCGGTTTTCCACCACCAGGGTGGTTTTGCAGCCTACCGGCAGCAGCACTTTCGTCGGCACATGGCCAAAAGGCAGACCGGTCAGCACGCGCGCCTTGACCTGGCCCTGTAGCCAGCCAATCACGGTGTCCAGCTTGAAGCCTCTGTCGTTCGGTGCCAGCGCGTAGTTGGTGAACTGGCCAAAAACAATCGCTTTTTGCTGCGCCAGAATGCCGGCTTGCAGCAATTGCGTGAGCATGCGCTCCACACGGTATGGATGCTCACCGACGTCTTCGACAAAGAGAATGCCGCCTTTGACGGCTGGCAGGTAGGGCGTTCCCACCAAGGCGGCCAGCATGGCGAGGTTACCGCCCCAGAATACCGCATCTTTTACAGAAAACCCGTCGGTAGCGCGCGCAGGTCCAGCGCGAGAAGCTATCAAATTCATAGCGAACTTAGGCAGTTGCCAGCCGGTGCCCTCGCCCTGCCCCGTGACCAGGTCGTCAAAGCAGGCTTCCATGATGTCGTCAGGTGCCTCCGCGCCAAAGTCGTCCAGCGAAGGGCCGGCCCAGGTCATCGCGCCGGTTTTTGCCAACAAGGCCATCTGAAACGCCGTGAAGTCGCTGAGGCCCACAAAACGCGTTCCTCCGGCAATGGCTTTGGCCACTGCCTTGTAGTTGATTTGCGGCAGGATGCGGGTCAGGCCGTAGCCGCCGCGCGAAATCAAGGCGATGTCGGCGCCGCTGGCGGCTGCGCGGTGGATGGCGGCGAGTCGGGTTTCGTCGTCGCCGGCAAAACGCTGGTGCTGGGCCAGTGCGTCGACATCGATTTCAACCTCATGCCCCTGGGACTCGAGGCGCTTTACGCCGCGCTTGAAAGCTGCTTTGTCGCGCACAGCGCTGGAGGGGGAATAGATGTAGATATGTTTTTTCACGGGTGCAAGTATCCCATCCCGCCGAGAGATCCGCCCTGCCCCGGCGGCTGAGCGCCGTCTTCCTGGGCATGCATTTGCGGGTTTCAGGCTCGCGGACTGAAAAAATCCACCGCCTGCTGTGCAACGGGCCCGCCATGCTCTTGCACAAAATGGCCGGCTTGCGGCAACACCAGAGGCTCGCCGCAGCCGCGAATCACGGCCTGCAATTGCTGCATGACAGGGGGGCCGTGCACCGGGTCTTGCGCTCCGACCACCATCGATGTCCGGCCCGTCCAGTCGTTTTGCCAGAAGGCACGCGCCTGGCGTGAAACGGCTGCGCCGTCGGCATCGGGTGAATCGGGCACCATCGGTGGAAAGGCGCGCAGCGCTGCGCGATGGCCTTTGTCCGGGAACGGCGCGTTGTAGGCGGCGCACTCCTCAAGGCTCATCTGCGGGTTGCCGCGGGCAAAGAGGCGGGCCACATCAAATTCGGGGTTCTTGGCGCACATCTCGCGCCAGGCGACAAAGCCTGCTGGCAACGGTGCATCGCCGGTACCCAGCGTGGTGTTCATGACGAGCAGGCCTTTGTAGCGTTGCGGCGCAGCCATCGGCAGCGTCAGGCCCAGCAGCCCGCCCCAGTCCTGCACCACCAGTACCACGTTCTGCAAATCCAGCCTTTCCACCAGCTCAAGCAAAATCTGCCGATGGGCGCTGAAGCAGTGAAAGCTTTCTTTCTTGGGCTTGTCGCTTCTGCCAAACCCGATCAGGTCAGGCGCCACGACGCGGTGTCCGGCCTCCAGCCACGGCGGGATCATCTTGCGGTAAAGATAGCTCCAGGCGGGGTTGCCGTGCAGGCATAAAAAGGTCAGGCCACCTTCTCCACCCTGGGTCCCGCCTCCGCCTTCGTCGAGGTAGTGCATGCGCAGCCCCAGCAACGCCGGCAAGTCGCTGACATAACGAGGCATCCAGGGATAGCTGGGTAGAGCATCAAATGCGGCGTCGGGCGTGCGCAGCGCATCGTCACGCAGCGGATGGGCCAGCCGCGAGGCTTCACGCTGCTCGTCCCTGCGCCGGCGAAAGAACGCCTGCAGCAGCTCACTGCATTCCGCAGCCAGAACCCCGCCCTGCAGGTGGGTCTGGTGGTTCAGCCGGGATTCGGCAAAAAGGTCAACCACCGAGCCGGCCGCGCCGGTCTTGGGGTCGGGCGCACCGAACACCACGCGTTTGAGCCGGGCATGCAGCATGGCGCCGCTGCACATGGCGCAGGGCTCCAGCGTGACAAACAGCTCGCAGTCGTCCAGCCGGTAGTTACCCAGCGCCTGCGCCGCCGCGCGCAACGCCGCAATTTCGGCGTGAGCCGTCGGGTCGTGCCCATCCACCGGCGCGTTGCGGCCTGTGGCAATGACTTCGCCGCGCCGTACCACGACGGCACCCACGGGCACTTCACCCGACGCGGCTGCCTGGCGGGCCTGCGCAAGCGCCTGCTCCATGAAGATGATGTCACTCATTTGCTATTATTTTTATAGCTGCTTGCGCTCACCCCTAAAGGGCTACAGCCTGTTTTTATGTAATTATTTGTCGTCCGGCAGCGGTCGGGGCTGTTGCATCATGCTTTCCACGGACTGCTTGACCTGCTGCTGCACTTGCCGGCTTTGTTCCTGCGGCGTGGCGCCACCCGGGGCCGCCGGCATGCCGGCCGCAGACGGACTGGCCACCTGGCTGCCCAGCTGCTTCTTGACCAGCAGGCCCACGGCCGCCAGCACGACCAACAAGCTCACGATACTGAAAACAGCGCGCATCTCAAACCTCCGGGAGTGAATTGACTGAGGCAGTCAGGCCGAGACGGTCCATCCAGCCGGCCAGAGCCCGCTCGTTGTCATTGCCGGCCGTATACATGGTTTTCATGGCCGCATGGGCCTCTGGCCGATGCTGGTTGATCTTGACTTTGCATTGCAGGTCAGTGACTTCCAGTTCGAACCCCACAATGCCGGCCAGCATTTTGTGGGCGAACTCTTCGCCCAGACCGCGCCACTGCTCGGCATAAGGCGGCTCATGGTCGCCGATCAGCTTTTTGAGCAGGCGGTCCTTGGCGAGGGGGTCTTCCACCAGCGTTGCCTTCACCGTACAGTGCACCGCGAGGTAGTTCCAGGTCGGCACGCGTGCCAGATCGGGATAAACCTTGGGCGAAAGATAAGCATGTGGCCCTAGGAAAGTGGCTACCGCCTGCGGGCGCGCTTGCAGGTAGCGCCAGTGCGGGTTGGGCTTGGCCACATGGCCCAGCAGCACGCGCTGATCGCCCCGCACCTCAAGATGTAGCGGCAAATGGGTCACATAGGGAAGACCGGCATCATCGATGCTGATCAGGCTCGCAAAAGGGTGTTCCTCAATCAGCGATTCCGCCTGCGCGCGGTCGCCTTTGAACTGGGGTGGCAGGTACATGACCTGAAGCATAGGCCAAAAGCCGCCCAAAAAAGCAGCCAATTCAGGGACCAGGGCCGGCAGCGCCTGCGCTGCCTGGAGCCTGGAGCCTGGCGCCAGCTTCTTCGCTACATGGCCCGTCGGGTCTGGCCTGCATGCCGGTTCGCGACTGGATTCCAACGCGGCAGCATCGCTGGAGCCCTTGGCATCCCACAAGCCCAACTCTTTTCACACGAAGGCTTATGCGGGCGACAGGACACCGACTGGCACCTATGGCATTAGCAGAGGCCAACGTCCCAGGGGAATGTGGCGACTCTGGCCGATCAGGCTGTGGACCAGGACAAATTCGCTGACCTTCCAGCCGATAGCGTCGATGGCCTGCGCGGCAACGGCTTTGTCGTCATAAAGCAGCGTCACGTGCGGGGTGTAGCCGGGTTTGGCCCAACGACCCAGGGGCGTCCTTTTAAGGGTACCGCCCAAGTTGCGCTGAAAATCCTCCAACGCGGCAAGTTGGTCGCCGCCGCGCAGCACCAGCGGGCGGTTGCGCGGCATGCTCGAAAAGCTGGCGACATGATCGAATGCGACCTCAAATGAAGCCGCAGTGAAGGAGGCCGCGGCGTCTTGCGCTATGGCCACAAGATCTCCCGGCAGTTCGGCATAGTCACCCAGGTGATGCAAGGTGACATGAAAACGCTCCGTTCTGAGCGGTTGGCCTTTCAGCTGATGCTTATCGCAGAGTTGCCTGGCCAGCTGGGCGATGCGAGCGGCGGCATCGTGTTCCGGAAAGAGCGCAAAGAAAAGCCGGTGCGTGAGCGGAGGTGGCTCAGCAAATCCGGGAAGCAGAGATTGGCTGGACATGGCACTGGACCTCACCACCGTAGGGGTCCATCACGGTGAACCAGCGCCGCAAACGCAATCACGGTTTGGCAATCGCAGACCAAGGCGTCATTTGGCATGGCAAGAGGCATGGACATCAACAAGCGGCCAGTTTAACCAAACCAGCACCGAGGCCAGCCCGTCGAGACATTTGACGCTCTTATGACCTTCGCCGGAGCCAAGTGATACGGCGGTGCCAGTCAGCGCAATGGTCGACATGGTTGCGACACCGCTGGCACGCTATAGTCGTGGCGGGTTCGCTCGACTCAGGCAACTTTCGTCAGCCTAGGGTCGCTTGCAAATATTTTCCGCAGAGTGGGCCGGTATATTCCTGACACCGTACTCATGACCCCGTTTCTGCAGTCCATCACCAAGGCCCGCTCCAGATGCTGAATATTGCCGCCATATGCCTGACGCTGACCGCGCTTTTAGCTTACCTGAACCATCGCTTTGTGCGGCTGCCCATGACAATCGGGGTCATGGTGATTGCGCTGATGCTATCGCTAGCAATAGTCGCGCTGGACGCGCTGGGGCTCGATCGGGGCTTGCGTCAATACGAAGAAGCGTTCATTCGCTCAATCGATTTCTCCGACGTGCTGATGCGCGGCATGCTTTCCCTGCTGCTCTTCGCCAGCGCGCTGCACGTTGACCTGAGTGCCCTGAAATCCTACCGATGGCAAGTCGGCGGCTTGGCCCTCGCGGGAACACTGGCCTCGACAATTGTCGTGGGGTTCGGGATGTGGCTGGCTTTGCCCTTGGTGGGGATAACCATGCCCCTGGTCTACTGCCTTCTGTTTGGTTCGCTCATCTCACCCACCGATCCCATCGCTGTGATGGGTATTCTCAAAACGGCCGGCGCTCCGCGCAACCTGGAACTGGTAATTGCGGGCGAGTCGCTGTTCAATGACGGCGTTGGCGTCGTACTTTTCGCCCTTCTTCTCGGAGTGGCCGTCAACGGCGCCTGGCCTACGACCGGCGAGGCGGCGGGCTTGTTGCTGCAAGAAGCAGGCGGCGGTATCGCATTCGGCCTCGTTCTCGGCTGGGTGACTTACCGGCTGCTCAAAAGCATTGACCAGTACCAGGTGGAGGTGCTGCTGACGTTGGCGGCGGTCATGGGGGGCTATACATTGGCGAACCACCTGCACGTCTCGGGACCGCTCGCGATGGTAGTTTGCGGATTGATGGTCGGCAACGCCGGCAGAGCGCTTGCGATGTCCGACGAAACGCGAAAGTACGTTGACATGTTCTGGGAACTCCTCGATGAGATCCTCAATGCCGTGCTCTTTGTTCTTATCGGCCTGGAAGTGGTGCTGATTGATTTCTCGATGCCGCTGGTGGCCGGCGGAGCCGTCGCTATTGCCATCACTTTGCTTGCCCGCTGGTTGACAGTAGGCCTTCCGGTCAAAGCGCTCGGAAGCCGGTACTTTCGCTTGCCGCCGGGCTCTCCCGGCGTGCTCACCTGGGGCGGATTGCGCGGCGGGATATCCGTCGCGCTGGCGTTATCGCTACCGGAAGTGGCGGCCTCCCCGTCGACACGTGCCAATGTTCTGGCGCTGACCTATTGCGTGGTCGTTTTCTCGGTTCTCGTGCAAGGCTTGACCATCGGGCGGTTCGTACGGCGAACGATGGCTCGAGAAAAATAAAAAAAACAACGCGTGTGTTTGACCACCGCCTTGTGACCACCGTTCGATCTGATCAGCATGAACCCCGCTGAAGGGCTCTGCTATTCTGCCCTCACTCCCACTCTATGGTTGCTGGCGGCTTGCTGCTGACGTCATAAGTGACGCGGTTGATGCCGCGCACCTCGTTAATGATGCGGCCCGACACCTTCTTGAGCAGCGCATAGGGCAGCTCGGCCCAATCAGCTGTCATGAAATCGCTGGTCTGCACGGCGCGCAGGGCCACCACATAGTCGTAGGTGCGGCCATCACCCATCACGCCTACGCTTTTCACCGGCAGGAACACCGTGAACGCCTGGCTGGTCAGGTCATACCAGGTCTTGCCGGTCTCGGCATCCTTGAAGTTGCGCAGCTCTTCGATGAAGATCGCGTCAGCGCGGCGCAGCAGGTCTGCATATTCTTTTTTGACTTCACCGAGGATGCGCACCCCCAGGCCGGGGCCAGGGAATGGATGACGGTAAACCATGTCGTGCGGCAAGCCCAGCGCGACGCCGAGTTCGCGGACTTCGTCCTTGAACAGCTCGCGCAGGGGCTCCAGCAGCTTCAGGCCCAGTTGCTCAGGCAGGCCGCCTACGTTGTGGTGGCTCTTGATGGTGACGGCTTTTTTGCTCTTGGCACCGCCGGATTCGATCACGTCGGGGTAGATCGTGCCCTGCGCCAGCCATTTGGCGCCCTTGTGACCGCCGTCGCCAGCCTTGAGCCGGGCAGCTTCGGCCTTGAACACCTCGACGAATTCGCGGCCGATGATCTTGCGCTTGGCTTCGGGTTCGCTAACGCCTGCCAGGTGCCCGAGGAACTGGTCGCTGGCATCGACGCGTATCACCTTGGCGTGCAGCTTGCCAACGAACATGTCCATGACCATATCGCCTTCGTTGAGGCGGAGCAGGCCGTGGTCAACGAACACGCAAGTCAATTGATCACCGATAGCGCGGTGGATCAACGCCGCAGCAACGGAGGAATCGACGCCGCCCGAGAGGCCCAGAATGACTTCCTCGCCGCCGACCTGCTGGCGGATTTTTTCCACGGCTTCCGTGATGTAGTCACCCATGACCCAGTCCTGACGGGTGCCGCAAATATCAAGCACGAAGCGCTTCAGGATGGCGTTGCCCTGCTTGGTGTGTGTGACTTCGGGGTGAAACTGCACGGCATAGAAACGGCGGTCTTCGTCGGCCATGCCGGCGATTGGACAGGAATCGGTCGAGGCCATGAGCTTGAAGCCCGGCGGCATTTCGGTGACCTTGTCGCCGTGGCTCATCCAGACGTCGAGCATGCCCCGACCTTCGGGCGTGGTGTAGTCGGCAATGTCCTTGAGGAGCGCCGTGTGACCACGAGCCCGCACGTCAGCCGAACCGAACTCACGCTTGTGGCCGCCTTCAACCTTGCCGCCAAGCTGATGCGCCATGGCCTGCATGCCGTAGCAGATGCCCAGCACCGGCAAGCCCAGTTCAAACACGGCTTGCGGCGCCTTGTCGGTGGTCTCTTCGTAAATGCTGGCATGGCTGCCAGAGAGAATCACGCCCTTGAGCGTACCGTCTTTGGCGTATTCGCGAATCCAGTCGTCGCTGACGTCGCAAGGATGGACCTCGCAGAACACATGGGCATCGCGCACGCGGCGGGCGATCAGCTGGGTGACCTGTGAGCCGAAATCGAGAATGAGGATTTTCTGGTGTTGCATTGAACTTACCAATTACTGCCCATGGCTTTAAAAGAAGATTCAATTTTCCGACGGGCCGCCCCTAGGAAAATTAGCCCCCTTGGGGGCAGCGCAGTACACGAAGTGACAAGCGTGAGGCTTAATCTGCCCGATAGTTCGGTGCTTCTTTGGTGATTTGCACGTCGTGGACATGGCTTTCACGAATGCCCGCGGAAGTGATCTCTACAAATTCGGCCTTGTCGCGCATGTCGTCGATGGTCGGGCAACCGCAGTAGCCCATGCTGGCCCGCAAGCCGCCGGCCATCTGAAACACGATGGCCACCATGGAGCCTTTGTAGGGAACCCGGCCTTCAATGCCCTCAGGAACCAGCTTGTCGGCATTCGGGTTGCCAGTGCTCGATTCCTGGAAGTAGCGGTCTGCACTGCCCTGCTGCATGGCACCAATGCTGCCCATGCCCCGGTAGCTTTTGTAGCTGCGGCCCTGGAACAAAATCACTTCGCCCGGGGCTTCTTCGGTGCCGGCGAACATGCCGCCCATCATCACGGTGTTGGCGCCCGCGGCAATTGCCTTGGCGATGTCACCGCTGTAGCGGATGCCACCGTCGCCGATCAGGGGAACGCTGGTGCCGCGTAAGGCGGTGGCGACGTTGTCGATGGCCATGATCTGCGGCACGCCGACGCCTGCAACGATACGGGTGGTGCAGATGCTGCCGGGGCCGATGCCGACCTTGACGCCGTCAGCGCCTGCCTCCACCAGCGCAAGCGCTGCCGCACCGGTGGCGATGTTGCCGCCAATGACGTCGATCTGCGGGTAGTTCTGTTTGACCCAGCGCACCCGGTCTATGACGCCTTTGCTGTGGCCGTGCGCGGTGTCCACCACAATCGCGTCCACACCGGCCTTTACCAAGGCCTCGACACGCTCTTCGGTGCCCTCACCCACCCCGACTGCAGCGCCCACGCGCAGCTTGCCGTGCGAATCACGCGCAGCATTGGGGAAGGTGGTCTGTTTGGTGATGTCCTTGACGGTGATCAGGCCCTTAAGCTCGAAATCGTCGTTAATCAGCAGCACACGTTCGAGGCGGTGCTTGTTCAGCAGGGCTTTGGCGTCGGCCAATGAAGCTGTTTCAGAAATGGTGATCAGGCGCTCGCGCGGTGTCATGATGGTGCTGACCGGCACATCCATGCGGGATTCGAAGCGCATGTCGCGCCCGGTGACAATGCCGACGACCTTGCCGCCGTCAATCACCGGAAAACCGGAAATACCGAGCTGCTCGCTGAGCGCCATGACCTGGCGCACGGTGTGCGTGGGAGTGATGACTACGGGGTCGCGCAGCACGCCGCTTTCGTAGCGCTTCACCTTGGCAACCTCGGCTGCCTGCTGCTGGGGCGTCAGGTTCTTATGAACAATGCCGATGCCGCCTTCCTGCGCAATGGCAATGGCCAGCCGGGCTTCAGTAACCGTGTCCATGGCCGCTGACACAAGCGGCAAATTCAGGCGGATATTTCGGGAAAACTGGGTGGAAAGTGAAGTGTCCTTGGGCAGGACCTGGGAGAACGCTGGCACCAACAATACGTCGTCGAAGGTGAGCGCTTTGCCGAGTAGGCGCATAGGGATAGCTCCAAAAACACGATTGTACCCTTGTCGTAAAGACCCGTCGGTACTTACCCCTAGCAGTCCTTTGCGCCTGTCGAATCTCTCTGCCAAAGGTTGTAAAAATGCCGCTTTACCCGTCAGCCGAAAGAAAACCGGACGACACAGCGCTACACTGACGAAATGCACTCCAAATCCGTTTTACGCCCCCTTCTTCTGGCCCTCGCCTGCGGGTCATTTGCCATGACGGCGTTCGCCCAATGGCAATGGATCGACAAAGACGGTCGCAAGGTTTACAGCGACCGCTCGCCACCTTCCGACATCCTGGAAAAAAACATTCTGAAGCGGCCCGGCGGAATGGCGCGAACGGCGGTCCCAGCTGAATCGGCGGCAAATACGGGCGATGCGGCGACTCCCGCGACCCCGGGTGCGTCGGCGGCGCCGGGTAAGGCCAGTGCGGCCAGCGCTCCTAAGTTGCTGTCCGGCAAAGACAAGGAGCTCGAGGCGAAGAAAAAGCAGGCTGACAACGAAGAAGCTGCCAAGAAAAAAGCCGAGGAAGAAAAACAAGCAAAAACCAAAGCCGACGCTTGCGACCGGGCCAAGCAGTATTTGGGTACTCTGCAATCTGGCGTGCGGATAGGCACGACCAACACCAAAGGCGAACGTGAGATCATGGATGATGCCAAACGCGCCGAAGAATCCAAGCGCGCCCAGGGTATCGCCGACGCAAGCTGCAGCAAATAATCGGGATGGCCCGCCAGTACAACCTGGCTTGCCACCTCCAGCCTTAGTAACCCGCCTTAGCGCCAGCCCGGACTTTGGCGAACAATCCAGCGCTTTTTGCGCCTTGCCGGTTAAACCGCTCGCGGCGCGCGACTTTTGGGTCCACCCGCAGGTTCCGATAAATCTCGACCCGGTCATGGTCGCCGAGCACATGGCCAAGCGTGGTTTTGCGGCCCCAGATACCGAGAACCGGTCGGCTGCTCTGCTGCAGATCGGGGAACTCAGCCAACACCCCGGCCGCTGCAAGCGCTTGTGCCACCGTGGTTCCCGCAGCCAGCTCCAGCACCCACTCACGGACCTGCCGAGGCGCCGGAGAATAGACCACGGTAATGCTGAACGGCGCGGCGCCGCCTTCAGGCTTCGCCATAGATCTCTTCAGCCCTTTTGACAAAAGCGTCCACCAGGCTTCCTGCAATTTTTTCAAAGACAGGGCCGACCAGCGCCGCCAGCGCCGCGTTGTCGAAGTCATAGCGCAAGGTGAAGTTCACTTTGCAGGCCCTTTCGTCTGCCTTGCCAACCGGGGAGAAATCCCAGTGGCCATCCAGCTTTGAAAAAGGGCCATCGACCAGTTTCAGGCTGACTTTGCGGTTTTTTTCGTGCATGTTACGGGTCGTGAAGCTTTGCGAGAGGCCCGCAAATGAAATGCCGACTTTCGCTGTCATGCCGTGGGCGTCTTCGTCGAGCACGGAAGCCTGATCGCACCACGGCAAAAACTCGGGGTATCTGGCAACGTCAGTGACCAACCCAAACATTTCGGCGGCGCTGTACCAAATTAAAACGGACTTGTGAACGGTTTTCATACAATCAGGGGCTGGGCGCAATTGTATTAGCCACGTCACAGGCACTGTACTTTTCAATTTTTGCCCTTATCTTTTATCCATGGCCACCAAAGAAGCATCCTCCTCCAAGAAATCGGCCGCAACGCCCTCTGCCAATCTGTCCCCCAAGGCCGCGGCAGCGGCCGTGCGCATTGCCGACAATAAAAAGGCGCTTTTCAACTACCAGATTGAAGAGCGCTTTGAAGCGGGCATGGTGCTGGAGGGCTGGGAGGTCAAGTCCCTGCGTGAAGGCAAGGTTCAGCTAACCGACGGCTATGTGGTGGTGCGAGGCGGGGAGCTTTTCATCATCGGCTGCCAGATCAACCCGCTGGGCACGGCTTCGACCCACGTGCGTCCTGACTCGGTGCGCACCAAGAAGCTCTTGATGCACAAGGAAGAGATCCGCCGCCTGATCGGCAAGGTCGAGCAAAAAGGCTTCACCCTGGTGCCGCTGAACATGCACTGGAAAGCCGGCAAGGTGAAGTGCGAGATCGGTTTGGCCAAGGGCAAGGGCGAACACGACAAGCGCGACACGATCAAAGACCGCGAAGGCAAACGCGAAGTTGAGCGCGCGATGAAGTCGCGCAGTCGCTAGGGCTTGTTCCAAAACGCGGCGTCCGCCGCTTGCCCTTCTCCGGAAATCGTGGAAGTATGTTTCGAGTAAGCCCGGATCCGCCGGTGTTTATGCTTGTGCAGCCATCCGCTGTTATTCACCGGAGCTTTTCCATGAAATTCCTGACGACCGCCTTGTTGACCGCCGCCCTGCTGGGCGGCTGCGCTTCCACGACATCAAAACATCCCGCCACCGTCGCCGATGGCGTGCTGGTCGGGCCCAACGGCATGACGCTTTACACCTTCGACCGCGACACCGCCGGTAGCGGCAAGTCGGCCTGTAATGGCCAATGTGCGGCCAACTGGCCGCCCCTGGTGCCCACCGCGACGGCCCAGCCGCTGGCCGACTACACCATCATCACCCGTGATGATGGCAGCCGGCAGTGGGCGATGAAGGGCAAGCCGCTGTACTACTGGGTCAAGGACGCCAAGCCCGGGGACAAGACCGGCGACAACGTCATGAATGCTTGGCGCGTTGCTCGTCCCTGAGCAAAACGACTCAGAGCTCGCGCAGGGGGTGCGTTTCAGCCGTCCAGGGGCTGGCAAAAAAAGCGTCGGCCATACCGGGCTTCACGTCCTCGATGCGCGCGGGGTTCCACCGGGGCTTGTAGTCCTTATCGACAGCCAGGGCACGTATGCCTTCGACGGTTTCGCTGGCCTCGCCCGCGCGCAGATGAAAACACTGGTAAACCATGTCGCGCTCCATGCGCAGGTCGTCGGCCAGCGTCATGCTGCGTGCGCGCCGGATCTGCTCCAGCGTGACGTGCAGCATCAGCGGTGACCGCTTGCGCAGCGTCGCAGCCGTTTTTAACGCCCAGGTGTCGGTAGATGCCTCCAGTGCATCAACGATATGTTTGACCCGCTGCAAGGAAAAATACGTATCAATAGGGGCTGTATCGACCACAGGACGAGCGCCACCAGCTATCAATTCAGTAGCAATCCATTCCTCCACCGCAGCCGTGGAAGTGAAAGTCCGGGCGCCCAGTGCCTCCCAAAGCGCCGGCAGGCGGGCGGCATCCAGCTTGACGTCGGCCAAACCGTAGCCGATCGCTTCGTCTGCACCGATCACCTCACCCGTAAGTGTCAGGTACTCGCCGACATGGCCCGGACAACGGCTCAGGAAATAACCGCCGCCGACGTCCGGAAACAAACCGATATTGGTCTCCGGCATCGCCATCTTGGTGTGATCGGTCACGATGCGCACGCGCGCGCCCTGGCTGATGCCCATGCCACCGCCCATCACCACGCCGTCCATGAAGGCGATGTAGGGCTTGGGATAGTTGTGAATCAGGTGATTGAGGGCGTATTCCTCGGTAAAAAAGTCTTCCAGCGACGCGTCGCCAGCCATCACGGCCTGGTGGAAGAAGCGGATATCGCCACCGGCGCAAAAACCACCGAAGCGGCTCTCTGGGGTGCCGGGCCGGCCGGCCTTGTTGGTGCCGCGGATTGCCACTACCTGCACCGACGCGTCATCGCGCCAGGCCAGCAAAGCGTTCGACAACTCGCGGATCATCGAGAGCGACAGCGCGTTCAGCGCCTTTGGACGGTTCAGGGTGATCAGCCCGGCATTGCCCCGCTGTTCAACCAGCACGTCGTGTTTGATTTCTTCGCTCATGCTCTCTGCCTCCACCCGACCAGTTCATTGACCACCAGCGCGCCGATCACCAGCGCGCCGCCGGTCAGCACGCTGGCCCCAGGCACTTCACCCGCGCCAAACCAGGCCAGCAAAATGCCAAAAATCACTTCCAGCAACGCCAGCAGCGCCACTTCAGGCGCCTTCAGGACCCCGGCGCACATCACCGACAGCACACAGGGAATCGCCAGCTGAACCAGGCCCAGCAAGGCCAGCAGGCCGATGTCATGCGCCGTGGCCGAAAAAGGAAAAGACAGCGGCAAGGTTGCCAGTGTCGAAATCACCGCACCCACCAGCACAGCTGGCACCAGGTCAATGTTCTTGCCATGCGCACGGCTGTGCTGCACCACCGTCCAGTTGCTCGCGCTGGCCAGCGGCACCATCAATGCCACCAGCGTTCCGCCCAGATGGCTGGAGAGGTCCATCTGCCCGCCGTACATCCACGCAATGCCCGCTCCGGCCATCGCAATGGCCAGCCAGGTGCGGCCGGGAATGCGGTGGCCGATAAAAGCGCGGGCCAGCAAAGCCGTGATGAAAGGGCTGACCGCCATGGTGACCAGCACATTGGCCACAGTGGTGAGCGTCAGTGCCACCATGAAGGCCGTGAACATCACGCTCCAGCAAAAGCCCGAAATCCAGAGTGCGGAGCCGCCGTTGCGGATCTTGGTGAATACCGCCCTGCCCTGCCACAAGGGCAGGATCACAAGCAGCGAGACCACCGTGAAAAAACTGCGCCAGAACGTGACCTCAAAGCTGCGTGCCGACTCCAGATGGCGCGTGACCACACCGGCAATCGACCACATCATGGTCACCAGGATCATCAGGAACACGGCTTTGGAATGTGTGAGTTTCATAAGCTTGCAATCAATTCAGGCTGATGGCGAACATAAAAGGCCGCTGTAGTTTGCACACACAGCGGCCCAGATTTTCAAACGATTCACCGCACTGCATGGCGCCACCCTCCCATACCGGCATGAGCTGCGGAACCGGCCTTGGCCTGTCCTGAGCTTGTCGAAGGGCCGGGCCGCATGGCGGGCGGCCCCTTTCGTGATGAAAGGGGCAGGGAGAAAGGCCGCAGGCCACACGCAGTGAGCGACCGTGGGGGCTCCGTTACCTTCCAGCGCGCTTGCGATCGCTCTCTTTGAGGTGGCGCTTGCGCAGGCGAACCGACTTGGGCGTGATCTCAACCAGCTCGTCGTCCTCAATGAACTCAACGCCGTATTCCAGTGTCAGCTCGATAGGTGGCGTGATCTTGATCGCATCTTCTTTGCCGGACACGCGGAAGTTGGTCAGCTGCTTGGTACGCGTGGCGTTAACCACCAGGTCGTTATCCCGGCTGTGGATGCCGACGATCATGCCTTCATACACCGGGTCATTGGCGCGCACAAACATGCGGCCGCGGTCATCCAGCTTGCCCAGGGCGTAGGTGAAAATTTCACCGTCGTCCATCGAAATCAGTACACCGTTCTTGCGGCCGCCGATATCACCTTTGTGCGCTTCGTAGCAGTCGAAAATATTGGCGATCAAGCCAGACCCACGGGTCAAGTTCAGGAATTCGTTGGTAAAACCAATCAGGCCACGCGCAGGAATGCGGTACTCAAGTCGTACACGGCCACGGCCGTCCGGCTCCATGTTCACCAGTTCGCCCTTGCGCTCGCCCAGTGCCTGCATCACGCCGCCCTGGTGCTGGTCTTCGATGTCGGCGGTGACCAGCTCGATAGGCTCGTGCTTTTCACCGTTGACTTCCTTCATCACGACGCGCGGCTTGGAAACCGCCATTTCGAAGCCTTCCCGGCGCATGTTTTCCAGCAGGATGGTCAGGTGCAACTCGCCGCGGCCCATGACTTCAAAAATGCCTTCTTCGTCGGTTTCGCTGACGCGCAACGCCACGTTGTGCTGCAGTTCTTTTTGCAGGCGGTCCCAGATCTGGCGGCTGGTGACGTACTTGCCTTCACGGCCGGCCAGCGGGCTGGTGTTGACGCAGAAGTTCATGGTCAGGGTCGGCTCATCGACCTTGAGCATGGGCAGCGGTGCGGGGTTGGTGGGGTCGGTAATCGTCACACCGATTCCGATGTCGGTCAGGCCATTGATCAGCACGATCTCGCCAGGGCCGGCTTCAGTGGCTTGCACGCGCTCCAGGCCCTGGAATGTCAGTACCTGGTTGATGCGGCCTTTGACAGCTTTGCCGTCCGGGCCTTCCATGACCACCACATCCATCATGGGCTTGATCGTGCCCTGGCTGATACGGCCAACGCCGATGCGGCCGACAAAGGTGGAGAAGTCGAGCGCGGAAATCTGCAGTTGCAGCGGCGCTGCCGGGTCGCCCTTTTGCGCAGGCACGTGCTTCAGGATGGTGTTGAAGAGCGCCGACATGTCGGGGCCCCACTGCTCGTTCGGCGGGCCTTCTTCGAGCGACGACCAGCCGTTGATGCCGGAGGCATACACCACCGGGAAATCGAGCTGCTCGTCGGTGGCGCCCAGTTTGTCGAACAGGTCGAAAGCGGCGTTGATGACCTTGTCGGGGTTGGCACCCGGCTTGTCGACCTTGTTGACCACCACGATGGGCTTGAGGCCCAAGGCCAAAGCCTTCTTGGTCACAAACCGCGTCTGGGGCATGGGGCCTTCCTGCGCATCAATCAACAGCACCACGCCGTCGACCATGGACAGTGCCCGTTCCACTTCACCGCCGAAGTCAGCGTGGCCCGGGGTGTCAACGATGTTGATGTGCGTGCCTTCCCAGGTCACGGCGCAGTTCTTGGCCAGGATGGTGATGCCGCGTTCTTTTTCGATGGCGTTGTTGTCCATCACGGTGTCGACCACTTTTTCGTGTTCGGCAAAGGTGCCGGACTGGCGCAGCAGCTGGTCAACCATGGTGGTTTTGCCATGGTCAACGTGGGCGATGATGGCGATATTGCGGATTTGTTTATGGCTCATGGTTGGCTTTCAGGAAGACTCGAATCGGTACGGGTTAATGTTGGAAAGAAGGAGCCGCAACGCTTGTGGGCGCGACAGCAAAATCGGGGGAAGAACGCTCAGCCAGCGTTCTGGCGGCTTGCAAAATATCCTGTATTTCAATCGGGCTCAGTAAGCGCTGCGGGATCAGTTCGTCGGCCGTGACATGGGCTGAGCCCAAGAACGCCGGCGGCTCGGTGCCATAGACCTGCACCAATGGCGTATCGGCGCCCCACTGCCCCGGCTCGCCCCGGCGGCGCAGGCCACTGAGGAAACGCCCCGCATTGTCGGCGTCCAATGTGACAGACGGATAGGCCGACACCAGTGATTGAGCCGGCAGCAGGCAGGCTTCGCGCTCGGGTTCGGTCATGGCTTCCAGCGCGGGCAAAGTCACACACTGCTGGGTTACATAGCCGCCAGTCTCCAGCCGCCTGAGCGAACCCAGATGCGCGCCGCAGCCGATCGCCTCGCCGATGTCTTCACCGAGCGCGCGAATGTACGTGCCCTTGCTGCAGGTTACTATGATTTTGATAGCTGCTTGCGCACGGTTGTCTTGGGTTACAGCCATATTTAGCTTGAAAATGGTGATGTGGCGAGCTTCCCGCTCTACCTCTTCACCCTTGCGGGCGTACTCATACAGCGCCTTGCCGTCTTTCTTGAGCGCCGAGTACATGGGCGGAACTTGCGCCTGTGGGCCCGTGAAGCGCGCGGTCAGCGCTTCCAGCAAAGCGGGCGTGATCTCGGGCACGGGCCGGGTTTCAATGACGTCGCCTTCGGCATCGGCCGTGGTGGTTTTCTGGCCCAGCAGCAGCACCGCCTCGTACGTCTTGTCGGCGTCGAGCTGAATCTGGCTGAACTTGGTGGCGGCACCAAAGCACAGCGGCAGCACGCCGGTAGCCAACGGGTCCAGCGTGCCGGTATGACCGGCCTTGTCGGCGCGCAGCAGCCATTTCGCCTTCTGCAAGGCCTGATTGCTCGACAGGCCCAGCGGCTTGTCGAGCAGCAGCACGCCGTGCACGGGACGTCGCTGGATTTTCTGGCCCTTTGAGGGGATTGGAGAGATTTGCGTCATAGTTTCCGACAGGCTCAGCGCACGGGCTGGCCCGGGCGCTTCGTTGGCACCGTTGTCCCTGAACCTGTCATCAAGGGAAACGGCGCGAACTCAGTCGTCTTGGGCGCGAGAAGAAACCGCCTTGGCAATTAAGGCGTTCATATCGGCCGCATGTTCGGTCGTGCGGTCGAAGTGGAAATGCAGCGTCGGCACGGTATGTGTCATCAGCCGCTTGAAGAGGCCGTTGCGCAAGAAACCGGCCGCCTGGTTGAGCGCTTCTTCGCACTCTTTCGGGTCGCCGACGAGCACACTGAAGAACACCTTGGCATGCGCATAGTCGGCCGTCACCTCGACGGCCTGCACGGTGACCATCCCGACCCGCGGGTCTTTGAGTTCGCGCGCGATCAGCTCCGTCAGATCGCGCTGGATCTGATCGGCGACGCGAAAACCGCGGTTGGGGGTGGATGATTTTTTACGCATGTCAAAAAGTGGTGAGGTCTGCGGAGACTGGCAGCGAGGGGCTGCCGGTCAGCCGGGATCAGACTTCCAGTGTCCGCGCCACTTCCCTGATTTCAAAGAACTCCAGGATGTCGCCAACCTGAATGTCGTTGTAGTTTTTGATGTTCAAGCCGCACTCGAAGCCTTCCTTGACTTCCTTTGCGTCGTCCTTGAAACGCTTGAGCGAGTCGAGTTCACCCGTGAAGATGACCACGTTTTCGCGCAGGAGGCGCAGGCGTGCGGTGCGGCGAACCACACCGGCAGTGACCATACAGCCGGCAATCGAGCCGATCTTGCTGACCTTGAACACCTGGCGAATCTCGGCGTTACCGATGACTTCTTCCTTCTTGTCAGGCGTCAGCATGCCGGACATGGCGGCGCGCAATTCGTCCACAGCGTCATAAATGATGTTGTAGTAACGAATGTCCACGCCGTTGTTTTCGGCTTGCTTGCGTGCCTGGGCGTCGGCACGGGTGTTGAACCCGATCACCACGGCCTTGGAGGCGATCGCCAGATTGACGTCGGACTCGGAAATACCGCCCACACCGGAATACACCAGCTGCACTTTGACCTCGTCGGTCGAGAGCTTGAGCAGCGACTGGGCCAGCGCTTCTTGCGAACCCTGCACATCGGCCTTGATGATGATGGGCAGCATCTTGACTTCGCCGGCGCCGATGTCGGAGAACATGTTCTCCAGTTTGGCGGCCTGCTGCTTGGCCAGCTTGGTGTTGCGGAATTTACCGGCGCGGTAGGTGGAGATTTCACGGGCGCGACGCTCGTCGAGCATCACCATGAATTCATCACCAGCCTGCGGCACTTCGGTCAGACCCTGGATTTCCACCGGGATCGACGGACCTGCGGTTTTGATCGGCTTGCCGTTTTCGTCGAGCATGGCGCGCACGCGGCCATAGGTCGAACCCGCCAGCACCACATCACCCGCCTTGAGCGTGCCAGCCTGGATCAGCACAGTCGCCACGGGTCCACGACCCTTGTCGAGACGGGCTTCAATCACCAGGCCCTTGGCCAGCGCATCTACCGGTGCCTTGAGTTCAAGCACTTCGGCCTGCAGCAGAACCTGTTCGAGCAAGGCATCGACACCGGCGCCGGTATGGGCCGAGACGCCGACAA
>NZ_JBDTPB010000043.1:0-18404 GCF_039932935.1 Polaromonas sp.
CTGCCCCCCGAGGGGGCGCTGCGCCTGCGGCCCGGCTAAGCCGGTTCCGCGGCCCCTGCTTGAATTGGATCCATGCTGCGGCCGCTGCTTTATGCTGTCGCATCTCGGTGTTCACGGGCTTGCCGTTAATATCTGGTGATGAGCGAAACATCCACCACCCTGATTCACCATCCCTACAAGCCGCCTGCCGGGTTTGACGCCATTCCGCCAGGGATCTACAAGGCCTCGACCATTGCTTTTCCCACCGTCGCCGCGCTGCGCAGCCGCGACTGGAAGCACAAGACGGGCTACACCTACGGCCTGCATGGCACGCCGACCACTTTTACGCTTGAAGAGCGCATTGCGACGCTGGAAGGCGGCAAGTACTGCACGTTGGTGCCCAGCGGGCTGGCGTCGGTGGTCCTGGTGGGCATGGCGCTGCTTAAAGCCGGAGATGAACTCCTGATTCCTGACAACGCTTATGGGCCCAACAAAGCTTTCGCGCAGGGCGAGCTGGCGGCCTGGGGCATCACGCACCGCTTTTACGATGCGATGAACCCCGCTGACCTGGCCGCCAAGCTAGGACCCAAAACCCGTCTGGTATGGATTGAAGCGCCGGGCTCCATCACGCTGGAGTTTCCCGACATGCCCGCGCTGGTTGCGGCCGTCAAGGCGCACAAGGGGGCGCACGCCAGCGGCATCGTGACCGCCCTCGACAACACCTGGGGCGCCGGCCTGGCCTTCAACGCCTTTGATCTGGGCCTCGATATTTCGGTGCAAGCGCTGACCAAATACCCCAGCGGTGGCGCCGACGTGTTGATGGGCTCCGTCGTCACGCGGGATGAGGCCTTGCACCACCTGGTTCATTTTTGCCACATGCGCGTGGGTTATGGTGTCAGCGGCAACGATGCCGAACTGGTGCTGCGCGGCCTGAACAGCGTGGCTTTGCGTTATGCGGCCCAGGATGCGGCGACGCGTGCGCTGGCCGGCTGGCTGCAAACCCGGCCGCAAGTCGCTGCCGTGCTGCACCCGGCCTTGCCTGGCTCCCCTGGCCACGACACCTGGAAGCGTGACTGCAAGGGCGCCGCCTGTCTGATGAGCGCCGTCTTCAAACCTGAGTTGACGCAGGCGCAGGTAGATGACTTTTGTGACAGCTTGAAACTCTTCAAACTGGGCTACAGCTGGGCGGGCCCCATGAGCCTGTGTGCGCCGTACGACATACCGGCCCTTCGCACCACACCATGGCCGTACAAGGGGGGCCTGGTGCGCTTTTCTGTGGGCCTGGAAGCTGTTGCAGACCTGCAGGCCGACCTGGCCCAAGCGCTGGAAAAGGCCATGTGATGACGTGACGGCAATGCAGTACAGTAAGGGTTACTTATTCACGAAAGCACGCAGTGGCAACTCCCAATTACTCCTACGAAAAGCGCCAGAAAGAGCTTGCGAAAAAACGCAAAAAAGAAGAAAAGCTCAAGCGCAAGGCTGAGGGCAAGCCCGATGATGCGACTGACGATGAAACCGGTGCACCCGACGGCGATGCGGCCGGCGATGCGCCCCCTGCAGAACCCACAGTTTGAAACTCTGATTTCTTCAATAAAAACAGGCTGTAGCCCAATAAGAACGAGCGCAAGCAGCTACTGAATTGATAGCGAATGCGCAACGATGGCGCAGCCCCCGCAACCCGGCACATTGAATTTGTGGCCGGGTTTTCTGTTTCTGGCGCGCCGTGAGCGGGCGGTATGCGCCGCTTCTTATGACGCTTGTGCCGGTGATTCGCAGGCGGCTTCGCCCTGCGATGGTTCGCCTATTTCGGCAGCCAGCCCAGGCTTTTGGCGTGCAGGCTTTGCACATAAAGCCTGTCCGCGGTTTCGGTCACGGCGGTGGTTTCAGGGTAGGTCCCTGTCGGGTCCTGCAGGTCGGCCACCACCTTCCCGTCTTCCGTAAATGCCACCACGTGGCCATAGGCTTTGGGAATGGGCCACAGCGCACGCGGCAAGCGAAGCGTGAGCTTGCGCATGAAGGGCTTGCGCGCCATGCCGTCAATGGTCGGGTTACGCGGCTTGACGAGGCCCACCCAGACTTTGCCGTCCAAGCCGCGCATCAGGTTGTCGGGGTAGCCCGGCAGGTTGTCAAACAGGGGTTTCACGCCCGCGCCCGGCTGGGTGATGTCCAGTTCTTGCGCATCCACCGGGAGCTTCCAGATGCGGTACCGGCCGGTTTCAGCCACAAACAAGGACTGTTCGTCCTGGCTCAAGGCCACCCCGTTGGCAAAGCTCAGCCCTTTGGCGACGATGCGCGTGGTTTTGGCGGCGAGGTCGTACTCAATCACCCGGCCGCTGGACGACTGTTCCAGGATGTCCAGAATGCTGGCTTCAAAGGTGCCGCCCCATTGTTTGGCGCCGAAACGAGTGGAGGCATCGCTGAAATACACCTTGCCGTTGCGCGCCACCACCACCGCATTCGCGTACAGGATCGGGCTGCCGCCGGCCTTGTCGGCCAGCACGGTGACTTTCCTGTCTGGCGAAATCGACAGCAAGCCCTTGAAGGCGTCGGCGGCAATGAGGTTGCCTCCGGCGTCGAAGTCAAAGCCCAGCACACGGCCGCCGGTGTTGACCACCACCTCCTGCCCGCTGCCGTCCGGGTTCATCCGCAGAATGGCGCCGCTGGTTACCGCCGCATAGAGCTTGCCGTCCTTGCCCACCACCAGATGCTCGGGGCCTTCTTCGGCGCCCAGCGAAATCGTTTTCAGGCTGGCGAGCTTGTGGTTGGCCGCGAACGGGCCGGTGTAGCCGGGCGCCACCGGCGCCTCCCAGCTGTGCGGCTCAACAGGCACCGGCCAGAGGCAGAGGTAGGCAGCCAGGCCCGCAAGCGCAATGCCGATGGCGGCCAGAATCTTCTTCATGGGCTTGTGTCCTTGTTGATGATGGCCTGGGCCAGGCTTGCCATGGTCTGCATCGTGCGGTCGGTCGCGGTAATCGGCGTGGCTTGCGGGTACTGGCCGAAGTTGCGCTCCATGGACCTGGCGTAGCCGGGGTCGTAATGAAGGGCCAGCAGCGCGCGCACCACGGTGTCAAGCCGCCCGGCGGCTACTGCTTCTTTCCAGCCGGTCACGACCGCCTTGCCGCGCAGCTCCACCAGGGCGTCCAGGCGGTCGCAGAAATAGGCGGTGTCCTTGATGAAGAAGTCATAGTCTTCCAGCAGCAGCGCCACGCGCTCGTCGTCGCTCAGCTGCAAGTCCAGGCAAGGGCTGGTCCGCATGGCGGCGATCAGTGAGTCCGGCACCGCCACATTGCCAACCTTCTTGCTTTCACTTTCAATATAGACAGGCCGTGCTGGGGCGAAGCCGCGCAGGGCCGCCCAGATGAAGCTGTCAAAAGCTTTCTGGCTGGGCTGCTGCACACCGGGGATCATGCCCAGCACCGAGCTGCGGTGATTGGCCAGCGCCTCCAGGTCCAGCACCTGCGCGCCCCCGGCCTTGAGCGCCTGCAACAGGCGCGTCTTGCCGGAACCGGTGGGGCCGCAGATGACGCGGTAATTCAGTCTCTGCGCCAGACGCGGCAGGTCGGCCAGCAACGCCGCCCTGAACGCCTTGTAGCCGCCGTCCACCAGCGTGACGCGAAAGCCGATCTGGTCGAGCACCAGCGCCAGCGACCCGCTGCGCTTGCCGCCGCGCCAGCAGTAAACCAGCGGCTGCCATTCCCTGGGCTTGTCCAGCACGTCGCGCTGGATGTGTTCGGCAATGTTTTTGGCGACCAGTGCCGCACCCAGTTTTTTAGCCTCGAACTGGCTGATCTGCTTGTACTGTGTGCCGACGATCTTGCGTTCTTCATCGTGCAGGCTGGGCCAGTTCACCGCGCCGGGAAGGTGGTCTTCGGCATATTCGCCTTCGCTGCGGGCGTCAATCACGTCGGAATAGTTTCCGAGCGTTTCCAGTGCCTCTTCGGCGGAAATGCGGTCCAGGCTCACTTGATCAATTTCTTCAGCTCAGGCCATACATTGGCGAGCATCCGCGCCTGAGACTGCTCGTTCGGATGGATCCGGTCAGCCTGAAAGTTGGCGACCGGGTCGGCCGCGTCGGCAACGCCCTTGAGAAAGAAGGGCACCAGCGCCACTTTTTCGGCCTTGGCGATTTTGCCGAAGAGCCCTGAAAACGTGGCCGCATAGGCGCTGCCGTAGTTGGGCGGCACCTGCATCCCCACGAGCAGCACGCGGGCCCCCGCCTGCTTGGAGGCCTGCGTCATCGCGACCAGGTTCTTTTCTGTCATGTCCAGCGGCAATCCCCGCAGGGCATCGTTGCCGCCCAGCTCAATCACCACCACAGACGGCTTGTGCTGCGCCAGCAGCGCCGGCAAGCGCGACCGGCCGCCGGAGGTGGTGTCACCGCTGATGCTGGCATTGACGACCTTGGCGGCCTTCTTTTCGTTGCCGAGCTGCTTTTCAAGCAGCGGCACCCAGCCCGTGCCGCGTTTGAGGCCGTATTCGGCGCTGAGCGAGTCCCCGACAACCAGAATGATTTCGTTTTTGGCGGGCGGCGTTTGCGCCGTCGCTGCCACGCTGCCGCCCCAGACCGTGGCGGCTGCCAGCAGCGCGCCGCAAGGTCTTGCCAAACGTTTTGCCACCGAAAGGACAAGCTTGGTAAAGTCTGAATTCATATTTCCTGACAAGGCTGACATGTTTGAACCCGTGGTGAGTGGCGTGAATGATGTTTCCAGGGCCCCGGCTTCCGCGGCGCCCGCACTGTCTTCCACGTCTTCAATTATTTCCGTGGAGCATGTTTTCAAGTCGGTCACCGATTCCACCGGCACGTTGGCCATTTTGCGCGATATTGACTTCGCCCTGGCCGCACGGGAAACCGCCGCCATTGTGGGGGCATCGGGCTCCGGCAAAAGCACCTTGCTGTCGATCATCGCCGGACTCGACACCCCCACGCAGGGCACGGTCAGGCTGGCAGGGCAGGATATTTTCGCGATCAGCGAAGACGACCGTGCGGCTCTGCGTGCGCAGAAAGTCGGGTTCGTCTTCCAGAGCTTCCAGCTTATGGGCAATTTGACGGCGCTTGAAAATGTCATGCTGCCGCTGGAATTGTCGGGTGCCAAAAACGCCCGTTCGCTGGCCACCGAGATGCTCAAGCGTGTCGGTCTGGGCGAGCGGCTGGGCCACTATCCCAAAGTGCTCTCGGGCGGCGAGCAGCAGCGTGTGGCACTGGCGCGGGCCTTTGTGGTGCAGCCGGCAGTGCTGCTGGCCGATGAGCCGACCGGCAGCCTGGACTTCGCCACCGGCGAGACAGTCATGTCGCTGATGTTTGAGCTCAACCGCGAACTGGGCACGACCCTGGTGCTGGTGACGCACGACCAGGCCATCGCGTCGCGCTGCGAGCGGCGCATCACCATCGACGCGGGGCGTGTCAGCCCGGTTTGACCCGGAATACCCCAAAAAAATAGAGAAAAGGCTCCCAGCCATTTTCTGATGTGCGCGAGAAGCTATTAAAAAGATAGCAGTGTTTGAGCCGCGGCGTGCGAGTCGAACCGCGAATGGCAAGGAGCGGTGTCAGCGCCCGCCATGCATTTTTTGAGCAATCGCGAGAAATTTCGCGCGGTCATCCGGCCGGTCAATCTGGTGGGCCAATGAGTGGACCAAGGCCTGGAAGGTGAGTTGGCGGGCCGCTTCCTTGCGCACCAGGGTTTTGGCGAGCGGGCCGATATGCTGGCTCAGCGCGCGTTCCAGTTGGGCCTGCAGTTCCGCATTGAAATTTTGCACATTGATGGACGCGGAGGATCCCGACGTTGTTGTGGCGGACGGCGTTGCCGACACGGACAGCGGTCGGCTCATGTCCGTACCTGACAGGCGGGAAATCACCGAGGAAAGGGGCCGGCTGAAGCTGCTGCCAATACTGCCGCTGCCGGCGGTGCGCGACGGACCGCTGGCGCCATGCAGTCCCGAATGCACCGTCGTGCTGTTGGTGCGCGGCTTCAGAAAGGCTTCGCGGGCCGTGGCGTCAGGAATGGAGACGGCCAGCAGCTCACGCAAGCCCTGCGCGCTGACCGTGCGTGGCACGGCTTTTTTGACCAGCACCTTGGCAAGCGGCCCAATCGCCTTGGCCAGCTCGTTTTCGATTTCCAGTGCAATTTCAGGGGTGAGTGAGGCGAGCGCTGCAAACGATGCCGTGTGTTCGAACTCCATGTTGCGCGGCACGGGCGACGCCGGCGCGGCATTCGGGTCCAGCACCGCGTAGATCTCGTGCGAGCGCAGGTGCTTGTCCATGTGCGGGCCGAGGTAGTCGAAAAGGCTGGCGGCGCTGTCGGTAATGCGTGAAATCACGTCGTAATAGGCGCGCGACACCACGATCTGGCCGGGCTTGGCAAAGTCCATGATGCGCTGGGCGACATTGATGCCGTCGCCCACCACATTGACCCGGTTGTTGATGTCAAACACCATGCGGATGGGGCCCAGGTGAAGGCCCACCCGCAGCGAGAGCTTTCTGCCGTACTTTTGCACCAGCAGGTCGCGCAGCAACAGGGCCGACTGCAATGCTTCCTCCGGGTCACCCAGAAAACAGATGGCGGCGCCGTCGCCCGTGTCGATCATGATGCGCGACGACTCCTTCACGCCGCCTATGGCCTTGGTGATGAGTTCATTGAACAGGGCTTTCAATATCACCTGCTGGTCAACCGAGTAGGTGGAATAGGACACCAGATCCAGGAACATGATCGTGCCCAGCACGTTCTTGCGCAAGTTCTCGGCACTGTTAAGCGGGATGGACTGCGAATTGGCCGCATAGGCGAGCAGGGCGCTTTCAGCCCTGGGGAAGGTCGTCGCGGTGGGGCCTGTGGTCGAAGCAGCCGTCGGCGGCTGTGCCTCCTGTGCGGGCGGGGCAACCACCGCTGCCGTGACCAGCGGGTTGGCGGCGCGGATGGTCTGGGTTTTGAGGAAATCCGAGCTGATCAGTGCCTGGCGAAAGGCGGGGACGTCCTGGGGGCGCTGCGTCTCGTTGGGCATCATGGCCCAGTCGATGGCGCGGAGCAGGGGGGCGCCGAAGGTGATTGCGCTGGCCGTGTCCGCAGCCTTGGGCATGGAGTCTTCGCGCACCCGCGAGGCCGACTCCATGGGCTTGTGACCCGTGGTCATCCAGTACATCACGGCGCCCAGCGAGTAGATGTCCGTCCACGGCCCCTGGTGGCCTTTGCTGTGGTACTGCTCAAACGGCGCAAAACCCGGGCTCACGATGTTGGTCAGGTCCTGGTTGCCCGTCACGCGGCGCGCAGCGCCAAAATCCAGCAGCACCGGCGTGCCGTCGGCGCGAATGTAGATGTTGTCGGGCTTGATGTCGCGGTGCAGGAAGTTCACCTTGTGCACTGCCTCCAGCCCGTCCATCAGGGGATAGACAATTTTCAGAAGGCCCTGCTGGTCCAGCGCGGGCTGCTTGGCCAGCCAGCGCTTGAGCGGGTCGCCGGATTCGTACTCCATGACGATGTAGGCGGTTCCGTTTTGCTTGAAGTAGCGCAGCACGCGCACGATGTTTGGATGGCGAAAGGACGCCAATGCCCGCGCTTCGTCAAGGAAACGCTCCAGTCCCCACTGAAACTGCCCGGCGTTCTCGGTGGAGCGGACGTGAACGGAGAGATCGGGCGAACGGACGGCGAGGTCGCCGGGGAAGTATTCCTTGATGGCCACCGGCAACTGCAGGTTGATGTCCTGCGCCAGGTAGGTGATGCCAAAGCCGCCGCCGCCCAGCATTTTTTCAATGCGGTATTCAAAGACGGTCTGCCCCGGCAGAAGCGCAGCCACATCCCGGCCTTCACCGCCCGTGGGCCGGACGGGCAGGGTTTTGGTTTTATCTTCCGGTTCATCCATTCGGTGGCATCGATTCGTGGGGTCTGGGTGGCGAGGTCTGGTTCGCGGATTTGATGGCGGGCGGCCGGGGGATATCAGTCGCCGCGGTCAATCATCTGCATGGCTTTTTCAAGGCTGCGGCGCATGCGGTTGAACGAGCTGCCCAGCACCGACACCTCGTCTTTGCCGCCATCGGAAAATTCAGGTACATCGAAGTCGCCGGTGCTTATTTTGTCGGCGGCCTGGGACATGCGGCGGATAGGCCGGACGATGAGCCAGCTTAGCATCAGATTGAGCACGACAAACACCACGGCGAAGACGGCCGCCAGCGAAGCCATGAAGGTCTTGAAGGTGCGGTCGGCGTTGCGGATGGGGATGTCCATCGGCACCGTGACCACCTGCGCGCCGATGATTTCGTTGTGCTTCCAGCCAAAGCCATTGGCTTCGCCGTAAATTTTGACCATGCTGGCCGGTGCGTTGGCCGGCACGCTGTGGCACTGCAGGCAGGCCGCATTGGTGATCTGGATCGGCTTGGCAATGTACAGCAGGCGGCCTGTGGCGGCGGCGCGCTCCGAGATGAGCTCTTTGGACTCCGCGTTTTGCCGGAACTGCTGAACGATGTCCGCTTCCCAGTCGGTGGCGCGGTCACGCGGGTTGGTGGGGTTCAGCGTCGCTTCCTTGTAGCCGTAATCCCGGTACTTCTTCTGGATATGGCCCAGCGTTTCCGTGGCAGCGTAGGCGGGCACGGTCTGCGGCAGGAACACTTCTTCCAGCTGCTTGTCCAGGTGAGGCTTGATCTGCTCGACTGTGTAGGCGCGCACTGAAAGCGCCGTGTCCATCATGAGGCGGGCATTGCGCAACACCTCTTCGCGCGCGTTGTCCTGCAGCAGCTGGCGCGAGATGTATCCGGCGGCGGCAAAACCGGCCAGAAACACCACGATCAGCACCAAATTGAATTTCAGTCTCAAGCCCATAGCGTCTCCAGGTTGCCCTGTGGTGACAGGGCGAAATCATTAAAGCAGGAACACAGCGGATTCAACAAATTGTTACTATTTTAGTCGTCCCCGGGCGCCATTGTGCCCCGCTCGTCGCGTCTGGCCCGCCGGTAGTAATGCCCATTTCGGTCAACAGTGATAATTGCGGCCATGTCTTCTTCTCCCAAAGTGCTTTTTGGCTTCCACGCCGTCGGTGTCCGCATCAAAACCGCGCCCCAATCCGTTCTGGAAGTATTTTTTGATGTGTCGCGTCGCGATGCCCGCATGCGCCAGTTCACCGACCGGGCCCGGGAGGCCGGCGTACGGCTGATTGAATCCGACGGCTTGCGTCTGGCCAAGATGTGCGGCAGCCACGGCCATCAAGGTGTCGTCGCCCGCGTGGATGCGCTGGCGCAGGTCAAGTCGCTCGACGAGCTGCTTGAGCAGCTTGAAGCCGCCGGTGTCGCGCAGCCGCTGCTGCTGGTGCTTGATGGGGTGACGGACCCGCACAACCTCGGCGCCTGCCTGCGCGTGGCTGACGGCGCTGGCGCGCATGCCGTGATCGCCCCCAAGGACCACGCGGCCGGCATCAACGCCACCGTGGCCAAGGTCGCCAGCGGCGCGGCCGAAACCATGCCGTACTTCATGGTGACCAACCTGGCCCGCACCCTCAATGAGCTCAAGGAACGCAACATCTGGTGCATAGGCACCAGCGACGATGCGGAAAAAACAATTTACGACGTGGACCTCAAGGGTCCAGTCGCGCTGGTGTTGGGTGCCGAAGGTGAGGGCATGCGCCAGCTCACGCGCAAGACCTGCGATGAGCTGGTCAGCATTCCGATGCATGGGGCCGTCGAAAGCCTGAACGTGTCCGTCGCCAGCGGTGTGTGCCTGTATGAGGCCTTGCGGCAACGCAGGGCATGACGCCGCACCGCTTCGACCTGATCATCGTAGGTGCCAGTTTTGCCGGGCTCGCCTGCGCGCGCGCTGCGGCCAGGGCGGGCTTGCAGGTCGCCATTGTGGAAAAGAAGTCTTCTTCAGGCGACAAGCTGCACACCACGGGCATTGTGGTGAAAGACGCCATAGACACCATCCCCTGGCTGCAGCAGGTGCCTGCGGCGCTGGTGCGACAGGTGGACGGCGTCAGGCTTTATTCGCCCAACCTTCGCCACGTGGATTTGCACGCGCCTGGTTATTACTTCTGGGCGACCGACACGCCGGCGTTGCTGGACTGGATGTGCGCCTCTGTCCAGGCTGACGGTGTCACGCTGCTGAGCGGGACCCTGTTTGAGCAGGCCGCGCGGGACGGCGCGGCGGGCTGGCGGGTGTCGGTCAAGTCGGTTGCCTCGCAGGAGCCGTTTGAATTGAAGGCCGGGTACCTGGTGGGAGCCGACGGCCCGCATTCGCGTGTCGCCAAGGCCCTGGGGTTGTCGCTCAATACCCAATTCCTGTTCGGCATCGAGCATGAGTACGGGCAGGCCTCGCTTGAAACCAATTTGCTGCACTGTTTTATTGACCGTCGGCTCGCGCCCGGTTACATCGGTTGGGCCGTCGCCGGCGCGGGCATCAACCAGATTGGGCTGGCAAGGCGTTTGTCGCCGTCTGGCGCATCGGTGCCGGCAAAGCAGGCCTGGATGGCGGCTTTCATGGCGAAAATCGCACCGCACGTGAATGTTGGCGACGCCGCGCCGCTGGCCACGCGCGCCGGCATGATTCCCTGTGGTGGCGTACTCAGTCGAGTGTCCGATGCGCGTGTGATGCTGGTCGGCGACGCTGCCGGCATGGTGTCACCTGTGACTGCAGGAGGAATCCATACCGCTCTGCAACATGGTGATGCTGTCGGCAACGCCGTGGCTACGTTTTTGCAAGGCGGCGCGGTGGATGGCGGGGACCCGGCAGATCCCGTGCGCGGGCTGGTCCGGCAGTACCCCAAGTTTCGCGCCAAGCGCACGCTGCGCTGGCTGTTTGACCGGTTTCAGGCCGACTGGATCTTCAACCTGGCGCTGGACACCGAGCCCATGCGGCAGGCCGCCCGCATGGTGTACTTCCATCGGCGCGGCAAGCCGGAATAGTCGCTTTCCTTTCAGTACCGCGCGTTCAGATCAGCCCGAACCAGCCCAGCAGCGCGCCCGCACCCAGCAGCCACAGCAGGTGGATCTTGGTGCGCCAGACAATGACGGCCGTTGCCGCGGCCACCAGCCACACCGGCCAGTCTTTCAGCGAGCTGCCATTCGCCGTAGCCAATATCCAGCTCGTGGCAATCAGCAAGGCCACCACGATGGGCGCCATGCCCTGCTTGAAAGCCCGAACCGCGCGCAGTTCACGGTTGCGATGGCCCCATTGCGCGGCCAGGTAGGTGAGGGTGGTGCTTGGGATCAGGATGCCGAGCATCGCCAGGAAAACGCCCAGTAGCCCGGTCAACATGCCGCCCGCATTCAGGCCCACATTCCAGCCCAGCAGCGCAATGAACAACACATTCGGCCCAGGCGCCGATTGCGCAATGGCGATGGATGCGTTGAACTGCGCGTCGGTCAGCCAGTGCTGCTTGTCGACCAGGAACCGGTGCATGTCGGGCGCGGTCGTGATGGCCCCGCCAATCGACAACAGTGACAGCGAGAGGTAGTGCAGGAAAAGGTCAAACCATTCCCGCGTGCCAAAAATGAGGTGCAGCGGCTCGCTCATGTTGCCAGCCTGCGGTAGGCGAGGACGCAAGCCACGCTGCCCAGCCCCAGCAGCACATACGCCAACGGAAAGCGCAGCAGGGCGATGGCGACAAAGCAGACTACGCCGAACGCCGCGCACAGTTGCGGGCCCAGCACGTTTTTCTTGAGCGCGCCGAACAGCTTCAAGCCGGTGGCGCCAATCAGCCCGGCTGCCACGGCGCCCATGCCGCGCAAGGCGCCGGCTACGCCCGGATGACCGGCGAACTGGGCATAGACCACCGCCAGCAGCAGCACGAGCACCAGCGGCACCGTCAACATGCCCGCCAGCGCGGCCAGGGCACCCTTGAGGCCGAAGTAGCGGCCGCCAATCATGAGCGAGATGTTGACCACGTTGGGGCCTGGCATGATCTGGGCGACGGCCCAGTCTTCAATGAATTCTTCGCGCGTCATCCAGCGCTTTTTTTCGACCAGCTCGCGTTGCACGACGGCCAGCACACCGCCGAAACCCTGAAGCGCCAGCAAAGTGAATGAGATGAAAAGGTCCGAAAGGGACCGGGGTTGCGGGTGATCTTCTGGGGAGTCTGCAAGAGGGGTGCTCATGCACTGATTATCGCCACTTCATTGATACACCACAGGCCGAGCGCGGTTAACCGAGGGCGCTCTTATGCTATTAAAAACATAGCTGCTTGCGCTGGTTCTGTATGGGCTAGGGGCCTAAAGGACTTGAAAAAGAGGCGACTGGTCCGCGCGCACTGGTACGCACTGCCCTAGAGCCGCAGCTCCCAGGTTTCCCCGACCAGCTCCTTCCCAAAGCCCTGGTAGGGCTCGCTCTTGACGAGCTGGAAGCCGCGTTTGGCGTAAATGGCGCGCGCAGCGTCCAGGCAGCGGTTGGTCCAGAGCGTCATTTTTTTGTAGCCCTTGCGACGTGCAAAACCAATGCACTCATCAGTCAGCCGGCCGCCCAGGCCCAGACCCCTTGCCGCCGGCGTGAGGATCAGCAGGCGCAGTTGGGCGACAGTGGCCGATTTGCGCACCACAAACACTGCGCCCACCCGTTCACCGTCCAGCTCGGCAACCCAGCATTTTTCCCATTCCGGTTGCTGGTTTTTCAGGTACTTCCCTGCGATATCGGCCACGAGCGCCTCGAACTCGCTGTTCCAGCCGTACTCGCGGGCGTAAATCTCGCCGTGCTGCTGCACCACCCAACCCATGTCGCCAGGCGCTGGGTCGCGCAGGACGACCGTGCGGGTAGCCGCCGATTCGCCGGGGCCGGCCAGCAGTCGCTGTACCGTGGTCATGGCGGTCACCACTTTTTGCTGATCCGCCGGCGCCAGCGCTGCCAGCAGGGCCGCAGCTTCGTCGCGGGACTGCTGTTGCAGCGGCGCAAACACCGCATGCCCGGCGTCGGTCAGTTTCAGCAAGCTTTGCCGCGCATCTGCCACCGAGGGAACGCGCGCCAGCCAGCCCTTGCCTTCAAAACGCCGCAATATGCGGCTGAGGTAACCCGCGTCCAGCGACAGGTCGCGCCCAAGCTCGGTCGCCGTCGGCTGGTCGCGGTGTGCCAGCTCATACAGCACCCGCACCTCGGTGAGCGAGAACTCGCTGCCCAGGTAAGGGTCCAGCACGCCGATGCGCTGTGTGTAGAAGCGGTTGAAGCTGCGCACGGCCTTGATGTGGGCTGTGCCGGTCGGCGAAAGAGACGTGCTTGACGATGCCATGAAAGATATCGTCAAGCATTTAATTGACAAAGTCAAATATTTTCAAGAACTGCCGCCCAGGCGGCCTGAACAACTGCGTTAAATCACCCGGCGCGGCGCGGCGGTGCTCACCTCGCCACTGTTGGGCGTGCCCGTCGGCTCGATCAGCAGCAAATGTGATTCCTGCACTGCACGGGGCCGGTGGCACACACCGCGTGGCACCACAAACAGCTGTCCGGGTTTCAGCACCACCGTGGGTTGGCCGTCCAGGTCGATGTGCAGCTCCCCCTTGAGCACCAGGAAGAAATCGTCGGTGTCGGGATGCGAGTGCCAGTGGTAGTCTCCCTGGACTTTCACGATCATGATGTCGTGGCCGTTGAATTCACTCACGGTGCGCGGCTGCCAGTGGCCTTCAAAAGTGGCGAGTTTGGCATTCAGGTCGATGGCGTGGGTCATTGGGTTTCTCTTCTTTCCTGCGTCAAGGGGTTGAAGAGGCCAGTTTCCTTGCTGCGGCCCGCGGCGTCTTGTACGATTGTTTCATGCACGACACCCCCACCAGCACCCCGAAAGACTGGGCCCGCTTTCGCCCGGGCCCGCTGGCCGGCGTGACGCAGATGAACGCCCACTTCACAGAACATACTTTCGAGCGCCACAGCCACGAAACCTATTCCATCGGCGTAACCGCTTCGGGTGTGCAGACCTTTCACTGCGGCGGCACGCTACATGCCAGCCTGTGCGGCGATGTGATCCTGTTCAACCCGGACGAGCCGCACGACGGCCAGCGCGGCACGCACGAAGGTTTCGGCTACGGCATGCTGTATGTGTCGCCCCAGGTGGTGGCCGACTGCCGTGACAAGGAGGCCGGACTGGACATGGCCGCCTATTTCAGGCAGCCCGTGGTGCGAGACGCCGTCATGGGCCAGGCGCTGGCGCGTGCCATGGCCGCCGTGGGCCAGCCGCAAGAATCGCTGCGTGCGGAAGAACTCACGCGTGACGTGCTGGTGCGCCTGCTGCAGCATTACGGCGAACGGGGTTCGGGCAACCAGGCAAAACCGGCCGGCGCTGCCCGTATGGCCCGCATACGCGACCACCTGCGCAGCCACTTTGACGAAGACATCACGGTGGACGCGCTCGCACGCGAGGCGGGCCTGTCACGGGTTCATCTCACGCGCGCTTTCGTCCAGCAGTTTGGCGTGCCGCCGCATATCTATCTCAACGCGGTGCGCATTGAGAGAGCCCAGGCAAGCATGCTGGCCGGTCACAGCCTTGCCGAGGTGGCCACCGCTTGCGGTTTTGCTGACCAGAGCCATTTCAGCCGGCGCTTCAAGGGCAGTGTGGGTTTGGCGCCGGGCGCCTGGTTGCGGCAGATGGCGCCTGGCTTGCCCGTCAAGAATTGAAAACCATCGAAAACCTTCCACAAAATCTACGGAGCGCAAAGTGCAAGTTAAAAGAATCGTCGCGAATATCGAGGCCAGGGACCCCGCTGCCGCTCAGCGGTTTTACGGCGAGATTCTCGGCATCGATTTGCTGATGGACCTCGACTGGATACGGACGTACAGAACCAGGACAAAGGGGGAGGGTCAGGTCAGCTTTCTTTCCGAAGGCGGTTCGGGAACGCCGGTGCCAGATCTATCGATTGAAGTCGACAACCTGGACGAAGCCATCGCCCGCATGCGCGCTGCGAAGATAACAATCGAGTACGGACCTGTTGTTGAACCTTGGGGCGTACGCCGCTTCTATGTACGCGACCCCTTTGGAAAGCTGGTGAATATTTTGGCCCACGCTTGAATTGGTCGTCACCCTGGTTCGGGCGGTGCTGGCTCTAAGCCATCCTCCAGACAGTGTTGACCGCCGCCGTCCGTATTGCCGTCACGCGCCCGACAAGGAATGGTGAGGTCGCCGGCTCCCCAACACGCCAAAAAAAGAGCCTCCAGAGGGCTCGAGCCTCTGAGGGCTCCAAGGTCCTCGCTGGGAAATGCGTTAAAAGTACACGTTCGCCAATTATATTTGTGCAAATGTATATGGCATCAGGTGTTTCCCTGCTGTGAAACCGATGCCTCGTAACCTGTTCAGGCTTTAGGCTTTAGGCAAGCGGAGCAACTGCAGGTCTGCCAGCAGGGCGTAAAGCGGAACGCTGACCAGGCGCGAAACGGCGCTTGCAACCAGCGCGCTCGCCATCAGACTAAGCACCAGGCCGTGGCCGTCTACCATCTCCATCACGATGATGAAGGCAGTCATTGGTGCATGCGTGACCGCGGCAAGGAAGCCCGCCATGCCCAGCGCTATCAGTGTGGGCGCGTTGATGTAGCCGGTCAGTTGGGCAATGTCGTTGCCTAAAGCGCCGCCAATCGCCAGCGATGGCGCGAAAATACCCGCCGGCACGCCCGACCAGGTGGTGATCCATGTAGCGATGAATTTAAGCAATGCATACAGAGACGAGGATTCCCCCCCGTTTTCCAGCATCGTGCGTGTATGGGCGTAGCCGCCCCCATAAATGTCCCCATGACTCACACAACCCAGCACCGCCACCGCCAGGCCGCAACCCGCCGCAAAACGAATGGGCGCATTTTTTCGGAGGCGGCTGAACCAGTCGGGCGTGCTGCCGTCCAGAGACACCGCCAACAAGCGGGAAAATAGACCTCCCGCCAGACCGCTGCAGACAGCGACCAGCAAGCCGGGCAGTAACAAGGCCATGCTGATGTTGTCGACACGGATAACACCAAAATAAGTGGCGTTGCCGTAGATCGACACAGCCATCAGGCCACCCAGCACGATGGCAGCCAGCAGCAGTCCGTTGCTGCGCTGTTCGGGTTTGCGCGTCAGCTCTTCAATTGCGAACATCACGCCGCCTAGAGGGGTGTTGAATGCCGCGGCAATTCCGGCAGCGCCGCCAGCCAGCAACAGGCCTTGCTCCGACACCCGGGAGCCCGATGGCAGCCAGCGACGGGCGTGGTACATGACTCCTGCGGCGATTTGTACCGACGGGCCTTCTCGTCCCAGCGACAACCCTCCAAGCACCCCCCAGGCAGTCAGCAGCATCTTGGCCGCGGAAAGCCGCAGGGACACAAACAGGCCGCGCGAGGCGGCGGGCACCTCGGGTGCCAGCGCCGCCATGACCTGAGGAATGCCCGAGCCGCCCGCACCGGGTGCGTAGCGCCTGGTCACCCAGACAATAGCCGCCGTGCAGACAGGCGTCCATAGCAGTGGCCCCCACCAATAGCTCTTCTCAAACACGAAAAAAAGCCTCATCGCGTGTTCCGTCAGCCAGGTAAATGCCACTACAGCCAGACCCGCAAGCACGGCCGATGCCAATACGACGGTGCGTCCGGCCCAGAGGCGCCAGTCGGCCATCTCGCTTCGAAGTGTTGATAAAAAGGGAGGGTGAGCTTTCATGTGCGCCTGGCGGCAGTGTTGACCTAAATCTAAATTACATTTCCCCAAATGTAAAGCACATGAGACCCAGGGCGGCAGCTTGGGAGAACTATCATGTGGCGCATGCAGCCAGAGATTCGAGACACGCCCCCGAGCGCCACCACCGCCCAGGTACTTCGGCGCTTTCGCGTGGTGTTCAACGCCGTGCGCAGCCATTTTCAGCAGGTCGAAAATCAGGTGGGACTGGGCAGTGCCCAGGTCTGGGCGTTGGCTCTGGTGCGCGACCAGCCGGCGATCGGCATGGGTGAACTGGCCAAAAGCATGGACATCCATCAGTCCACCGCCAGCAACTTGGCGAAAATTCTGCTGCGCAAGGCATTCATACGGATGGACAAGGCACCCGGCGACCGGCGCAATGTTCAGTTGACCATCACGCCCGCTGGCCTCGACGTGTTGGACCAGGTACCAGGCCCTTTCGAAGGCGTGCTACCGCAGGCATTGGGGAAACTGCCGGCCACCAGCCTGCAACGACTGGATGACGATCTGGCCGAGTTGATCGCACTGTTGAAGGCTGATGAAGACGCCGGCGGCATACCGCTGGCCGAAATGTAGGGGCAGATCTTTCCTCGCTTAACTGTGTAGATGGACTTGCTCTAGGCCTGTTAACGCTATTGATGCAAATGCGAATGGGGTGAAAACGGCGCCAATCAAGGCGCGCGACGACGCGCAGACCGGGCGTCTGGGCTAGGAGTGCAACGCCGAGTGGCGCCGTTTTCACCCCATTCCCTCCGGGTTGCGATCAAAAAGGCCTTGCGCGGCGTTGCAAAGCCTTGACGGGGTTCACCCCGCCTGCGTTTTGCGTCTTGCTCAAGGCCTTTTTGACTCGCAACGCATCTGCATCAATAGCGTTAACAGGCCCTGACCGCAAGAGCTGATCGACGGTGCTAAGGCCAGGCCACCTGCGCGACACGCACCAGCAGGCTCAGCTTAGGCGCATGCCTGCGTTTTCAGTCAGCTTCAATTCAGATCTCCTGAAGTCAATCTGGACCGAGCCCGGTAACTGAATCGAAAGGCGTGACTCAGTAAACCGGCTGATGCTGGCGTAGGGAGTCCTTGACCGCATCGCTCAAGGCAAAGCCTGGTCCAAATTTGGCGGACAACTCGGTGCAGCGGGCCACAAAGGCATCCACACCCATGCCATAGATGAACTGCATGGCGCCGCCGGTCCAGGCCGGAAAACCGATGCCGAAGATGGAGCCGATATTGGCGTCGTGCACGGTGGTCAGCACGCCTTCGCTGAGGCAGCGCGCGGTTTCAACGGCCTGGCGGTAAAGCAGGCGGTCCTTGAGTTCCTCAATATTCCACGCTGCGGCGGGCTTTTCAAACAGGGGCTTGAGTTCGGGCCAAAGATGCTTCTTCGCGCCGGGCTCAATGGGGTAATCATAAAAACCGCCACCGGCTGCACGGCCTGAACGGTTCAGCTCTTTCACCATGCGCTCTACCAGCTGTTCGCCCGGAGTGGCGGTATAGGTCTTCCCTTCGGCGGTGAAGTCGGTACGCGTCTGGTCCAGAACGTGCACGCTCAGCGAGAGCGACGTTTCATCCAGTACAGCGAGCGGGCCTACGGGCATGCCAGCCTGCATACCAGCGTTTTCAATGGCGGCGGCGGGAATGCCTTCTCCCAGCATGGCTGCTCCCTCGATCACGAAGGTGCCAAAGGTGCGGCTGGTGTAAAAGCCGCGCGAGTCGTTCACCACGATGGGAATCTTGCCCAGCGCCTGCACATAGTCGAAGGCCCGCGACACGGTTTCGTCGTCGGTCTGCCGGCCGCGAATAATTTCGACCAGCTTCATCTTGTCGACCGGGCTGAAGAAGTGGATGCCGATGAACTT
>NZ_JBDTPB010000044.1:0-61190 GCF_039932935.1 Polaromonas sp.
CGTCGCCCAGCACACGGCCGCCAAAGCCTATGCATTCGCCCTTGACGTTGCGGATGGGGAACATGACCCGGTCACGAAAACGGTCATAGCGTTTGGCTTCACCGGCAGCGTTTTCTTCGCCGGGCTCTCCGGTGATGACCAGGCCGCTCTCCACCAGCAGCGGGTCGTTGTAATCCGGAAAGACGCTGGCCAGGCTGCGCCAGCCTTCAGGCGCATAGCCCAAGCCAAATGTCTTGGCAACTTCGCCCGAAACGCCGCGGCCCTTGAAGTAGTCGATGGCGCGCTCGGAGTTGCGCAGGGCCTTGATGTAGGCGGCGCCAGCTTTTTCAAGCACGCTGGTGAGCGTGGCCTGCTGCTCGCGCATCTGGGCGGCGCGGGCGCGGTCTTGCGGCGAGACATCGTCTTCAGGCACCTGCAGGCCGTATTGTTGCGACAGGTCTTTCACTGCCTCAATAAACGTCATGCCACCGTATTCCGTCATGAACTTGATCGCATCCCCGCTGACACCGCAGCCAAAGCAGTGATAGAACTGCTTGGTCGGGCTGACCGAGAAAGAGGGTGATTTTTCACCGTGGAAGGGGCACAGCCCCATGAAGTTGGCGCCGCCTTTCTTGAGTTGCACATGGCGGCCCACGATATCGACGATATCGGCTCGCGCGAGCAGCTCCTGGATGAATGATGAGGGAATGGCCATGGGGTGGAAAGAGGGGGGTCAATTTAGCACACGCGTCCCGGGCGGAGGCGACTCACACCCTGATAGCCCCCGGCGTTCATGGGTGCTGGGCTGACACGCATTGGCGCCATCTGGAGGCAGTGGGCGCCGCGGCAGCTTTTCATAATGAGCTTTTCCTTGCAGCCCCGCAGCGGGGCTTTTCAATGACGCTTGCCCCCAACCTTGCCTATGTCTTCAGCCATCCGGGCGCTTTCACGCTTCGGGTGCTCAAGGGCTTTCGCGCCAACCAGGGCCTGCTGCTGGCCGGTGCGGTCGCCTATTACGCGCTGCTGTCCATCGTGCCGCTGCTGATCCTCGTCGCGATTGCGCTGTCGCATGTGATTGACCAGGACGCGTTGCTGCAGGCGCTGGGGCGCTACATCGGCTGGCTCGCGCCCGGACAGGGCGGTTTCATCACGTCGGAGCTGGCCAACTTCCTGGCGCACCGCGAAGTGATGGGCTGGGTGCTGCTGGCCACCATGCTGTTTTTCAGTTCGCTGGCTTTCACGGTACTGGAAAACGCCATGTCGGTTATCTTTTTGCACCGCGTGGCGATTCGCCGCCGCCACATGCTGGTGTCTGCCGTTTTGCCCTATTGCTACATCCTGTCCGTGGGCTTGGGCTTGTTGCTGGTCACGCTGGTCTCGGGCAGCCTGCAGGCGCTCGGTGAAAAAAGCGTGGACTTCCTGGGTCTGGAATGGTCGCTCAGCGGGTTTTCCGGCGCGCTGCTGTACCTGCTGGGCCTGGCGGGCGAGATACTTCTGCTGACCTCGCTGTACATGGTGATGCCAGTGGGCCGTCTGCAATGGCGGCACGCGCTGCTGGGCGGCGTGACCGCCGCGCTGCTCTGGGAGCTGACGCGCCACCTTCTTGTTTGGTACTTCTCCACGCTGTCGCAAGTCGGCCTGGTGTATGGCTCACTCACCACTTCCATCCTGGTACTGTTGAGTCTGGAAGTGGCGGCCACCTTGCTGCTGCTTGGCGCGCAGGTGATTTCAGAATATGAGCGCCTGGGCACGGCCCGGCAGGACCAGCCTGCCAAGCCCATGCGGCTGGGCTAGCTAGTCCCCCAGCACCAGCCCTTCACGACGCGGGTCGGCGCCGCCGAAGAAGCCCTGAGGCGTTTTCTGGATGGCTTGCAGGCCGCTGGTCATGGTCTGCTCACGCACTTCGGCGCCGCGGCTTCGCAGCGCTTCGACCGTTGCGGGTGAAAAGCGCTTTTCTTCCAGGATGCTCGGGCCGTTAAGCGATGCGAAGTTGGGCAGGTCGATCGCCTGCTGGGCGTTCAGGCTCCAGTTCAGCGTGCCGTAAAGCGTTTTGGCCGTGAAGTGGATGATGAGCGCGCCGCCGGGGCTGCCGCCGCTCATGACGAGCTGCCCTGAGGCTTTGTCAAACACCAGCGTGGGCGCCATCGACGAGCGGGGGCGTTTGCCGGCCTGCACGCGGTTGGCCACGGGTTTGCCTTCTGCGTCTGCCGGCGCGAAGCTGAAGTCGGTGAGTTCGTTGTTCAACAAAAAGCCGCCGGCCTTGTCGGTGCCGCCATCGGTCATCAGGCGCGAGCCGAACTGGTCTTCAATCGTCGTGGTCATGGCGATCGCATTGCCGTAGCCGTCGATGATGCTGATATGCGAGGTGCCGTACTCGGGTTGGTCGGGCATCGGGGCGTAGGCCGTCTTGACGGCGCCGGGAACGCCCGGTTTGGCGGTCTTCATGCTGGGACCGGTGGGCTGGATCAGTTTGGCGCGCTCGCTCAGGTAAGCGGGATCCAGCAGGCTCATCCAGTTGCCGCCAGGCGCCTGTACAAAGTCGGGGTCGCCCAGGTATTGGGCGCGGTCTGCGAACGCGAGGCGCGAGGCCTCGGTGTACAGGTGCAGCCAGTCGGCAGAAGGAGTTGGCGAGACTGTGCCCGGAACGCCGCCGGTGCCGGTCACCAGGCCCAGCGTGGCGGCAGGCGTGTTGTTCAGGATGCCCAGGATTTGAGCAACCGCAATCGCCCCCGAACTGGGCGGTGGCATGCCGCAGAGGCGGTAGGCCTTGCCGGCCGCGTTGTAGTCTGAACAGATCGGGTCACGCTTTTTGGGCTGGTAACCGGCCAGGTCACCCATGGCCAGCTTGCCGGGGTTGTTGGCGTGGCCCTGCACCTTGGTGACGATGGCTTGCGCGACCTTGCCCTCGAGTAGCGCACTGGATCCTTTTGCTGCGATTTGCCGAAGCACGTCGGCCAGCGCCGGGTTGCGCAATACAGAGCCCGCATCGATGGGGTTGCCATCGGCCTTGTAGAAGTAGGCCGCGGCGGTGGCGTCTTTCTTCAGATGCACTTCGCCCTTGAGCAAGGTATTGAGCCGCGGGCTGACCTTGAAGCCTCCTTCGGCGAGCTGGATGGCCGGCACAAACAACTGGGCCCACGGCAGGCGCCCGTATTGCTTGTGGGCCATTTCCAGCATGCGCACGGTACCCGGCGTACCGACGGAACGGCCACCGACCACGCCGTCGTAAAACGCCATGGGTTTGCCGTCGGCGCCGATGAACAGTTTTTCATCTGCCGCAGCGGGTGCCGTTTCGCGGCCGTCAAAGGCTTCGACCTTGCCTCCGCTGGCATGCAGCAAAAATGCGCCGCCGCCTATGCCGCTCGATTGCGGTTCTACCAGCGCGAGCACCATTTGCACGGCAATCGCCGCGTCGATGGCTGAACCCCCGGCCTTGAGCACCTGGTAGCCCGCGTCGGTGGCCAGCGGGTTGGCAGCCGCCACCGCGAAGGTCTTCGTCGCCCAGCCCGGTTTGGGCGTGAAGCCCGAGGAGCCTTCGGGTTGCATGTACTTGGTGCCGCGCGCCACCTCATCGGCAGGGACCTGGTAGTTGAACGCGGTGGGGCTGCTGGCGCAGGCGGCGAGCAGCGTGGTGGCTGCCAGCGCCGGGAAGGCGTGTCTCATGGGATATCCTTGAATGTCGTGATGGCGTCATGGGGCTTGAACAGGTTCTGATGCCCGTTGGCAAATATATCGAGCGCCCCTTCGCCCCACAATGGCGTTTCGGAGAAATCACTCTTCCATGGAATTTGACAATCTCGATACGTTGCGCGTGCTGCTCGCCACCGCAGAAACCGGCAGCCTCACGGGTGCGGGCAAACGCTGCCGGCTGTCCACGGCGGCAGTCAGCGCGGCGATCAAGCGGCTGGAAACCTCGCTGGGTGTGCGTCTCTTCGAGCGCACCACGCGTGTGGTGCGGCCCACGGCCGAGGGTGCTGTCATGGTCGACCATGCGCGCCGTGCGCTCGAACTGGTGTCTGAAGGGCAGGCCAAGGTGCGTGCCGGCACGTTCGGCCTGACGGGCAACATTCGGATCACCGCCACCGCCATGCTGGCCCGTGAAATGCTGGCGTATTGGCTGGCTGAATTTGCCAGCATCCATCCCGGCATTGAAATTGACCTGCAGATCAGCGATGCGCGCGTGGACCTGGTGCGCGAAGGCATAGACATCGCGCTTCGCAACGGCCCTTTGATGGATTCGACGCATTCGGCGCGCCTGCTGGCGCCGGCCCGGCGCGTGGCCTGCGCCAGCCCCGATTACCTGGCGCGCCGAGGTACGCCACAGGTGCCTTGCGAGCTCGCGCAACACGACTGCCTGGTTTGTCATGTGCGCGAGCGGCGGCAAGACCAGTGGCAGTTTGAATTGCAGGGAGAAGCCAGTGCGCCCTTTCAGGTGCGCGTGGCAGGGCCGCTGGCCTGCAACGACGCGTCGATTGCGTTGCAGTGGGCACTGGAGGGGCGGGGCATTGTCTACCAGTCCGAGATCGACCTCATGGCCTCTTTGGCCGGCGGCGAACTGGTGCGCCTGTTTGCGGGGCACCTCGGAGAACCGGCGCCGCTGTATGCCGTTGTGCCGAGCCGGCACTATGTGCCTGCGCGTGTGAACGAGGTGATTGAGCGGCTTTCAGCGCAGGTGACCGAGCGGCTGGCAGCGTTACATCCGCCGGCAGCCTGAAACTGCTGCGTGCGGTTTCGTGTCGCTTAGCGCGGTGCCAGGCGGATCGCGCCGTCAAGGCGAATCACTTCGCCGTTGAGCATGTCGTTTTCGATGATGTGCTTGGCCAGCTTGGCGTAGTCTTGCGGCGTACCCAGGCGCGACGGGAAGGGGACGCCTGCCGCCAACGAGTCCTGCACTTCCTGCGGCATGCCGAACAGCATGGGCGTGCCGAAGATGCCGGGAGCGATGGTCATGTTGCGGATGCCGTTGCGCGCCAGGTCGCGGGCGATGGGCAGGGTCATGCCGACGATGCCGCCCTTGGAGGCGCTGTAGGCAGCCTGGCCGATCTGGCCGTCGTAAGCCGCGACGGAGGCGGTGGAAATCAGCACGCCGCGCTCGCCGGTGGATTCAGGCTCGTTCTTGCACATGGCGTCGGCTGCCAGGCGGATCATGTTGAAGCTGCCGATCAGGTTGACGGTGACGGTCTTGCTGAAAGCGGCCAGGCCGTGCGCGCCGTTCTTACCCACGGTCTTCTCGGCGGGCGCAATGCCGGCGCAGTTCACGAGACCCATCAGCTTGCCCATGGCGACAGCCTTGGCCACCACGGCCTGGCCGTCGGCTTCCTGACTCACGTCGCACTTGACGAAAGCGGCTTTGCCTTCGCCCAGCTCTTTGGCGATGGCTTCGCCTTTGTCGGCCTGCATGTCGGCGATGACGACTTTCGCGCCATTGGCCACCAGCATGCGCGCCGTGCCTTCACCCAGGCCCGATGCGCCGCCGGTGACGATAAATACTTTGCCTGCGATATCCATGGTGTTCCTTGATGAAATGAGTCAGAAGAGTTTGAAGGACCTGCGTGAACGCCTGTGCTGATGGGCAAACGGGACTTGCTGCATGACGGTTTTAGGTGACGTTAACGTAAACGTCAATTATGGCGCATGAGTGGCGCATGAAAAAAACCCGGCGCCTGTCGGCGGCCGGGCTTTTCATCAATGTGAGGTGCTGCCTTATTTGTAGCCCACGCGGTCCAGCATCTGCTGCACCTTGAGCTGGTTGTTGCCCACGGCGCTGATCGGAATGGTTTCCGACTTGAAGCTGCCATTGCCCGACGAGGTCATGGCCTTGAGCGCCGGATTGCTGACTGCCAGGCCTGGAACGGCAGGCCATTCGTTGTTGCCGTTGGCGAAGTATTCCTGCGCACTGGGGCTGGCCAGGTATTCCATGAACTTGATGGCGTTAGCCGTGTTCTTGGCGTTCTTGGCCACGGCGGCGCCGGCGATGTTCACGTGTGTGCCCCAGCTGTCCTGGTTGGGAAACACCACGCCGACGCGGTCGGCAACGACTTTGTCGTCAGGCGCATTGGAACGCATGATGCGCGCCAGGTAATAGGTGTTGGTCAGCGCAATGCCGCATTCGCCGCTGGCCACGGCTTTGATCTGGTCGCTGTCGCCGCCCTTGGGGTCGCGCGCCATGTTGGCGACCATGCCCTTGAGCCACTGCTCGGCCTTGGCTTCGCCCAGGTGTTCCGTCACGGCGCCGAACAGCGACAGGTTGTAGGGGTGCGCGCCCGAACGTGTGCACAGCAGGCCTTTGTTCTTCGGGTCGGCCAGCTCTTCGTAGGTGTCCACGTCGGCCTTTTTGACCTTGAGTTTGTCGTAGACCACAACACGCGCGCGTGTGGAGAAGCCAAACCAGGTCGTGCCTTCGGCGGTTTCCTTGGCGCGCAGCTTGGCCGGAATGGCGGCTTCCAGGGCCGGTGATCTGATCGGTTTGAACAGGCCGTCCACGTCGCCCTTCCAGAGGCGGGCGGCGTCCACCAGCAAAATCACGTCGGCGGGAGAGGCAGCGCCTTCAGCTTTGAGGCGGGCCAGAATGCCGGCGTCGTCGGCGTCCACGCGGTTGACTTTGATACCGGTGGCTTTGGTGAAGTCGCTGTAGAGCTTCTCGTCCGTCTGGTAATGGCGGGCAGAATACAAGTTAACTACTTGTTCCTGCGCCGAAGCGAAGCCGGCCAGCAGCATCAGCGACGAGAGAATCATTTTTTTGTACATAACTTTCCACTGGTATTTTGAAGCCCGGCCATGATAAATCAAATAAGAATCATTCTTGCTAGTTCCCCTACGTGGCGCAAGCCTTCGCGGGGGCGGAAGTGGCTGTCCAGGCTTGGCCTGGTGACGGCTCTGACGTTGCTGGCTGGCTGCGTCACGTCGCCCATCGTTCCGGGTGCGCCCGTTGCGGCGCCGCCGTCGGAGGCTGCCAGAAAGCCGGTGCGTATCGGTCTCGCCTTGGGCGGCGGGGCCGCGCGCGGCTTCGCGCATGTCGGCGTGATCGCCGTGCTCGAGGAGGCCGGGCTCAAGCCGCAACTGGTGGTTGGCACATCGGCCGGTAGCCTGGTGGCGGCACTGTATGCCAGCGGCAAGACCAGCGCGCAGCTGCAGCAGACTGCGCTGAACATGGAAGAGGTCGCCATTACCGACTGGATGCTGCCCATCATCGGCCGCGGCATGTTTCGCGGCGATGCCTTGGCCCGCTATGTCAACGAGCTGGTGGCTAACCGATTGATGGAAAACATGGCGATTCCGCTGGGGATTGTGGCCACCGACCTCAACAGCGGCCAGGCAGTGTTGTTCCAGCGCGGCGATACCGGCACGGCGGTGCGCGCGTCCAGCGCGGTGCCGGCGGTGTTTGTGCCCGTCAAGATCAGTGGCCGCGAGTATGTCGATGGTGGACTGGTCTCGCCGGTGCCGGTGCGTTTTGCGCGGCAGATGGGAGCGGACGTGGTAATTGCCGTCGACATTTCCAGCCCGCCTGAAGCCAACCCGGCCGGCGATACGCTGCAAATCCTTTTGCAGACTTTTGCCATCATGGGCAAAAGCATCAACCAGTACGAGCTCAAGGATGCCGACGTGGTGGTCCGGCCCTCGCTCACGGGTTTGAAAAGTGCCGACTTCTCGGCGAGGCAGCGCGCCATCGATTCAGGCCGGGCGGCCATGTTGGCGGCGCTGCCGCAACTGAGGGCAAAACTGGCAGCGGCGGGGATGGGGTTGCCGAGGTAGTTGCTATTGTTTTGATAGCTGCTTGCGCCCGGCCTTATTGGGCAGACCGCCAAAATGGCTTAAAGCCAGATGCGCCAAGGCAAAAAAAAGCCCAATCTTGCGATTGGGCTTAACTGGATCCATGAAATGAATTCGAACGGATCCGAGGAGACAAGGGGTCTGGAATCCTGTTGAACAGGATTCCGGTTTCAGGCTCCGGCCGTTCCCGTATGCACGGGAGCGGTAGATGAAAATTAACGCTTTTTGGATGCCGTCTTGGTTGCGCTGACTGCGGATGCAGCCACCGTGTTGAAGTTGGCTTCAGCCATTTCGCTGGCTTGTTTGACGGCCTTTTGCATGGATTCGAAAGCGTTGTTCGCAGCAGCGACGGCGCTCTTCATCACAGCCACAGCGGTTTCGGAACCAGCCGGTGCGTTCTTGGAAGCGTTGTCGACCAAGCCCACGAATTTCTTCTGTGCGTCAGAGGTCTGGGCTTCAAAGGTTTTGCCGAGGTCGGCGCCGGCAGCCGAAGCGATGTCATACAGGTGACGGCTGTAGGCGGCGGTTTTTTCAGCCAGGGGCTGGACCAGGCCGGCTTGCAGGGCCATCAGTTCTTGTGCGTCTTTCACGCCCATCACGGCTTGTGCGTGGTTGGCGGTTTCGGCCAGAGCGGCTTTGGTGGCTTGTACGTTCAGTTCGACCAGTTTTTCAACGCCTTCAAAGGCTTTGTGGGTCAGACCAAACAGGGTTTCGATGTTGGCTTTGTGCGATGCAAGGATTTGTTCAGCGGTCAGCATAATGAATCTCCAAATATAGGTTGGTAAGTTGTCGGTCAGTAGTTGCTTTGCGCTGTATTGCTGCACTGCAACATGACCCTAAGTATAGGGATTGGCCAGAGCATTGCAAGTGATTTTTGTTGCAGTGCAGCATTTTAGGGGCCAGGCCCTATTTGCCTCTGTAAAAATTGCTTGAAAAGTACTCAATTTGCCCCGTAGGCGCAGTTGAGGTACTACATGTCTCACCTCTGATCTGTAGCCAAATCGAATAACCCTTCTTCGGAATCGCATTGCAAGCTTTCTACGCCGACAACTTTGTATTGCCGCTGCCGCCGGGGCACCGGTTTCCCATGGCCAAGTACCGGCTGCTGCGCGACCGCCTGGTCAACGAACTACCCGCTGTTCGAATGACGCAGGCGCCTGCCGCCACAGACGGCGAGCTGGCCCTCGTTCACACGCCGGGTTATGTAGATGCCATTGCCCATGGCTGCTTGCCTGCCGCGGCGCAGCGTGAAATCGGCTTTCCCTGGAGTCCGGGCATGGCGGAACGGGCCCGGCGCTCCGCGGGCGCCACCATCGCGGCGGCCCGCGTGGCGATAGGAGCCGCGAGCCGAAAGGGCGAGGGCGTCGCCGCCAATCTGGCGGGCGGAACCCATCATTCCTATGCCGACAAGGGCGGGGGGTTTTGCGTCTTCAATGACGCGGCGGTGGCCGCCAGGCTGATGCAGGCGGAGTGGGCGCGGCAGCACCGCCATGAGCGCCGGCCGCTGCAGGTCGCCATTGTTGATCTCGATGTACACCAGGGCAATGGCACGGCCAGTATTTTCCGGGGCGACCACAGCGTGTTCACGCTTTCATTGCACGGGCAGAAGAACTTCCCGTTTCGCAAGGAGGCCAGCGACCTTGACGTGGACTTGCCAGACGGCTGCGGTGACGCGGCTTACCTGCAGGCGCTGGAGCATGCGCTCGACGAGCTGGAGCGGCGTTTCGAGCCAGGGTTGTTGCTGTTCCTGGCGGGCGCTGATCCCTACGAAGGCGATCGACTGGGCCGCCTGGCCCTGAGCTTCGACGGCCTGGAGGCGCGTGACCGGCGCGTCTTTGACTGGGCCTGGCAACGCCGCATTCCGCTGGCGTTTTCGATGGCGGGTGGCTATGGCGTGAACATTGATGAAACCGTGCAGGTGCAGATGAACACCTATCGGGTGGCGCTCGAATACTGGAAGCGCTGGAACCCATAGCGACTGCCATCGAAGGGGTTTGCAGGAAATTGCTGCTACATTGCCTTGGCCTCTGTGCAGCCCACATAAAAAATCATAAGAAGCAGCAAAACATGCCGTTGCCTGACCCTGCAGACTCTTCGCAAAACGCTTCTGCCCGAGCCCTCCGTGTCCTGGTGCTGGGCGGTACCGGCTTCATTGGCCGCCACGCCGTGGCGGCGTTGCATGCTTCGGGCACGCAGGTCTCGATAGGCAGCCGCCATCCCGAGCGTCACGAAAGCAACTATCCCTTTGCTGTTTTGCGCCTTGCCCGGTTCGAGCAGTTGTTGCATCCCGATGCCTGGGCGCCCTTGTTGAAAGATGTGGATGTGGTTGTCAACTGCGTGGGCATCCTGCGCCAGCGGCCGAATGAGTCTTATGACGACGTGCACCACCGCGCGCCGGCGGCGCTGGCCGTCGCGTGCGCCGGCGCCGGCATAAAGCTTATCCATACCTCCGCCCTGGCACTGCACGAAGGTGCCCAAAGCCGCTTCCTGTCCAGCAAGCTGCTTGGCGAATACGCCATTGAGGCTTCCGGCGGCGACTACGCCATCGTGCGTCCTTCTTTGCTGGACGGCGAAGGGGGCTTTGGCGCTCGCTGGCTGCGCGGCTTGTCGCGCTCGCCGATTCAATTCATCCCTCGCGGCGCGCGCGGTGGCATCGCGGCAATGGCCGCCACCGATCTTGGGCAAGCGTTCGCCGCGCTGGCGGCTCTTCCTTCGCTGGCCAGTCATCGTGAGGTGGAGCTCGGTGGCACGCGCCGTTATGGCTATGCCGAATACCTGCGTGAGCTTCGCGCAGACTACACCGGCACCCGCGCGCTGCAGATTCCGTTGCCCAACTGGGCGGCCCGCCTGGGCGCACATGTGTGCGACGCGCTGCACTTTTCACCCTTCTCATACGGACACTGGATTTTGCTGCAGCGGGACAACATGCCTTCACCCAACCGGCTGCCCGAGTTGCTGGGGCGTGAGCCGCTTCCGATCAGGTCACCGGGCGCTCCCACGATTCGCCGCCGGCCCGGCGCGGTTCACGCTGGCAAAATAGGCCCTCATGACCTCCCCGACACGCCCGCAGGCTGAAGCCCGTAGCGCCTACAAAGCTTTTCGTGACATCGGCACCCGTTGGTCCGACAACGATGTTTACGGCCACGTCAACAACGTTGTTTACTACAGCTGGTTTGATACCGCCGTTAACGGTCTCCTGATTGAACGCGGAGCCATCGACATCCACAGCGGCAGCGTGATCGGCCTGGTGATCGAAACCCAGTGCAACTACTTTGCGCCGCTGGCTTTTCCGGAGCCTGTCGTTGCGGGCATCCGCGTGGCGCATGTGGGCTCTTCCAGCGTGCGCTACGAAGTGGCCCTGTTTCCCGGCGACGAGGGTGCGCTGTGCGCGGCCCGGGGCCATTTCATTCATGTGTACGTCGACCGTGCCACGCGCAGGCCAGCGCCGCTGCCCCCCGAACTGCTTTCTGTACTGGAGACCTTGCAATGACCCTGGCACCGCCCGTGCTTCCCTATATCACCCCGCGCCGCGCGGGCGATGCGCGAAATGCGGTGGACGAAGCCATCGTGAGCCGTCAGTCAATCCGCCAGTTTTTACCCCAATCGGTGCCGCGCGAAAGCATAGCCCACCTGCTGGAAGTTGCCAGCCGTGCGCCCTCGGGCACCAACACGCAGCCCTGGAAGGCCTATGTGTTGCAAGGCACCAGCCGGGATCAACTGGTGAGCAAGGTCTGCGATGCGCACGACGCCCTGCGGGCCAACCCCGCACTGGCGGCTGAATACAAGGAGGAATACGATTATTACCCTGAGCAGTGGGTCTCGCCCTACATAGACCGCCGCCGCGAAAACGGCTGGGGTCTCTATGGCCTGTTGGGCATCACCAAGGGCGACAAAGACAAGATGCATGCGCAGCATCAACGCAATTTCCAGTTGTTCGATGCGCCGGTGGGTTTGATGTTCACGCTGGACCGCGTGATGGGCCGCGGGTCGCTGGTGGACTACGGCATGTTCATGCAGAGCCTCATGGTCGCCGCCCGCGGCCTCGGCCTGCACACCTGCCCACAAGCGGCCTGGAACGGCTTTGCCAAAATCATCCTGCCGCATATCGGCGCGGGTGATGGCGAGATGCTGGTATGCGGCATGGCGCTGGGTTATGCCGACGAAACGGCACTCGTCAACACCTTCCGTACGCCGCGGGTGCCGGCCTCCGAATTCACCACATGGCTTGACTAGAAGCGGCGCTGCTGCATCCCCGCACGCGCCTGCTGGTTTAGGCGTTGCGGGTAAAGTCAGGGATTCGCGAAAAGACGCGATTCCTTTTCGCCCGCTTGGGCAATGTTTTTTTTGTTTCACCTGCTTTAGAAGGACCTCATCATGACTCTCACCACCACTCCTTCCGGCCTGCAATACGAAGATACGGTGCTGGGCACCGGTGCCATCGCCAAGGCGGGGCAGCATGTCAAGGTGCATTACACCGGCTGGCTCTACAACAACGGTACCCAGGGTGCCAAATTCGACTCCAGCAAGGACCGCGGTCAGCCCTTCGAGTTTTCTCTGGGTGCCGGCCAGGTTATCAAGGGCTGGGACGAGGGCGTGCAGGGCATGTCGGTCGGCGGCACGCGTCGCCTGATCATCCCGGCAGAACTGGGCTACGGTGCGCGCGGCGCCGGCGGTGTGATTCCACCGAACGCCACCTTGCTGTTTGAAGTGGATTTTTTGGGCACCTGAATTAGCGCGAGTTGAAGAACCCCAATGCACAGGGTGTGCGACGGGCTGCTCATTTGATTAACCACCAAGGCGTTGCTGCGCCGCGGCCTCCAAGCGTTCTCCATGATCATCACCAGCCTGCTCGACACCGACCTGTACAAGTTCACCATGATGCAGGTGGTGTTGCACCAGTTTCCCGGTGCGGAGGTGGAGTACAGGTTCAAATGCCGCAATGCCGGCGCATCGGGCATTGGCGATCTCGCGCCTTATGTGACCGAAATCCGCGAGGAAATACGTGGCTTGTGCAGCCTGCGCTTTCAGGACGCAGAGCTGGCCTACCTCAAGGCAATGCGCTTTATCAAGAGCGACTTTGTGGATTTCCTGGGCATCTTTCGCCTCAATGAAAAATACGTCAGCGTCAGCGCATTGCCGTCCGGCGAAATCGAGGTGTCCATCAAAGGCCCCTGGCTGCACACCATCCTGTTTGAAATTCCGGTGCTCGCCATCATCAACGAGGTCTACTTTCGCAACACGCAGAAAAAGGCCGATATCAAGGAAGGTCGGCAACGGCTGGACACCAAGATCGCCGAGCTGCAGGCCGATGGCCTGGGCGCGCTGAAGATCGCCGATTACGGCACGCGCCGGCGGTTTGGAAAGGCCTGGCACGAAGAAGTGTTGCGCACGCTGGTGACACGCCTGGGCACAGGCCCGACGGGCCAGCTGGCCGGCACCAGCAACGTGTTGTTCGCCATGAAGCTGGGCTTGACGCCGTTGGGCACCATGGCGCATGAGTACCTGCAGGCCTGCCAGGCACTGGGGCCGCGTCTGCGCGACAGCCAGGTCTTCGGCTTTGAGTCATGGGCCAGGGAGTACCGCGGCGACCTCGGCATCGCACTGTCGGACGTCTACGGCATGAACGCGTTTCTGCGCGATTTCGACATGTATTTCTGCAAGCTGTTCGACGGGGCGCGCCACGACAGCGGAGACCCTTTTCAATGGGGTGAGCGAATGATTGCGCACTACATGATGAACCGGGTCGATCCCAAAACCAAGACGCTGATTTTCAGCGACGGACTCACCGTGCCGCGCACCATCGAGCTCTACCAGCAGTTCAAGGGACGCTGCCAGTTGGCCTTTGGTATCGGGACCAATCTGACCAATGACCTCGGGTATGAGCCGCTGCAAATTGTGATCAAGATGGTCCGTTGCAATGGGCAACCTGTGGCCAAGCTGTCGGACACGCCCTCCAAGAACATGTGCGACGACGAAAAATACCTGGCGTATCTGCGGCAGGTGTTCGAGATTGAATGACTTTCACCAGTCTGATGGCCATGCCTCGCATGGACGCGTAACGATCAAGAGGAAACCGGGACATGATGAAAACTCCACAACGATGGGTGGTGCTGGCGCTGCTTTTTGTATTGCCAAGCCTCTCGTTTGCCGCTGAACTGGACGGAAGCCGGCTGTCAGCCCTGTGGGCGGTGCCGTTTGCCGGCATTTTGCTGTCAATTGCACTGATGCCGCTGATGGCGCCTTCGTTTTGGCATCACCACTACGGCAAGGTTGCTGCAGCGTGGGCGCTGGCTTTTTTTGTGCCATTTGCCGTGCAATACGGTGGCTCTGCCGCTTTTGTCAGTCTGGTGCACGCACTGCTGGCCGAATACATCCCTTTTATCGTGCTGTTGGTTGCACTGTTCACGGTGGCCGGGGGCATTCATATCCGCGGAAACTTGCACGGCAGTCCGGCCCTGAACATTGCGATTCTGGCCATTGGCGCCGTGCTGGCGAGCTTTATGGGGACCACCGGTGCGTCGATGTTGATGCTCAGACCCCTGATCCGGGCCAACGACAACCGCGTGCACAAAGCCCATGTGGTGGTGTTTTTCATTTTCATTGTGTCCAATGCCGGCGGTTCACTCACTCCGTTGGGTGACCCACCCTTGTTCCTGGGCTTTTTGAAGGGTGTTGACTTTTTCTGGACGGTTAAACAGATATTTCCGGAAACGCTTTTTCTGGTAGGTAGCCTGCTTGCCATCTTCTATGCGCTGGACAGCTGGTTTTTCCGCCGGGAAGGCGTGTTGCCGGTCGACCCGACCCCCGATACCCGGCGCTTTGGTTTTGACGGCGCGGCGAATTTCGTGCTGCTTGGCGCCGTGGTGGCGCTGGTGCTGCTCAGCGGGTTCTGGAAGTCGCCATTGTCCTTCCATGTCATGGGCACCGAAGTCGGCCTGCCCGGCCTGGTGCGTGATGTCGGACTGGTGGCGGTCACCTGGATCTCACTCAAGATCACGGCGAAATCCGTACACGATGACAACCAGTTTTCGTGGGGCCCGATGATTGAAGTGGCTAAATTGTTTGCTGGCATTTTCCTCACGATCATTCCCGTAATTGCGATGCTGAAGGCGGGCGTCAACGGACCTTTTGGCGCGGTGGTGTCTGCCGTGACGCGGCCCGACGGGCAGCCCGACCCCACCATGTATTTCTGGGCCACGGGCTTTCTGAGTTCTTTTCTCGACAATGCGCCGACCTACCTGGTGTTCTTCAATACGGCAGGAGGGGACCCGGCCACCTTGATGACCACGTTGGCGCCCACACTGGCCGCAGTATCAGCGGGCGCCGTGTTCATGGGCGCAAACACCTACATCGGCAACGCACCCAACCTTATGGTCAAGGCCATCGCAGAAGACCGCGGCATCAAGATGCCGGGCTTTTTCGGCTACATGGCGTGGTCCTGTTCCATCCTGGTACCGCTGTTCATCATCATGACCTTCATCTGGTTCAAGTAAGGAAAGCATCTTTCTCATGAGCAAACCCAAAATTCTTGTTGCACGCGCGGTTTTTCCTGAAGTCATCGCCCGTCTGGAGCAGCATTTCGACGTCGAGTCCAACCAGAAGGACGAGACCTGGTCCAAGGCGCAGCTGACGGAGCGATTGAAGGGCAAGGAGGGCGCTTTCACCACGGGTGGCGACCGGATTGATGCCGAGGTGCTCGCGGCGTGCCCCGACCTGAAGATCTGCGCCAACATGGCGGTGGGCTACAACAACTTCGACCTGGATGCGATGACCGCAGCCGGAGTCCTCGCCACCAATGCGCCCGATGTGTTGACTGAAACCACGGCCGATTTCGGTTTTGCGCTGTTGATGGCCACGGCCCGGCGCGTCACCGAGAGCGAGCATTACCTGCGCGCCGGCAAATGGACCAAATGGAGCTTTGACATGTTCGCCGGCTCCGACATCCACGGCTCCACGCTGGGCATTCTTGGCATGGGCCGCATCGGGCAGGGCATTGCCAGGCGCGGCGCCCATGGCTTCGGCATGAAAGTGATTTACCACAACCGTTCGCGCCTGGACGCCGCACTGGAAGCGCAATGCAATGCCAGCTATGTCGGCAAAGACGAGTTGCTCAAGACGGCTGACCACCTCGTGCTGGTGGTGCCTTACTCGGCCGCCTCTCACCATGCCATCGGCGCGGCGGAGCTGGCCTTGATGAAACCCACTGCCAACCTGATCAACATCGCGCGCGGCGGCATCGTCGACGACGCCGCGCTGGCTGTCGCGCTGAAGGACAAACGCATCGCGGCCGCCGGGCTGGACGTGTTCGAAGGCGAGCCCAAGGTACACCCGGATTTTCTCACGGTGCCCAACGTGGTCCTGACGCCGCACATCGCCAGCGCCACCATTCCCACGCGCCTGGCCATGGCCAGCCTGGCCGCCGACAACCTGATCGCGTTTTTTGGCGGCAAGAAACCGCTGACGCCGCTCAATCCTGCGGTCTTGACCGGAAAATGAGCGTCAACCGAACCGTGAACACATGATGGAATTCTGGCTGATGATCGTTTTGGGGGTGGCCAACCTGCTGTTGCTGGTCTGGCTTCTGGTGCGCATGCCTGTCCAGCCAGCGGACGAAGGCCGCAACGAGCTGATGACGGGCATGACGGCTGGTCATGACAAGCTTGAGCGTGAGCTGCGGCGCGAGATCGGCGACAACTCGCGCAGCAGCCGGCAAGAGCTGGCCACCACCTTTGCCACGTTTCAGCAGACGCTGGTGCAACAAAGCGCCGAAGCGATTCGCACACAGAATGCACAGATCGACGCGTTTGGCCAGCAACTTACGCTGCTGCAAAAAACGCTGTCCGATACGCTGACCACGCAGCTGCAGTCGGTCAGTGAGTCAAACGCCCGGCGCATGGGCGAAGTGCGCGAGACACTGGAAAAGCAACTGGCGCAACTGCAGCAAACCAATTCGGCCAAGCTCGACGAGATGCGCAAGACGGTTGACGAAAAACTGCAGACCACGCTGGAGGCGCGCCTGGGCGAAAGCTTCAAGCAGGTCGCGGACCGGCTCGAACAGGTGCACAAAGGCCTGGGCGAAATGCAGACCCTGGCGGTCGGCGTGGGCAACCTGCAACGGGTGCTCACCAACGTCAAAACGCGCGGCGTGTTTGGCGAGGTGCAGCTTGAGGCCCTTCTGGAGCAGGTGCTGACGCCCGACCAATATGCCAAGCAGGTTGAAACCAAGCCGCGCAGCGGCCAGCGCGTGGACTTTGCCATCCGCTTTCCGGGGCGGGGCGACGACGGCGAGCCGGTGTGGTTGCCCGTAGATGCGAAATTTCCGCGCGACGACTACGAGCGCCTGCTTGACGCCCACGAGCGCGTGGATGTGCTGGGTGTGGATGTCGCTGGCAAGGCGCTGGAGGCGCGCATTCGCAGCGAAGCCAAATCCATCGCCGAAAACTACCTGGCCGCGCCGCACACCACAGACTTCGCCATTTTGTTTCTCCCGGTCGAGAGCCTTTACGCGGAAGTACTGCGGCGGCCCGGCCTGATGGACGCCATCCAGCGCCAGCATCGCGTTACGCTGGCCGGGCCCACCACCTTTTTGGCCATGCTGAACAGCCTGCACATGGGTTTTCGCACCTTGGCGCTGGAGCAGCAGGCCTCCGAAGTCTGGAAGGTATTGGGCGCCGTCAAGACCGAATTTGAACGGTATGGTGAATGGGTGGCGCGCATCAAGGAACAGGTCGCCAAGGCGTCCGACACGCTGGACAAGGCCGATACGCGCGCCAAGCAGATGCGGCTGGCACTGCGCAAGGTCGAAGCCTTGCCCGAGGCGCAGTCGCAAGAGTTGTTGCCGCCGGCAGCCGACAGCGATGAACCCCTGTTGTGACATTTTATTGCTATCAAATAAATAGCTGGTTGCGCCGGACTGGCGGGCACTACAGCGCTATTTCTCTTGTAAATCATGACGCGTGAACTGGCCCGCCTGATCCTGGCGCAGATCTGCCTGCATGCCTGCATGGCGGGCACCCGCATGGCAGCACCCCTGCTGGCGCTGCGTGAAGGCTACAGCCCCGCAGCCGTGGGTGTGCTGCTGGCGCTTTTTGCCTTGACGCAGGTGTTCCTGGCGCTTCCGGCCGGCCGTTTTGCCGACCGGCACGGACTCCGGCGCCCCATCAGCTACAGCGTGTTTGCCGCGGTGCTGGGCGCCGGTGCAGCGGTGGCTTTTCCGGTGTTTCCGGTGCTGTGCCTGGCTGCGCTGCTGACGGGTGGGGCTACCGGCGCCGCCGTGATCTCGCTTCAACGCCATGTGGGGCGTGCGGCCGCCGGCGCGTTGCAGTTGCGCCAGGTCTTTAGCTGGCTGGCGATCGGCCCGGCGGTCTCGAATTTCATCGGGCCTTTTTCTGCGGGCCTGCTGATTGACCATGCGGGCGCCGAACCGGGCAGCCTTCTTGGTTACCGGGCCGCTTTTTTTCTGATGGCGGTACTGCCCCTGGCCAGCTGGTTTCTGGTTCGCCGCACCCGTGAACTCCCACCCGTGGTTGCGGCCGTCGGTCCGCAGCCCAAAGCCTGGGATTTGTTGCGAGAGCCGGCATTTCGCCGCCTGATGCTGGTGAACTGGTTTTTGTCGTCCTGCTGGGACGTGCACACCTTTGTCGTGCCCGTGCTGGGGTTTGAACGCGGCATCAGCGCCTCTGTCATCGGAACCATTCTGGGCGCATTTGCCGTGGCGGCCGCGCTGATCCGCATGGTGATGCCGCTGGTGGCGGCCCATCTGAAGGAGTGGAAAGTGTTGGTCGCCTCCATGCTGGTGACCGCCGTGCTGTTTGGCGTTTATCCCTTGATGCGCTCGGCGATCGGCATGGGGCTTTGCTCGATATTGCTGGGATTCGCGCTGGGCATGGTGCAGCCCATGGTGATGAGCATGCTGCACCAGATCACACCAGAAGCCCGCCATGGCGAGGCGCTCGGCTTGCGGCTCATGGCGATCAACGGGTCCAGCGTGGTGATGCCCATGTTGTTCGGGACCGCTGGCGCGTTGATCGGCATCGCCGGGGTCTTCTGGGTCACCGGGGTCATGGTGGGCGCCGGTTCGCGCGCGGCCTGGTTACTCAGGAACAGCATGCCTGCGCACGGCGGGCATCACCCCGAAACCAGGCCTACAGACGGTAAAAGTCCTTGATCAGGTCCCAGGCGACCTGCGCGTCGTCCACGTACTGAAACAGCTTCAGGTCGTTGGGTGATATGACGCCTTCCTCGACCAGCATGTCGGTGTTGAGCAGGCTCTTCCAGTAGTTGCTACCGAAAAGAATGATGGGCACCGGTTTGGCTTTGCGGGTCTGCACCAGCGTGACGACTTCAAAGAGCTCATCGAGCGTGCCGAAGCCGCCGGGAAACACCACAAGCGCCTTGGCACGCATCATGAAGTGCATCTTGCGCAAGGCGAAGTAGTGGAACTTGAACGACAGCTCGGGCGGCACGTAAGGGTTGGCGGCTTCTTCCATGGGCAGGGCGATCGCCAGGCCCACGCTCAGGCCGCCGGCCTCGTGCGCACCGCGATTGGCGGCCTGCATGATGCCCGGGCCGCCGCCGGTGCAGATGAAGAGCTTTGACTCGGGCGGCTTGTTTTCGCTGTATTGCGCCACCAGCTTGCCGAAGGTGCGGGCTTTTTCGTAATAGTGGGCATTGCGTGCCAGTTTACGCGCGCGGTCTATGACTTCTACATCGCCGCTGGCCTCGGCTTCGGCCACCATGGTGACGGAATCCTCCTCGCTGCGAAATCGGGCGCTGCCAAAAACCACCACCGTGTTTTCAATGCCATGGGCTTGCTGCTCCAGGTCGGGCTTGAGCAGCTCCAGCTGGAAGCGTATCCCCCGGGTTTCGCGCCGCAGCAAAAACTCCGGGTCGGCAAATGCCAGCCGCGATGCGTCGGCCTCCAGTGGCGTGCCTTCCCTGGCGTGGGCCTGCAGTTCGGCCCAGGCGTTGGCCAGGCGGCTGACGGATAGATCTTGTTTTTGTTCCATGAGCTATTGTGAACGATCAGGCCAGGCGGCTGCTTTTCCAGGTGGGGCCCGCACAAAGCAAAAAGGCTCCGTGAGGAGCCTTTGCGCAGAGCGAAGCGGGTTTAGACGCGCTTGCGGTATTCACCGGTGCGGGTGTCGATTTCCACCACGTCGCCTTGCGCCACGAAGATGGGCACGCCGATTTCAAAACCGGTGGCGAGCTTGGCAGGCTTGAGAACCTTGCCGGAGGTGTCGCCCTTGACGGCGGGTTCGGTCCAGGTGATTTCGCGCTGCACGCTGGTGGGCAGTTCAACGGAGATGGCCTTGCCGTCGTAAAACACGACCTCCAGTTCCATGCCGTCTTGCAGGTAGTTGAGCGAGTCGCCCATGTTTTCGGCTTCGACTTCGTACTGGTTGAACTCGGAGTCCATGCAGACGTACAGCGGATCGGCAAAGTAGGAGTAGGTGCAGTCCTTTTTGTCGAGGACGATCTGGTCGATCTTGTCGTCGGCCTTGAACACCACTTCGGTGTTGAAGTTGGCCACCAGGCTTTTGAGCTTCATGCGCACGGTGGCGGAATTGCGCCCACCGCGGCTGTATTCGGTCTTGAGCACCACCATCGGGTCTTTGCCGTGCATGATGACGTTGCCAGCGCGTATTTCTTGAGCGATTTTCATAGCAGTTTCACTGAGGTAGGCCGCTTAACGCGTGCACCGGTGTGCAGGTTTCGCGGCAGGTTGTGCAGGCGCCAAAGTCCGGTCGACCTTCGGGCTGTTCTGCAAAGCCTATGATTTTAACGTTTTTTTGCCACAAAACCGAGCAGGCGGCTCGCCAGATCGTCCTGGGCCGTCAGGCGCGCCTGCCCGGCCAATGTCGCCGATTGCCACAGGGGCAGGTCGATCGGTAGGGGTACCGAGTCTCCCGTGGCGGACGGTGCGGCTGTTTTGCCGTTCCAGGCGGCGTGAAAGGCTCGCAGTGAAGGCGGCGCCTGCAGCATGTCCAGAAAGGCCTGCAGCTTGGCTAGATGGGCATCGTCATGTTGCGGGTAAATCTGCCAGACGAAGGGTTTGCCGGCCCACAGCGCTCTTACCAAGGAGTCTTCGCCGCGCACGAAGTTCAGGTCGCAGGTCCACAGCAAGTGGTCAAACTCAGCCTGCTCCATCAGCGGAAGGTATGAAATTGATAGCTGCTTGCGCCCGTCCTTATTGGGCTGCAGCCGTTTTTTATCATCAAGAACTGCACGAACGGCATGGGTGGCGCGTCCCGCCGCCACCAGCAGATGCACCGGCTTTCCCTGCAAGCCATGCGCCGCAAATTGCGCCAGCAAGCCTTCAAGCGCGGGGGGCTCGTAGCAAAACAGGGACACCAGTGTTTCGCCATCCCCGTGGATCCCGTGGGCTGCCAGCCAACCGGCGCGGTCAAAGCGCGCCCGGCGGGCCGGCAAGTCCCGCTCGCGCAGCAGCCCGCCGGTATCGACCGTGAAGCCTGGGTAGAAAAACCACTTGGTCCAGCCGGCTGCCGGGCCGTCTTGTACCGGTGAAGGCATGGCGTGGCAGCGCTCCACATAGTTCTCGGCCGACAGGTATTCCAGGTTGATCCATACGGGTTTTAGGCCGCCAGCCCAATGATGCCGTGCGCAAGCAGCTATGAAATCAGGAGCAACGTCGCAACCGAACGCTTCAATCAGCACGTCACACGGGTGCTGGGTCAATCCGGCGGCGTCAAGGTCCAGAGGCTGCTGACCGGGTGGCCACGCCAATACCTGCACACCTTCGCGGCCCGTGGGCGCCATCCAGGCCAGCGCGGACGCGTCGTCCACCCAAAGCCGTACCTTGTGCCCGCGCGAGGCCAGGTCGGCAGCGAGCCGCCAGCACACGCCAATGTCCCCGAAGTTGTCGATGACTTTGCAAAAAATGTCCCACTGCAGACTGCGATTCATGAAAGGATTGTCCACAATACGCCACCCGCCTCATTTTGTTTTCATGACCAAAGCCCACGAATTCGATCCCCAACTGCTTAGCGAAGTCGCGGCCTTGCCGGCCTTGCCGGGGGTGTACCGCTACTTTGATGCCGAAGGCGGCGTGCTTTACGTGGGCAAGGCCCGTAACCTCAAAAAGCGGGTCTCCAACTACTTCCAGAAGAACCATGGCGGTACGCGCATCGGCCATATGGTCACAAAGATCGTGCGCATGGAAACCACGGTGGTGCGCTCGGAAGCCGAAGCGCTGCTGCTGGAAAACAACCTGATCAAGACCTTGAACCCGAAGTTCAATATTTTGTTTCGGGACGATAAAAGCTATCCCTATCTGAAGCTCACCGGCGCGCGTGCGGCCGAGGAGGGCGCGCCGCCGACGGCTGCGGTTTTTCCGCGTATTGCCTATTACCGCGGCGCAGTCGAGAAAAAACACCGCTACTTTGGCCCTTACCCCAGCGCCTGGGCAGTGAAAGACACCATCCTGCTGTTGCAAAAGGTCTTTCGCTTGCGCACCTGCGAAGACACCGTGTTCAACAACCGCACCCGTCCCTGCCTGCTCTACCAGATCAAGCGCTGCTCCGCGCCCTGCGTAGGCCACGTGACGCCGGAGCAGTACGCACTGGACACGGCCAACGCCGAACGGTTTTTGCTGGGCCAGGCGCAGGACATCCTGACCGAGCTTGAGAAAAAAATGCTGGTGCACGCCGACAGGCTGGAGTTCGAGCAGGCGGCCGAGTTGCGTAACCAGATGTCGGCGCTGTCCAAGGTGCTGCACCAGCAGTCGATGGAGATAGGCGGCGACAAGGACGTCGACATCCTGGCGGTGAAAGTGCAGGGCGGCAAGGCCTGCGTCAACCTGGCGATGGTCCGGGGCGGCCGTCATCTGGGTGACCGGGCGTATTTTCCGAGCCACGTGGAAAACGCCACCGACGTCGCGGCGCTGGATGCGGCCATCGATGCCGATGCGGAAACTGCCAACCAGTCCGTTGATGGCGGCTCAGACGAAAACCCCACAAGCGCTCCAGCCTCGGTTGTGGTCGGTAAATCACTCGAAGCCCTGGTGCTGGAAGCGTTCATCGCCCAGCATTACATTGACGTGCCGGTGCCGCCCACCCTGGTGTGCAGCGAACCGGTGGACCGGGAACTGATGGATGCGCTCAGCGCGCAGACCGGCACCAAGGTCACGGCCCTTCACCAGCCACGCGAACAGCGCCGCATCTGGCTGGAGATGGCGCAGAAAAACGCCGGCCTGCAGCTGGCGCGGCTGCTGGCCGAACAGGGCTCGCAGCAGGCGCGTACACGTGCACTGGCGGAGGCCCTGGATCTGTCGCTGGACAACCTGGACACGCTGCGCATCGAATGCTTTGACATCTCGCACACGGCGGGCGAGTCCACGCAGGCATCGTGCGTGGTGTTCCAGGAGCACAAGATGGTCAACAGCGAATACCGCCGCTACAACATCGAAGGTATCACGCCCGGGGACGACTATGCGGCCATGCGCCAGGTCCTGACGCGGCGCTACACCCGGCTGGCCGAAGCCGCCCGCAATGGCGAGGCCAAGCTGCCCGACCTCGTGCTGGTGGACGGCGGCAAGGGCCAGGTGTCCATGGCGCGCGAAGTTTTCGAAGAGTTGGGCCTGGACCTGGGGCTGATTGCCGGCGTTGAAAAAGGCGAAGGCCGCAAGGTCGGGCTGGAAGAGCTCGTGTTTGCAGACGGCCGCGACAAGGTCTATTTGGGGCGTGACTCCGCCGCGCTGATGCTGATTGCGCAAATCCGCGACGAAGCACACCGCTTCGCCATCACCGGTATGCGGGCCAAGCGGGCCAAGGTGCGGGTGGGCGGCAGCAAGCTCGAGGACATCGCCGGCATCGGCCCCAAACGCCGCGCCAGCTTGCTGCAGCGTTTCGGCGGCATTCGGGGAATCGCCTCGGCCAGCGCAGAAGACATCGCCACGGTCGACGGCATTTCGAAAGACCTGGCCGAGGAAATCTACCGCGCCCTGCATTGATGCATGGCATTGCCAGTGTTAACTGTTGCGGCGGCCCGGCGTGGTGGATGCAGATGTATTTGTGCAACGGAACGCACTGTTTTGGCTTGCTTTGCACCGCTATCCGGCAGCGCCCCACGGCTCATGCCAAAATCAGGTCATGTTTCTGACCATCCCGACGCTGATGACCTGGACCCGCATCGTTGCGATTCCGCTGATCGTGGGGGTGTTTTACCTGAACATGGCACCCGCCGAGCGCAACCTGATTGCCACGGTCATGTTTGTGGTGTTTGCCGCCACCGACTGGCTCGACGGCTTCCTGGCACGCAAGCTCAACCAGACTTCTTCCTTCGGCGCTTTTCTTGATCCGGTGGCCGACAAGTTCCTGGTGTGTGCCTCCCTGCTGGTGCTGGTGCACCTGCAGCGCGCCGATGTGTTTGTGGCCCTCATCATCATCGGCCGCGAGATCGCGATTTCCGCGCTCCGCGAGTGGATGGCCCTGATAGGCGCCACCAAAAGCGTGGCGGTGCACATGCTGGGTAAAGTCAAAACGACCGTCCAGATGGTGGCGATTCCCTTTTTACTGTTTGACGGCACCCTGTTCGGCATGATCGATACCCACTTGTGGGGTACCTGGCTGATCTGGATTTCCGCGATCCTCACGGTCTGGTCCATGATTTACTACCTGCAAAAAGCCATCCCGGAAATCAGGGCAAGGGCCAAGTAGTCCGGTTTTTCGCCTTGCTTTCGCCTTGCCGTTAAACCCGTTTTAGATCCTCCGCTTTGAGTTCTACCTCTTCTCCCGGTGCACTGATCCGGGCCATGCCCGCCGTGTTCGTCCTGATCTGGAGCACCGGCTTCATCGTCGCCAAGTACGGCTTGCCGTATGCGCCTGCGTTGACCTTTCTTGCCATACGTTTTTTCCTGTCCATTGTTTGCTTCCTGGTCTGGATTGCGCTGGTACGTGCCCCCTGGCCACAGGGCCGGCAGCAATGGCTGCATCTGGCGGTGACGGGCGCGCTGATGCACGCGGGCTATCTCGGCGGCGTCTGGATTGCCGTCAAATCGGGAATGGGATCGGGCCTCACGGCACTCATCGTGGGACTTCAGCCGGTGCTCACGGCGCTTTGGGTGTCGTGGATGTCCTCGGGTGATGCGGGCAATGCGCAGACCCGGGTCAGCCCGCGGCAATGGGCCGGCTTGGCGCTGGGCCTGGGCGGTCTGCTGCTGGTGGTGTCGCGCAAGTTCGGCACAGGCACCGAGGTCACGACGCTGACGCTGGCCTGCACCGTGTTTGCCCTCTTCAGCATCACCGCCGGAACGCTTTATCAAAAGCGCTTCATGAAACCCACCGATGTGCGCACAGCCAATGTAATCCAGCTGGCGGCCGCCTTCGTCGTGACGCTGCCGCTGGCGCTGTTCGAAAGCGAGGCGATCACCTGGAACGCGCACGTTCTGGGCGCCATGGCCTGGTCGGTGTTGGTGCTCACGCTGGGGGGCAGCTCGCTGCTTTACCTGCTGATCCAGCGCGGCGCGGCGACTTCGGTCACCAGCCTGCTTTATCTGGTGCCGCCCGCTACCGCCTTGATGGCGTGGATGCTGTTTGATGAAGCCATCACCGTGACCACGGTTGTCGGCACAGCCTTCACGGCGCTGGGCGTGAGCCTCGTGGTGCGGGCCGCGAAGCCGACGGCCGCGTAGTTTTCCAGGGCGTGGTCTGGAACTGGGCCACCAGGTAGTCAATCAGCAATCGAATGCGCCGTGGCTGGTCCGTGCGATAGGGCGCCAGCCAGTGGACGTCCGCATCGGGCATTGAATAGGCCGGCAGCACGCGTACCAATTCTCCAGAGGCGAGTTGAGGCGCAATATCCCACAGGCTGCGCAGCATGATGCCGCGGCCTTCCACGCACCAGTCGCGCACCATTTCGCCCGAGTTGCTGGACAGCGGGCCGTGAACCCGCACGCGAGTCGGCGCCTTGTCGCGTTCCCGGTGCAGGGACCAGACGTCAAAGCGCCGGCCGGTCGTGTTGCCGTTTTCACGCACGATCAGGCAAGCGTGGTTTTGCAGCGCTTCCAGGGTGGCCGGCGTGCCGTGTTGCTGGAGATAGCGGGGCGATGCCACCAGCACGCGCTGGTTGCGGGCGAGCCGCCGTGACACCCACTGCGCTGCCTGCCGGCCCTCAACCGACCAAAGCCAGATGGCGCCGTCAAACCCTTCAAGCGCCAGATCGGGCAACTGTTCAGTCAGCTGCAGCTGGATTTCGATGCGCGGGTAACGCTCCTGAAAACTGGCAAGCGCCGGCCCCAGCCACAAGCGCCCAAACCCAAAGGTGGCGACCAGGCGAATCAGCCCCGTCGGCTCCGCCTTGCGCTCCTGCAGTTCCGACTCGAGCGCCGTGAATCCCTGCAGTAGGACCTGCGCACGTTCGCACACCGTCTCTCCCTCGGCGGTGGGGCTGACACGGCGCGTCGTGCGCTGAAAAAGACGCTGCCCGAGTTTGGCCTCCAGGGCAGCAAGCCGCTTGGTCACGACGGGTGGCGCCACATCCAGGCTTTGCGCTGCGGCGGTCAGGCTGCCGTGGTCGCGGACGGCAAGCACCAGCTCCAGGTCACTGCGATCCATTCATGCCTATCTGGAAATAATGAATTGCCCGATTATTGCTTGTATTGGACGCCAGTGTTCTACAAAATCAAGGTCAGGATTGATAGACCCAGGGCGCGGGGATGATCGCGCACCGCAGAATCAGGGTAATTGGATGTTTGAGCATTTTGTGTCGTGCCATGTTGACGGGCCAGCGGGGCGTTTGCACACCTTGCGGGGAGGCCGGGGTGCGCCGTTGCTGTTGCTTCATGGGCATCCACAAACTCATGTCATGTGGCATCGGGTGGCCACTGACCTTGCCGGAAGCTTTACGGTGGTGATGATGGATCTCCGCGGCTACGGCGATTCTGCCCGGGTCGCCAGCGGTGCGAACCATGAAGCCTATTCCAAACGCGCGATGGCGCTGGATGCCGTGGCTGTCATGCGCCACCACGGCTTTGATCGCTTCCAGGTGTTGGCGCATGACCGCGGCGCACGCGTGGCGCATCGCCTTGCCGCGGACCACCCTGATCGGGTGCAAGGTTTGATGCTGCTCGACATCGCGCCCACGCTTGCCATGTATGAAAACACCTCGGAGGCTTTTGCGCGTGCCTACTGGCACTGGTTCTTTCTGATCCAGCCGCCGCCGCTGCCCGAAGCGTTGATCGAGTCCGATCCGGTGCGCTACCTGCGCAGCGTCATGGGTAAACGCCATGCCGGTCTGGCGGCTTTTGCGCCCGCCGCGCTGGCCGAATACGAACGCTGCATCCAGATACCGGGCAGCGCTGCAAGCATCTGCGAAGACTACCGTGCCGCCGCGGCGATCGACCTCGCGCATGATCGGGCAGATACCGCTGCCGGACTGCGGCTGGCGCAACCGCTGCGTGTGCTGTGGGGCCAGCATGGCGCGATCGGGCAATGCTTCGATGTGCTTGGGCTCTGGCGAGACCGTGCGGAGCATGTGTCGGGCATGAGTCTGCCCTGCGGTCACTACATTGCCGAAGAGGCGCCGGCGTTGCTGCTGGCAGAAGCCCTTGATTTTTTCAAACCCAACCCCTGAACCCAACCCCAAGGATCACCATGAACCAGCGCACTGGAAAAAAGAGAATCGCCGTCATCGCGGGCGACGGTATCGGCAAAGAAGTCATGCCCGAAGGCATTCGTGTGCTTGAAGCGGCCGCGGGCAAATATGGCATTGACCTGCAGTTTGACCATTTCGACTTTTCCAGCTGGGACTATTTTGAAAAGCATGGGCAAATGCTTCCCGACAACTGGAAAGACCAGATCGGCGGCCATGACGCCATTTACTTTGGCGCCGTGGGCTGGCCCGACAAGATTGCCGACCATGTCTCGCTGTGGGGCTCGCTGTTGCTCTTCCGGCGTGAGTTTGACCAGTACATCAATTTGCGGCCAGCCCGATTGATGCCCGGCATCATCGCACCGGTGGTCCGGCGCGACGGCAGCCCGCGCCAGCCCGGCGAGATTGATTTTTACATCGTGCGCGAAAACACCGAAGGCGAATACTCCAGCATCGGCGGCCGGGCCTTTCCGGGCACAGACCGCGAGTTTGTTTTGCAGGAGTCGGTGTTCACCCGTGTCGGCGTGGATCGCGTGCTGAAGTTCGCCTTCGAGCTTGCCCAATCCCGCCCAAAGAAACACCTGACCAGCGCGACGAAGTCCAATGGCATTTCGATTTCCATGCCTTACTGGGATGAGCGTGTGGCCGAAATGGCGAAAAACTATCCGGGCATCCGGCTCGATAAATTCCATATCGACATCCTGACCGCGCATTTCGTGCAGCGCCCGGACTTTTTTGATGTGGTGGTGGCCAGCAACCTGTTTGGCGACATCCTGAGTGATCTCGGTCCGGCCTGCACCGGCACCATCGGCATTGCGCCCAGCGCCAATCTGAATCCAGAGCGAAAGTTTCCCTCTCTGTTCGAGCCTGTGCACGGTTCGGCCCCGGACATTGCCGGGCGCAATATTGCCAACCCGATTGGTCAGATTTGGTGCGGCGCCATGATGCTGGAATTTCTCGGGCACAAGGATGCGCACGACGGCATCCTTGCCGCGATTGAAGCCGTGCTGAGCCCTGAAAGTGGTGCACCGCGTACCGCCGATCTGGGCGGAAAGGCAGGAACAACCGATGTCGGCAAGGCCATCGCGGCGGCTCTTGGCGGGTTGTAACGCCACTTTTCTCCTAGCATGAAAATTACACATCATGCTTACGACCAAGCCGGGAAAGCCATGAAAAACCGTCTAGAATCCGCCTCCGCACGTTGTAATAACTTGCTGCTGTATTGACAGGTTAGAAGTCCGTGGCTCTAATTGGCAACAGCAGAAAACCTGCACATGCCGCTCCCGCTGACCCGTTTCAACACAGTGTCCCGGGAGATATTTTTTAGAGACAACCAGATTAACTTTTTATCAACGAGGGGCTCCTTGTGAACAAGACTGAACTGATCGAGCACATTGCCAAGCATGCTGATATTTCCAAAGCTGCCGCCACGCGCGCACTGGAGTCAACCATTGGCGCTGTGAAAACCACCCTGAAAAAAGGAGGCTCCGTGTCTCTGGTGGGTTTCGGCACTTTTGCCGTGGGAAAACGTGCCGCGCGCACCGGCCGCAATCCGCGTACCGGCGATGCGATTAAAATCAAGGCTGCCAAGGTTCCAAAGTTCCGTCCAGGCAAAGCTCTCAAGGATGCTTTGAACTGAAACGGAAGCTCAACGTGGGGTGCTTAGCTCAGTTGGTAGAGCAGCGCCCTTACACGGCGTAGGTCGGCGGTTCGAGCCCGTCAGCACCCACCACCCACGACAAAAGGCGAACTAGGTTCGCCTTTTTTGTTGTTGGCCTTCGGTCTTTTCGTCAGCTGATGCACAGGAAATTCGAGATGTTTGATTTCATTCGCAAGCACACCAAAGTCACCATGGCGTTGCTGTTTTTGCTGATCGTCCCCTCTTTTATATTGGTGGGCATGAACAGCAGTGGCCGGTCCGGGAACAACAGCGGAGTTGTGGCTGTGGTCGATGGAAAAGACATCACGCAGCCTGAATGGGACCAAGCCCATCAAAGCGAAGTCCAGCGTATACGGGGTTCCATGCCGTCGATTGACGTCAAGCTGCTGGACACGCCGCAGGCGCGGTACGCCACGCTGGAACGGCTGGTGCGTGACCGCGTGGTCGCCGCCGCAGCCCATGTCACGGACGACTACCTGGCGCGCGAGCTGCAAAAGATCCCTGAAATTGCCGCGCTGAAGACGCCAGATGGCAAGCTCGACATGGAGCGTTATCGCCAGCTGTTGGCATCGCAAGGCATGACGCCTGAAATTTTTGAAGCCAATGTCAAGGCCAGTCTGCCAAGCCGCCAGGTGCTCGGCGGTGTCGGCGCAAGCGGCTTTTCCACCGCGGCTGCAGCTGACCTGTCGCTCAATGCTTATTTTGAGAAACGCGAAATCCAGCTGGCCCGTTTTGAGGCGGCCGATCTGGCGGCCAAACTGGTGCCGACCGAAGCCGATCTGGAGCAGTTCTACAAAGCCAACGAAAAATTCTTTCAGGCACCTGAACAGGCCAACATTGAGTATTTGGTGCTTGATATCGAGACCGTCAAAAAGTCGGTCACGGTCAATGAGGCCGATCTCAAAACCTATTACGAGCAGAACATTCAGCGCCTGAGCGGTACCGAAGAGCGCCGGGCCAGCCACATCCTGATTGCGGCACCCAAAACTGCATCGGCTGCCGATCGCGAGAAGGCCAAAGCCAAGGCCGAGGAACTGCTGGCGCAAGTAAAAAAAGCGCCCGACAGCTTTGCCGACGTGGCGCGCAAAAATTCACAAGACACGGGTTCGGCCCCTGCGGGTGGCGATCTCGACTTCTTCGCGCGCGGCTCCATGGTCAAGCCTTTTGAAGACGCGGCCTTCGCGATGAAAAAGGGTGAAATCAGCAACGTCGTGGAGTCGGAGTTCGGCTATCACATCATCAAACTGACTGACGTCAAATCGCCCAAGCGCCCGGCTTTTGAAGAGATGAAACCCCAGCTGGAGGCCGACCTTCGCAAGCAGGAGGCCCAGAAGAAATTTGCGGAAATCGCCGATGTTTTCACCAACGGCGTGTACGAGCAGCCTGACAGCCTGAAACCGGTAGCGGACAAACTCAAGCTGGAAATCAAGTCGGCCAGCAATGTGGGCCGGGTGCCTCGCGCCGGCGTGGCCGGCGTGTTGGCAAACCCGAAATTCCTGGGCGCACTTTTTTCGCCCGATGCGATTGAGAAAAAGCGCAACACCGAAGCCATAGAAACCGCGCCGAGCCAGCTTGTTTCAGGCCGCATCACGCAGTACACCCCGGCGCGCACGCAAGCTTTCGCTGAAGTCAAAGAGGTGGTGCGCCAACGCTGGGTTGCCCAGCGCAGTGCTGAAGAAGCACGCAAGGAAGGCGAGTCCAAGCTCGCGGCGTGGAAGGCCGCACCGGCTTCTGCCGCCTCGCTGGCGGCACCCGTGGTCGTTTCGCGTGAACAGACACAAAAACTTCCTTCATCGGTGATCGATGCGGCGCTGCGCGCTGACTCCGCTGCTTTGCCTGCCTTTGTGGGCGTGGACCTCGGCGCCCAGGGTTATGCCGTGGTCAAGGTCAACAAGGTGGTGCCACGCGATGCGCCGGCCGAGGCGGCCGCCAAACAAGAACGCAACCAGTACACGCAGTGGTGGACCGCTGCGGAAAACCTTGCGTATTACAACGGCCTGAAAGAGCGCTTCAAAACGAAAATCCTCGTTGCCAAGCCTGCTGTTGCCAAAGCCGGCGCTGAAGAAGTCGTCGCCCGATAAATGGGGGCGGCTTTGCCGCTATAATGCAGGGCTCCGGTGGCTGTAGCTCAGTTGGTAGAGTCCAGGATTGTGATTCCTGTTGTCGTGGGTTCGAGCCCCATCAGCCACCCCATCATTTGAAGTCCCGCTAGCCGCAAGGCTCGCGGGATTTTCTTTTTGGGTTGGACAAATCTTCCGGGCCGAACTGGGTGAACTTCGCGAGCGGCGGCGGTGCACATCTGGAAACAGGCACTCGTCCGCGCGGCCCCAATATGGCGCAAGATACCTCTGCGGTGGGTTATATCCCTCTGAGCATCCATCTGTTTGTGGTCTGGACAGGCCCTGAAATGCAGGCGTGCCCGTTAACCGGATGATTCTTGTGTTTCACACCGTGTACCTGGGAGCCAAAGCCAGACATGCCGGCGCGACGCTGGGGATGGTGGCGGCAATCGGATTGTCGGCCGCGGCATACGCGGCTGAAACCTGGTTGACGCTGGCGGGTGACCCTGCGGACCCGGGGGCTCATTACGTTCAGGTCAATCCCGCCGCCATTGACCTTCAAGGCGACTTACGGATCATTCCGGTTCGAATCAACCGCGCGCGGCTGTGGACCTTTCGTGACAGCGTCCAGTTCCGTTCAGTGGAGACCGATGTGCGAATCGACTGCGTGCGGCACACGGCTGACTACGTGAAGGCCGCTTTTTATGCCCAGCCCGATTTTCGGGGAACGCCTTTCAAGCTGGCAAGCTACGCCGCAGATGGCGCGCATCCGATGGAATTCGAAGACATGGCGGATAACCCCACTGCGCGGATTATCAAGGCCGCCTGCAGCGCCAGGAGCGTGATCAGCAACTGAGGACCGGATTTGCGCAGTTTTTTTGACGCGCGAAGTTTGACGCGCGAAACCCGAAGCCTAATTCACCATGACCAGCTTGCCCTTGACGCCGCGTGAACCCATGTGGGCGTAGGCGGCTTTCAGCTCTGCCATGGGCATGGTGCGGTCGATGACTGGCTTGATCTTGCCTTGGGCATACCAGCCTGCCAGCTCGGCCATCATGGCTGCGTTTGCTTTGGGCTCGCGCCTGGCGAAGTCGCCCCAGAACACGCCCACGATGGAGGCGCCTTTGAGCAGCGTGAGGTTGAGCGGCAGGGCCGGGATGGGGCCTGAGGCAAAACCCACCACCAGGTAACGGCCACGCCAGGCAATGGAGCGGAATGCCGGCTCGGCAAAGTCACCGCCGACAGGGTCGTAGATCACGTCGGGGCCTTTGCCTTCGGTCAGGGACTTGATTTCGTCGCGCAGGTTTTGGGTGGTGTAGTTGATGGTCGCATCGGCGCCGATAGAGACGCACAGTGCGCATTTCTCGTCGGTCGAGGCGGCTGCGATCACGCGCGCGCCGGCGGCTTTGGCAATCTGGATTGCTGCCGTCCCCACGCCGCCCGCTGCACCCAGCACCAGCACGGTTTCACCGGCTTTCAGTTGTGCGCGGTCCATCAAGGCGTGCCAGGAGGTGGCATAAATCATGATGAACGCTGCGGCGTCCACAAAAGGAAAGCCGGTGGGCAGCGGCATGCACAGGGCCGCCGGTGCGATGGTGTGGGTGCCAAAGCCGCCGGTGCCCGAGAGGCACGCCACATGTTGCCCCACCTGCAGGTGCTTGACGCCTTCACCCACCGCCTGCACCACGCCGGCGTATTCGGAGCCTGGCACAAACGGCAGGGGAGGCTTCATCTGGTACTTGTTCTGCACGATCAGCAGGTCGGGGAAGTTCAGGCTGGCGGCCTTGATCTCGATCAGGACTTCGCCGGCCTTGGGCTCTGGCGTGGGCAGTTCTTTCCAGCTCAGGGCGTCTACACCGGTGGGATTTTCACAAAGCCAGGCTTGCATGGATGTCTCCGATAGAAGGAAAGCTGCACGTGTGATGGTGCAGCAGGTAAAACGGGAAGAAAGAGAACAGGCCGAAAGAAGAGGGCACCCAGCGGGAGAAAAGGCGCCTTGCCTGCATCATAGGCAAAGCGCCGGGTTTTGCGGAGCCTGGAGGGGCCCGCGCTGTCGCAGCCGTGACCGTAAAATCAAGCCATGAAAATTCTCATCTGCAACGACGACGGTTACCAGGCCTCCGGCATCATTGCCCTCTACGAAGCGCTTAAAACCGTTGCAGATGTCGAGGTGGTGGCGCCCGAACAGAACAACAGTGCCAAATCCAACGCGCTGACCCTGCATTCGCCGATGTATGTGCAGACAGCGGCCAACGGCTTTCGCTACATCAATGGCACGCCGGCAGACTGCGTTCATATCGCGCTCACGGGTTTGCTGGGCTACCGGCCTGACCTCGTGGTGTCGGGCATCAACAATGGCGCCAACATGGGCGACGACACGATTTACTCCGGCACCGTGGGCGCCGCCATGGAGGGTTACCTGTTCGGCATTCCGGCTATTGCCTTTTCGCAGACCGAAAAGGGCTGGGCGCATATTGATGTGGCGGCCCGGCGCGCGGCCGAGCTGGTTCAGCAATTGATGCCCACGCTGGAGACCCTGGCTGAAGGCGCTGAACCGACAGTGCCGCCCTGGCTGCTCAATGTGAACATTCCGAACCTGCCCGACGACGAGATCCAGGGCGTGAAGGTTGCGCGGCTGGGGCGGCGGCACGCGGCCGAACGCGTCATTGTGCAGACCAGCCCGCGCGGTGAAAGCATGTACTGGATAGGCGGCGCCGGCCCGGCCAAAGAGGCGGGCGAGGGCACGGATTTTTATGCCACCAGCCAGAAGTTTGTCTCCATCACACCCTTGCAGGTGGACCTGACCGATCATGAGCGCCTGCCGTATTGGGCCCAAACCGCCGCCAGGCTGACCGCCTCCCATAAAAATCCCTCATGAAGCCCAGCCTCAAACCGCCGTTCAATCCGGCCGCCAAGGCGCCAGCCGCGCCAAGCCGCCCGGCATTTCCGGTTCGTCTGAAGCCTGATGCAGGGGTTCCGTCTGCTACTAAATCAATAGCTGGTGGCGCGCAGCCACCGCGGGCTACAGGCCAAAATAACCTCAAAAACCCCGTGGCTTCCGCGATTTCCGCCTTGCCCGGCGGGCTTGGGCTGGATTCGCACGCCGTGCGTGCCCGCATGGTCAGCAAGCTTGCCGCGCAGGGCGTTGCCGACGCGCAGGTGCTTGCCGCCATGGGGGCGGTCGAGCGCCACCGTTTTGTTGACACCGCCCTGGTCAACCAGGCCTATGAAGACACCAGCCTGCCGATCGGGCTGGGGCAAACCATTTCCAAGCCCAATGTGGTCGCCCGCATGCTGGAGCTGCTGCGCCACGGCGCCACCGGGCGGCTGGGTCGCGTGCTGGAAATCGGCACCGGCTGCGGTTATCAGGCCGCGGTGCTCAGCCACCTCGCCACCGAGGTCTACAGCATCGAGCGGCTGCGCGGCCTGCATGACAAAGCCAGGGAAAATTTGCGGACTTTACGCCTGCCCAACGTGCATCTGCTGTTTGGGGATGGCATGATGGGTTACGCCAAGGGCGCGCCTTATGCGGCCATCATTGCGGCAGCCGGCGGGGAGGCCATTCCGCCTGCCTGGATTGAGCAGTTGGCGGTCGGCGGCCGGCTTGTGGCGCCCATGCAGACTGCCGGTGGCGCCCAGGCCTTGGTCGTGGTCGATAAAACCCCCCAAGGCGTGCGGCAGACCTTGCTGGAGGCCGTTCACTTTGTGCCTTTAAAATCGGGAACAAGCTGACAGCCTGGCCCCACAGGGCTGAGCCTGCAAATCAGACATCACAGCCATTCGACCCTCCGCTCAACCACCAGTACACCCACCAGTACACCAGTCAGATTGAAGACGAAAGAACCAATGAATCAAACCGTACGCAGTGCAGTGTCCGTGAATGCCACAGGCGCAACTCATGGCGCCCGCGCAACGCTCGGCAGGCTGGCCTTGCCATGCGCCCTGGCGGCAGCGCTGCTGCTGGCCGCGGGCTGTTCTTCGCGTTCCTTAACCCATGCACCAGTGGAAGACCGCGGCACCGGCTTGTCGCGCCCCACGCAAGGGGCGGTGGACCCGGCCAATGTCAAGCAACTGCCGGGCTTTGAGAACGCCGGCAAACCCGGGTACTACACCGTCAAGCCCGGTGACACCATGATTCGCATTGGCCTGGAAAACGGCCAAAACTGGCGCGACATCGTGCGCTGGAACAACCTTGAAAACCCCAACATCATCGAAGTGGGGCAGGTACTGCGTGTGGTGCCCCCAAGCAGTGACAACCCCCTGGTAGTGACCCGCCCCGTCTCGTCCGGGTCGGCCACCACGTCAACCGCGTCCACCACGCCGGCCCAGGCTGCCAGCGCAGCCCGTCCCGCCTCAGCACCCGCGGGCACCAGCCCGGCGCCCGCGGCTTCGGCTGATGAGGACGTGGCCTGGATCTGGCCCGCACAGGGCACGATGCTGGCCGGTTTCGATGACGCCAAAAACAAGGGCCTGGACATCTCCGGCAAAGCGGGCGACCCAGTCATTGCCTCTGCTGACGGCCGCGTGGTGTACGCCGGCGCCGGCCTGCGTGGGTACGGCAACCTCATCATCCTCAAGCACAACAACACCTTCCTGACGGCCTATGCGCACAACCAGACCCTGCTGGTGAAGGAAGACCAGAGCGTCAAGAAGGGCCAAAAGATCGCCGAGATGGGCAACAGCGATGCGGACCGCGTGAAGCTGCATTTCGAGATCCGCCGCCAGGGCAAGCCGGTCGATCCATCGCGCTATTTGCCCGCCAGGTAAGCCGGTGCCCTTGTAAAAAGGCCTCGCATCGCGAGGCTTTTTTTGTTTCGGCATCCCGGTTTGCGATTATAAGAAGAATGAGTCGACAGCCCAGGCGCAACGGGCGCAAGCAGCTATGTATTTGATAGCATTGAGGTCACCTGACGCCGCTTGATGCCCGCCGCGGCAGCCCTCAATGGGGTTGCAAAATCTCGTCGTAACCACGCCCTTTGAATTCAAGCAAGTCAATGCCGTGGCCAAAGGGGTCGGCCAATCCCGCAATGCGTCCCCAGACCCGTTCGGCCACGGGTGTTTCGAGCACTGCGCCGTGGCTTTGCAGACGCTCCACCGCTGTGTCGATGTCATCCACGACAAAATCGAGGTGAACCGGCGTCCAGTGGCGCTGATAGGTGCGCACGCTCACACTGCCCGCGAGTGGACGCGTGCCGGGCGCGTTGAACAGCAGGTCAATCGGGCTGCCTGCTCCCAGGATTTCCACGAAGTCGCTCTTGAAACGGCGGCCGACGCGCAAGCCCAGCCCTTGCGTGTAAAACGCGACCGCGCGTTCCATGTCGTCCACATCGATGCAAATACGAAGTTCCATGGTGTGTTCCTTTTGAGGCCGGGGGAAAATGGTACCGCAGCCTGAGACAATTGGTGCATGACAGAAGAAAGCCAGAACAAGCCGCTTGCCGCAGCGGTCGAATACCCGCCAGACGTGCTGGAGGTGGAGTCGCTCGATATTGAAGCCCAGGGTATTGCCCACAGGGCTGACGGCAAGGTGGTTTTTATCGAGGGCGCCTTGCCTTTCGAGCGGGTGACTGCCAATGTTTACCGCAAAAAAAGCAGTTTTGAAAAAGCGATGGTGATGGCCGTTCACCGCGAGTCGTCCCAGCGCGTGCGCCCGGCATGCCCGCACTTCGGCATGCACACCGGCGCGTGCGGCGGCTGCAAGATGCAGCATTTGCATGTGGGGGCGCAGGTGGCGGTGAAGCAGCGTGTGCTTGAAGACAACCTCTGGCACATCGGCAAGGTCAAGGCAGACAATCTGCTGCGGCCCATCGAGGGGCCGGCATGGGAATACCGCTATCGTGCGCGGCTGTCGGTGCGTTATGTGCGCAAAAAAGGCGCTGTGCTGGTAGGTTTTCATGAACGCAAAAGCGGCTATGTGGCCGACATGACCGAGTGCCATGTGGTGCCCCGGCACGTCAGTGACCTGCTGGTGCCGCTGCGCGAGCTGATCGGCAGCATGGATGCGAAGGAAACCGTACCGCAGATCGAGTTGGCGTGCGGCGACGAGGTGACCGCGATGGTGCTGCGCCATATGGAGCCCCTGAGCCCGGGCGATCTCGCGCGCCTGCGTGCTTTCGCTGCGCAATATCCCGGCCTGCAGTGGTGGTTGCAACCGGGTGGGCTCGACACCGTGAAGCTGCTTGATCCTTCGACAGGCTCAGGACAGGCTTTGGAGTTGAGTTATGCCCTGCCGGAGTTTGACGTCCTCATGCCGTTCAAGCCGACCGATTTCACCCAGGTCAACCCGCACATCAACCAGGTGCTGGTGTCGCGTGCCTTGCGCATGCTGGCCGTGCAGCCGGATGAACGTGTGATCGACTGGTTTTGCGGCCTGGGCAATTTCACGCTGCCGCTGGCCACGCGTGCCCGCGAGGTGCTGGGGATCGAGGGCAGTGAAGTCCTGGTGGCCCGTTCACGCGAGAATTTTGAAAGAAACAGGCCTGCATCCGGCGTCCGCCGTGCGCTGGCAGCTACAGAATTTGTAGCGCGCAACCTGTTTGAAATGACGCCGGCGATGCTGGTGAAGGACGGCCGTGCCGACAAATGGCTGGTAGACCCTCCGCGTGAAGGCGCCTTTGAGCTGTTCAAGTCCCTGGCGGCGCTGCACCAGCAGATCGTCAGCGGCGTGCCGTGCGACGACGGGGACCAGCAGCAAAGCCTGGCCCTGAACGGCTGGTCACCGCCGCAGCGCATCGTGTACGTGAGCTGCAACCCGGCCACCCTGGCGCGGGATGCGGGCGTGCTGGTGGACAGCGGCGCCTACCGCTGCACGGCAGCCGGCGTGGTCAACATGTTTCCGCACACGGCGCATGTGGAGTCCATTGCGGTGTTTGATTTGGCCCCCATGGTCTCTCACTGCGTGTAGCTCCCTGCCCCCCGAGGGGGCCGCGGCGCCTGCGGACTGGCAGAGCCAGATCCGCGGCCCCGGCTTGAATTGGAGAAGCCCCAAGCTCACCCTGCGGAGAATGACACGAGGTGCGCATGAAAAAAGGGCCCTGAGGCCCTTTTTTTGTTCTGTAGCGAAGTGGATCAGTCCCGTTCGCCGCCGAAGATGCCCAGCAGGGCGAGCAGGCTCTGGAAGATATTGAACAGGTCAAGGTAAATGGCCAGCGTGGCGCTGATGTAGTTGGTCTCGCCGCCGTCAATCACCTGTTTCAGGTCATATAGCAGGTAGGCGCTGAAAACAGCGATGGCCAGCGTGCTGATCACGGCCATCATCATGGTCGAGCCAATAAACACATTGATAACCGCTGCCACCATGATGACCAGAGCCCCGGCGAAGAGCCATTTGCTCATGCCGCTCAGGTCACGCTTGATGACAGTGGCAAGGCTCGCCATCACAAACATCACACCGGCGGTACCGGCAAAGGCGGTCATGACGAGGGAGGCCCCATTGCTGAAGCCCAGCACCATGCCAATCATGCGCGAAAGCATGAGGCCCATGAAGAAGGTAAAGCCCAGCAGCACGGGAACGCCCGCAGCCGAGTTCTTGGTTTTCTCGATGGCGAAGATAAAGCCGAAGGCACCGCCGAGGAATACGATCAGGCCCAAGCCGCCCGTCAGGGACCGCGTGATGCCCGTGGCAACGCCCAACCAGGCGCCCAGCACAGTAGGCAACAGGCTCAGCGCCAGCAGCCAGTAGGTATTTCGCAGGACCTTGTTGCGTTGCTCGACACTGGAAGCAAGGCCGTAGTCGAGGGTTTGAACATTGTCAGTCATGAAAGTCGTCTCCGAGGCGCCAGCAAATGCAGGCAAGATTATTTTAGGGCGCATTGCCGTTTTTCCAGATCCCACTCCCTACTTTTTGTAAGGGTTCTATAAGCTAATTTGCCTGCAATGCCGGTGAAGAGGGCATTCAAATTTGCGTATGCTCGGTGTCTTTGCCAATAAACCTCCGGGAATCCCTCAGACCATGAAATCCAAAGCAGTGCTTGAATCCGCCGACGTCAAACTCATCGCAGCCGCTGCCGAAGCAGAAGCCCTCAAGAACAACTGGGCTGTGACGATCGCTATCGTCGACGACGGCGGCCATCTGCTGCACCTGCAGCGCCTGGACGGCGCGCCACCCATTTCCTCACACATCGCACCCTCCAAAGCCAACACGGCAGCCATGGGCCGCCGCGAGAGCAAGGTCTATGAGGACGTCATCAACGGCGGCCGCACGTCCTTCCTGTCGGCGCCTTATATCCACGGCATGCTCGAAGGGGGCGTTCCCATCGTGAAAGACGGTCAGTGCATCGGTGCCGTGGGCGTGAGCGGCGTGAAGTCCAGCGAGGATGCGCAAATTGCGCGTGCAGGCATGGCCGCAATCGGCCTCTAGACCCACCTGCTGAAGACGCAAAAAAAGCCGACCTTGGGTCGGCTTTTTTGCGTTTGCCTGAAGTGGAAAAAAAGCCTGGCTAAACAACTCCAGAGAGTCTGTGGCTGGCTAAAAACGACCTTGGGAGCTTGGTAGCCCCGGATCGCCCCACGATGAAACTAAAAAAACGGGAAAAGTGGATACGGCCTTACTTGGTCAAGATCAACTTGCCCAGGCGGGTCGCCTGCAAGCGGTACGTTGATCCGTTGTGATTGATTTCTACTGCCTTTTGCCCACGCAGGATTTCCGTGCTGTTGACGCTTGCGGCAGAAGAGCCTGTCCCATGGCTGCCGGAAGCGGCCTGTGTGTGTGCAGGCGTGCGGGCAGGAAGGCTCAAGGTGTGGGAAGCGGGCAGTGCGATGGACATGATGGTTAAACCTGATTGGGTTTCGTTAAGTTAATGATAACCATTCTCATTTAAAAGTCAAGCAAGTTTCGGCCGGGATGCATTTTTTTACGTCAATGGAAATAGAAAAGCCCGCCGGCGTTGCTGCGGGCAGGCTCTCATCAGTTCTTGGGTTCGGTGATGAAGCCGATCTTGCGCAACCCGGCCTGCTGCGCTGCCGCCATGGCCTGCGCCACGCGTTCATAACGCACGGCTTTGTCGCCGCGGATGTGGAGGTCCGGCTGCGGATTCTGGGCTGCGGCGGACTTGAGCTGGCTCCCAAGCTCTTCGTCGCTGACTTTGGTTTCGTTCAGGAAATAGCTGCCTTCGGCGTCCACGCTCAGGCGAACCGTTTCCGGTTTGATGTTCTGCGCTTCGTTGGACGCACGCGGCAGGTCAATGTTGACGGAGTGCTTCATCACGGGCACCGTGATGATGAAGATGATGAGCAGCACCAGCATGATGTCCACCATGGGCGTCATGTTGATTTCGTTCATCACTTCATCGCTGTCGTCTTGGGTTCCAAAGGCCATGGTGCTTCTCGATCACGAAATAAGAGCCCGCCTTAAGGCGGCGGGGTTGGTGGGCAGGGGCCGCGTTCAGGCCTTTTTCATGGGGACAACGTTCGCCTGGCCGCTGGCACTCACGCGGGCACCGGTGACGAAGTAGGCGTGCAGGTCGTGGGCAAAGCGGCTGAGTTTTTGCAGGACGCCTTTGTTGCCGCGCACCAGCGCGTTGTAGCCCAGCACGGCCGGGATCGCGACCGCCAGACCCAGGGCCGTCATGATCAGCGATTCGCCGATGGGGCCGGCCACCTTGTCGATGGTGGCCTGGCCGGCGGCGCCGATGGAGAGCAGCGCGTGGTAGATGCCCCATACGGTGCCGAACAGGCCCACAAAAGGCGCGGTCGAACCCACCGACGCCAGAATGGCCAGGCCGGACTGCAGTTTGGCGGTGAATTCGTCGATGGCATTACGCAAGGTGCGCGTGACCCAGTCGCTGACGTCCAGGGCGTCGTGCAGGTGTGCCTTGGTGTTGCGGTGATGCAGCGTGGCTTCACGGCCCTCCAGGGCGAGCTGGCGGAAAGGGTTGGTAGGGTCGCCACCCAGCTTGGTCAGGCCGGCCGCAAAGTCTTCGCTGTGCCAGAAGTCTTCCGCTGAGCGGGCGATCTTCTTGTACTTGATGAGGTCAAGCGTCTTGATGACGATGACCATCCACGAGGCAAGCGACATCACCAGCAGCAGCAGCGCCACCGATTTGGTCACGATGTCGCCCTGGCTCCAGACGTTGGCAAGGCCGAATTGGGAATTCATGAATCAATACTCCACGGGTTTCAAAAAATTACTCAAGGACGAAATTGATGGGGACGTTGAACCACATCTCTTCGGCCACGCCGCCCCGCTTGCCGGGCACATAGCGCCAGCGCATCACGGTGGTGACTGCCGCCTGGTCAAGCCGGTCAAATCCGCTTGACTGGCGGACTTCGGTTTTCTTCGCCTGGCCGTCCGCGCCGATCAGCACGCGCACCACCACCTTGCCCTGTTCACCCAGACGCCGGCTGATGGGCGGGTAGGCGGGCTTGGGGTTTTGCAGATAGTCAGCATCGCTGGAAGGAAGCAGCACCGCTGGCGGCGCGGGCGGTGTAACCGGCGCCACGGCGACCGGTGCGGGTGGCAGCGGCGGCGTGACCACGCCGGTAGGTGCATTGGGCGAAGGCGTTGGGTCCGTGATGGCCAGGGGCTGAGGCGCGGGTTTCACGGGGGCCTTGGCGACGGTTTTTTTCTGAACAGTCGGCGTGGGCGGGGTAGGCGGCACTGGCTCCACCTTGGGCGCAGGCGGGTCAACGAACCGGGTGAGGATTTCTGCCGGCACGATGATTTCGGCGGCGCGCATCAGCAAGCCGCTTTGCAGCGCCCAGATAAACCCCACATGCAGTGCCACCACGGCCAGCGCGATAACGGCGTTGCGGCTAAGGGGCTGACGCGGGGGCGCAGGGCGGGGCGCGCTGGAAAAAGTGGCGTTCATCGGAAGGTGAATGGGTGGGCGAATGGCCGCGTGTGAGCCACGATGGGGGCGGGTGGCGAAGCCGGGGCTAGCGGCGGAAGATCCACCACGCGGAGCCTACCACCAGGACCAGGCTCACGGGGAGCGCCGCTATCAGCGCTGAGGAGAGGGTTGCGAGATGTTCCATGGCCTGCCTTCCAGAGTGTGGGTGGCGAGCTTGATGTTGGCGCTTGGGCATGTGGCGCTGCACTGCGCGACAACGTCACGCGCGCAACCTTCGCACTGGCCGCACTGGGTGGCTACGCCCAGTTCGAACTGGATCTCGTCAAAGCCGAGGCCTGCTCGCGCATGGCGGGCAATTTCGCGGTCGGAGATTCGGCGGCAGACACAAACGATCATGGCATTGGCTTGGCTGGTGATTGATTCAATCGGTAGGTGATTATAAATGCGAATCTGTCGCATTTGCAATCGTGACGAATGATTTAATGCCAGCGGGGGTCATTGGGAAGGCGTTTCAGGCTGCAGTTTTTAAGAGAAAACCGCAGTTTCCCCATATGGGACGGGCGCAAGCAGCTGTAAATTCAATAGCGATAAGCCTGTCTTGCCAAGACCCTTCACGGCGTAGGGCGGGCGCTTCCCGCCTTACACCTCAGCCCACATACGCAGCAGGTTGTGATAGCAGCCTGTGAGCCGGACCACTTCGGCGCTTTCGGCCGCGCCCGGGGCAGCGCGGTCCAGGTCTTTTTGCCTTAGCGACGTGATGGCCATGTCCATCTCATACAGGAGCCGGCGCTGCGCATCAGCGCGGACCATGCTTTCAATCCAGAAAAAGCAGGCCAGCCGTTCGCCGCGCGTGACGGGCTCCACCCGATGCACCGAGGTGCCCGGGTACATGACGAGGTCGCCGGCTTCGAACTTGATGCGCTGTTCTCCGTAGGTGTCTTGCACCACCAGTTCACCGCCGTCGTAACTGGCCGGATCGCTCAGGAAAAGCGTGCAGGAGATGTCGGTGCGTATGTGGCGGGCGGTGGCGGCGTGTGTACGCACCGCGTTGTCGATGTGGTTGCCGAAGTGGTTGGCGTCTCCGCTGTAGCGGTTAAAGAGCGGCGGATAAACCGACTTGGGCAGCGCGCCGGTCACAAACATCGGGTTGCGGGCCAGCGCCACCGACACGATGTGGCGCGCCTGCTGGGCAGCGGGCAGCTCTTCAGGCAACTGCAGGTTGTTCTTGACGGTACCGCTTTGGCTGCCAGCGGTGATGCGGCCGTCGGCCCAGTCGGCACCCAGGATGAGCTGGCGAACCTGCACGAGTTCGTCTGGCGGAAGAGCTTGTTGAATGCGAAGCAGCATGGAGGGATCTCCGGAAGGATCGCTTAAATGAAAAAAGGCACCCGGAGTATCCCCCAGGTGCCCGAGACTTTGAAAACCGCTTTTTCTGAAATCAGAACTTGCTGGTCCAGGTTGCACGCAGGCTGCGTTCAGGTGCAGCAGGGCCGGGCCATCCCGTGTACAAAGCGGTGTAATAGACCTTGTTGAACACGTTGTCCAGGTTGACCTTGATAGAGTTGTTCTGGTTGATCTGATATTCAAGCAGGGCATCGAATTTGGTGTACCCCGGCACACTATTGGTCGTTGGCACAGGCAAAGCCGGTTTGTTTTTGCTGACAGCCGTCAAGCCACCGCCCACGCGCCACTTGTCAGAAAACCGGTAGGTGGTCCACAGATTGGCCTGACGGTGAGGGAGCAATCCAGGCTCTTGTCCCACGCTTGCGGCTGAGGCTGGGCTCGAACCGGCCTTGTCGATGATGCCGCGCATGAACGCAATGCCAGCAAAGACATCCCAGCTTGGAGTCAGACGGCCTGCAATCTCAAACTCCAGGGAGTTGGTGTGGCGTTGCCCTGACAACAGAAACTCGGTACCGCCGGGCACTGTCTGCGTGTCGGTGCTGCGTTCGTTGAACTTGTCTGTTCGGGCGAGAGCCGTACGCAGTGACAAATCCCCGTCAAACAGCTCCCATTTGGCACCAATTTCGATGTTGCGGCTTTTTTCCGGCGGGGTGTTGGCACTCGTCGCGTCGTATTGATACAGATCGCCCGACGTATTGAAGGAGGTGCCGTAGGAAACGTAGTAGCTCACCTCGTCGCTTGGCTGATACATCACGCCAAGGCGGGTGCTCAGGAGATTGTCCGAACGGGACAGCCTGCCGCCAGTGACGCGGTCGTAATCGCCTTTAAAGCTGTCGTGTCGCAGTCCACCGACCAACTTCCATGTTTGCGTCAGGCTGATGATGTCCTGTGCATATACCCCTACCGTAGTTGCGGTGAAGTTGTTGGCCCATGTTCGTACCCGGGTGTCTGCAACACCTGCATTGCTTGCAATGCCGACGGTAGTCGACGGTTTGCCCGGAACGTTCGCGTAGCTGTCCCTGCCCGATTGCTCCAGCGCGTATTCGCCTCCTACCAGCAGGTCATTTTTCAGGCCGAACCAGTTTGTTTTGGTGACATAGTCGCTCTGCAAAAACGTATGCCGGTCTTGCCCTGCCCGTGTCTGGTTGCCGCGATTGACGACAGTATTTGAGTTGAAATTGCCTTGCGTAACGGTATTGGCGAACCCGTTAATTTGGGTAGCCCACAAATCACGTTTGAAATGTCCGTCTCGCAGCGTTGTTTTCAGGGTGCTGCCATCTGCCCAGCGATGCGTATGCGTACCGGTGACGATATCGGCGCTGTCGCGCTGATAGTCGGAATCCACGCCGTACCACTTGTCGGGTGAAAAAGGCGCAGGCGCGTTCTGCAGCCAGCGCCCGCCAAGGTCGGGCTTGTCGCTGTAGTTAAGGTGGTACAGGCTGACCATGAACTCATCCGCCGTACCAATACCCCAGCGGTAATCTGCAGCCAAACCGCGACGGTGCGTCTCGGCCTTTCCAGCGCGACCGTCCCAGTCCGTGGTCATGACTCCAATGCGCAATGCGGCATCGTCGGATGTCTTGAAATTGAAATCACCCGACAGCCGCAAATAGTTTCCCGTACCTATCGTTGTATTTACTTCATGCTCTGTGATCAGGCGTGGAGTCTTGCTGACCTGATTGATGATGCCCCCTGTAGAGCCACGGCCAAAAAGCATGGACGCAGCGCCGCGCAGCACTTCGACACGGTCGTAGTTGAAGGTGTCCCGGTTGTATTGCGAGATGTCGCGCATGCCGTCCAGGTAGATATCGCCGGCAGCACTGAAACCGCGCAGGCGAATGTTGTCGCCGATGCGGCCGCCTTCTCCGGCTTCAAAGGTGATACCCACAACGTTTTCAAGAGCGCTCTTGAAACTGTCTTTCCCCTGGTCGTGAATCAACTTCTCATTGACGACTGTGAGCGATTGGGGAATGTCCTTGGCGGCCAACGGTGCTTTGCCGACGCTGGTAATGCCGCTCTGGTAGGTCTGATTGGCGCGATCCCGTGTGCCGGTTACCGTGACGGGCGCCAGGCTTTTGCCTTCCAGGGGCGTCGCGGGTGTGGACGATGTGGTGGTGGTCGCCCCGGTGCTTGGCGTTGGGGTAATGCTTTGGGCCCAGCCAGATACGGAAACAGCCAGCATCAGCGCACCCAGCGGGAGCAGGGCCTTGTCGGAAGATACGGTTGGATGAGCAGTCAGGCCCACTGGTGAGGTGACATTGTCAGAGCCCTTGAGGCGGGACTTTTTATTGCGCGCAGCGCGGGCGGAAGGGTGTGCCAAGGTGGCCTCCAAGCGTGGCCCTGCCTGGGCAGGCGGACCGGGTTCAGAAAAAAGCTTGGCTGGTTCGTGTGCTCCGCGCACGCGAGTTGGCTCGCTCGTAAAGTTCGCCCGAAGTGTATCTCAAATGATAATGATTCGTAATATCTCGTGAAGAAATCCTGCTGACATGTTGCGGTGGCACCTCAATGTTTTGACCCACCAAACCGGGATCAAAGTCAGCGGCTAAAACAAAAAAGGGGCCCTGAGGCCCCGTTTTGTATTCGCCCCCAAAGGGGCAATTGCATCTGGTTAACTCAACTCGCCCATTTGACTCTGCAGGTAGTTCTGCAGGCCGACCTTGCCGACGAGGTCGATCTGGGTTTCCAGGAAGTCGATGTGCTCTTCCGTGTCGTCCAGGATTTCCTGCAGCAAATCGCGGGAGACATAGTCACGCACACTTTCGCAGTGGGCAATGCCATCCTTGATGGTGGCCTGCGCGCCGGTTTCGGCTTTGAGGTCGCAGTTCAGGGCTTCGGGAACATCCTCGCCGATCATGAGCTTGCCCAGGTCCTGCAGATTGGGCAGGCCGTCGAGCATGAAAATGCGGTCCATGAGCTTGTCGGCGTGCTTCATCTCGCCGATGGATTCCTCATATTCCTTCTTTGCCAGCTTGTCCAAACCCCAGTGTTTGTACATGCGGTAGTGCAGAAAGTACTGGTTGATGGCCGTCAACTCGTTCTTCAGCTGCGCTTGCAGGTGGGCAATGACTTGTGCGTCGCCTTTCATGGGAATTCCTTATCGTTGTAGTGCGGATCGCCGATTGTCACTGGCTGCGAGCCGTAACTCAAGCATTCCCCTGCTGGCGCGGTCTGGTTGCGTTTGATTGTGAGAAACGTTCGCATTGCAAACGTTTCCCCGCGGGCCGCATCAGCGCCGGGTTAGCGCTCGGCGAATGCGCGCTCCACCACAAAATGGCCGGCTCGCTGCATATTGCCCTCGTTAAAGCCGCGCTCTTCGAGCATCGCCTTGATGTCGCGCAGCATGTCGGGACTGCCGCACAGCATCAGGCGGTCGTTGTCGGTGGAGATCGCCGGCAGGCCGAGATCGGTGTAGATCTTGCCTGACTGCATGAGCTCGGTGATGCGGCCTTCGTTGCGAAAGCGCTCGCGTGTCACGGTGGGGTAATACATCAAGCGGCCGCGCACCAGCTCGCCCAGGAACTCATGCTCGTGCAGTTCATGCTCGATCAGCTCGCGGTAGGCCAGCTCGGCGCTGGTGCGGCAGCCATGCACCAGCACCACGCGCTCAAAGCGTTCGTAGGTGTCGGGGTCTTTGATCAGCGACAGGAAGGGGGCGAGACCCGTGCCGGTGGCCAGCAGCCACAGGGTCTTGCCGGGCAGCAGGTTTTGCAGCAGCAAGGTGCCGGTGGGTTTGCGTCCCACCAGGATGTCGTCGCCTGGCTTCAGATGCTGGAGCCGTGAGGTCAGTGGGCCATCAGGCACCTTGATGCTGAAAAATTCCAGCTGGTCTTCATGGTTGGCGCTGGCCACGCTGTAGGCGCGCAGCAGCGGTTTGCCGTCCACCGGCAGGCCAATCATGGTGAACTGGCCGTTGACAAACCGAAACCCGGAGTCCCGCGTGGCCGTGAAACTGAAGAGGTTGTCGGTCCAATGGTGGACCGAAAGAATGCGTTCGGTGTTAAAGGCGCTCATGGATGACAGTTGGGTGGCGGTTGGATAGCGGTTGGATGACGAGCCGGCAATGCGAAGCGGGAGATTGGGAAAGTGGGGTATCTGCCCACATCGCGCGTCGCACAGGCGAAGTGATAGATTTTATCGAAGCACACATGGCTATTCCTGGACGCAGGCTGCGGTAGGCAGCGACACGGCAATCTGCGACAAGCACCGCCGTAGAAACCTTTTGCTATTGTTTTAATAGCTGCTTGCGCTCGTTCTATAAGGGCTACAGACCGTTTTCTATGAAATTCCAGCTTGAAGCTGGCTTGGGAATGAATGCGTGACCCAACAGATCCGCATATGCATATAGCAAAAAATTCGGAGCTTTTCGGCGCTTAGGGGGCTTCAGCCGCGCCTGGGGACAAGGAAACGGCCGCCTTGGCCAGGCGGCCGATCCTCAGACTACCGCTATCTACATGGAGAACAAGCGATCAATGCGTGGCAGCAATCGGGCTGCGAATCAGGTAGTCAAAGGCGCTCAGTGCCGCTTTCGCGCCTTCGCCTGCGGCGATGATGATTTGCTTGAACGGCACGGTCGTGACGTCGCCCGCCGCAAATACACCCGGGACCGAAGTCTGTCCTTTGGCGTCGACAATGATCTCGCCGTGTTTGGACAAATCCACCACGCCTTTGAGCCAGTCGGTATTGGGCACCAGGCCGATCTGGATGAACACGCCTTCGAGCTCCACGGTTTTCAGCTCGCCGCTGGCGCGGTCTTTATAGACCAGGCCATTGACCTTCTGGTCGCCGGTGATTTCGGTCGTCTGCGCGTTGGTGAACACCGTCACGTTAGGCAAGCTGTTCAGCTTGCGCTGCAATACGGCGTCGGCGCGCAGCGCGGTGTCGAACTCGATCAGCGTCACATGGCCGACGATGCCGGCCAAGTCAATAGCCGCCTCAACGCCCGAGTTGCCGCCACCGATCACCGCCACGCGTTTGCCTTTGAAGAGTGGGCCGTCGCAGTGCGGGCAGTAGGCCACGCCCTTGTTCTTGAACTCGTGCTCGCCGGGCACGTTGATGTTGCGCCAGCGCGCGCCGGTCGAGATCACGATCGACTTGCTCCGGAGCGAGGCGCCGCTTTCAAGCTGCACTTCAATCAGGTTTTTGTCCGGCCCGCTGTTCGGTACCAGCGCCTTGGCGCGCTGCAGGTTCATGATGTCCACGTCGTAGTTACGCACGTGTTCTTCCAGTGCGTGGGCAAATTTGGGGCCTTCGGTTTCCTTGATGGAAATGAAGTTTTCGATGCCCATGGTGTCCAGCACCTGGCCGCCAAAACGCTCGGACGCAACACCGGTGCGAATGCCTTTGCGTGCGGCATACACGGCCGCGGCCGCGCCGGCGGGGCCGCCACCGACGATCAGCACGTCAAAGGCTTCCTTGGCGTCAATGTTCTTGGCTTCGCGCTCGACGCCGCTGGTGTCGATCTTCGCGAGGATTTCTTCCAGGCTCATGCGGCCGTTTCCGAACATGGTGCCGTTGAGAAAGACCGTCGGCACGCCCATGATCTCGCGCTCCTTCACTTCGTCCTGGAAGGTGCCGCCCTCGATCATCGTCGTCTTGATGCGCGGGTTCTGCACCGCCATCAGGTTCAGCGCCTGAACCACATCCGGGCAGTTGTGGCAGGTGAGCGAGACATAGACCTCGAAGTCGAAATCGCCGTCGAGCGCCTTGATCTGGTCGAGCACTGCCTGTTCGACCTTGGGCGGATAACCACCAATCTGCAGCAGCGCCAGGATCAGCGAGGTGAATTCGTGCCCCATCGGCAGGCCGGCAAAACGCGGGCCGTGGTTTTCGCTCGGGCGGTTGATTGAGAACGAGGGCTTGCGGTGTGTGTCATCGCGGCTTTCGGTCAGCTTGACCAGTGGCGACGCAGCCGCTACGTCCTTCAGCAGCGACAGCACTTCACCGGAGGCTTCGCTGTCGTCGAGCGAGGCAACGATTTCAATCGGCTGCGTGGCGCGTTCGAGGTAGCTTTTCAGTTGGGCTTTGGTGGCGTCGTCGAGCATGAGGAACTCACTTTCAATTTCAATGGGGAACAAAAAAGCCCGGGACGGCACACCTACACGTGTGCCGGGGCCCGGGCCTTCGTCAGGAAGGCAGCAGGGCGCTTAGATTTTTCCGACGAGGTCGATGGAAGGAGCAATCGTCTTGGCGCCTTCATTCCATTTGGCAGGGCAGACCTGGCCGGGGTGGGCGGCGGTGTACTGGGCAGCCTTCAGCTTGCGCAGGGTTTCCTTGACGTCACGGGCGATCTCGTTGGAGTGGATTTCGGCGGTCTTGATGATGCCTTCGGGATTGATCACGAAGGTGCCGCGCAGTGCCAGGCCTTCTTCGGGGATGTGCACGCCAAAAGCGTTGGTCAGCGTGTGGGTCGGGTCGCCCACCAGCGGGAACTTGGCCTTGCCAACGGCAGGGGAGGTCTCATGCCAGACCTTGTGGGAGAAGTGCGTGTCGGTGGTCACGATGTAGACCTCTGCACCGGCCTTCTGGAACTCGGCGTAGTTGTCAGCCGCATCTTCAACTTCGGTTGGGCAGTTGAAGGTGAACGCAGCCGGCATGAAGATCAGGACCGACCATTTGCCCTTGAGCGATTCGTCGGACACGTCGATGAACTTGCCGTTGAGGAAAGCTTGGGTCTTGAACGGTTGAACTTGGGTGTTGATCAGGGACATGTTTGATTCCTATTAGGAGAGGGTTGAAACGTTTCGCAAAATGATAGTTTAACACTGTTAATTCATACTTATCGATAGTCATTTGCTATTTACTAAATAGATTTGGTTGGACCTTACGTGTCGTAACGGCTTGGCCCTGACTCCGATTTTTGCGGTTGGGCTGTGGGCAGCGCCGTGCCGTTATCTTTAGAAGCGCCGGGCTGACACTCAGGCCGAAAGGGCGATCACGAGGGACGATTCATCCACCAGGGCTTGAACCGGGGACCGGACTTTCAGCCCGCTGCCGGAAAGCGCAAAGCCCACAAGCTGAAGTCCTCCGTCGAGTTGCAGCGCCACCTCGTCGCCAGTAGTACCGCGGCTGACGCGCACAGCCTGCCCATTGAGGCCTTGCACGCCTGATGGCGAGGCGGTCGCGTTTGGCTGTGTCGTCACCGTCACCGCCGTGGCCTTGCACAAGGCCAACACCGTCTGTCCCTTTTTCAAACCGAGCAGCTCGGCGCTGGCCTTGGTGATACGTGAGACCAGCAGCGCGCCGCCGGCCAGCTTCAGGTGTACACGCGCCATCTGTCCCCGAACTTCCAGTTTGTCGACCTGACAAGGCAACTGGTTGCGCATGCTGGTGCGCACGCTCATGTTCGAAAGCGCCGGCAGCGCGCGGGGCAGCAGCAGTTCGTTGGCCTTGAACGCGGCCAGCACCTGGCTGCGGGTTTCGTTCAAGAGGCCTGCCACGGCCAACAGTTTCTGGCCGGCCGGGGTCAGGGTGGCGCCGCCGCCGCCCGAGCCGCCCACGGCGCGCTCCACCAGTGCCACGCCGGCCAGGTTGGTCAAGGTGTCGATGGCCTGCCAGGCCGCTTTGTAGCTGACCTTGGCCTGCCGCGCCGCCTGCGAGATCGAGCCGCTTTCACCGACTAGGCGCAGGATCTCGATCCGCTTGTCGGCTGGCTCGTGGCTGAAGGCGCTGGCGAAAGAGGGTGCGCTTGAAGGTACCGCGAGGGCTGCTTTTTTCATGGGCTGTCCGGAAAATGAGGCCACCCCATCAAGGCGGGCAGTAAGCGCTATTCTAAAATAGAATAGCGCTGGACAAGCAGGGCCACAGGTAGTGCGCCCATGGCGTCTTTCACTTTCCTCACCGGAGTCATTTCCCCATGTCATCAACCACACGGCGCTGGCTGCCGGTGTTGTCAGCTCTAATCTTCGCCACCGCCACCGCCACCGCCTTCGTCCCGGCGCTGGCTGGCGAAGTCCAGGTGGCGGTGGCCGCGAACTTCACGGCGCCCATGAAGCAGATCGCCGCCGACTTTGAAAAAGACACCGGCCACAAGGCGGTGCTGAGCTTCGGCGCGACGGGCAAGTTTTACGCGCAAATCACCCATGGCGCACCGTTTGACGTCTTCCTGGCGGCCGACGACGAAACGCCCGCCAAACTTGAAAGGGAAGGCGCAGCCGTGAATGGCAGCCGCTTTACCTATGCCACCGGCAAGCTCGTGCTGTGGTCGGCCCAGCCCGGCGTGGTCGATGCAGAGGGCGAGGTCTTGAAAAAGGGCGACTTCAAAAAGATAGCCATCGCCGCGCCCAAGCTCGCGCCCTATGGCGCGGCAGCCGTCGAAACGATGAACAAGCTGGGATTGCACGCCGCGCTTGAGCCCAAGCTTGTCATAGGTGAAAGCATTGGTCAGGCCTTCAGCTTTGTCTCGACCGGCAACGCCGAGCTAGGCTTTGTCGCGCTATCGCAGGTGTATGAGGGTGGAAAAATCAAGTCCGGTTCGGCCTGGATTGTTCCGGCCAACCTGCATAGCCCGATCCGCCAGGATGCAGTGCTGCTGGCCAAAGCCAAAGCCAAAGACAGCAAGGCCGCTGAGCAACTGATGGCTTATTTAAAAACCGACAAGGCCAGGGCGGTGATCCGCTCATTCGGCTACGAACCCTGAAGAGACGCTGAACCATGCTCGACGATGCAGGCTTTCAGTCACTGGTGCTGACCCTGAGGCTGGCGGCCACCACCACGGCGTTGCTGCTGCTGGTGGGTACGCCGCTGGCCTGGTGGCTGGCGCGTACGCGTTCGTGGCTCAAAGGGCCGGTGGGCGCCCTGGTGGCTTTGCCGCTGGTCTTGCCGCCGGTGGTGCTGGGCTTCTACCTGCTGGTGCTGATGGGCCCCAACGGCCCGGTGGGCCAGCTCACACAGTCACTGGGCTGGGGCGTCTTGCCCTTCAGCTTTTCCGGGCTGGTGGTGGGCTCGGTGCTGTATTCCATGCCCTTTGTGGTGCAGCCTTTGCAAAATGCGTTTGAGGCGATAGGCGAGCGGCCGCTGGAAGCCGCCGCTACTCTGCGCGCGTCGCCGCTGGACACTTTTTTCAGTGTGGTGCTGCCGCTGGCCCGGCCCGCCTACCTCACAGCCGCCGTTATGGGCTTTGCGCACACGGTGGGCGAGTTCGGCATCGTGCTCATGATGGGCGGCAACATTCCTGGCAAGACACGTGTGGTGTCGGTGCAGATTTACGATCATGTGGAAGCGCTCGAATACCAACAGGCGCATTGGCTGGCCGGCGGGCTGCTGGTGTTTTCCTTCCTGGTGTTGCTGGCCCTGTACACCCTGCAGCCGGGGCGGCGCAAAAAAGGGCAGGGCGCATGAGGCCGATGGATCCGGCCGAGGCCGTTGCGGGCATTTCTGCTTCGTTTCGCCGCGCGTTTGCGGGTTTTTCGCTTGACGTGGCGCTGGCTGTGCCGGGGCGCGGCGTCACGGCTATTTTTGGCCCATCGGGCTCCGGCAAGACCAGCCTGCTTCGCAGCATCGCGGGCCTGGAGCGCGCCGGCAGCGGCTATCTTGCGGTCAATGGCGAGATCTGGCAGGACGATGCGGCCGGCATCTTTTTGCCGGTGCACAAGCGCCCGCTGGGCTATGTGTTCCAGGAGGCCAGCCTGTTTGCCCACCTGGACGTGCGCCGCAACATGGACTTCGGCCTGCGCCGTGTGCCGCCGGCCCAGCGCCGCGTTTCGCTGGAGCAGGCCATCGAACTGCTGGGCCTGCAAACATTGATGGAGCGCATGCCCGGAACACTCTCGGGCGGCGAGCGCCAGCGTGTGGCGATCGCTCGGGCGCTGGCCACCAGCCCGCGCCTTCTGCTGATGGACGAGCCCCTGGCTTCGCTGGACATCGCCCGCAAGGCCGAAATCCTGCCTTACCTGGAGCGCCTGCACGATGAGCTGGACATGCCGGTGCTGTATGTCAGCCACGCCCCCGACGAGGTCGCGCGGCTGGCAGATCACCTGGTGCTGCTGGACGCCGGCCGCGTCACGGCGTCGGGTCCCACGCGTGAACTGATGACGCGGCTGGACCTGCCGCTGGCGCATGGCGATGCCGCCGCCGCGGTCATTGACGCCACGGTCTGCGCGGTAGAGCCAGCCTGGCACATGAGCCACGCCGACTTTTCGGGTGGCCGCATCAGCTTGCTCAACCCGGCGCTGCACATCGGTCAGCGTGTCCGCATCCGTATCCAGGCCCGCGACGTCAGCCTCACGCTGGAGCGTCAGGAGGGCACCAGCGTGCAGAACATTTTTGCAGTGACTGTCGCCCATCTTTCAGCCGACAGCCCCGGCCAGGTGATGGTGGGGCTGGATGCCGGCGGCCACCCGCTGTTGGCACGCATCACCCTGAAATCGGCTGAGGCGTTGCAGCTGCAGCCGGGCAGCCGGGTGTTCGCGCAGGTCAAGGGCGTGGCGGTGCTGGGGTGAGTGCTGCGGTGGCACAGACTGTCATCAAGATGCTATGAATAAGATAGCTGCTTGCGCTTGTCAGTATTGGGCTGGAGGCCGATTTTGTATGTGAAATGGGCCGAAAATGCGGATCTGCGGTCGCCGTCGCCAGTTTTTAAGCTGCTGCAAGCCGTTTGCGGCCGATTTTATGCATCAAATCACGCTCCAGCCCAGTCAGGGACAGCGCAAGCAGCTATCAAAAATGTAGCAAATTGAAGTCGCGTCTCAGTACTCCAGCCGCTCCGGCCGGATTTCCTGCAGGATGGTGGTGGCGATTTCTTCGATGGACTTGGTGGTGGTGGACAGCCAGCGTATGCCTTCGCGCCGCATCATGGCTTCGGCCTCATGGATCTCGTCGCGGCAGTTCTCCAGGCTCGCGTACTTGGAGTTGGGCCGGCGTTCATTCCTGATCTGGCTCAGGCGTTCGGGAGCAATCGTGAGGCCGAAGATTTTTTTGCGGTGCGGCACCAGCGCTGGCGGCAGCTGGCGGCGGTCAAAGTCTTCGGGGATCAGCGGATAGTTGGAGGCTTTCAGTCCGTACTGCATGGCCAGGTAGAGCGAGGTCGGCGTCTTGCCGCTGCGGCTCACACCCACCAGAATCACGTCGGAGCCGGCCAGGTCGCGGTTGCTCTGGCCGTCGTCGTGCGCCAGCGAGAAATTGATGGCCTCGATGCGGTCGTCGTATTCCTTGCTTTTGGATGCGTCTGAAAACCGGCCCACCCGGTGGTTGGACTTGATGCCCAGCTCGCCTTCCAGCGGCGCCACGAACATGCCGAACATGTCCAGCAGCATGCCGTTGCAATGGGCCTTGATGACCGCCAGGATCTCCATGTTCACCAGCGTGGTGAAGACGATGGGCCGTTTGCCCTCCACATCGGCCGTATGGTTGATCTGCCGGATCGCCTGATGGGCCTTGTCCACGCTGTCGATAAAGGGCAGGCGGACATGGCGCGGCTTGAATTCAAACTGCGCCAGGATGGCGTTACCAAAGGTTTCAGCGGTAATGCCGGTGCCGTCGGAGATGAAAAACACGGTGCGTTGGGACATGGAAGGGCGGGAATTGAGGGTTTGGCTGGTTGAAAGCTGGGTGAAAGCCTGACACGGCGCATCCTGCGCAGGGCCTCTACAATCGTGGCAATTATCCAGTTTGTCACATCATGCCCCGCCACAACCCCTTCCAACAACAACAAGGTTGCCTGCCGCGCATGATGAATTCCCCGGTTTTTAAACCTCCCGGAGTATTTTCATGTCCAAGCTTTTTGAGGCGACCGCCCTGGTCGTACCGTTTGAAAACCTGAGGATGACAGACGTCGAGTCTGTCGGCGGCAAGAACGCCAGCCTCGGCGAAATGATCTCGCAACTGCCCACCGGCCCCCAGGGCGTGCGGGTGCCCACCGGATTCGCGACGACGGCCCACGCTTTTCGCGTGTTCCTGGCCCACGACGGGCTCGACAAAAAAATCAACGGCGTGCTGGACACGCTCAACACCGACGACGTGCGCGCGCTGGCCGAAGCCGGTGCCAAAATCCGCACGCTTGTTGAAGCCCAGCCTTTCCCGGCCGACCTCGAAAAAGCCGTGCGCGACAGTTTTGCCGCCTTAAGCGCCGGCAATGCGCAGGCTAGTTTTGCGGTGCGCTCATCGGCTACCGCCGAGGACTTGCCCGATGCATCGTTTGCCGGCCAGCAGGAAACTTTCCTGAACGTCGTCGGTATCGAGGACGTGCTGCACAAGATGAAAGAGGTGTTCGCCTCGCTCTATAACGACCGTGCCATCAGCTACCGCGTGCACCAGGGCTTTGCCCACTCCGATGTGGCGCTTTCCGCCGGCATCCAGCGCATGGTGCGCAGCGACAAGGGGGCGGCCGGCGTGATGTTCACCATCGACACCGAAAGCGGCTTTGAAGATGTGGTGTTTATCACCTCCAGCTACGGCCTGGGCGAAACGGTGGTGCAGGGCGCCGTCAACCCGGACGAGTTTTACGTGCACAAACCCATGCTGAAAGCGGGCAAACGCGCCGTCATTCGCCGCAATCTGGGCAGCAAGCTGCTGCAGATGGAGTTCACCAGCGCCGACGAGAAAAAAGCCGGCGGCAAGCTGGTCAAGACAACCGACGTGCCGACCGAGCTGCGCAACCGCTATTCGCTGACCGACACCGACGTTGAGCAGCTCGCCCGCTACGCGCTCATCATTGAGGTGCATTACGGCCGCCCGATGGACATCGAGTGGGGCAAGGACGGCATCGATGGCGAGCTCTACATCCTGCAGGCGCGTCCTGAAACCGTGAAGAGCCAGTCCAAGGGCAAGGCCGAGCAGCGCTACAAGCTCAAGGGCACGGGTACCGTGCTGGCTGAAGGCCGTGCGATCGGCCAGAAGATCGGCACCGGCGCGGTCCGCATCGTGCACGACATCAAGGACATGGACCAGGTGCAGGCAGGCGATATCCTGGTGACCGACATGACCGACCCGAACTGGGAGCCGGTCATGAAGCGCGCCAGCGCCATCGTGACCAACCGCGGCGGGCGCACCTGCCACGCGGCCATCATTGCCCGCGAGCTCGGCATTCCTGCCGTGGTCGGTTGCGGCGACGCGACTGAAACGCTGAAGGATGGCATGCTGGTGACGGTGAGCTGCGCTGAAGGCGACACCGGCAATATTTATGAAGGCCTGTTAGAGACCGAAGTGACCGAGGTGCAGCGCGGCGAAATGCCGCCGATCGACCTGAAGATCACCATGAACGTCGGCAACCCGCAGCTGGCATTTGACTTCTGCCAGATCCCCAACCATGGCGTCGGCCTGGCGCGGCTTGAATTTGTCATCAACAACAACATCGGTGTGCACCCCAAGGCGATTCTTGATTACCCCAATGTGGATGCCGACCTGAAAAAAGCCGTAGAAAGCGTAGCCCGCGGCCATGCCTCGCCGCGTGCGTTCTATGTCGACAAGGTGACAGAAGGCGTGGCCACTATCGCGGCAGCCTTCTGGCCAAAGCCGGTGATCGTGCGTCTGTCGGACTTCAAGTCCAATGAATACCGCAAGCTGATCGGCGGCTCACGTTACGAGCCCGAGGAAGAAAACCCGATGCTCGGCTTTCGCGGTGCATCGCGTTACCTCAGCCCTGATTTTGGCGAGGCCTTTGCGATGGAGTGCGAAGCGCTCAAGCGCGTGCGCGACGACATGGGCCTGGCCAACGTCGAAGTCATGGTGCCCTTTGTGCGCACCCTGGGCCAGGCCAAAAAGGTCACGGACCTGCTGGCCCAGCACGGCCTCAAGCGCGGCGAGAAGGGCCTGCGCGTAATCATGATGTGCGAAGTGCCCAGCAATGCCATCCTGGCCGACGAGTTCCTCGAGTACTTTGACGGTTTCTCGATCGGCTCGAACGACCTGACCCAACTCACGCTGGGCCTGGACCGCGACTCGGGCCTGGCCATTCTGGCCGAGGACTTCGACGAGCGCGACCCGGCCGTCAAGGCCATGCTGAGCCGGGCCATTCAGGCTTGCCGGCGCGCGGGAAAATACGTCGGCATCTGCGGCCAGGGGCCCAGTGACCACCCGGACTTTGCACAATGGCTCAAGGACGAGGGCATTGGATCCATTTCCCTCAATCCCGACACCGTGATCGACACGTGGAAGCAGCTGGCCAACTGAAACGGTAGGCGAATGAGTTGAAAGGGTGCGTTGCCGAGAAATCCGCAGCGCATTTTTTTGGCGTGAGCTCAAGGGAAAACCCCCGGTGGCAGGCGCTTTCCCGGGATGCAAACGGCAAGGCCTCCGATGACAATCGAAGCTCTACCTTTCTTCTTTCCTGTGCCATCCATGCTTGTCGTCGCCACCATCGCCAAATTGCTCGCTGAAATCGCGCTGCTTGCGTTCGCCGGCCAATGGGTGGTGGGCTTGCTTGCAGGCGCCGCACGCGACAGCAATCCGTTTTACCGTGTGCTTCAGGGGGTGGGCCTGCCTTGGGTCAAGGCGGCGCGCTGGATATCTCCGCGGGTGGTGATAGACCGCCATTTGCCGTTGGTGGCCTTTTTGGTGCTGTTGCTTGTGTGGGTCGCTGCTGCCATTGCCAAAGTCCGCATTTGCCTGGAAATCGGGGTGGCATTGTGCAAATAGGGGTCACGCTCCAATACGGTTTTTTGAAGCTACGGGCATGGCTGCTGCTCGCCTGCGCCAAACAACCCGCCGCGCTGGCAACGTTTGAGCAGATGCTGCTGCTACGGCCTTCAGATGCGTATGCACTGGCCAGCCACGGGCATGTGGCGGCGCAACTTCGTCTCCTGCAGGAATCCATTGCCAGCTTGCGGCAATTGACAGTTGTCAGGCCTGAGCATGCAGCGGCCTGGTTCAACCTGGGCTATGTGCTGCAGCAAGCGGAACGCCATGGCGAGGCTGGGCACGCCTTCGAGCGCGCGCTTGCACTTGACCCGCGCCTGGACCCCGCCTGGTATGGCCTGGCGCTGGTGCATATTCACGCACGCCGTTTTGAAGAGGCCGCCGAGGCCTTGCAAAAGAACACAGCATTGCAGCCCCTGGGCCCTCACGGCTGGTACCGGCTCACGCAGGTCTGGCTGGCGCTGGACCAGCCCGACAAGGCGCGCAAGGTCATCGCGCACCTGCGGCGCTTTGAGCCGCGCGTGGCCGCGCAACTGGAACGCGAAAACGGTGCCGCGTTTGCCACCGCAGGCGGAGTGGCTGATGCAGCCCACTGAGAGCCATCGCCGCTACTGGCGCAAGAACCTCGTCGTGACGGCTGTGCTGCTGCTGATCTGGTTCAGCGTCACGTTTGGCGTGAGCTACTTTGCACGGGCATTGAGCTTCACGTTTTTTGGCTGGCCCTTCAGCTTCTGGGTGGGTGCGCAGGGCGCCCTCGTCGTGTATTGCCTCATCGTCGGCTTTTATGCCTGGTACATGAACCGGCTCGACATCGAGCATGACGTCGCGGACGAGGACTGAATGGCCGGCTTCTTTGGTTCGCGCGACGGAGTCATGCTTTCAAGCCAGCAGTTTAAAAAGCAGCTGGACCGGGTATATCGCTGGTATACGCTGGGTCTTGTGGTGTTTGTCGCCGTTTTGGCCCTTCTGGAACGCATGGGCCTGCCGCGACTCTGGATTGGCACCGCCTTCCTGCTGGCCACCATTGGCCTGTATGCGGGCATAGGCGTCATGAGCCGCACCACCGATGCCTCCGAATACTACGTGGCGGGGCGGCGTGTACCGGCGATCTACAACGGCATGGCCACCGGCGCCGACTGGATGTCAGCCGCCTCGTTCATCGGCCTGGCGGGCACGCTCTACCTCACGGGCTACAGCGGCCTGGCGTTCATCATGGGCTGGACGGGTGGCTATTGTCTGGTGGCGCTGGTACTGGCGCCTTACCTGCGCAAGTTCGGGCAGTTCACCATTCCCGACTTTCTCGGAGAACGTTACGGCGGACGCCTGCCGCGGCTCATTGGTGTGGGTGCGGCGATTTTGTGCTCTTTTACGTATCTGGTAGCGCAAATTTACGGTGTGGGTTTGATCACGTCTTACCTCACCGGGATTGCCTTCGAGCTCGGCATCTTTTTGGGCCTGGGCGGGATTCTGGTGTGTTCGTTCCTGGGCGGCATGCGCGCGGTGACCTGGACCCAGGTGGCTCAATACATCATCCTGGTGGTCGCCTACCTGATTCCGGTGGTCTGGTTGTCGGTCAAGCAGACCAGCATTCCGGTGCCGCAACTGGTGTACGGTTTTCAGCTTGAAAAAGTGACCGCCAAGGAAAAAGAGCTGTCGGAAAACCCGAAAGAGCTGGCAGTGCGCGAACTCTTCAAGCAACGTGCTGACGCGCTCACCCGCAAGCTGGAACACCCGGCGTCGGCACTTGCCGCTGACCGGCAGGCGGCGACCCGGCGCATGGAGCAACTCAAGGGGGCCAATGCGTCAGTCGCTGAAATTTCATCGGCAGCCCGGGCCTTGGCCGTCATGCCCCGGGACGAAACCGCTGCCGTCAAGTTGTGGACCGCAGCCAGGGCGGTGGCTGAAACCAAAACCCAGCCGCTCAACGGCATGCCTCCGCACGCGGCGCAATTCTCGGGCGATCCCCAGGGCACACCCAAGGAGCAGGAAAGCTACGACGTCTCCCGCCGAAACTTCCTGGCTCTGGTGTTTTGCCTCATGGTGGGGACGGCCGCGTTACCGCACATCCTGATGCGGTATTACACGGTGCCTAGCGTCAGGGAAGCGCGCCAGTCGGTGACATGGTCGCTGTTTTTTATTTTTGTTCTTTATTTCACGGCGCCGGCGCTGGCGGTGCTGGTGAAGTACGAAATCTTCACCGTGCTGGTCGGCACGTCGTTTGACCAATTGCCCGCGTGGGTGCACTCCTGGACGCGAGTGGACCCTTCGCTGCTGTCGGTGACAGATATCAACAAGGACAACATTTTGCAGCTCAACGAGATGACCATAGGCGGCGACATCATCGTGCTGCTGACGCCCGAACTGGCCGGGCTGCCGTATGTCATTTCGGGGCTGGTGGCCGCTGGTGGGTTGGCGGCCGCGCTGTCGACCGCAGACGGCCTGCTGCTGACGATTGCCAACGCCCTGGGCCACGACCTTTATTACAAAATGATCGACCCCAACGCTTCGACCGTGAGTCGGGTCACAGTGTCCAAGATCCTGCTGCTGATCGTGGCCCTGCTTGCGGCCTATGTGGCGGCACAAAAGCCTGCGGACATCCTCTTTCTGGTGTCGGCGGCGTTCTCATTTGCCGCCGCCTCATTTTTCCCGGCGCTCAGCCTGGGAATCTTCTGGAAGCGGGCCAATGGCATAGGCGCGGTGCTGGGCATGGTGTCCGGCCTGGGCGTGACGTCGTACTACATGTTCACCAATCAGGCCTGGCTGCGCGCCACCTTCGGCATCACCTCGCCGGTGCAGCTGTGGTGGGGTATAGACCCGATCTCAGCCGGACTTTTCGGCGTTCCGGTCGGTTTTGCGGTGATTGTGCTGGTGAGCCTGGTCACCCGACCCCCAAGCCAGAAAGTCCAGGAACTGGTCGAATACATCCGCTATCCGGACCTGAAGCGTCTCTAGAGGCCGTTGCCCGAGGCTGGATCCCCAATGGGCACGTCGAAGCCGGAGCAGGGCTCCCCCACCAGCTGGGGCTGCGGAACTGGCTTTGCCAGGCCGCAGGCGCAGCGCACCCTCGGGGGTAGAGAGCCACATGCAGTGGCCGAACGTGGGCCCCCATCTTTACCAGCATGAGCCGCGGGACTGGCTTTGCCAGACCGCAGGCGGGCGGCCCCCTCGGGGGGCAGGGAGCTACACGAAGTGAGCGACCGTGGGGGCATGCTATACTCTTGGGCTTCGCCTTGCTGCACCCTTAACGACGCTGGGGCAGCTTCAATCAACCACAAGGAGAGTTTATGCGTCACTATGAGATCGTCTTGCTGATCCATCCGGATCAAAGCGAGCAAGTCCCAGCCATGCTGG
>NZ_JBDTPB010000045.1:0-2188 GCF_039932935.1 Polaromonas sp.
TTGAAGCGGCCCGCGTAAGCGCGGCTGGGCATGGTGAACTTGCCGACGGTCAGCATGTCGAGCCCGCCCGAGATGTCTTCCCAAACGGTTTTTTCGTTGGCCAGGTCATCGCGGTGCTGGTCCACAAATGCCATGTGCACAGTCTTGCCGATAGCGACTTCGCCGCTGTCCGGCTGTTCCTTGCCGGCAATTAGCTTGAACAGCGTGGACTTGCCGGCGCCGTTCGGGCCGATGATGCCGACGATGGCGCCAGCCGGTATCTTGAAGCTCAGGTTGTCGATCAGCAGACGGTCGCCGAAGGACTTGCTGACTCCCTTGAACTCGATGACTTCGTTGCCCAGGCGCTCGGCCACGGGAATGAAGATTTCCTGGGTTTCATTGCGCTGCTGGTACTCGAAATCAGACAACTCTTCAAAGCGGGCCAGCCGCGACTTGCTTTTGGCCTGGCGCGCCTTCGGGTTCTGGCGTGACCATTCCAGCTCCTTTTTCAGGGCCTTGGCCCGGGCTTCCTCACCCTTTTGCTCCTGCGCCAGGCGTTCGCCTTTTTGCTCCAGCCAGGTGCTGTAGTTGCCCTTCCAGGGGATGCCGCGACCGCGGTCCAGCTCCAGAATCCACTCGGCTGCGTTGTCGAGGAAGTAGCGGTCATGGGTGATGGCCACTACGGTGCCCGAATAGCGTTGCAGGAACTGCTCCAGCCAGTCCACCGATTCGGCGTCCAGGTGATTGGTCGGCTCGTCGAGCAGTAGCATGTCGGGCTTGGACAGCAGCAAGCTGCACAAGGCCACGCGACGTTTTTCACCACCCGACAACACGCCAATTACGGCATCCCAAGGCGGCAGGCGCAGCGCATCGGCGGCGATTTCGAGTTGGTGCTCCGAATCGGTCCCGGCTGTGGCGATGATGGCTTCCAGCCGGGCCTGCTCGGCGGCCAGCGCGTCAAAGTCGGCATCAGGCTCGCCGTAGGCCGTGTACACGGCTTCGAGCTGGGCCTTGGCAGCGAACACCGCGCCCATGCCAGCCTCGACGCTTTCGCGCACCGTGTGGGTCGGGTCCAGCTTGGGCTCCTGCGGCAAGTAGCCGATATTCAGACCGGGCATGGGTGTGGCCTCACCTTCGATCTCGGTGTCCAGGCCAGCCATGATCTTGAGCAGAGTCGACTTGCCAGAGCCGTTGGTGCCCAGAACACCAATTTTGGCGCCGGGGAAAAAGCTGAGCGACACATCCTTGAGGATTTGACGCTTGGGCGGCACGATTTTGCCGACCTTGTTCATGGTGAATACGTACTGAGCCATGCGAATCAATCTCTTAAAAAATAAAAAGGACGTGAACGGCTGGGGCGAAATGCCTGGCTGTGCAAAGGAGCCATTTATGCGTCAATTTGCGCCGTTAATCCTCCATTATCGTTCCGTGAGACAATAGGTCTGTTGCTGGCTCCAGTTACCCGCAACATTTGGGCACATTTCAGGTCTACCTCCGGTAGTCACTTGCGATGTTCACAGCCCTACCTTTTGACCCCATCTGCCTATCACTGGCGGGCTTCCTGCATCAAACAGACGCCCAACAGGCCGATCCTCAGCGCCCAAGGGCGCCCTACCATGACATTTGAAGAATTGAATCTGGCCCCGGCCATTCTGAAGGCCGTGCTCGAGCAGGGCTACGACACCCCCACCCCCATCCAGGCCCAGGCGATCCCCGCCGTGCTCAAGGGCGTGGACCTGCTGGGCGGCGCGCAGACCGGCACCGGCAAGACCGCGGCTTTCACACTGCCTTTGCTGCAGCGTCTGTCTACTGAAGCACGCCTGACCAACCGCCGCGGCGTCAATGCCGTGCGCGCCCTGATCATGACCCCCACCCGCGAACTCGCGGCCCAGGTCGAAGAAAGCGTGCGCACCTACGGCAAATACACCGATCTCACTTCCATGGTGATGTTCGGCGGCGTCGGCATGGGCGCCCAGATTGAAAAACTGCGCCGCGGCGTCGACATTCTGGTGGCCACCCCCGGCCGTCTGCTGGACCACGCGAGCCAGGGCACGCTGGACCTGAGCCAGGTGCAGATCCTGGTGCTGGACGAAGCCGACCGCATGCTGGACATGGGTTTCATCCACGACATCAAGAAAGTGCTGGCCCTGGTGCCCAAGCAGAAGCAGTCGCTGCTGTTCAGCGCGACCTTCAGCGATGAAATCCGCGA
>NZ_JBDTPB010000046.1:0-20178 GCF_039932935.1 Polaromonas sp.
TGGCCAGCGGGTTGAGCTTGCCCAGGATTTCGAGCGAGGCCGTGCCCTCGGCGCGTCCGCGCAGCTCCAGGTCGGCCATGTTGGGCGCTGTGGCGGTGGTGCCCGGCACGGTGGGTGTCACCGACGAAAAGGCGCTGAGCTTGCCGGTCAGGTCGCTGAGGTCGGCGGAGTAGTTGGGCTTGACGAAGCGGTCTGAGAACAGCACCTTGCCGTTGATCAGGCTGATCGGGCCGAAGTTGACGACAGGCGCCAAAGAAGCGCCTGCCGCAGTGGGTGACACCGGCGAACTGACGGGCGCTGCCGAGACAAATTCTGAAGCATTTTGGCCACTGGCCAGCACAGGCTGTGCGCCACCAGCTATGGTTTCAGTAGCACCAGAAACCGAAGGCAGCGGCGACGACGGAGAAATGGCCAGGGTTGCAGTGCCCGCCGGCGCGCTGGCGGCGGCCGCGTCCTTGCCGGACTTCACCAGATTTTGCAGGTTGATGCGGCCATCGGGCAGAACGATCACACGCGCGAAAAAGTCGGTGAGAACCGTTTCCTTGACATCGACCTTGGTGGCCTTGGCCGGGTCCAGCGCCACATTCAGGCCGCGCAGGTTCAGGGCTTTCCAGGCCAGCAGCTCTTCACTGGGCGCCAGGGTGTTGGCCCTGAACTCCTCCAGCGACACATCGCCCGCCACCTGCGCCTGAGGGCCCGCAGGTGTTTGCCGGTAAGACACGCGCCCCTTGAAGCTGGCGTCCGCGCGCAGCAGTTCAATATTGAGGATGTCGGCCAGATAGGGCTCGAAGGCCTGCACCGGCAACCGGTCGACCACCAGCCGCCCCTGCGCCTGGACCGGGCTCAAGCCGAGGCTGCCATTGAAGTCGACCTTGCCGGGCTCAAAACGCCCGGTAGCCAACCGCAGCGAAGCGGTCAGCGGCATGGGTTTGGCGGCTTGTGCCTTGGCGTCCGGCCTGTCGTTCAGCACCAGCCCGCCCAATTGGGCTTTCGCAGCGCCGACCTCAAACGTCACCGGCTTGGCACCGGACTGGTCGGAAAACGACATGGCGCCGCCGTCCAGCTGCACATCGGCAATTGCTACGGCCCAGAAGGGCGCTGCCGCGCGCGTGGCCGCGTCGGTGGGAGGTGGCGCCGGCGTGGTGGCGCCCGGACTCATCATCCAGCGTTCATACATCCAGCGCTTGTCGGTGTCGCGTGACACCTTGGCCTTGGGTTCGGCCAGCTGCATTCTGGCGGCCTTGAAGGACTGGCCCGTCACGTCGATGTCGACTTGCGCGAGCTCGACACGCTTGACGGAAACCAGCGACACCTTGCCCTGCGCCAGCAAAATGTCGCTGAGGGCCAGCTGCGGGGCGGTGACTTGCAGCAGCTGCGGCTTGTCGCCGCTGGGCGCCTGCCAGGTCACGCCGAGCTGGGCGTCCAGTTGCCCGTTCAGCGCCGGCAGCAAAAACTGCCCGACATATTTGGCGGCCATGCCCAGGGGCCAGGCTGCCACGGTGGCGGTGGCTTGAGCGGCCTGATCGGTGGCGGTGCCGCTGAAGGTCAAAAGCGCTGGCGTGGCAGCAGGTGCTGCGGGGGCGACGGGCTTGGCTGGCAGTTTGGTTCCGGTCTTTGCAGGCTGTGGCGCCGATGCAGCTGGAGGCGGCTCCAGTCCGATCGAACCGTTGAACTGCAGCGGCGCACTGGCCACAAAGGGCATGGCGATGCCGGAGGCATTGAGCACAAGGCCGGACAGGCGGATGTCGGCGGGCGAAGCCAGGGTTTCGTCCAGCCAGTTCACCCGACCCGCACGTACGGCCACACGCGCCACTTGAACTTTCCAGGGTGCGGATGAGGGCGGTGCTTTGGCAGAAGGCGCAGCCGCCGGGTTGCCGGCTGACGCGGCACTGGCAGGTGGCTGGGTCTGGGCCTGGGCCTGGGCCTGGACCGAACTATTCAAGTCATTTTGGCCTGCAGCCCCTTCTGGCTGAGCGCCAGCAGCTCCTTTTTTTATAGCATCCGATGCGACAGGTGGCAACAGGTTAAGCCGCCCTGCCCGGTCCCGGGCGAGCGACAGCGTGGGTGCGGTGAGCTCGACCGCCGAGAGTTTGACGAACTGCTCCAGCGGTCGCACGTCTTCCATCGTGACCTGCAGGCGTTCAAAAGCCAGCAGGTCGGCGCTGGCGGCTGGCGGCCGGGCGCCGGCCGCTGCACCGCGTTTGCCCGGGGCCGGCATGGCTGGTGTAGTCGCGAATGATGGCCCGGTGGTTTGCGCTGTCAGCAAGCGGACCTGTTCCGCCGTCACGGTTCCGGAAATGCGCACCACCGTGGCAGGGGTCTGCTCAAACGCGATTTTGGCGTCCGCGTGCAGCACCGCGCTCTGCAGCCTGACCGGCAGGCTGGCCGGCCAATACGCCAGATAGGGGTTCAGGTCGAAGCCGCGCAGGGTGAGCGTGGCCTCGGTTTTGTGGGTCTGGGCAAACGGCGTGCGTTCAGCGGCCGTGTCAAAACTGCTGCCGTTGAGCTTGAACGCCAGGTGCGGTGAAGTCTTCACCTCGCGCTTGGACTTGAGATTGCTCAAAAACGGCACCGAAAGGCCCAGCTCGCGCAGCTCATGGGTTTTGCCAACGGATTTGTCGGTGAAGTCCATCTGCCCGCCGCTGACCACAATGTTGTAGACCGCAAAACGGGGCGGGTCGCCGGCGGGCTGGTCCGCGGGCGTCTTGAAGCGTTCCAGCACGTCGTCGATGTCATAGCGCCCTTCTCCCTGGTGGGTCAGGAAAGCCACGGGTTCCTCCACCACCACGGCATCGGCCACCGGCGCCAGCCGCAGCAGGGATTCCAGTTCGGCATCTATATATAGGCGCTTGATGGAAAGCTGGGGCTTTGCCTGGGGAGACGACGAAGCGCCATCAGCCGTGCCGGCGCGCGCGATGGCCAGGTCGTGAAGCGTCAGCTCAAGCGACCAGGGCTTGAAGTCGACCCCGCCTACTGTGACCTGGCGCCCGAGTTTTTCAGAGGCGATCTTCTCCAGCTGGGACTTCAGGATGGGCGGCACCGCCGCATAGGCCAGCGCCCACAGCAGCAGGAGCAGGCCAAGGGCCCAGACGGCGCGGCGCCGCCACAGCGGCGACCTGGCCACGTTCGCCGCCCTGGCCGGCAAGCTTTTGCCGATTTCCCTCCATTTGTTCCATTTGTATTGCTGCCATTTCACGCCCGACCCGGTGTTTTTCGATTCATTGCTTGCCATAGGCGTCGAGTTTTTAGCGCCATGGCCAATCGGTCAATGGTTTATTTGAAAAAGACGGTCACCCCGAAAAAGAAAAACCCCGGCCAGCAAGCTGGTCGGGGTTGACGGCGGGCATTTATGCTCATGCCGTCGGGGTTCCGCAAAGAAGAGATGAATCGTCTCCAGTGCGATGAAAGCAAGTGATTGCTCTCAGTTCTTCCGGGGTTGGTTACCCGGTGGATGCCTGAATGAACAGACAACTGCAGGTTAAGCCTATGCCGCCGGACAGGCAAGACCATCTTTTCAATCACACCGCGCGCTGTGATTGCCGCTGCCTTTGGGAGCCCAACCGGCCATGGCTGACCGAATTTTCAACTTACATGAGATGTAGAAAACGGCCTACAAACGGACCGGCGCAGAGCCGATCTGACTTTTTAGGGGACTCATTTAACTTAGAGCGGGATCTCAAGTAGAGCCTCTAAGCACCTTGATTCAGGCCGGTTTTACCGGAAATCAAGGTTTTTATTTGAGTTTTTGATATAAAGAATCAATTTGTTATTATTGACAGGTTATTAACCAACCCCATAGAATCCCGCCAGTCCCACGAATCCTAGGGACAACCCGAACCCGCTGCCCTATTCATCAAAGAAGCCGGCAACGTCAAACAAGGGTCAACACCCACAAGGCAATGCCTTGGTTTGATGGCGACCCAATCAAAGCCTGCTTGGCCCCCAAAAGGCCTGCAAGCGTAGAAAGGAGTGCTATGACAGCGCTAGGACAATTCGGCCTTGACTTGAATGTCGCCGCACACGTGAAGAATGTGCGCAGCAGTGTTTCCAACATTGTTGATGACATCGCCCAAGGCTTTTTCGAGATTACCCACAACAGCTTTGCCCTGCTGGGCCTGGCCGTGGTGTTTGCAGTGATCACACTGACCGCCCGGCCCGACCTGCGCCAGGCCGGTGAATTCAAGCTCATGACCTGGTTGCAAGAGCGCCGGGAGGCCGCCGTCGGTTTTACCGAGCCGGCTGCCATTGAGCGGGCCACGGCGTCCAACCCGAAGGATCTGCCCTCCCAACAGGCGGCAGTGGCTTACTGGCTGAGCAAAAAATACGGCGTCGCGCCTGAGCCGCTGAGTGTGCTGGTGGCCGAGGCCTTTGACATCGGCCAGAAAGCCAAGCTCGACCCGACCTTGATCCTGGCGATCATGGCCATCGAATCCGGCTTTAACCCTTTCGCGCAAAGCCCGGTGGGTGCCCAGGGCCTGATGCAGGTCATGACCAAGGTGCACCACGACAAATACGACAATTTCGGCGGCAAGCTGGCGGCGTTTGACCCGGTGACCAACCTGCGCGTCGGCGTCAAGGTGCTGCAGGAATGCATCAGCCGTGCCGGCTCGCTCGAAGGCGGCCTCAAATACTATGTAGGCGCAGCCAACATGGACGACGATGGCGGCTATGCCGGCAAGGTGATGGGCGAGCATGCCCGCCTGCTGGCAGTGGTGGCGTCTGCGTCCAAGCGCGGCGCGCCCTCGCCGTTCTTCGGCACACCCCCCGGCACATCACGCCCGGTGCCGGCCTCTTTGCCGGCCAAACCCGAGGCTGAAGGCAAAACGCCTGAAAAGGTGGCGCTGCTGAACCAGTCCTGATCCGGCTGCCTTGCGGGCCTTTCTGCCTGCACTCATCCGCTCCAAAAGCCGGGCCGCCGCCAGCGCCCCGGCTTTTTGCTTTTCAGGCTGCAGGCAAAGAACCCTCAACACGGCAGGTTTTGGGCGCCCTCAGTTACACTAGCAAAGTGCGCAACTGGCGATAGGCTCAGGGTTTTCGCAACCATTGAAGCTGACGTGGGACACCACTGGGAAGCGCACCGCTGAAAGCCGATGGGCCGAAAGCGTTCAGCCGTTCGCCTGGGCAGCCCTTGTTTCATTTAGAGCCACGCTCATATGAATAGCAGGGACCACGTCTTTAAGGACTGCCATGTACGACCGCAACATCCTCGTTGAACAAACCGACCCCGAAATCTTCGCCGCCATCCAGGCTGAAAACGCCCGGCAAGAGCACCACATCGAGCTGATCGCCAGCGAAAACTACGCCTCGCCCGCAGTCATGGCCGCGCAGGGCTCGCAGCTGACCAACAAATATGCTGAAGGCTACCCCGGCCGCCGCTACTACGGTGGCTGCGAGCACGTGGACGTGGCCGAGCAATTGGCCATTGACCGCATCAAAACCATCTTTGGCGCCGAAGCCGCCAACGTGCAGCCGCATTGCGGCGCCTCCGCCAACGAGGCCGTGTTCCTGGCATTCCTGAAGCCCGGCGACACCATCATGGGCATGAGCCTGGCCGAAGGCGGCCACCTCACCCACGGCATGGCCCTTAATATGAGCGGCAAGTGGTTCAACGTCGTCTCTTACGGCCTCAACGACAAGGAAGAGATCGACTACGACGCGATGGAGCGCAAGGCCCATGAGACCAAGCCCAAGCTGATCATTGCCGGTGCCTCCGCTTACAGCCTGCGTATCGACTTCGAGCGTTTCGCCAAGGTGGCCAAGGCCGTCGGCGCGATCTTCATGGTCGACATCGCCCATTACGCCGGCTTGGTGGCTGCGGGCGTGTACCCCAACCCGGTGCCGCACGCCGACATCGTCACCTCGACCACGCACAAGAGCCTGCGCGGCCCGCGCGGCGGCATCATCCTGATGAAGGCCGAGCACGAAAAAGCCATCAACAGCGCGATTTTCCCCGGCCTGCAGGGCGGCCCGCTGATGCACGTGATCGCCGCCAAGGCGGTGGCTTTCAAGGAAGCCATGGCGCCTGAGTTCAAGGCCTACCAGCAGCAAGTCGTGAAGAACGCGCAGATCTTGGCCGACACGCTGACGCAGCGCGGCCTGCGCATCGTCAGCGGCCGCACCGAAAGCCACGTCATGCTGGTCGACCTGCGTGCCAAGGGCATCACCGGCAAGGAAGCCGAAGCCGTTCTGGGCAGCGCCCACATGACGATCAACAAGAACGCCATCCCGAACGACCCGGAAAAGCCGATGGTCACCAGCGGCGTGCGCATTGGCACCCCGGCCATGACGACCCGCGGCTTCAAGGACGAAGAAGCCCGCGCCACGGCCAACCTCATCGCCGATGTGCTGGACAACCCGCGCGACGCGGCCAATATCGACGCCGTTCGCGCCAAGGTCCATGCCCTGACCAGCCGCTTTCCGGTTTACCGCTAAGCATGACGGGCGGCGCAGGCACTATGATTTTGATAGCTGCTTGCGCCCGTCCATATTGGGCTGAAGGCCAATTCGTGTCTTTAAATGGGCGTCAGAACACATGAAATGCCCCTTTTGCGGCCACCTCGAAACCCAGGTGGTGGAAACGCGGGTGGGCGAAGACGCCGAATTCATACGCCGCCGCCGCCAGTGCGGCGCCTGTGAAAAGCGCTTTACCACCTACGAGCGGCCGGACGTGGCCTTTCCAGCCATCGTCAAAAAGGACGGCCGGCGCATCGAGTACAAACGCAGCAAGATTCTGGGCTCCATGAGCCTGGCCCTGCGCAAACGCCCGGTCAGTACCGAGCAAATCGACTCCGCCATTGAGCGGATTGAGGAAAAACTGCTGAGCCTGGGCGTGCGCGAGCTCGCCTCCAACCGCATCGGCGAACTCGTCATGCGCGAGCTGAAAAAGCTCGACAAAGTCGCCTACGTCCGTTTTGCGAGCGTTTACCGCAGTTTTGAAGACATTGACGAGTTCAAGACGCTGGTGGATGAGGTGCGGCGTTAATCGAGCGCTCTCGCCGGCATGTCTGATGTGCCACATGTGGAAGGAAATCACGGTTAACCGGGCAAACGACAGGCCCCGATACTGCCTTTCCAGTCAAACGGCGGACGGGGGGCGATAGCCGGTAGCGACATATCTACCCTACGAAATGTCCTCGCCCTATCATTGGCGCATGGACAAATCGCCTGCCCCATCCTCATATCAGCCCGGTCGCAGCCGCATGCTAGGGCGCGCCTCGAAGCTAGCGGGTTTCTCGCTGCTGGAGGTGCTGATTTCAATCATTATTTTGTCGTTTGGCCTCTTGGGCATGGTGGGGCTTCAGGCCGCCGCCCTTCAGGCCAACCGTGACGCCCGATTGCAGTCAACTGCCGGTGAATTTGCCCGCGAGTTGGCCGAAATGATGCGAGGAAACAAGGATATCGGGCTACTGGCTACCGGCAACCCTTACATGGGAAGTTTCGCCAGCCCTCTTGTCCCAGGCACCGCCGCTTATTGCCTCAATGCCGCTAACGCCTCTACCGGTTGCGCCACCACAACCGCCACCGCCAATGCAGAAATGACGGAGTGGCTGACCAGAGTTGACAGGGAACTGCCAGGTGCCCGGGTGGTCGTTTGCACAGACTCAGCTCCGTTCGACTCACAGGGCATACCGCGCTGGGCTTGCGATAACGTCGCCAATGCAACAACTGTCATCAAGATTGGCTGGACACGAAATTCCACCAATCGCTCCAATACGAATACCGCACCGTTGGACTTTGCAACGACACCTGGCATGGTGTTGCCAGTCACGCCGGGAAATTCTGTATGAATAGCGCGTCCAATTCATTTCCTCTGCCAGCCAATAGCCACGGGCGGTCGCACAGTCAGGCTGGTTTGACACTCGTTGAACTGCTGGTTGCACTTGTCATCAGCACTGTCATTGCCGTTGCGGCAGTTTCCGCACTTGTGGCCAGTCGCCAAGGGTTTTCCACTGTTGATGCCGCTGCGCAGTTGCGTGAAAACGCCCGATTTGCCACGGAGTTGATAAGACGCCTGGGTGTACAAGCCGGATTTGATGATGTATCTTGGGCTGCCTCCTCTCGCGTAGGCGGAGACCCAACCAACCCCGATCCCAACGTAACCGGCTTTAACAATTCAACCTCCAGTGCCAGCGATCCGAGCAACGTGGCAGTTGCCCGTACCGGCGCGACATCGCCAGGGTATGGCAGCGACGTATTGGTCATTCGATACCAAATTGCCTCAACCTTTCCCAGCTCCGGCGTTTCCGACCTGTCGATGATCGATTGCTCGGGAAACGCATCCACGGTTGTTCCCGTGAATCGCGACGACAGAGCCTGGAGTGTCATTCATGTTGCTCCCAGCGCGGTCGACGGTGAGTTGAGCCTGATGTGCTCTTCCGCCAATCCGACCACTGGCGTCATTTCGGTGCAACCCATTATTCGTGGCGTGGAGAACTTCCAGGTGCTTTACGGCGTTGTGGGTGTTATTCCCAATACGGCACCCACCGGACTACCCACCAGCTCCGTTGCCGATCGTTACCTGCGCGCCGACCAGATGACTGTGCCCGGCAATCTTATGGGCACCAATGACAATTGGCGCCGGGTCAGAAGCCTGCGCATCGGCATGATTTTGCGCGGCCCGGTCGGCTCTTTTCCCGAAGGCCAAACACAGCCGACCCTTTACCCCCTCGGACAGGCGGCAGACTCTTCTGGCGGTACGGCAGGCTCTGCTTTGTCGTCGGCCACTGATCCCGGCACGATTTTTACGCCCGCCGTCGACCGTCGGCTCCGCCAAGTGGTGACTTTTACGATTCATCTACGCAATGAACAGGGACTTTGAGCAATGAGCGCAATCACAAAGGCGGGGTTGCTCCGCTGGAGCAGCAAGTCACAGCAAGGCGCATCACTGATCATGGTAATGATCATCCTGACCATCGTGTCACTGGTGGGCGTTGCGGGTATGCAGATTTCGACCATGAGCGAGAGAGGCGCACGCAATGACAGAGATCAGCAGATTGCATGGCAGTCTGCCGAGGCGGCTCTGATGGATGCAGAATTTGACATGTTCGGCCCCGGTGCATCGTCAAGGCGCTCGATTTTCTCTCCCCAGACAAATGTCGGCGCATTTATCGACGGGTGCGGGTCGAGTGGTGCAAGTGCCGGACTTTGCAGTCTGGCTACAACCGGAAAACCGGCGTGGCTGACAGTTCCCTTTGACGTAGTAGGCGCAACTGCCCAGACCACGGAATTTGGCAGCTTTACCGGAAGGGCATTTGCGGCAGGAAGCATTGGCATTCAGCCTGCCAAAAAACCACGCTACGTCATTGAGGCCATTCCTGACCAATTTGGCGCGGGCTCGGGTAGCCGCAACCTGACCTCAACCGAGACCAAATACATCTACCGTGTGACTGCCATGGGTTTTGGCCCACGCGACGATATCCAGGCCCTTGTCCAGATGATTTACCGAAATTAAGAACGGGTAGATGTCACCATGAAAACAAACTCCTTGTCCTCATACCCTTCCGACAGCACCTCGCCAGTGAAACCGCGATTTGGGCTCTTCAGTCAAAGCAAGTTGGGACTGTTCGCCAAGCGACGCTGGATACCCCTCGTCACGTTGTTACTTACAGCCACCGTTGCGCTTGTGGTAATTGGCGCGACCACCCCACCCAACATCAAGGGACTGGCGCTGTCTTCAGACCCCCTGTTCGCGGCAACCGGTGGCGACAAGCCTGTGATTGCACTGGCTCTGTCAGTGGAGTTTCCAACGGTGGGCGCGCAATACCTCGACGCGAATTACAGCAATACCAACGAGTATCTTGGCTACTACGACGCGGAAAGTTGCTACACCTACAACAACGCGCCCTCAGAAACCCCGGCGTCGGGACTGACAACGACCGACTACAAGCGCTTTGACCGCACCGGCGCGGCCACTAACAGAATGTGCACCAACGCATTCAGCGGGAATTTCCTGAACTGGTCGTCCAGTTCTGCTATCGACATGTTGCGCCTGGCCTTGTCCGGCGGCGACCGCTACATCGACACCCCTTCACTGACCATCTTGCAGCGGGCCGTTATTCCGAATGGTGACCCCTCCTGCTTCTGGAACACCGGTAACTTTCCCTCCAAGCAGTTGCAAAAAGACGGCGGCGGTACAGGGAAATACTGGGGTGCAATCCCTACCGCAATGATCACTCAGGCAGCAGGCAGTAATGTCTTTGTGGCAAATACGTTAAATCAAATATTTTTTGGGACGTCCGCTACCGGAGGGTGCGGCAACACGGCGGCTTATACCTTAGGCGCCGGTTCCATACGGCAAAAAGGCACCACCGCCAGTTTTAGCACGCGCAATGCAGGTTTGGGTAACTTTGGCGGTGTGCTTTGCGCAGCTGAAAATGCGGAGTGCAACTTCACAGGCGTCAAGGAGGTGCTCTACGGTGCCCAAGGCACCAACAACTCAAACGGCGGATGGGTCATTTTCCCGGCTTCCGAAGGTGTGACTTGCAACACAGCCACCATCGGCGTAGACCCCGCACCCGGCACGGTGAAGTCCTGCTACACGCGTAACTACACCGGCTCCTGGACGCCCACCCCCTCGACAGCAACGTTGAATACCGATGGCTTTTTCTATTCCCGGGTTCAAGTGTGCAATAGCAACGTTTCGGGCGTACTGCAGGATGTTCGTGACTTTGGGCTGTGCACCAAATACCCCAATGGCAACTTCAAGCCAACGGGCAGCATCCAGAAGTACAGCGATCAGTTGCGACTGGCAGCTTTCGGTTACCTGATGGACCAGACCCAAAGCTCAAGCGGCGGACGCTATGGCGGTGTGTTGCGGGCACCCATGAAATTTGTCGGGGCCAAGACATTTGATGAAACAGGACTCGACAACACCCCTGGCACCGGCAATCCCAAAGCCGAATGGAATGCCAACACAGGTGTTTTCGCAGCCAACCCTGACGGTGACACCACGCAAGCCACACCCATCAGCGGCGTCATCAACTACCTGAACAAATTCGGTCGGACCGGCCCGACCCCCGGCCGCTACAAAATTTACGACGCCGTCGGTGAACTTTATGGCGAAACGCTGCGATATCTGCAAGGGCTTGGCCCCACGCCCGGCGCTGTTAGCGGCTTGACGACAGCCATGTATGACGGCTATCCGGTCTACACAGCCTGGACCGACCCCTATGGAGGTTCGCGCACCAATACGGCAGACTACTCATGCCTGAAAAGCAACATTGTGGTGATCGGCGACGTCAATACCCACGATGGCAACACCCTCCTGACACGGACAGCCAATACAGCCAACAATATCCAGGACTTCAGCTACTGGAAAGGTATTGTCAATAGCTTCGAATCGAATGCCAGCACATCGTACCTCGATGGTCAGGGCGTGTCGCGAACAACGGGCAACCCCAACACGCCAAACACTCAGACGCAAAGCGTGTCCAGCGGCTCGCAAGTGCTGACGGGCCAAGCCTACTGGGCACATACCCATGACATTCGGGGAACAGGATGGACAGGCAGCCCGGCGCTGCAGCGGCCAGGCCTGAGGACCAAGTCCTTTTTCTTTGACGTCAATGAGAACGGTTCGTCAAATACCACCGCCTACAGGCAAAATAGAAACCAGTTTTTTACCTCGGCGAAATACGGTGGCTTTGAATCCGACTCGTCCAACATTGGTGGCAAACCATACAACGCCTACGGCAACCCGTTCAAAAAGCAAGACGGCACCAACAACAACGATGTCTGGCAAGATGTAGATGTTCCAGGTGAAGCCAGTACGTTTTATCTGCAAAGCAGTGCGCGAGACGTGTTGAATGCGTTTGACAGCATTTTCAGTCGTGCCTCGACCTCTGCTCGCAGTATTGCAAAAAGCGCCATTTCCAACCAGAACCTGACCGCTGCGGGCAGCACCATCTATCAAGGTGCGTTTGACACTTCTGATTGGAGTGGAGATGTCCTGGCGATCCCGGTCACTGTGAATGCCAGTAACACCGTCGCGATCGGTTCAACACCCAACTGGCAGGCCGTTACCAAACTTGGCGCTCTTGCAGCTCCGGCAACCACGCGTAATATCGTCGTCGGCCGAGCAGGCGCCACAACCAATCCCCCCGCCAGTGACTTCCAATGGGCAAGCATCGACAGTACGCTCCAGGTTGATCTTGCAAAATTGACACCGGCGTCTGCAGCGGATGGCCTGGCCCAGGACCGCCTTAACTACATCAGGGGTGATCGCTCCAAAGAGGGCGCACCTTTCCGCCTCCGAAGCAAGCTGCTTGGAGACGTCGTCAATTCGGGTATTGTGTATTCGGGCACACCCACCCTCAGCATTACCCCGGGAACAGCGGCTTACAACACTTTCTTTAGCACCAACTCAAGCCGTACACCTGCCGTATTTGTTGGCGCCAACGACGGCATGCTTCACGCCTTCAATGCCAATACCGGTGACGAGCTGTTTGGCTACATCCCGAGCTGGATGGGACCCAAGCTTGCCGCACTGACCGCCACGACATATAACAGCAACCATCAGGCCTATGTTGATGCCACACCGGCGGTCGCAGAAGCCCAAGTAGGAAGTGCCGGCTCCGCAAGCGACTGGAAAACCGTATTGGTAGGAGGCACAGGTGCCGGTGGGCCTGGCGTATACGCTCTGGACGTCACAACCCCCTCCACCTTTTCGGCCTCCAATGTCATGTGGGAGTTCACACAGAAGGACGATGCTTCGATGGGGTATGTGGTCGGGCGCCCCCAAATCCTCAAGTTGCGCACCAGCGCTCCGGGAGCCACCACGGCAACTTATCGCTGGTTTGCAGTGGTGGCAAGTGGCGTGAACAACTACACCAATCCCGACAGCACGGGTAACTACAGTGACGGCAATCCTGCACTGTTCCTGCTCGCCCTTGACAAGCCGGCAGGCACGGCATGGACATCCGCAGGCGCCACGCCCAATTACTACAAACTCACCGTTCCTGTAGACAGCACATTAAGCGTAAACAACGCTACAGGCACCGCGCCTGGACTGATTAATTTCGCGGCAACCTTTGGCCTGAACAAGGAATTGGCGCAAATTTACATGGGTGATTTGCACGGCAAACTGTGGAAACTCGACTTTACGCAGCGCGGCGCCAGCGAATGGACTTTTGACCTGTTGTCCTATTTCAAGAAGGGCACGGCTCCCATTGTTGGTTATCCCATGTTCATTGCCAAAACAAGTGGTGGCTTAGTACAACCGATCTCGATGCCGCCCATTGTGGTATCCGGGCCGGTGGTCGGTGGTGTCAACACGTCCTACGTCTCGTTCGGTACCGGAAAATATCTGGAAACGGGAGACAAGACATCCACTCTCCAGAATTCGTTCTATACCGTATATGACAATGGCAGTGCAGCGGCCGACACCTCGCCAGTCGGCAATAGTGCCGTCAACGGCAGGGGACGGTTGCAGGCGGGCACTGTCAACGTGACGGCCCGAACCGTGACATTTCCTGCCTTCAAGATAGGCCGTGCCACCAGCGATGGCGACTCAACGCAGCGATCGGGCTGGTACTTTGACTTCGCGGTCTCCGGGGAGCGAAGCATCACGAGTGTGAGCCTCATTGGCGATACCCTCAAATTCGGCTCGCTTATACCGGCGGCTTCCGGTGCGCTAGGTTCCTGTGTCGCAAGCGGCGGCAGCGGGCAGACATACGAGATGAATATCGATTCCGGCAATGGATCTTTCAGGACATCAACTGTTGGTCTGCTGGGAGAGCCCTTGCTGATTGAGGTGTCGAGCGCAACCACCTACACCGTCAGTACGACCACCGGCAGGCGAATCAAGACTACCGTCACCCAGAACACGGATGTCGGCTCTCAAGGCGTAGCGACCAGTGGAACTACTACAACCACCTTTGTGACAGGACGGTTAAGCTGGCGTCAAATCAACAACTACCTTGACTTAAAGAACGCACCATGAAATACAAACAAATGAGGGGCTTCACCCTGATGGAGCTGATGATTGTGGTTGCCATAGTTGGCATCCTGGCTGCCGTGGCTTATCCTGCTTACACATCGTCAATCTTGAAAGGCAAGCGAGCCCAGGCCCGTACGGCCTTGGCTGAACTGCTGCAACAGCAGGAACGTTATTTGACCCAAAGAAACTGCTATCTGGGGTTTACAACGGCAAGCACTGGCGTAGCAACAGCCGCAGCTCCCGTGCCAGCCACGGCTTGTGGGGGCGTAACAGCCTCAAGCGTGCCGTTCAAGACCTACTCAGGGGACTCGCTTGCGAATGGCGCGTATCTCCTGTCAGCAGAGAACTGCACCAGCGGTACCGCGACCTTCTCAATCGCGGAATGCGTGCGCGTGGTTGCACAACCCAAGGGTAGCGACTCCGCTGTTGGTTCGCTGAGAGTGACAAGCACCGGCGTCAAAGACTGTACGGCTCCGCCAAGCGGCGTTACGCCTACTTTTTCACTTTGCTGGCCATGATGTCCCGGCGTAAAATCTCGAGCGGCTTTACGCTCATCGAGTTGCTGATCACGCTGGCAATTGGCGTGGTCTTGACGATGGTTGCCATCCCGAGCTTGACGACCTTCAAGCGCAATGCCGAACTGACTTCGGCTACCAACACATTCATCGCCGCGATCAACGCGGCCCGCTCGGAAGCAATGAAGCGTGGAATGAACTCGTTCGTCGTACCGACCAACAATGGCTCCGACTGGAGTACAGGCTGGGTGATTTTTGTCGACAAGGACAGAACCCAAACTTACAGCCCTACGTCTGACGGGACCATTCTTGTGCAGAACGCGCTTCCTGCTTACTTTAGCGTGACAGGAACGAACGTTGCCACGGGCAGCACCCCCTACATCATGTTTGATGCCTCTGGTTATGCAAAAACAAAGACAGGTACATTCGGCGCGTTGACAATTACGTTGACCCGTAACGACCTTGCCGGAAACACTCAAGCCGATCAAACCCGCAGAATCATCATCTCCAAGACGGGGCGAACCAGGACCTGCAAGCCAACGAGCACAAGCGACGCTAGTTGCTCCACAAGCGCTACCGATTGATTTGACTTTGTTTTCTAACGCGGAATACATCCGGCTGGCGACGGACCTGGCGGAGACTGGTATTCGAATGGTGCAGCCCAACCCGTCCGTTGGTTGCGTAATCGTTGATGACAACGGCTCGGTTTTAGGACAAGGCCATACCCAGCAGGTCGGTGGCCCCCACGCCGAAATCATGGCCCTGCGCGACGCGCAGCAACAGGGCCGCGATGTTTCAGGTGCCACCGCTTACGTCACCCTGGAGCCATGCTCCCACTATGGCAGGACCGGCCCCTGTTGCGATGCCCTAATCAACGCAGGCATCAAAAAAGTGGTAGCTTCAATGGCAGATCCCAACCCCCTGGTATCCGGCCAAGGTTTTGAGATATTGCGGGCAGCCGGCATTGAAGTCGAGGTAGGTCCCGGCGCTGCCGAATCGCGTGAAATCAACATAGGCTTCCTCAGCCGCATGACCCGGCGCACGCCCTGGGTTCGCATGAAGATTGCATCCTCGCTCGACGGCACCACAGCGCTGGAGAACGGCAAAAGCCAATGGATCACTTCTGCTGAGGCGCGTGCCGATGGTCATGCCTGGCGAGCCCGGGCATCAGCGGTTTTGACTGGCATCGGCACTGTGCTGGAAGACAACCCTCGTCTCGATGTGCGCTTGGTGGAGACAACACGCCAACCGCACCGCATCATCGTGGACAGCCAGCTGCAAACCCCGCCGGACGCCGCGCTCTTCGATACGGACGGCGAAGTCTGGATTTACTGCGCTATCCAGGACCCCGCAAGGACAGCGGCCCTGCAAGCTCGCGGCGCCAAGATCATGACCCTGCCCTCCCCATTTGGCAAGGTGGATCTCGCCGCCATGATGCGTGACTTGGCCCACCGTGAAATAAACGAGCTGCATGTTGAAGCCGGCCACAAGCTCAATGGCTCGCTGGTCCGGGAAAACTTGGTAGATGAATTCCTGCTTTACATAGCCCCTACGCTGTTGGGCCCGGGCCGTGGCATGACGGCGCTGCCGGCGCTGGAAGAGCTCTCGAGCGGGCTCGCGCTGCAGTTTGTATCGACGCGCATGATCGGACCAGACCTGCGCATACTGGCACGCGTCAAGGGCCGCGACCAATTCTAGGCTTTACCGAAGCAAGTCAGCCCCCTGGGCACCGGTTGGGCAGCTTTCGTGCCGGTTTAGTGGCCCTGCCCGTCCGGATGGCTTCAATCCCTGCGAAAATAGCCGGATGTTTACCGGAATCATTACCGGCTTGGGGCGCATCGTCGCCATCCATAGCCTGGGCAGCTCTTCAGACCATGGCAAGCGGCTTACCATCGAGACGCCTGCGGGTTATCTTGACGACGTAGGGCTGGGCGACAGCATTGCCCTGAACGGCGCCTGCATGACCGCCACGACGCTGGATCTTGCCAATAACCGGTTTTCCATCGACATCTCTGCGGAATCCCTGGCCAAAACCACCGGGCTGGCAGAAACAGGCCCCATCAACCTTGAAAAAGCCCTCCGCGCGCACGACCGCCTGGGTGGGCACATCGTGTCAGGCCATGTTGACGGCATTGGGCGCGTAACGCATTTCGCCGAAGTGGGCGAAAGCTGGGAATTGCGCATTCTCGCCCCCCGCGAACTGGGGAAGTATCTGGCGTACAAAGGCTCCATCACCGTCAACGGCGTGAGCCTGACCGTGAATCGCGTCGCCGACTTGGCCGCCCCTCCCGCCGGAACTGAAATCAGCATCAACCTCATCCCCCACACGGTTCAAAACACCGCACTCGGCCAGCTGAGTACCGGTTCCAACGTCAATCTGGAAATTGACCTGATTGCCCGCTACGTGGAGCGCATGCTCAACGACGCTCCTAAAACCAATACGCCCTGACCCATGACCACTGCCATTTCTCCTGTTGAAGACATCGTTGCCGACATGCGCGCGGGCCGCATGGTCATCCTGATCGACGAGGAAGACCGTGAAAACGAAGGCGACCTGGTTCTGGCGGCAGACCACGTCACCCCCGAGGCCATCAACTTCATGGCGCGTTTCGGCCGCGGCCTGATCTGCCTGACCCTGACCCGCGAGCGCTGCGAGCTGCTGCAACTGCCGCCCATGGCCACCCGCAACGGCACCAAGCATTCCACCGCCTTCACCGTCTCCATTGAAGCCGCCGAGGGCGTGACCACCGGTATTTCAGCCGCCGACCGCGCCCGCACCGTGCAGGCCGCAGTGGCCAAAGACGCCAAGGTCAACGACCTGGTCCAGCCCGGCCATATTTTTCCCTTGCAGGCCGTGGACGGCGGCGTGCTGATGCGCGCCGGCCACACCGAGGCCGGCTGCGACCTCGCCGGCATGGCTGGCTGCTCGCCGGCCGCCGTTATTTGCGAAATCATGAAGGACGATGGCACCATGGCCCGCCTGCCGGATCTGCTGCTGTTTGCCGCCGAACACGGCCTGAAGATCGGCACCATCGCCGACCTGATTGAACACCGCAGCCGCAACGATTCGCTGGTTGAGAAGATTGGCTGCCGCACCATTCAAACCGCCTTTGGCGAATTTACCGCCCATGCCTTCAGGGACAAGCCAAGCCAGGGCCTGCACCTGGCCCTCGTCAAGGGCGCATGGTCCGCCGACGATGTGGTGGCTGCGCGCGTGCACGAGCCACTGTCGGTACTCGACGTACTGGAAACAGGCCGCTCCATGCACTCCTGGAGCCTGGACCAAAGCCTCAAGCACATCGCCGACGAAGGCAAGGGCGTTGCCGTACTGCTGAACTGCGGCGAAAGCGCTGCGCAATTGCTGGCCCAGTTTGAGGGCACGGCACGCGCCAGCCAGGCACCCGAGCGCGGCCGCATGGACTTGCGCACTTACGGTGTGGGCGCACAAATTTTGCGTGAATGCGGCGTGCACCGGATGAACCTCATGGGCAACCCGCGCCGCATGCCGAGCATGACGGGTTATGGCCTCGAGATCGTGGGCTACACCACCAAAGACTAGCCCATTCACAATTCATTTACTCAAAAATCAATCAAAGGGATTCATCGTGTTTGGAGCAGAAAAAGGTTCAGGCGACAAGCTTGACGGCAAAAAACTTTCGATCGGCATCGTGCAGGCGCGCTTCAATGAAAGCATCACCAATGCACTCGCCGAAGCCTGCAAGCACGAGCTGGCCGCACTGGGTGTGCCAGAGGACAACATCAAACACGTCAAGGTGCCCGGCGCACTGGAAGTCCCCCTCGCGCTTCAGGCCCTGGCCGAAAGCGACAAATACGACGCGTTAATCGCCCTGGGCTGCATCATCCGTGGTGAGACCTATCATTTCGAGCTGGTGGCCAATGAAAGCGGCGCCGCCGTCACGCGCCTGGCGCTTGACTACCAGCTGCCCATTGCCAACGCCATACTGACGACTGAAAACGTCGCGCAGGCTGAAGCCCGCCAGGTCGACAAAGGGCGCGACGCCGCCCGCGTCGCCGTCGAAATGGCGAACCTGATCAATGACCTTGCCTGAGCGCCTGCTCCTGCACCCCTTAACCTGACTGGCACTCCATGGCAGACCCCATCACCAAACCCAAACGCCCGCCCCAAACCCGCACCGGCCTGACCGATACGGGCGTGAAAAAGGCGGCGGACAAATCCGCCCGCACCCGCGCACGCGAGTTCGCACTGCAAGCGCTCTACCAGCACCTGGTGGGTCGCAACGAGGCGGATTCAATTGACGCGTTTACCCGCGACCTCGTGGGTTTCCACAAAGCCGACTCAGCCCATTACGACGCGCTTTTGCACGGCTGCATTGAAGGTGCGGCAACGCTCGATGCAGGCATCACGCCCCTGCTGGACCGGCCCATGGCCGAAATTTCGCCGGTCGAGCATGCGGTGCTGTGGATAGGCGCTTATGAGTTCACCCACTGCCTCGATGTGCCCTGGCGCGTCGTGATCAATGAGTGCATCGAGCTTGCCAAAGCCTTTGGCGGAACCGATGGCCACAAGTACGTCAATGGGGTGCTGAACAAAATGGCGCCCTCGTTGCGCGCCGCCGAAGTTGCCGCCGACAAATCCCGATAGGGGCTCGCCCCGCGAAAGGCCAGCCTTGAAAATCGCCCAGCGGGCTCAGCGGATTGAGCCCTTCTATGTCATGGAGGTTGCCAAAGCGGCCTCTGCGTTGGCGCAGGAATTTGCGCACAGCGCTTCGCCCATGATCTTCCTGAACATCGGCGAGCCCGACTTCACGGCGCCGCCCCTGGTGCAACAAGCCGCAGCCCGCGCCATTGAACACGGCACGACGCAATACACCCAAGCCACGGGTTTGCCGGCACTGCGTGAACGCATCAGCGGCTGGTATGCCTCGCGCTTCGGCGCGCAGGTCGCGCCCAGCCGCATCATCATCACCGCGGGGGCCTCTGCTGCCCTGCAGCTGGCTTGCCTGGCCCTGATTGAGTCAGGTGACGAAATCCTGATGCCCGACCCCAGCTACCCCTGCAACCGGCATTTCGTCAGTGCGGCCGAAGGCAATGCAGTGCTGGTTGCGACCACCGCCGAAGAACGCTTTCAGCTGACCCGCGAAAAGGTAGAGGCGGCATGGAACCCCAAAACACGCGGTGTACTGCTGGCCTCGCCGTCCAATCCTACGGGCACATCCATCGCGCCCGAAGAGCTGCAGCGTATTCACGAATTTGTGCATGGCCGCGGCGGCATCACGCTGATCGATGAAATCTACCTGGGCCTGAGCTATGAAGAGCATTTCGGCCATTCAGCACTGGCCATGCCCGGCGACCTGGGCCAAAGCGTGATCAGTATCAACAGCTTCAGCAAATATTTCAACATGACCGGCTGGCGACTGGGCTGGCTGGTGGTGCCCGAAGCGCTGGCACCGGTGATAGAGCGCATCGCACAAAACCTCTTTATCTGCGCGAGCACCGTGGCCCAGTACGCCGCCCTGGCCTGCTTTGAACCCGAGAGCCTGCAGGAGTACGAACGCCGCCGCGCCGAGTTCAAGGCTCGCCGCGACTACTTCATTCCTGAGCTGAACCGCCTGGGCCTCACCGTCCCGGTGATGCCGGATGGTGCGTTTTATGCCTACGCCGACTGCACCGCTGCAGCCGCCCGCCTGGGCGTCAGCGGCAGCTGGGACTTCGCCTTCGAACTCATGAAGCGCGCCCACCTGGCCGTCA
>NZ_JBDTPB010000047.1:0-96042 GCF_039932935.1 Polaromonas sp.
CGTCGGCGCGGCCGCGCTGGGCGGCGTCCTGGTAGAGGATGACGTTGTCAAATGCCGCGCCGAGGATGATGGTCTGGTCGCGGATGTCGCTGTCGCGCCGGTCACCGGCGCCGCTGATCACCACACTGCGGCGCTGCGAAGGCGTGGCGGGCATGGCTTCCACCGCAGCCACCAGTGCACGCATGGCGTCGGGGTTGTGGCCGTAGTCGGCAATCACGGTGGCGCCCTTGTAGTCCATCACGTTAAAGCGTCCAGGCGCGTTATGTGCGTCGTTCACAAAGCTGGAGAGGCCGCGCCTGATGGTGTCCCAGTTGCGGCCCGCGCCCCAGGCTGCGGCCACGGCGGCCATGACGTTTTCAACCTGGAAGTTGATGGTGCCGCCGCGTGTGACGGGAACGCCTTGCAGTGCAATGCGTTCAACCCACGCGCCTTCGGCGGCCACCAGCATCGGCCCGTCGACGTACACGGTGCGTTTGCCTTGCGCGCGGTGCGTGGCCATGAGCGGGTGGTGCCGGTCCGCGGCAAAAAAGATGATCTTGCCGGGGCAGGTGGCGGCCATGTCGGCGACGATGGGGTCGGCGGCATTGAGCACCGCATAGCCGGTAGTCGAGACGTTCTGCACGATCACGCGCTTGAGCACCGCGAGGTCTTCTACCGTAGTGATGTAGTTCAGGCCCAGGTGGTCGCCGCTGCCGATGTTGGTGACAACGGCGACTTCGCAGCGGTCAAAGCCCAGGCCTTCGCGCAGCACGCCGCCGCGCGCGATTTCAAACACGGCCGCATCGACGTCGGGGTGCATCAGCACGTTGCGCGCGCTCTTGGGGCCGCTGCAGTCGCCGCTGTCGGTTTGCCGGCCGTTGATGTAGACGCCGTCGGTGTTGGTCATGCCGGTGCGCAGGCCGTCGGCAGCCAGCAGGTGGGCGATCAGGCGGGTGGTGGTGGTCTTGCCGTTGGTGCCGGTCACGGCGATCACCGGCACGCGGCCGTTGTCGCCGGAGGCGAACAGCTCGTCAATCATGGCCACACCCACGGCGCGGCCCTTGCCGTAGGAAGGCGATAGGTGCATGCGCAAGCCGGGCGCGGCGTTGACTTCAACAACGCCGCCGTTTTGCGATTCCAGCGGGCGCAGCATGCTTTCACACACCACGTCGACGCCGCAGATGTGCAAGCCGATCATTTGCGCCGCGGCCACAGCACGGGCGGCCACGGCCGGGTGCACGTCGTCGGTCACGTCGGTGGCGGTGCCGCCTGTGCTCAGGTTGGCGTTGTTGCGCAGGATGACGCGCCGGCCTTTGGCGGGAATGGAGTCGGGCGTGAGCTCCTGCACCTCCAGCCGTGCCACGGCGATGTCGTCAAAGCGGATCTTGGTGAGCGAAGTGGCATGGCCTTCACCGCGCTTGGGGTCCTGGTTGACGATGTCGACCAGCTCGCGCACCGTGTGCAGGCCGTCGCCCACCACCTGCGGCGGCTCGCGCCGTGAGGCCGCCACCAGCTTGTTGCCGACCACCAGCAAGCGGAAGTCGCTGCCGGGCAAAAACTTTTCGACCATGACTTCGCCATGTTCGGCGGCAGCCTTGTAGGCAATTTCCAGGTGATCACGCGTGACGATGTTCACTGTGACGCCTTTGCCCTGGTTGCCGTCCAGCGGTTTCACGACCACCGGCAAACCCACTGCCAGGGCGGCGGCCCAGGCATCGTCAGGATCGGTGGCCGGCCGGCCCAGCGGCACCGGCACGCCGGCCGCACGCAGCAGCTTTTTGGTGAGGTCTTTGTCTTGTGCGATGGATTCGGCGACGGCGCTGGTGGTGTCGATTTCGGCCGCCTGGATGCGCCGCTGTTTGGAGCCCCAGCCGAACTGCACCATGCTGCCCTTGGTGAGGCGGCGGTAAGGAATACCGCGCGCCACGGCGGCATCGACGATGGCGCCGGTACTTGGGCCCAGGCGCTCGTCTTCATCCAGCTCGCGCAGCTGGGCAATGGCGGCATCCAGGTCAAACGCCGTGTCGCGCAGGCCCGCGTGGATCAGCGCCTGGGCGAGTTCAAATGCCAGCCGGCCGACCGCTTCTTCGCTGTACTCAACGACGACCTGGTAAGTGCCGGCCTCCACCGTGGCGGCGGTATGGCTGAAGGTGATGGGGCAGCCTGCGGCGGCCTGCAACTCAAGTGCTGCGGCTTCGAGCACATGGGCCAGTGACACCGGGCCGGCGTGGCCGGTCTGGCGCAGCGCACCCATGCCGGGGAACAGCGCACGCACACGTGCCTCAAAGCCGGGCAGGGCGGTGATATTGCATTCGGCTGCAGTGCACGCCACGATGGCTTCGAGCGCCGTGTGGCGGCTCCAGAGATTGGGCCCGCGCAGGGCGCGGATACGGGACACTTCCATTATTCGGCACTCCCGGCGGTCTTAGGGGTGGTTTCAAAGGCTTCCATGCCGGCGCCTATCAGGTTGAGCGGTATGCCCAGCGCCCAGGCGGCGCCCACGGCGGCCAGCAGCGCGCTTTCGCTCAGGCCGCGGCGTTCGCGCCAGGCCGTCAATTTTCCGAGGCCCGGTAAAAATGCTTCGCTGGCGCCGGTGGCCAGCACCACCTGGTCCTGGCGCAGGTAGAGCGCGCGGCCGCCCTTGGCGCAATGTGGCGCAATGGCTGTAGCATTCGGATCGACGCTGTAAAAAATGACTTCACCGTCGCACAGCGCTTCCATTTCGGCAATGCGGGGGTCGGCGGCATTGAGCACGGCGGCACCGCCGGGCAGCACCACGTCGACCTGCGAGCGCATCACTTTGACCATCTGGTCGGCTTCGGTGATGTCGAATTCGGCCAGGCCTTCGGCGCCATCCAAATCGGTGACCACACCCACCTGGCATTTGTCATAGGGCAGGCCGGTGCGCAAAATTGTGTCGGCACCGTTTTCAAACACGGCGGCCTGCACGGCGCCGTTGATCAGAAGGCGCTGCCCGGCTTCCCAGTCGGTGCAGTCGCCTGCGTCGACGCAGCGCTGGTCGAGGAAAAGGCCATCGCGGCAGGCCAGGCCGGTGTGACGGCCCGACAGGTGCAGCAGCCATGCCACCAGCCGCGCCACGCGCTGGTTGCCGCTGGAGCCGGCAATGCCAACGATCGGAATGCGGCCGTCGGGGCCGTCAGAGTCGGTGGCGGGGAAAAGATGGTCGCAAATCGCACGGCCTACGGGGCGGGGCGCGCCCTCCGCGGGCTTGAGGTGCATCAAAAGACCGGGGCCGGCGTTCACTTCCACGATAGCGCCGCCCTGTTCGTGCAAGGGGCGCGAGATGTCTTGCGCCACCACATCGACCCCGGCAATGTCCAGGCCCACCACGCGAGCGGCCAGCGACACGATGTGGTCGACGTCGGGGTGTACCTGGTCGGTGCAGTCGATGGCCACATTGCCGTTGCGCTGAATCAGCACTTCGCGGCCGGCGGCAGGTATGGCTTCGGGGCTTAAACCTTGGCGCTGCAAATCAAGAATGATGGCGCCGTCACTGGCGGTGTTGATGCGGCCCAGCGGGAAGTCCTCACCGACGCCGCGCCGCGGGTCGGTGTTGAGGTGGGCGTCCACGAGCTGCGAGACGGTCGAGCTGCCGTCGCCCGTGACCCAGGCGGCCTCGCCGCGCGCGGCGGCGACCACACGGCCACCGACCACCAGCAGGCGGTGTTCATTGCCGCGCACAAAGTGTTCAACCATGACTTCGCTGCCATGCCTGGCCGCAACCTCGAATGCGCCTTCGACTTCGGCCTGCGTTTTGAGGTCCAGCGACACGCCACGGCCATGGTTGCCGTCAGAGGGTTTGACGACCACCGGCAGGCCAATGTCTTCGGCCGCTTCCCAGGCTTCTGCGGCCGTGCCGACGATCTGGCCTTCGGGCACAGGCACACCGCAGGTGGCCAGCAGGCTTTTGGTCAGGTCCTTGTCATGGGCAATGCCTTCAGCGATCGCGCTGGTGAGGTCGGTTTCGGCTGTCCAGATGCGGCGCTGGCTGGCGCCATAACCCAGTTGCACCAGGTTGCCGTCGTTCAATCGGATATGCGGAATGCGGCGGTCGGTGGCGGCGGCCACGATGGACGCGGTGCTGGGTCCGAGGTAGCAGTCGTCGACCTTGGCGCGTATTTTGGCGACGGCGGCCTGCACTTCGGCCGCGCCGTAAGCTGCCCCGTTGATGGCGGCCATCAACAGTTGATGGCCTTCGGCCAAGGCGGTGCGGGCGACCTGCTCGTCGCGCGCCCGGAACACCATGCGGTAAACACCGCGCTGTGAGGTGCTGCGGGTCTGGCCGAAACCGGTGGGCATGTCGGCCAGGTTCAGCAGTTCAATGACCACATGCTCCAGCACATGGCCGGACCAGGTGCCTTCCTGAAGGCGCTGGATGAAGCCGCCGCGCTCGCCCACGCCGCAGTGGTGTTCGAGCAAGGCCGGCAGCAGGGCAACCAGGCGGTCATTAAAGCCCGGCAGCAGGTTGGAGGGGAAATCTTCCAGTGTGCCAAGGTCCAGCCAGACTTCCAGCACGGGCCGGTAGGTCCAGATGTTCGGACCGCGCAGGTAGTTGATGCGCAGCAGCTTGATGTCGTCCTGTGGGCTCATGTTTCGCAAATTTGTCGGCAGGACGTGGCCTCGGTCCGGTGCCAAGGCTCGGCCTGGCCGATGGATTTCAGTGTGAGGCCGGTCAAGGCCTCGGTGATTCCCTGTGTCTCTTGTAGTTGTTCTGGTCGTAGCTGCGGCCGCCAAGGGTCGATTTTGCTGGTTTCATCATTTTCAGGGGATTGAAAGGGTCAAACTCCGTGCGCCGGGCCGCATTCGGCGAAAATCCCTGTTTCGGGCCTATTCGCGCAACTACGAAGAACCTGCGAATACCCTGCCGCGCCAGATGCGGAACGCCAAGATTTCACAACACGATGCAACACAACCACCCGGCAGACGACTCCGGCCTCACCGACCCCGCGTTGGCGGGACTCCGCTTACAACTTGCAACCCAAGAAAACGTTTTGTGCACGCTGGTGGTTGACCTGAACAGCCAACTTCATTTCGCCCGGGGATTGCTGGCCCTGACGGACCGGCGTTTGCTGGCCCGCAGCCCTGAAGGTGCGTGGGAAAGCTGGCCGACGGCCGACGGTGCCGGCATTGCCTTGCAGGAGCTCTCACTGCGCCATTTCGACCATGCCGGCGTCGGCACCCTGGAGCTGCACGACACGAACCAGCGGCTGGCCAGCTGGCGTTTTACCCTGGGCGCCAATGTGCAGGCCTTGCGCCTGGTGCGGCTGTTTGCCCAGCAGCAGGCGCGAACCACTGTGGGTGCCGGGACCGAGGCGCCCGCCGAGGACGCCGCGCTGTGCCCCGAATGCGACCTGCCGCTGCCACCCGACAGCGAGGAATGCCCGGCCTGCGCCCGTGAGCTGCACACGCCGCCTTCCACCTGGGTGCTGCTGCGGCTGTGGCGGTTTGCCGACCCCTACCGCTACCAGCTGCTGGCGGGGTTTTTGCTGACCTTGGCGTCCACCGCCGCCACGCTGGTACCGCCCTACCTCACGATCCCGCTGATGGACGACATCCTGATTCCGTTCCAGAACGGTCAGCAGATCGAGCCCTCGAAGGTGGGCATGCTGCTGGGCGGCCTGCTGGGCGCGGCCGTGCTGGGCTGGGCGCTGAACTGGGCGCGCACCTATCTGCTGGCGCTGGTGTCCGAGCGCATAGGCGCCGACCTGCGCACCGCCACTTTCGACCACCTGCTGGAGCTCTCGCTGGACTACTTCGGCGGCAAGCGCACCGGCGACCTGATGTCGCGCATCGGCTCGGAAACCGATCGCATCTGCGTGTTTTTGTCGCTGCACGCACTCGACTTTGCCACCGATGTGCTGATGATCGTGATGACCGCTGTGATCCTGGTGTCCATCAATCCGTGGCTGGCGGTGATCACCTTGCTGCCGCTGCCCTTCATCGGCTGGATGATCCACGTGGTTCGCGACAAGCTGCGCACCGGTTTTGAAAAAATCGACCGTGTCTGGTCGGACGTGACCAATGTGCTGGCCGACACGATTCCCGGCATCCGCGTGGTCAAGGCCTTTGCCCAGGAAAAGCGCGAAGCCCAGCGTTTTCGCGAGGTCAACCAGCACAACCTGGCGGTCAACGACAAGCTCAACAAGACCTGGTCGCTATTCACGCCGACCGTCTCGCTGCTGACCGAAGTCGGCCTGCTGGTGGTCTGGGCGTTCGGCATCTGGCTGGTGTCCAAACAGCAGATCACCGTCGGTGTGCTGACGGCCTTTATCGCCTACATCGGCCGGTTTTACGGCCGGCTTGATTCGATGAGCCGCATCGTGTCGGTCACGCAGAAAGCGGCGGCCGGCGCCAAGCGCATTTTTGACATCCTGGACCACGTCTCCAACGTGCCCGAAACGGCCAATCCGGTGAAGATTGGCACGCTGGAGGGCTGCATCGACATGAAGAACCTCGGGTTCCGCTACGGCAACCGTTCGGTGATCCGCGGACTCGATTTGCAGATACGGCCCGGCGAGATGATCGGCCTGGTGGGTCACAGCGGCTCCGGCAAAAGCACGCTGGTCAATTTGATCTGCCGCTTTTACGACGTGAGCGATGGCTCCATCAGTGTGGACGGCACCGACATCCGGCGCTTTGGCGTGGCTGACTACCGCCGCAACATCGGCCTGGTGTTGCAGGAACCGTTTCTTTTCTTCGGCACCATTGCCGAAAACATCGCCTATGGCAAGCCAGGCGCCACACGCGCTGAAATCGTCGCGGCCGCGCGTGCCGCCCATGCGCACGAATTCATCCTGCGCCTTCCGCAGGGCTACGATTCGCTGGTGGGCGAACGCGGGCAGGGGCTGTCGGGCGGCGAACGCCAGCGCATTTCGATTGCGCGCGCGCTGCTGATTGACCCGCGCATCCTCATCCTGGACGAAGCGACTTCGTCGGTGGACACCGAGACCGAAAAAGAAATCCAGCGTGCCCTCGACAACCTCGTGCAGGGCCGCACCACCATTGCCATCGCTCACCGCCTCTCCACGCTGCGCAAGGCCGACCGCCTGGTCGTGATGGACCGCGGCCAGGTAGTGGAAGTGGGACCGCACGACGAATTGATGGCGAAGCAAGGGGCCTATTGGCGCCTGTATGAAGCCCAGGCGCGGCAGGTTGACAGCGAAGAGGGCGGCGAAGAAGGCGGCGGAGAAGCCGAGCAAAGCCGCATCGCGCTGGCCACTTCACAACTGGCCCACACCGCGCAGCACGCCGGCAACCCTTGAGCCAAGGACTGCACATGACAAACGATCTTTCTTTTTCCCTGCAACGCACACAGTCGGGCCGGCTGGTGTTTACCGGCGCCGACGGCCAGTTGCATGCCGGCGTGGTGCCGGTGCGGGCCTTTCCCCTTGCCGCGCCCGACGAAGGCATTTCACTGGTGAACGCCGAAGGGCGCGAAGTCGCCTGGGTCGAAGACTTAGGGGCTTTGCCGGCAGAAGCACGCACGCTTCTGCAAGAGGAGCTCGCCCTGCGCGACTTTGTGCCTGAAATCACACGGCTCAAAGGTGTGTCGACTTTTTCCACCCCGAGCGTATGGACGGTGGAGACCGACAGGGGGGAGACCTCTTTTGTGCTCAAGGGTGAAGAAGATATTCGCCGTCTTGGGCGTGTGGGCTTGCTGATTGCCGGCAGCCAGGGGGTGCAGTACAGCGTGCGGGATATGACTGCGCTGGATCGGGGATCGCGGCGGTTGTTGGAGCGGTTTCTTTAGGCCTGTTTTGCTCCGGCCTGAGCGCTTTTTTCTGAGGATTGCTGGCCGGGGGTTGCCCGGCGGCAAGTAACTTTCTTTTGCTTCGCCAAAAGCAAGTCACCAAAGAAAAGGCGACCCGCAGTCTGGGTCCCTACGCTTCGCTTCGGGCAACCTGCGCTGCTCGACTGCGGCGGGGGTCCGCAGAACTCGCCTGCGGGTCAAACAACTGCGGCCCTGATCCCGCCTCCATCTGCGCTGCTCGGCCCAGCCAGGACGGGGAAGTCCGAATTCGGATACCAAAACCAATACCTACAAGGACACGCCATGGCGTGTCCTTGTTTCTTCAGTATTCGGGTTCTTGTCTTCGGCTGTTGGCTGTTCTGTGTTCCTTCCCCCACCCCTTCTGTCTGCGCCGAGGAGCGCAGGTCCAGGCGGATCAGGGATCGCGATTGTCTGAGCGAAGCGAGTTCGAGCGAGACCCCGCCTGGACCGAGCACCGCAGGTTGCCCGTAGCGAAGCGAAGGGACGCTGACAGCGGGGTCGCCTTTCTTTTGCTTACTTTTCTTTGGCGAAACAAAGAAAAGTGAGTTGCCGCCGGGCAACCCCCGGCCAGCAACCCCAAGAACAAAGCGCAAAGGCCGAAGCAAGACCCGGCCTGAGACCTCAGGCCCCCTGCGACCCCCGGTGCGCCCACCCCGTGGTGTGCTTCTCCACATAGCTAAAAAGCTCATACATAGCCATGGCCATCGCGCCAATCACCACCAGCCCGGCAAAGGCCAGCGCCAGCCGCTGCTGCGAGCCGGCGCTTTGCATGAGGTAGCCAATGCCCGAGTCGCCAGCTGTCATTTCGGCCAGTACCGTGCCCACAAAAGCCAGCGTAATCGCCACCTTGAGCGAGGCAAAAAAGTAGGGCATGGAGCGCGGCAGGCCCACCTTGACCAACACATCCCGGCGCTTGGCGCCGAGCACGCGCAGCACGTCTTCAAGCTCGGGCTCCAGCGTGGCCAGGCCGGTGGCCATGTTCACGGTGATGGGGAAAAATGAAATCAGGAAAGCCGTCAGGATTCCCGGCCCCACGCCGATACCGAACCAGACGATGAGGATGGGAACAATCGCTGCCTTGGGCACGGCGTTAAAGGCCACCAGCAGCGGGTAGACCGCCGCATAGGCCAACCGCGATGAGCCGACCAGAAAGCCCAGCAGCACACCGACCACGATGGAAAGACCAAAGCCGATCATCGTGACCCAGAAGGTTTTCCAGGCGGCCTCGGCAATCGGGCCGACAAATTCGGCCATGGCCTGGGCGATGGCCAGCGGCGCGGGGAAGATGAACTCGGGCACCGAGAAGCCGGCGCACACCGCCTGCCATAGCGCCACCACGGCTGCCAGCAGCACCCACGGCGCCCAGCGCTCGAGTTGTTTGTTGTTCATGTTCATGATTGCGCCCCGCCGCGCATCGCGCCGATGTGGCCGCGCAGCTCGTGCACGATGTCGCTGAATTCGCGGGTGTAGGTCACTTCCAGGTCGCGCGGGCGTGGCAGCTCAATCTCTCGCCGCACGACGAAGCGGCCCGGGCTTTTGCTCATCACATACACCGTGTCGGCCAGGAACACCGACTCACGCAAATCGTGCGTCACCAGAATCACGTTAAAGCGCTGCTCGGTCCAGAGGTCGCGCAGGATGCACCAGAGCTCTTCACGCGTGAAGGCGTCCAGCGCGCCAAAGGGCTCGTCCAGCAACAGCATCTTGGGCTCGTGGATGAGGGCCCGGCAAATGCTCACGCGCTGCTGCATGCCGCCCGAAAGCTGCCAGGGGAATTTGTCTTCATAACCCGCCAGGCCCACCTTCTGCAGCAGCCGGCGTGCGCGCTCTTCAAACTCTTTGCGCTTGGCCTTGAACTGGCTGCGGTAGGGCTCAACAATCTCGAGCGGCAGCAGCACATTGCCGACCGTGGTGCGCCAGGGCAGCAGCGAGGGCGCCTGAAACGCCATGCCGGAGATCTTCAGCGGGCCGGTCACCGGTTGGCCGTCAATCAGGATCTGACCGCTAGAGGGCATCTTCAGCCCGGTGGCGAGCTTCATGAAGGTGGACTTGCCGCAACCCGAAGGCCCGACGATGGCGATGAACTCGCCTTGCCGCACCTGCAGGTCAATCGCTTCAACGGAAAACTGCTTGCGCGCCAGCAACTCGTCGTTGTAGGCGAGCCAGACATCGCGAAAGTCTACGAAATGGCCCCCACGCTCTCCCACTGCGTGTGGGTCGCTGCCCCCCGAGGAGGCGCTCGCGCCTTGGGGCGGCCCGGCGGCGCTCAGGGCTTTGCTCATTTTTTCGGGGTTGGCAACACGTTGAGTTCGGCCGCCGTCGGCAGGAAAGAACCGTTCCACACCAGGTCCGGATTCACCCGCGTCTTGGTGCCGAAGGCATCCGACACCTGCGAAGCCATCAGCGTCAGACGCGGCGCCTTGACCTGACCAAAGCCTTCGGCGCGCGCGTCGGGGCTGTTGATGACGGTGTCGATGGCCAATCGCAGGCGGCGCACTTCCAGCGGCACGTTGATGATGCCGTCGCGCGCCTTCACAAATTCAATCGCGGCGACCGGGTCGGCGACCACGTCTTTCACGCCTTTGGTAAAAGCCTGCAAAAACGCCTTGATCGCGGCCGGGTTCTCCTTGATGAGTTTGGGCGAGGCGATGACGACGTTGCCGTAATGCTTCACGCCGAAGTCGGCGTAGGGCAGCACGACCACGTCTTCTGCCTTCACGCCGCGCGCTTCCAGGTTGAGCAGCGAGGTGAAGGTAAAGCCGGTGATGGCGTCCACGTCGCCGCGGGCCAGCATGGTCTCGCGCAGCGGCGGGTCCATGGCCGTCCACTGGAAGCCGGTGATGTTGTTGGCCTTGGCAAAAATCGGGAAGGCGCGTCGGCCGGCGTCAAATACCGGGGCGCCCATCTTCTTGCCATTCAGGTCGGCAGGGGTCTTGATGCCGGATTTCTTCAGCGCCATGACGGAGGCCGGTGTGTTGTTGTAGACCATCATCACGGCCACCGGCTTGTTGGGGGCGTCCGGGTTGTTGGCGTGAAACTCCATCACCGAGGCCAGGTCGGCAAAACCCATGTCGTAGGTGCCCGAAGCCACGCGTGTGACTGCGCCGCCGGAGCCATTGCCGGCGTCCACCGTCACGTCCAGCTTGTTGGCCTTGAAGTAGCCTTTGGCCACCGGTGTGAGGAAGAGGGCGGCCGGGCCTTCAAAGCGCCAGTCGAGCTGGAACTTGATGGGTGTGTTTTGCGCATGGGCGGTGGTCAACACCGCAGTGGCTGCCAGCAGACCGGCGGCCTTGACAAGGGGCGCGAGGAAAAACGAAGGCGGGTGCGATGTCATGGGAGTCCTGGGTCGTGCGTCACAAGGCGGCGTGCCGCCGAATGACAGGGTCTGAAAAAGGAAAAACGCTGAGGGAAAGTACGCGAAGGCGAAGCAAAAACAATGCCGCGACCACGTCTGCAGCCTATTTTCGGCGAAGTGCCTCGGCATTCGCCGGTTTTTAACCCCGTGATTACCCCGAAGCGTGTTTCCAGGGCCGGCGCGGCACAACTGCCGCGCCCCTTCAGGCCAGCAGGTCCCGCAAGGTGCGCGCAATCACTTTGGTCGCGCGGCGCAGGTCTTCCAGGTCCAGGCGTTCGTCGGCGCGTTTGGCATGCGACTCCAGCACGGTGCGCGGCCCGGCCCCGTAGATCACGCCGGGGATACCGGCTTCGGCGTACAGCCGCACGTCGGTGTACAGCGGTGTGCCCATGGCCGGAATGGCTTGGCCGAAGAGCGCCTCGCCGTGCTTCTGGATGGCATCGACCAGGGGCTTGTTGCCCGGCAGCGGCCGCATCGAGTTGGCCAGCAGCAGCCGCTTGATGTCGACGGTGATGCCCTTGCAGCCCGCGGCCGCATCGGCGATCACCTTGCGGATGTTGGCCTCGACCTCGGCAGGGCTCTCTTCGGGGATCATGCGGCGGTCCAGCTTGAACATCACCTTGCCGGGCACGACGTTGGTGTTGGTGCCGCCTTCAATGCGGCCCACGTTCAGATAGGGGTGCTGGATGCCTTCGACCTTGGACGTCACCTGCTGGTACAGCGCGTTCTGCGCATAGAGCGCGTTGAGAATGTGCACCGCGCCTTGCAAGGCGTCAATGCCGGTGTCAGGAATGGCGGCGTGCGCCATCTTGCCGTGCACCGTGACTTCCATCTGCAGGCAGCCGTTGTGCGCGGTGACCACTTCATACGAAAAGCCTGCCGCGATGAGCAGGTCCGGTTTGGTGAGGCCTTTTTTGAGCAGCCAGCCTGGGCCCATCTCGCCGCCAAACTCTTCGTCGTAGGTGAAGTGCAATTCAACGCTGCCCTTGAGCGGCGCGCCCAGCGACTCCAGCGCGCGCACGGCGAAGGTGAAGCTGGCGAAATCGCATTTGCTGACGGCCGTAGCGCGGCCGTACATCTTGCCGCCTTCGATCTCGCCGCCGTAGGGGTCTTTGGTCCAGCCTTCGCCGGGCGGCACCACGTCGCCGTGGGCGTTGAGGGCAATGGTTCTGCCTTCGCCCTTGTTTCCGTAGTGGCGGCGCACGATCAGGTTGGTGATGGACTCCATGCCGTAGCCGCGCACTTCGGCTTCGGGCACCGGGTGCTTTTCAGCGTCAAAGCCAAAGGCCTTGATGAGTTCGGCCGTGCGGTCGGCATGCGGCGCGTTGTTGCCCGGCGGCGTGTCGGTGGGCACGCGGATGAGCTGCTGGAGGAAAGTGGTTTCCTCGTCGAAATGGGCATCGATCCAGCTGTCGAGCTGGGCGTAGTCGGTGGTGAGGGTCATTGTTTTTCGGGGGCAAGGTGAGTGAGCAGATGCGCCAGTGCCTGGATCGCAAGTTCGATGTCGTCGCTGGTCGTGCTTTCCAGCGGGTTGTGGCTTATGCCTGAGTTTTGGCCACGCACGAAGAGCATGGCTTGCGGCATCACCTTGTGCAGTTTCATGGCGTCGTGGCCGGCGCCGCTGGGCATGGCGTAAAGGGGCACCCCCAGGCTTTGCACGGCGGCTTCCCAGCGCTGTTGCCACGCGGGCGCGCTGGGCGCGGCGGCGGCGCGCTCGGTCAACTCGGTTGTGAAGTGCACACCGCGGCGTTCGCAAATGCTTTTGAGTTCGGCCAGTACGTCGGCCACCAGCGCGTCGCGCTGCGCATCGATGGGCGCGCGCAAGTCGAGTGAAAAGAGGCAGCGGCCCGGGACCACATTGATGGAGCCGCTGGGTACCTGCAGCATGCCGACGGTGCCGACAGAGTCGCCGTCTTGCGCCGCGCGGCGTTCTACATACAGCAGCAGTTCTGCGGCAGCCGCTGCGGCGTCGCGGCGACGGTTCATGGGCGTGGTGCCGGCGTGGCTGGCCATGCCGGTGATCTCGCACAGGTAGCGAACATTGCCATTGATGGAGGTGACGATGCCCAGCGGAAGGTCGAGTTCGTTGAGCACCGGGCCTTGTTCGATATGCAACTCTATAAAGCCGAGGTAGTTGTTCGCGTCTCGCTGGATGCTGGCGATGTCGTCAGGCTTCAAGCCCGCATTGCGCATGGCTTCGCGCATGGTGACGCCGTCGGCGTCTTTCTGGTCCAGCCACTCGGGTTTGAAGTCACCGATCAGCGCACCCGAGCCTAAAAAGGTGGCCTTGTAGCGCTGGCCTTCTTCCTCGGCAAAACCGACTACTTCGAAGTTGAAAGGCAGGCGCTTGCCCTGGCGGTGCAGCTCACGCACGCAGGCCATGGGCACAAAAATGCCGAGCCGGCCGTCGTACTTGCCGCCGTTACGCACGGTGTCGTAGTGGCTGCCGGTGAGCAGCGTTTTGGCATTCGGGGTGGCGGCTTTGTAGATGCCCACCACATTGCCGACGGGGTCGATCTTCACCTCGTCAAAGCCGCACTCACGCATGGTTTTGCTGATGTAGGCCGCGCAGGCGCGGTGCGCGTCGGTGAGGTAGGTCACCGTGAGCTGGCCCTTTTCAAGGTAGCCCGGGTCGCTGTACTGGGACAGATCTTCATGCCAGTCCCACACCTCGTTGCCCAGCGCGGGCGTGGCGGCGAACTTGTCGTTAAGCCGCAGTTCCACCACGCGGTGGATGTTGCGCAGGTTTTCCTGCAGTTCGAAATCGGGGTGGTTCTGCAGGCGCCGGGTGAAGGTCTCGATGATCTGCTGCTTGTTCAAGCCGTCGCCGCGCGGGCCGCGCACTGCCAGGATGAAAGGGAAGCCGAACTTCGCGTTGTAGTCGGCGTTAAGTTTTTGCAAGATGGCGAACTCTTCTTGCGTGCAATCCGTGAGGCCGACCTTGCCTTGCTCGTGAGTGGATTCCGCGGTCAGGCTTTTGCTGACCATCGCCTTGCCCGCCAGCTCGGGGTGGGCCTGGATGAGCTTGACCTGCGCGTCCTTGCCGGCTTCGCGCAGCACGCGTGCCATGGTGTGCTTCAGGTGGGCAAGCGACTGGAAGGGCCGTGCGTCCAGCGCTTTCTCGGCAATCCAGGGGGAATGCTCGTACAGACCCTCCAGCAGCTGCAGGGCTTGTGCGCGTGGCGCCTGGTTAACTTGTTCCAGTGTGGTGGTCATGCGGAAATGTCCTGTGGGGCAGCGTAAGGGTGCTGCTTTTGCCAGTGGCGGGCAATGTCGATGCGCCGGCAGATCCAGACACGTTCATGCTTTTGCACATGATCGAGGAAGCGCTGCAATGCCACGATGCGGCCCGGGCGGCCCAGCAGGCGGCAGTGCATGCCGATGCTGAGCATCTTGGGGGCCGCATTGCCTTCGGCATACAGCGCGTCAAAGCTGTCGCGCAGGTAAATGAAAAAATCTTCAGCCTGGGAGAAGCCTTGCGGCAAGGCAAAGCGCATGTCGTTGGTGTCCAGCGTGTAGGGCACGACAAGGCGCGGCACCACCTGGCCGTCGGTGCGTTTCACCTCGGTCCAGAAGGGCAGGTCGTCGCCGTAGTAGTCGCTGTCGTATTCCAGTCCGCCGTCGTCGGCCACGAGGCGGCGGGTGTTGGGGCTGTCGCGGCCGGTGTACCAGCCCAGCGGCCGGTTTCCTGTGAGCTTCTCGATCGCGTCCAGGCCCAGGCGCATGTGCTCGCGTTCGGTCGCTTCGTCGATTTGCTGGTAGTTGATCCAGCGCCAGCCATGACAGGCGATTTCGTGGCCGAGTTCGGTGAACGCTGCGGCGACGTCGGGGTGGCGCTGCAGTGCCATGCCCACGCCAAAGACGGTCAGCGGCAAGCGGCGCTTCTCAAACTCGCGCAAGATGCGCCACACGCCCGCGCGTGAGCCGTATTCGTAAATGCCTTCCATGCTCAGGTGCCGGTCGGCAAAACTGGGCGGGTTGGCCATTTCAGACAAAAACTGCTCGGAGCCGGCGTCGCCGTGCAGCACGCAGTTCTCGCCGCCTTCTTCGTAATTCAGGACGAACTGCACCGCGATGCGAGCGCGGCCTGGCCAATTGGCCTGCGGCGGGTTGCGGCCGTAGCCGACTAGATCTCTGCTGTAGGGTGAATTCATGACAGCGCCATCGAAATATCGTTGGTAGGCACCTTGCGATCGAAGGCGAGGTTTTCCTCGACGTGCAGCAGGTGTTCGTTCATGAGGTGCACGGCCAGGGCTTCATCTTTGGCGGCCAGTGCCTTGACGATTTCGGCGTGTTCGTCGTTCGAGTGCTCTGCGGCGCTGGTGGTCTGGTACATCAGGGTGATCAGGGCGCAGCGCGAAATCAGCTCGCCCAGCAACTGCGCCAGCACTTCATTGCCCATCAGTTCGGCCATGCGCACATGGAAGTCGCCCAGCAGCTCGGTGCGGCCAGGCACGTCGCCCTGGTCTACCGCCGATTTCTCCCGCGCCACGTGTTCTTTCAGGGCCTTGATCTTGGCGGGTGTGACCTCGCGCACAAAGGCGCGTGTCATTTCAGCCTCCAGCATGCGGCGTACCGCAAACACCTGGCGTGCTTCCATAACCGAAGGGGCGGCCACAAATGCGCCGCGCGCGGGCTCCAGGCGAATCAGCCGGTTTTGCGACAGCTGAAACAACGCCTGCCGCACCAGGGTGCGCGACACGCCGAAGTGGTCGGCCAGTTTTTGTTCGGCCAATTTGGTTCCGGGGTGGAGCCGGTGCTCCACAATGGCCTTGGTGAGGGCCTCGACAATGGCGTGGGTGGTCGATGATTCCATCTGGCCATGATAGCCGGGTTTCCCAAAAACTGTATACACTTTTAGTAAACCGAAACCGCCGGCTTCCCTTCGCCGGTTAACCCTTCAAGGAATGCCATGGGCTTAAGCACACATGTCTTGGACACCATGCACGGCACGCCGGCGGGCGGCATGCGGGTGTCGCTGTACACCACCGAAGGCGGGCAGGCCGCGCTGGTCAAGAGCTTCGCCCTCAATGACGACGGGCGCAGCCCCGAGGGGCCGCTGTATGACAGCGCCAGCCTGAAAGCGGGCACTTACCGCCTGGTGTTTGAGGTGGCGGCCTATTTCAAATCGCGCGGGGTGGCGTTGCCCGAGCCGGCTTTTCTGGACCATGTGAGCCTCGACTTTGGTGTGGCCGAACCTCAGCAGAATTACCATGTGCCGCTGCTGGTCAGCCCCTGGAGCTATTCGACGTACCGTGGTAGTTGAGCCCGCCGTGTCATGGAGCCGTCATCGGGGGCGGCGACAATCAGCGGTTTGTACAACTTTCTTCCCGCCATGAATGTCAAGCCACTGCGCGCGCTGAGCCGCCGCCAAGCCCTGTTGTTGTCCGCGGGCACTGCCGCCAGCCTGGTGGCGCCAGCCGTTCTGGCGCAAGGGCCTTCCGCAGGCTCAACCAGCGGCGCGGCCACGGCCGCATCCGCACCCGCAGGCAGCTACCCGGAGCGTTCGGTCAAGATCGTCGTGCCCTTTGCGCCTGGCGCCGGCACCGACGCCATGGCGCGGCTCATTGCACAAAAACTCGGCGAGACCCTGAACGCCACGTTTGTGGTTGATAACCGCGCTGGTGCCTCAGGCGCCATCGGCACCCAGTATGTGGCCCAGTCGCCGGCAGACGGCTACACGCTGCTGCTGGTGGCCTCGCCTTTCACCACGGTGGCCGCTTCGCTGCCCAGCGCCAATTACGACCCGCTGCGCCAGTTCACGCCGGTCGGCATGATCGCCAGCGGGCCGCTGGTCTGGGCGGCCAATACCAAGCTGCCCGCCAGCAACATGAAAGAGCTGGTCACTCTGGCCAAACAAAAGCCCGGCGCGCTCAACTACGGTTCGGCCGGCTCGGGCGGTGTCAACCATCTGGTGCTGGAACTGTTGAAGGCGCGCACCGGTACGTTCATCACGCACATTCCCTACCGCGGAGTGGCGCCCGCCACCATGGACATGATCGGCGGCCAGATCCAGCTCATCACCGGCACCATCCCGGCCCTGCTGCCCTTCATCAAAAACGGCAGCATCAAGCCGCTGGCGGTGACCAGTGCCAAACGCTCCAGCGCCTTGCCCGACGTGCCCAGCATGACCGAAGCCGGCCTGGCAGGCATTGACGTCGTCAACTACTTCGCCCTGATGGCGCCCACCGGTACACCTCCGGCCATCGTTAACACCCTCAACGCAGCCATCAACAAAGTAGTCGCACAGCCCGACGTACTGGCACGCTTCAAGGCAGACGCCGTAGAAGCCGCACCCGGCTCACCCGCATTGCTGGGCCACTTCATAGAAGCCGACTACCGCGCCTGGCGCAACGTCGTCAAAACCCAAAACCTCAAAATTGAGTAAGGCCCCCACGGTCGCTCACTTCGTGTAGCTCCCTGCCCCCCGAGGGGGCCGCTGCGCCTGTGGCCCGGCAAAGCCGGTTCCACGGCCCCTGCTGATGAAGAGGAGCCCTGAGTGCGGGCTCAGGCCGCAGGGCCAACGTCGTCGGCAGGCCTTGTGGCGCGGTGAGTTACACGCAGCGGTCGATCACATCTCCCCAACCCAGCATGAGCCGCGGAACCGGCTTTGCCGGGCTGCATGGCGGGCGGCCCCCTCGGGGGGCAGCGCATTACACGAAGTCGAAGACGCAGTGAAAAGCGTGGGGGCTAGTCAGTCCTGCCCTTCTGTGAGCGTGTCCAGCTGAAACTTCCCGCTCTTGTGCCACAGCCAGGTGTCGGTGTAGACCACCTTGCCCATGCGCGTGGGGGCCGGGAAAGGCGAAGCCGCCTGAATCATTTTCGCGATCTCCGCCATCACCTCGGGCGCATGGCGCGGCGCACGCATCCAGTCCAGGCGGGTCACGCGGCCGACCCTGTCGATCTCTACATTCAGCACACCCACGGCATACAGCAGTGGCGGCATGCGGCCTTTGTAGATGCGGTCGGAATTGAGGCCGTAGAGATGCGTGGCGCCATCTTGCCGATAAGCGCGTGGCGTGTTCGCCGCCGAGCTTCTGGCCGAACCTTGCGGGCCGGCGATTGGCCCGACGACCGGGGAGGGTTCTGGCGCTTTGGGTGTGGGCGCTGGTTCTGGCGCATTCTTGCAGGCGCTCACCACGGCGGCTGCGGCCGCTGAGATCAGGGCGACCAGCCAGAAGCGGCGCGGTGCGGAGTCGGAGGTGTCTTCTTGTCTCATGGTGTCTGCCTTTACCTGCTTGGTCGGCTCGGCCGGCTCATTGGATTCCTGATATACCTGCCATCATGCCTGAGCACTGCCCGGCACCGGGGCGGTGCTAAGGTATTGCCCAGGTGGCGCCACCTGGGCGCTCAGGTCATTTTGCCGAATATTTCAGTCGCTCATTCAAGCACTTACCCGCCAACTCGTCACCAATGGTTTCCAGTGTCTCCAGCCCACAACTTGAAGATCTCCTGATCCGCCTGGCTTCGGCGCCGGCGGTGCTGGTGGAAGTCGTGCACACGCAGGGCTCCGTGCCGCGCGAGGCCGGCACCTGGATGGCGGTATTTGCCGACGCGCTGGTGGGCACGATAGGCGGCGGCCATCTGGAATATGACGCCATTGCCAGGGCGTGTGCGCTGCTCAAAAGTGAAGGAGGAGGCCAAGGCGACATCGCGACGTTGCGCATAGCGCTCGGTCCTTCGCTGGGCCAGTGTTGCGGCGGTGTGGTGGAGCTGCGCTTGGAGCGCGTCACCGCGGCCGATGTGCCGGCGCTGGCCTTGCGGTTGGACCAGGTCCTGGTGACGCCGGTGGCTTTGTTTGGCGGCGGTCATGTCGGCCATGCGCTGGTGCGGGTGCTGGCGCCCTTGCCGTTTTCCCTGACCTGGATAGACAGCCGCGACGGCGTGTTCCCCGCTGCCTTGCCGCCGCGCGTGGAGGCCGAGCATTCCGATCCGGTGCAAGCCGCCGTGCCCGGCCTTGCGCCGCAGTCCCGCGTGCTCATCATGAGCTTCAGCCATGCCGAAGACCTCGACATCGTGGCTGCGTGCCTTCAGCGCCACCGTGAGAAATCTGACTTGCCCTACATCGGCCTGATCGGCAGCAAAACCAAATGGGCCGCCTTCCGCCATCGGCTCGAAGCCAGGGGTTTTACGCCCGACGAGCTGGCGCATGTGACCAGCCCGATCGGCGTGCCCGGCATTGCCGGCAAGGAGCCCGAAGTGATTGCGGTGGCTGTCGCTGCCCAGTTGCTGCAGACCGTCGATGCGACGATAGGGGAGGCCGCGAGGATTTTGCGATAAGCGTCAAAGCCGATAGACTTGCATCACCAGGTCGCAGCGGAGCCGGGAAGGCAGGTGGCAAGCCCACAGCGTTCTTTTGTTCGTGACCACGTTTTCTGCTTACAGCGCCCGCAGTGGTGAGCAGCCCTTGCATAAGTTGAGCGCTATGGAAAACTACCTACTCGACTGGGCCAACCTGCTGCTGCGCTGGGTCCATGTCATCACCGCCATCGCCTGGGTGGGCTCCTCGTTTTATTTTGTCTTTCTCGACAGCAGCCTCACGCCGCCCGAAGATGAAGACCTCAAAAAGCAGGGCGTCAGCGGCGAGCTCTGGGCCGTGCACGGCGGCGGTTTTTACCACCCTGTCAAATTCGCCGTCAAGCCGCCGCAACTGCCGGCCCACCTGCACTGGTTTTACTGGGAAAGCTACAGCACCTGGCTGTCGGGCTTTGCGCTCTTCACGATTTCTTATCTGTGGAACGCCGGCACCTACCTGGTCGACAAATCGCTGATGAACTGGTCGCCCGGCGCGGCCGGCGCTGTGGCGCTGTCCTTCTTTGTGGTGTTCTGGATGCTGTACGACGGCATCTGCCAGTGGTTCGGTCAAAAGAAAAATGGGGACGCGATTGTCGGCGCGCTGGTCGCGGTGCTGGTGTGCGCCGCCTCCTGGCTGGCCTGCCACTGGTTTGCCGGGCGCGCGGCCTTTTTGCTGGTGGGCGCGATGATGGCCACCGCCATGAGCGCCAATGTGTTCTTCTGGATCATCCCCGGCCAGCGCAAGGTCGTGGCCGCCATCAAGGCCGGCGAGCCGGTCGATGCGGTGCACGGCCAGCGCGGCAAGCAGCGCAGCGTGCACAACACCTACTTCACGCTGCCGGTGCTGTTTGCCATGCTCAGCAACCACTACAGCTTTACCTGGAGCCATCCGCAGAACTGGCTGGTGCTGATTCTGATGATGCTGGCCGGCGCCGCCATACGCCAGTTCTTTGTGCTGCGCCACGGCTACAAGCTGGGTCGCAACCGGCACCCGCTGGCGTATGCGCTGGTGGGCCTGGCCGTCATCATTGGCGTGATCGTGTGGATGAAGCCGGCGCCTGCGATGGCTCCAATTGCTATAAATTCAGGAGCTTCTAGTCCAGTCGCTGTGCGGGCTGCAGGCCAAAATGACTACCAAAACGTGCAGGCCATCATGGCCCAGCGCTGCTACTTGTGCCACGGCGCCCAGGTGCAGATGAAGAACGTACGGCTTGATTCACCTGCGACGCTGAAGAGCCACGCGCAGCAGGTCTACCAGCAAGTCGTGGTCAGCAAACTCATGCCCATGAACAACGCCACCGGCATTACCGACGCCGAGCGGCTGGCCGTCAAAAGCTGGTTTGAGGCGGGCGCGAAAACGGATTGACGCCCCGGCAACTCACGCCATGGTCGAATTCGAAAACAAATTCAGCACCACCACGCCCGCGATGATCAGCGCCATACCGACCATGCCCCACAGGTCGATCTTCTGGTTGTGAACAAAAAAGCTGGTGATACTGATCAGCACGATGCCCAGACCTGACCAGATTGCATACGTCACGCCCGTGGGGATGGACTTCATCGTCACCGTCAGGAAGTAAAGCGCCGTGCCGTAGCCGGCCACGGTGATCAGCGAAGGCACGAGCCGCGTGAAGCTGTCGCTGGACTTCAATGCCGTGGTGGCGATGACTTCGGCAACGATGGCGATGCCCAGGGCGAGGTAGGAGTTCATGCGGGGTCTCTCGGGTGGTGATGAATCATTCTAGGCAGGGCTTCCCGCGCGCCGCCTCTTAAAACCTCCCGTTCCGTCGGGTTACTGCCCGGTTACCACGGCACAATCCGGGGTTGGAGACATTTCAATGACCGCAGCCAAAACCCCCGAAGTCAACGTCACGCCAGACCCGGCAAAGCAGCCGCGCGAATTCCTGGAGCATCTTTACCAGGCCGCCGTCAGGCGCGCCCTGCCGTTGGAAAACACCGCACGCTTTCTGCCCAAGCCGCCCACGCCCGCCAGCGGCGGCCGCACCATCGTCATCGGCGCAGGCAAGGCCGGCGGCTCCATGGCGCAGGCGGTTGAAGCGCTGTGGCCGGCTGATGCGCCACTGGAAGGCCTGGTTGTTACGCGTTACCACCATATTCCGCCGCGGCCCGAAGGCCTGAAGCAGCGCATCGAGATCGTCGAAGCCGCGCACCCGGTGCCCGACGCAGCCGGCCTCGAAGCCGCCCAGCGCATCCTGGCCATGGTGCAGGGGTTGACTGAAAACGATTTGGTGCTGTGCCTCATCTCTGGCGGCGGTTCCGCGTTGCTGACCTTGCCCGCCGAAGGCCTGACGCTGGAAGACAAGCAGCGCATCAACAAGGCGCTGCTCAACAGCGGCGCCAACATTTCGGAGATGAACTGCGTGCGCAAGCACCTCTCCCGCATCAAGGGCGGGCGCCTGGCTGCGGCCTGCGCGCCGGCGCGCGTGGTGACGCTCACCATCAGCGATGTGCCGGGCGACGACCCGTCCATCATCGCCAGCGGCCCCACGGTGCCTGATGCCACGAGTTGTGTGGAGGCGGTAGCCATCTTGCAACGTTACGGCATTGAAGTGCCCGGCGCCATCATGAGCCTGCTGGAGCAGGGCGCGCTCGAAACGCCCAAGCCCGGTGATGCGGCCTTCAAAGGCCACGAAGTGCACATGATCGCCACGCCGCAGCAAAGCCTGGAAGCCGCTGCCGCCGTGGCGCGCGAAGCCGGCCTGCAGGCCTACATCCTGAGTGACGAGATGGAAGGCGAGTCGCGCGAAGTCGGCAGGGTGCATGCGGCACTGGCCCGTGCCGTGGCACTGAAAGGCCAGCCTTTCAGCAAGCCCTGTGTGATCTTGAGCGGTGGCGAAACCACAGTGACCATTCGTAAGCAAGCGGAAGGAACACCTCGCGGCAGAGGCGGCCGCGCCGGCGAATTCTGCATGGGCTTGGCACTGGCACTGCAAGGCCAGCCTGGCGTGTATGCGCTGGCGGCCGACACCGACGGCATTGACGGCGTGGAAGACAACGCAGGTGCTTTCGTCGCGCCGGACACATTGAAGCGCGCACTGGCCAAGAGCATGAAGCTGGACCAGTACCTGGACCGCAACGATGCGTATGGCTACTTCGATCCGCTGGGCGGCCTCGTCGTCACCGGGCCCACGCACACCAACGTCAACGATTTCCGCGCGCTATTGATTTTGTAGCTGCTTGCGCTTATTCTGTTTGGGCTGCGGGCCTGTTTGATCTTTAAACCCGGCAGGCTGGCAATTTTTTTGCGGAACGGCCTTTGGCCTGGGGCCCGTGCCGCGGCCCGGACGGGGAAGCCGTTACAGTGTGGCCTGGTCGCATGAGGAATCTGCATGTCCAACAGCAAAAATACGCCGTCATCGACAGGTGTCCGCGATAAGGCATCGATCGAGAATGCGATCGAAAAGCTCAACCGGCAAATCAAGATGTTGCGGGCCTTCGATGTCTCGAGCGCCCAGCATGGCTGGGATTCGGGCATGGAGGCCTTGCAAAAGAAAACCAATGCCACCTTTGCCGACGCATTTGGCGCGAGCACGCCCGAGTACCGGCAGTGTGCCGTTGTCACGCAGGACTTCCTGCTGGATAAAACCTTTGGCGACCGTTTCACGGACGACGAGCGTCACGAGAAAGTCAAGCAAGGGATAGAGCTGGCCATCACCCGAACAAATGCGGCCAAGAAACTGCTGACTGATCGCCTCAATGGGGAGGACACTGCAGAGCCAGTAGCGGCCCCGGTTGTGGAGGCTAAACCGGTGTCGCCTCCGCCGCCCGCAAAGGCTCTGCCTCCTGCGCCAGAACCAGAACCAGAACCAGAACCAGAACCAGAACCAGAACCGCCTCCTGCGCCCTCACCAGCACCAGCACCCACCCCCGCGCCATCGCCATCGCCATCGCCATCGCCTTTCACCACAACGAGGATGACCATGCCCAAGCCCGACTCCGCTTCTTCCTCTTTTGGTGCTGCGCCGCAAGCCGCGCCCGGCTCCCGCGTGGCCATTCTTGGCCTGGGTGGCGATGCCGCGGGCGAAGCGTGCGAGTTCATGGAGCAGCTCGGGCTGGAGGCGGCCATACTCGACACCGTTTCCGTCGAGCAGCTTGAAGGTTTGCGCAACGTAGCGTTTTTGCTGGTCTTGCCGGGCAACAAGTCCGATGCGCCTGAGGCCATGCTCGCCATCGGATTCATGCTTGCCGTGCTGGGCCGCAACCGCCTTGCCTGCCTGATGTCCGAAGAGGGCGCTTTGCCGGATGTGCTGAAGGGCACGACATGCGTCACAGTCGACGACGCGGGCTTGTGGCGGCTTCTACTGGCACGCGAGATGAAACGGACCGGCCTGGAGGTAGACCTGAACCGCGCCATGTGAGGGTTGTGGCACCGTGCCCGGGGCGATGCGTTTACGCTATGAATTTTATAGCTGCTTGCGCCCGCCCTGTATAGACTGCGACGCGATTTGATGCATAAAACAGCGGCGAGGCATTAAACAGCCGTGATGCCGCCGGTGCTTGCGTCCGCCGCCAATTCCGGCGGATGCGTGACGATGGACTTGAGGTCTGGCCGTGCCATTTGCAGTGCAACCAGATCCGGCGTCGGCCGGCGCAATGTGTCGCTGCCCGCAAAAGCCTGCTCCAGCGCCTGGCCTGCAGCCAGCAGTTGCGCATCAGCATGCAGGCGCCCAATCACTTGCAGCCCGAAAGGCATGCCATGCTCGTCCTTGCCGCAAGGCAGCGCCAGCGCCGGGTTGGTTGCCAGCGTCACCACATAGGTCAGGCCCAGCCAGTGGTAGTAGTTGCGCATGGCCTGGCCGTCGATGTTGCCGGCATACAGCTCCGTCCAGGGGAAGGGCGTGACCGGCGTGACGGGCGCCAGGATGATGTCGTACTGCTCGAAAGCCTTGGCAAAGCGGCGCGAAATACGTGTCTGTTCCAGGTGTGCCCAGGCGCGGTCTGCCAGCGTGATGGCGGCGGCGATTTCCATGTTGGCACGTACGTTCGGCCCCAGCGTTTCGGGGGTGTTGCGGTAGGTGTCTGCGAAAGCGGCCACAAAACTTTCTGCGCGCAGCGTGTCAAAGGCACGGTCGGCATCGCCCAGCTGCAGGTCGACAGGCTCGCAGCTCGCCACCAGCGGCCGGACGGCTTCCACGCGCTGGCGGAACACGCGCCGGATTTCCGGGTCCACGATGCACATGCCAAAGTCTTCCGTGGTGCCCACACGCAAGGTGGAAAGGTCTGCCTGCTTCAAAGGCCAGAAGGTGGAGGCATCCACAGGGTAGGAAATCGGGTCGCGTGCGTCCGCCCCCACGCTGGCGGCAAACAGCAAGGCCGTATCGGCCACATTGCGCCCCATGGGCCCGAGCACGGAAATGACAGACCAGCCCAGCGGCCGCGCGTCGTTGGCCACCAGCCCGGGTGAGGGCCGCAGGCCGACCACGCCGCAGAGCGATGCGGGAATGCGCAGCGAGCCGCCCGTGTCGGAGCCGGTGCAGATCGGCAGCATGCCGGCTGCCAGCGCCGCCGCCGAGCCGCCGGAAGAGCCGCCGGCATTGAGTGCCGGGTTGAACGGATTGCCCGTCGCGCCCCACACCGGGTTGCGTGAGTTGGCGCCCGCGCCCATGTCGGGTACGTTGGTCTTGGCCGTGACGATGGCACCCGCCGCGCGCAGCTTTGCCACGAGTGCGTTGTCTTTGGCCGGCACGTTGCCGCGCAGCCCCACGTTGCCGTAAGTGGTCAGCAGGCCCGCGGTGTCCTGCAGGTCCTTCACGCCCAGCGGCAGTCCATGCAACGGCCCCAATGGCCCGCCGCGCATGACCTGTGCCTCGGCCTCGCGTGCAGTCTGGCGCGCACGCTCGTAGTCGGTCGCGCAGATGGCGTTGATCGCAGGGTTCAGGCTTTCGATACGGTCTATGCAGGCGTCCATCAGCTCTACCGGAGAAAGCTGGCGACTGCCGATCAGTCGGCGGAGTTCAACGGCGGAGATGTCGGGCAACGTGGAATGCATGGTCGAGTTCTGTTTAGTCCGTCTTGATTTGCGATCGCTCGGCCAGAGTCTTCATGCGCGCGATCTCGGACGTGACCATGCCCGACCAGTCAGCGATGGCGCTGTAGCCGGGCTCAAACCCCGCGGCCTTGAGCTTCTCAATAATTTCAGGGTTGGCCATCACCGTGGCAAGCGCCTTATCCAGCCTGGCCTTCACGGGAGCGGGCAGGCCCTTGGGCGCCACCACCGCCAGCCAGGCGTTCATATCAACGGCTGGGTAACCGGCTTCGGCCATGGTCGGCACATTCGGCAGCAGCGCCGAACGCTTGTTCATGGCCACAGCCAGCACGCGCACCTTGCCCGTCTTGAGCTGCGGCGATGCGGCCACCACGGTGTCAAAAGACACTGGAATCTGCCCGCCCATCAGGTCGGTCATCAGCGGGCCGGATCCTTTGTAGGGCACATGCGTCATCTTCAGGCCCGTGGCCGCATTGAACATCGCACCGGCGAAATTGGAACTGGTGCCGTTGCCGAAGCTGCCGTAGAGGTACTTGTCCGGGTTGGCCTTGGCGGCCGCCACGAACTGGTGCACGTCTGCTGCGGTTACCGACGCATTCACCAGCATTGCCAGCGCCACGGAGCCGACCATGCCGATCGCGTCAAAACTCCTGACCGGGTCGTACGTCAGCTTGGGCTGCAGTGCCGGGTTCAGTGTGAAGGTGGAGTTCGAACTCACCAGCAGCGTGTAGCCGTCGGGCTTGGCGTTGGCCACCGCGGTCGCGCCTATGGCCGTGCCGGCGCCGGGCTTGTTCTCTACCACCACCGACTGGCCTAGCTGGTCGCCCAGGGCCTTGCCCAGGATGCGCGCCAGCACATCGGCCGCGCCGCCGGCCGGGAAGGGCGCGACCAGCGTGATGGGCCGATCCGGAAACTCGGCGGCATGGGCGGTTCCACCCACGGCTGCAAGTCCGCAAAAGAAGATGCCACTGGCGATCAGCGTGCGGCGCATTGCTTTAAAAGACATGGGGTGCATGGTAGGCCTCGTTGAAAGTTTGATCAATCGGAAGGGGGGCGGTCAGGGCGGGTGGGAACTCAAGGGTTAACGCAACCGGGCAGGCGACAGCCTGGAGGCCTCAACGCCTTGCTGAACCAGTTCTTCGGGCAGTGCCGTCTCGCGGATCAGCGCATCGGCCAGCGCGCTCGCGCCTGCCGCGCTCTGAATGCCATAGCCACCCTGCGCTGCAAGCCAGAAAAATCCGGGGCAGGCGCCGTCATGGCCTATGACCATTTCTCCGTCGGGCACAAATGAACGCAGGCCGGCCCATGTGCTCGAAGGGCGGCGAATGGTCAGTGTCGAAACGCTCTCGATCTGGTGAATGCCCATGGCGATGTCGAGTTCTTCAGGCACCACATCGTGCGGCACCGTCGGGTCTGCATTGGCCGGTGAACCCAGCAACTGCCCCGCATCGGGCTTGAAGTAATAGCTTTCATCCACACCCACCACGGCCGGCCAGGGTGAAGGGTCTACGCCATCGGGCGCCTTGAAGGTAAAGGCGCTGCGCCGGTGCGGCACCAGGCCGATGGGCTGCGCACCAAACACGGCAGCCAGCGCGTCGGCCCAAGCGCCCGCGGCATTCACCACGGTCTTTGCGCGCAGCACTTCGCCATCGCTGAACTGCAGGGTCCAGCGCTGTCCGTCGTGTGTGGCCTGTGTCAGTGTGGTGGCGGTGCGCAGCTCTCCGTCGGCACCGGCCTTGTGCCGAAAACCGCGCAAAAAGCCCTGGTGCAGTGCATGCACGTCCATGTCTTGTGCGCCCGAGTCATACAGCGCGCCATGCACCAGCTCCGGCCGCAGGCAGGGCACATGTGCCAGCGTGGTGTGGGCATCCATAGTGACCAGCCCCGGGCAGTTCACCGACAGCTCGCGGCGAGTGTCGGCGAGCTCTTTTTCCTGCCCGTGCGTGGCCAGGTACAGCACGCCGCGCGGCTGCATCAGCGCAGGCGAAAAGCCTTCAGGCGGCCGCTCGTAAAAGGCACGGCTGGCGCGCGTCAGCGCACGCACCATGGGCGGGCCGTAGGTTTCCATAAACATGGCCGCAGACCGTCCGGTGGAGTGGTACCCCGGTTGGGCCTCTCGCTCAACCAGCGCAACGCTGCGCTGCCCCGCCAGGCGCCAGGCCAAAGAAGCGCCCGCAATGCCGGCGCCAAAGATCAGGATGTCAAATTCTCTCATTTGAGAATTCTCACATGCGAGAATCATGCCTGTCTAGCCGATTTACCCGATTTGGCCCAAACAAAGGGAAAACACCATGCCCGCACGCCCAGCCCGAACCCCCGCCAGCGCCCCGGAAGCCAACCGCGAGCAACTGGGCCAAAGCCTGCGCGAACATCGAAAGGCGCAGCGGTTGACGCTGAAAGAGTTGTCGGGCCGTTCGGGCGTGGCGCTGTCCACGCTGTCCAAGATGGAGCTGGGCCAGATCTCCGTCAGCTATGAAAAGCTCGCCGCCGTGGCCCGCGCACTGGCGCTCGACGTGGGCCAGCTCATGGATGCGCGCGGCGCCGCGCCTCCCGGCGCTGTAGCACCCGTCGTGGTGTGGTCCGAAGCGGGCGGCGAGGCCACCTACAGCTCGGGCCACTACGACTACCGCGTGCTGGCCAACGGGTTTCCGGGCAAACGCATGACACCGATGCACGGCCGCATCATGGTGCGGCAGCGCGACCAGTTTCCCGACTTCATCCGCCACCCCGGGCAGGAGTTCGTGACGGTGCTGTCAGGCCGGGTGCGCATTGAATTTGAAACCGGCGAAATCATCGAAGTCGGCCGCCATGAGTCCGCCTATTTCAACAGCGGCGTTGGCCATATCTATCTCTCGCTGGGCCGTAGCGATGCGCAGATACTGGTGGTGATGAGCGAGTAGCGTGGCTTGGCTACTTAAACTTTCCGGCAAGGCCTCAGGTCGACAGCTTCTCCCATGTCAGGTCGAACTTCAGCAAATACTTGCGCAGCCGGTCTGCGTCGTTTACCACGCTGCGCTGCGCGCGCGACACATTAAAAAGCGCCCGCCCGGCGTCGCTTAGCGAGGCGCTTTTGCGGCACACGTCGATTACGGCTTGCAACTGCAGCTGATCAAAGTAGTCGAGCGCGTCCGCAGCGCTCCCCATCAATTCGACCAGCGATACGACGGGAGAATTGGTTTCCTGGGTCGTTTCCTGCCATTGCCAGCGCAGCCGCGCTATCTCTGCCTCCACCAGGCTCACACCGATGCGGCCGTTGTCGCCCAGCGTGGCAAGCCGCGTGATGGATGCGCTCAAGTCGCGGAAATTGCCGGTCCAGACGGCTTCAACCGATTGTGCGAATCGCAAGTAGGCCACGCGGGCCTCGGTCGTCATACGGGTTTTTCGGCCCAGGTCTTCAGACGCCAGCATGAGTTGGTGGTCCATGTTGGGCTCAATGTCTTCCCGGCGCTGGCTGAGGCCCGGCAAGGTGTAGGTCCACAGGTTGATACGTGCAAACAGGTCTTCGCGAAAGCGCCCGCGCGCGACTTCAGCGCGCAGATCCTTGTTGGTACCGGCGATCAGCTGGAAACTGCTTTCAACCTCTATGTCGGCACCCACAGGCAGAAAGCGTTTTTCTTCCACCGCCTTGAGCAGCATGGCTTGCTCGTCCAGGCCCAGCTCGCCGATCTCGTCGAGAAACAACACGCCCTTGTCGGCGGTGCGCAGCAAGCCGGGCCGGTCGCTTGCCGCGCCCGTGAAGGCGCCCTTTTTGTGGCCGAACAAGGTGGAGGCTGCGCCGTCGCCATGCAGGGTTGCGCAGTTCACGTCCACAAAGCCACCACTGACCTGGTGGCGCGACTTCTTGAGTTCGAAGACGCGCCGCGCCAGCATCGATTTGCCCGCGCCGGTGGGTCCGGTCAAGAGCATGGGCGCCTTGCTTTGCACGGCGATGCGCTCAATTTCCTCGATCATCGTGTTGAAGCGTGGGTTGCGCGTGGCGATCCCGCTTTTGAGGAAAGACACCGCGTCCTGCTGCGCCACCGCAAGCCGCGCATTGATCGCGTCGTAGCGCGAGAGGTCCAGGTCGATCAGCTCGTAGCTGCCTATGCCATGGCCTTGCTGCCGGCCCCGGGGCGGCGCCGTCTGTAGCAGCACACCGGGAATAAAGCGCGCCTCGACCAGCAAAAACAGGCAGATCTGCGCGACGTGGGTGCCCGTCGTGATGTGGGCCCAATACTCCTCGCGCTCGGTGTCGAAGGCGTAAGCGCGCATCCAGTCATACAGCGCGCCATAGACTTCGCCGAAATCCCAGGGATTGGCCAGGCTCATTTCGACCAGGCGAACCTCGGTGCCGGGCGAAAGCTGGATAACGTCGTCGCGAACCCGCTCGGCCAGCACCTTGTTGCGCGGGTCGTGCATCAGTTCAAGCCGGTCGACGACCAGGTCTTCATGCTGCGCAATCGATACTGTCGGCCGCCATTTCTCCCAGCGGGCAGCACTCAGGCCCGAATCAAGCTGGGTGCCCAGGAAACCCATCACCACTTTTTTCTTCATATTTCTAATGTACTAGCTTTAAAGCTAAAAACTATTGGCTATCGAATGAATCACTAAGCTCGCGTGGTATGTGAAATAGAGAAAAAATCCAATGAAATCAATCGTTTTTTGAAAATCTTGCACAGATGAGCTGGCTCTGGCATGGACCCTGCAATAAAGAAGATGTCAGATGAGAAAGTTGTTCGCGCAACAGGGGTTGTTCGGGTAAGCCGGGCTCCACTGATGCAGAAACCCAGGATGTCCTGAATTTCTGTACACCGCGGCAACGGATGCACCTGGCGCAAGGCATGTGGGAAGGGGCGGCTCGGGTAGAGGAGCCGCCCCGTCAGGTTAGGTTAGGTGCTCAACGGGTGGTGAAGCTGCGTTGGGTTTGTGAAAGCAGATGAAGAACGAATAACGGGCGCGCTGGCACAGAAGGGAGCGCCACTGCCAAAAATGTTGTATTGCCGGCAGGCCGGGTAACACCGGGTGCGGCGGGAAAGCCGGTTGACGGGCAAGGTTGAGGATGCAGGTGCTGGCTCCGATGACGGGTCTGCCACTGGCGCGCGTTTCCAACCGTCAGCTGGGCCACAGGCCTCAAACACCGTGGTCGCCGTATTGATGCGGGTTCGAATCCCGCCGCGTCCACCAGAAAACGAGAATAAAAATGGAAAACACTTTAAAGCGTGAGCTTTCACCGGGGGTGAAGCAGGCTGTTGACCGTCTGTATGCGGTTTTCAGCGGCTACCGGGCGCCATCCTATTGCCTGGATGTATGTTTGGCATGCTGTATGGACGAGGCGCTGGAAAAGGAAATGCGGCGACTGCCTTTGCGGCAGATCAGCGCCAAGCATTTTTATGAGTACAACGGCTCGGCGAAAGATGCTCCGCAACCTCCGGATGAACTCAAGTACCTGTTGCCGCGCATGCTGGAACTTCTGGCCAACGGTGCCGAGGTGCATCACTCCACGGAACTGTATTTGGACCGGTTGGGAAATTGCGAGGCAGGTGCTTTCTCGGCAGAGGAGTATGCGGCCATTGATGCTTTTGCGCTGGCCTACTTTGCCGACTGCTTGAGTCGGCATCCATGGCAGTCAGGGGAGGGTTATGGTGGTGATGCGGCCTTTGAGTTCCTTTTGATGTTCGCCATCGGCGGCATCGACTTGAAGCCCCTGCTGGACTACTGGCTGAAGGACGAATCCACTGCCGCGACTTTGTACTACGTGAGCGCCGGGTTTTATGAATTCTGGAAAGACCAACGTATCCGGAATGCATTCGCAGAAGATCGACCCGAGTTTCAGGAAGTGATGCAAACCTGGTTGACCGATGAAAGCCATCGCCAGACCTTTGCGCGCCGGATTTTGAAACTGGAGATGAACAATCTCGACCAGACGCCTACCTGCTACTACGGCAGCCGGATCACCCCGCAGGACATGGCGGAAACCGTATTTGACTTGATAACGTATTAGGATAAAAAAATGACCTATCAACAACACGAAGTCACCGGCGGTGTGCCGGTAAAGATGTGGACTAACGGCGTTCCGGTGGAAGCCCAGGCGCTCAAGCAGCTTGAAAATTCCGCGCGCCTGCCCATCGTGTTCAAGCACGTGGCCGTGATGCCAGACGTGCACTATGGCCTGGGCGCCACCATCGGCAGCGTGATCCCGACTTTCAAGGCGATCATTCCGGCGGCGGTTGGCGTGGACATCGGCTGCGGCATGATGGCCTGCAAGACCACGCTGCGCGCTGAAGACCTGCCCGACAACCTCGGCCCGCTACGCTCGGAAATCGAAAAGGCCGTGCCGCACGGCTCTGCGCCCAAGACCTATCGCAGGAACGGCTCGGTCCGCGAAGTGGGCGCCTGGACCAACCCGCCCAGTGCGGCCGATGCAGCCTGGGGTCAGCTGGCCGATGAATTCGAGGCGATCTGCCTGGACTATCCGCGCCTGAAAAACACCAACAACCATCGCCACATGGGAACCCTGGGCGGCGGTAACCACTTTGTCGAGGTTTGCCTTGATGAAACTGGTGGGGTGTGGATCATGCTGCACAGCGGGTCGCGTGGGGTGGGTAATGCCATCGGCACCCACTTCATCGAACTTGCGAAGAAAGATGCCGAGCTGCACCAGCGCAACCTGCCGGACAAAGACCTGGCCTACCTTGAAGAAGGTTCGCAGTACTTTGGCGACTATGTGCGCGGCGTGGGCTGGGCGCAGAAGTTCGCGCGCCTGAACCGCGAGGTGATGATGCAGGCCGCCATTGGCGCGCTGCGCAAGGTGATCAGCAAGCCGTTTGAGACGCATCTGGAGGCGGTGAACTGTCACCACAACTATGTGCAGAAAGAAACGCACTTTGGGCAAGAGGTGTTCGTGACCCGCAAGGGCGCGGTGAGCGCCAAGGCGGGAGAGCTCGGGATCATTCCCGGGAGCATGGGCGCCAAGAGCTTCATCGTGCGCGGCAAGGGCAACCCCGACAGCTTCATGAGCTGCAGCCACGGTGCCGGCCGCACCATGAGCCGCACCCAGGCGAAGAAGCTGTTCACGGTAGACGACCAGATCAAGGCCACCGAAGGCGTCGAATGCCGCAAGGACGCCGACGTGATCGACGAGATCCCGATGGCCTACAAGAACATCGACGCCGTGATGGCGGCGCAGAGCGACCTGGTGGAGGTGGTTTACACGCTCAAGCAGGTGGTGTGCGTCAAGGGGTAAGCAATGCGGAACATATTTATCGACAAAAGCCTGGAGCTATCGGACTGGGTCATATCTGAATTTGAAAAGATCCAGGTGACAGTAAATGGGCGAAGTGAACTTGCGATTGCGTGCTTTTATGTGACTTGGCAGCACCAAGCAGCTATTACCCGATTGTGCGAGGTCGGCCTATTCGCTCCAGCGCAAGCGCTTTTGAGATGCGCGTGGGAGTCTTGGGTGCGAGGTATGTGGCTATATGAAGTGGCCACGCCAGAACAGTTGCTTTCCTTCAAGCAAGGCGGCGACCCGCCGAACCATCAACAACTGTTGGAAGGGATCGAGTCTAAGCAAGGCCTGGAACCTGGACTAATGCTCTCTTTGCACAAGTTGCAGTTCAGAACACTTTGCGATTTCACCCATACGGGGATTTCGCAATTAGTAAGTCAATTTTCCGATGGGGCGATGCAAGCTCGGTTGAGCGATGATGAAATTCGAATCTTGCTCCTACGAGCAAACACACTGGCGCTCGCCGCTTTAGGACAAACGGCTTTAACAAAAAATAACCAAACCATAGCTGAAAGTGCGCATAAAAAGATGCATGTGATCGACAGTGAATTCAGTGCCAATGGTGAGGTAAAAAAGTAAAGAAGAAAAACAATGATTGAACTCGATGGCTCGCAAGGCGAAGGCGGCGGGCAGATTCTGCGCACGGCGCTGGCGCTGAGCCTGGCGACGGGCAAGCCGTTTCGCATGGACAACATTCGTGCCAAACGGCCCAAGCCCGGCCTGATGCGCCAGCACCTGGCCTGTGTGAACGCGGCTGTGGCCGTGGGCGGCGGTGCGGGGCACACCTTCGCAGTCAACGCTGCCGGCCAGCCCGTGCAGATTGGCGAAACCACGCTGTTGTTCACCCCGGGCGAAGTACGTGCGGGCGACTACGAATTTGCGGTCGGCTCGGCAGGTAGCTGCATGCTGGTGCTGCAAACTGTGCTGTGGCCGCTGCTGCAGGCCAAAGAGGCCTCGACGCTGTTACTCAGCGGCGGAACGCACAACCCCATGGCTCCGTCGTGCGCCTTCCTGACGCTGCTGGCGCCTTATTTTTCCGGTAACGGTGAAGCGCTGTTTGACATTGAACTTCGCCGCCACGGTTTTTACCCCGCAGGCGGGGGAGAGGCGCGAGTGCGCCTGCATCCACCCGCTCAGGGCTTTGCTGCCATCGAGCTCATGCAGCGCGGCGCGCTGCTGGAGGCTTATGCCGAATGCCTGCATGCCGGTCTGCCCCGGGGCGTGGCCGAGCGCGAGCTGGCCGTGCTGCAGCAAGGGCTGGGTTGGGAAGAAAGCTGCCTGCGTAACCGCGGACTGCGCAGCAATGAAGGCCCGGGCAATGCGCTGCTGGCCGTGCTGCGCTATGAGCACATCACCGAGGTCTTTGCCGCCTACGGTGAAAAGAGCGTGAGTGCCGAGCAGGTGGCTCGCCGCCTGCTGCAGGAGGTGAGGGACTACCAGGCGCACCAGGCGCCGGTGGGTCCGCACCTGGCTGACCAGCTGATGATTCCCGTGGCGATGGCGGCCCTGCAGGGAAGGATGGGCCGCTACTGGGCGACAGAGCTGACTGAGCACACCCGCACCAATGCCCGGACCATTGAAGCCTTTCTGCCGGTGAGGTTTTCTTGTGAACCGCTGGGGGGCGGTACTGTGATTTCGGTAACCGCCTGATCTATGAGGACGCCCCCGTCGCGCATGCTGTCAGCGTGCCACGGGTTTCGCCGTTACGGCCGTTACGGCCGTTGCGACCGTGTCGTCCTGCGCGTCGGGCAGCATGGCGGCATCTTTTCGCATCAAGGCACGCACCAGCCCGGCGAACCATGCTGCGGCAATCGTTGCAGATATCCACACCATCATTTGCCCCAGCCGTGCCTGGTCGTCCAGCAGGTAGGCGTTGCAGACGCGCACCGGTGAGGTCTCATACAGGTTGCCCACGACGGCCGTCATCGGCAGCACGTTGCCCAGAAAGAAACCCTGCACCAGCAGGCCTGCCGCCTGCCACGACAGGCGGATGGCTGCGCCGCAGGCCAGCAGGGCCAGCCATTTCAGGATTTCGATACGGCCGTCCACCAGCGCCAGGTCCAGCACGCGGGGGATCATCAGGATCGCAAGAATCACCGCAGTCGCGAACAGGCCACTGATGCCGTGGGCATTCCATCGACCCAGGTGTACCCGCCAGTGGTCCGGCATTGCTGCGGCGAGCAAATAGCCGGTCAGCGACAGCAAGGGGTATTGCACCAGCATGTGACGTGTCATGCTGGCTTCCAGCCCATGCCGCAGGCCGGGCCATGCCAGCAGGCACAGCAAGGCGATGGCCATAACCGTCAAGGTGCCGCGCGAAGGAAGCGCCGGTCTCTTCATGGCGAGGTGGCCCGCGCAAGGTGCTGCGCGTAGTCGAGCGCGAGCTGCTGCTCCGCATAATCGAAGATGCGGACCAGGCGGCCTTTCTGGTCTATGACCAGGAGCGCCGCGTTGTGCTCAAAATCGCCGCGCCCGTCGGGGACCACCACGACCTGGAAGCCCGCCAGCAGATGCTGGGTGTCGCGTGGGTCCTGCACACGCACAAAACGCCACAGCGCTGGGTCGGCGCTCAAGCGCGCCGCATAGGCCTGCAACACGCCGGGGCTGTCGTGCCGGCCGTCGAAGCTGATCGACAGCAGTTTCACCTTGCCCCCGCGCTCCTGCAGCACGCGTTGCATTTGTTGAAAACTGCTGCCCATCGCCAGGCAGACGGTCTGGCAACGTGTATAGATGAAATCCACCAGCGTGACGGACTGACCGTCGGCGAGCCACAGCGACAGCGCCTGGGGGGCGATGCCGGGCCCATCGATGCTGACTGCAGGGGTTGCGACAGGTTGCAGTGCGACTTCGAGCCTGCGGGCGCCCTCGGCGGTCCAGACCTGGAAGTCGTGCGTCAGCCACGCGGCGGCGGCATAGCCCGCCAGGGCCAGCATGGCGCTGAGCAAGGCGGTGCGAAACATCAGGAAGAACTCACCACGCTTGCCGGGGCTGCCGGTTCAGGAGGCCTTGGCCGCCAGCGCCTTGAGCTCGGCGCCGCCGTTGAAGGGTGCGGTGCGCGTTGCGGCCTTGCGTTCAGCCTCAAACAGTTCAGGCTTGATGGCGCCCGCCTTGTTGGACCACTCGGCGCGAATGTAGCTGGCGACCGCGGCCAGCTCGGCATCGCTGAGCTGCCCGAATGCCGGCATGGCGCCCTTGAAGGTGTTGCCCATGACGCTGATCTCTCCGGTAACGCCGTGCAGCAGGATGTTGGCCACGATGCGTTCGTCGCCGGCCACCCATTCGGAGCCGTCCAGCGGCGGGAACACGCCCGGCAGCCCCTTGCCGGTGGCCTGGTGGCAGGCCACGCAGTTGGCGGTGAACAGCTGCTTGCCGTTGGCGGCTGCGCCGGGGGCAGGGCCCGAGAGATCCGCCACCGTGCGCTTGTCCCCCAGGTCGGCCCGACCAAAGGAGCCGGACAGCAGGATATAACCCGCGCCCCACAGCACCAGGGCCAATGCTCCGATCAAAAAAATCAACGGAATGGGCTGGCTTCTTTCGGAGGGCTCGGCCTGTTCCCGCTCCTGCGCCCGGCTTTCGGATGTCTTGTCGTTCAACATGGGGTCACCTTGTGTGGCTCAGGGCTTGGGGGCAGGCGGCAAGACGGGGTAGGTGTGGTTCAGGCCCTGCAGGTACTTGACCAGGTCCTGCGCCTCGGGCGACGGCACCACCACCTGGCCCACGTTGGGCCCGTAGGCCGGCGGCAGGGCCAAAGGTGTTTCGCCCTCGCTTTCAGCCTCCTTCGCATCCTTGACGGCAAACAGATAGGGATACGACGGCATGATGGAGCCGGGCACATAGGCGCGCGGCTGGTACAGGTGCCCCAGGTGCCAGTCCTTGCTCGGCTGGCGCGCCCCGATGTTGAACAGGTCGGGCCCGGTGCGCATGCTGCCCAGCAGGTGGGGCTTGTCGTAGTAATAGTCGCCCGGCACCGAAGCGCGGCCCCAGCCGCGTTCCGCGTCGGGGCCGAAGTTGCGGTCACGCGGCTGCTGGCTGTGGCAGTACACGCAGCCGTTGGCGATGTAGACCTCGCGCCCGCGCAGCTGGGCGCTGGTGTAATTTTTGAGTTCCGGTGGCGGCTTGAGGTCGCGCACCTGCATGTAGGGCATCACCACCAGAGCCGCCGTGGCAATGCCCAATGCCACCATGGCGCCCGAGGCCAGCTTGACTTCATTTTCCATGAGCGGCCACCATGTCTTTGCTTTGCGAGGCGTTCTGCCAGAAGAGCGCGGCGCCCGCGCGGGTCGGCCCGAAGCGAAGCGCCATCGCCAGGAAATGGCCGACGAACACCAGGTGGCTGAGCACCATCAAGCCGCCGCCGATGGAGCGCCATTTCAGGTAGGGCAGCGTCAGCTCGACCGAGGCCATGAAGGGTTGCGCGGCGTCCAGCATCGCCACGCCTTGCAGCCAGCCGCCTATCGTGAGCCCGACGAAGTAGATCGACACGCCCACGGCCGCCAGCCAGAAATGCAGGGTGATCAGCTTGGGATAAGGCCACTCCCAGTTCAACACCCGCGGCATCATGAAATAGATGGCGCCGAACAGCACCATGGTGACGAAGGCATAGGCGCCCAGGTGGGCGTGGGCCACCGTGAAATGGGTGAAGTGGGTGATCTGGTTGACGCTGCGCAGCGCCTCCAGCGAGCCCTGCAGCGACGAGGCCAGGTACATCAGCCCGCCGAACATCATGAAGCGCAGCGTCGGCGAATAACGCGCCAGGTGCATGCGCCCCTGCAGGGTGGCGCCCATGTTGATGCTGAAGGCGATCACCGGGATCACCATCATGACGCTCTGCACAATCGACAGCGTGATGAGCCAGCCGGGCACCGGACCGCCAATCAGGTGGTGGCCGCCGACCTGCCCGTAGAAAAATGCCAGCGTCCAGAAACCCAACAACGACAGGTTGTAGGAGCGTATCGGCCGGCCGATGATTTTGGGCAAGAAATAGTAGATGGCGCCCACACTCACCGGGGTAAACCACAGGCCCAGCACGTTGTGCCCGTACCACCAGTTGGTGGTGGCCTGCTGCACGCCGGTATGCACGCCGGGCATCTTGCCGACCAGAAAGAGCAGGGCAATCCACAGCAGTGCCGCCGTCATGTACCAGACGCTGACGTAGAGGTGGCTGACCTTGCGGTTCACCAGGGTGTAGAGCACCGGCAGTATCACCAGCGCAAAACCGACGAACATGAAGATCGCGATCTGCCAGGGAATCTCCAGGTACTCCATGCCGTCGTTCCAGCCGGTCGAAATGGCGCCTATGCCGCCGGCGATACCCATGTTGATCAGCGCGCCGCCCAGCATGACCCAAATGGCGCCGTACAGATTGGTGCGCAGCAGGCGCGGCAGCAGCCAGACGATCATGCCCAGCGCGGCGTTGGTAATCCAGCCATAGAGCACGGCGGTCAGGTGCACTGTGCGTATCCGGCCAAACGTCAGCCAGGCGTAGTTGGTGAGCCAGTCGGGCTCATGCAGCTTGATGGAAGAAACCAGCCCGGCCATCGAACCCACGACCAGCCACATGCAGGCAAAGGTGATGAACATGAACACCGGAAACGCGGTGGAGCGGTCGGACGTGATGCGGTCCAGCAGCTCGGCGGCATCGGCGGCGTGTGTCTTGATGCCGCCTTCCTTCACGGCCTTTTGCATCGACTCCTGTGCGGCGTCCTGCAGCGCAGGGTCATCTACCTGGCCGATCTCGCCGTGCGCGAAGATGACGGAAGCAGCGACAGGGTTTTCTACCAGCAGTCCTTTGCGCAGCGACCAGATAAAAACAAAGAGGCCGATGATTGAGAGCAGAAATGCCCCCAGCAGGCTGATGACGGCGCTGTCCATTACGCGCTTGCCTCAGGCAACACGGGTGGCAGGCATTGCAGGCCAGGCATTTCGTGGCTTTCCTGGAAATCGGGCGCCTTGCGGTGGAGGGCAGGGGCGACTTCGCCCTGCGTGCATGAGGCAGCTGTCATGATTTCTCCGGTACTGAAAGCCTGCTGACACCCTGTTCCGGTTGAGACCGGCGTGAGGAGGGGCGGTGGAGGCTTGCCGCAGACTGACCATGGTACGCCTTTGCTGGCGGCAGGCTATTTCGTGAATCTGTGATTCAGTCAGATGCTATTGATTTAATAGCTGCTCGCGCTCGTTCCCATTGGGCTAGAGGCACTATTTGCAAATAATTTACGCTTGCAAGCCGTCCGTCAGCCGGTTTAAGCCTGGGCTCATCGGTGGGTGGTAGCCTCGCGGCCATGTTGAACCGCATCCCCTCTTTCCTGCGCCATGTCGGCCCGGGCGTTGTCACCGGCGCTGCCGATGACGACCCCTCCGGCATCGCCACTTACACGCAGGCCGGGGCGCAGTTTGGCACCGGGCTGCTGTGGACGGTGTTTTTGTCGCTGCCTTTCATGATCGCCATCCAGCTCGTCAGCGCCCGCATAGGCCGTGTCACCGGCAAGGGCGTGGCCGCCAACCTGCGTGAGCACACGCCGCCTGCCTTTTTGATGAGCATGGTGTTCCTGCTGGTGATTGCCAACACCATCAACATCGCCGCCGACATTGCCGCCATGGGCGAGGCGCTGCAGTTGGCCGTGGGCGGCGGCGAGCACTTTCATGCCGTGGCCTTTGGTGTCATCACCGTGCTGCTGCAGGTCTTTGTGCCTTATCGCAAGCTGGCGCCCATCCTCAAGTGGCTCACGCTCTTCCTGTTTGCCTATGTGATCGCCGTGTTTTTGGTGCAGGTGCAATGGGCCCAGGTGCTGCATGACCTGGTTGTTCCCAGGCTGCAATGGACCTCGGGCTACTGGATGATGATCGTCGCGCTGCTGGGCACCACGATTTCGCCCTACCTTTTTTTCTGGCAGGCCTCACAGGAAGTCGAAGAGCTGCGCTTGAAGGGCGGTCAGCTGGGCTCTGAAAAGAAAATCCGCCGCGACCTGCGCCGCGTCAAGCGCGACACCTACATCGGCATGTTCTTCTCCAACGCCATCGCCTTCTTCATCATGGTGCTGGGCGGCGCGGTGCTGTATTCCGCCGGCATCCACGACGTGACCTCGGCCGCGCAGGCGGCGCAGGCGCTGCGCCCGCTGGCCGGTGATTTTGCCTTCACGCTGTTTGCTGGCGGCATCATCGCCACCGGCCTGCTGGCCGTGCCCGTGCTGGCCTCGTCGGCTGCCTACGCCGTGGCCGAAGCCTTTGGCTGGCCCGAAGGCCTGGAGCGTCGCTGGTATGAGGCCAAGCGCTTTTACGCCATCATCATCATCGCCACCATCGTGGGCACCGGCATGGACTTCACCACCATCGACCCGATGAAGGCGCTGTACTGGAGCGCTGTGATCAACGGTGTTGTGGCCGTGCCCATCATGGCGGGGTTGATGCTGCTGGCCAGCAAGAAAGCGGTAATGGGCAACTTCACTTCGGGCTTGAAGACGACCTGGTTTGGCTGGGGCGGTGTGGTGGTGATGGGCTTTGCGGTGCTGATGATGTTGCTGGATTTGTTCAGGCCCCTGTTCTAGGCTGCGGCTTTGAGTTTTACCCACAGGCGACGCGGGCCGGCGCCCTCATCGCCCAGCTTGTCATACGGGTTGCGCAGCCGGCATTTGTCAATCGACAGGCAACCGCAGCCAATGCAGTCATCCAACGTGTCGCGCAGTTTTTTGAGCTGCGCCATGCGCTCGTCCAGGTCGGCGCGCCAGGCGGCCGACAGACGCGCCCAGTCCGTGCGGCTGGGGGCGGCGTTTTTCGGCAGGGTAGCCAAGGCCGCTTTAATGTCGGCCAGCGCAATGCCCACCCGCTGCGCCACGCGCACAAAGGCCACGCGCCGCAGCATCTCGCGTGCGTAGCGGCGCTGGTTGCCTTCGGTGCGGCTGCTGCTGATCAGCCCTTTGGTCTCGTAAAAATGCAGCGTCGAAACCGCCACGCCGCTGCGGCGCGCCATGTCGCCCACCGAGAGCGTGGGGAAGATGCCGGCCTGTTCCAGTTCCGTGCTCATGCGAACTCCTTGCGAATAGACAAATCGTCAAGCAGCTAAACAGCTAAACAGTCAAAAACTCAAATAGTGCTTGACCTCAACTTTACTTGAGGTTTTACGCTTCTGCTTCGCAAACCGATCCGGCTTTCCACCTCAAAGTTCAAAGGAGTTTTTTCATGTCACATGAATCATCAACCGCCACTTCCACTCCTTCAGCCACCTCTACCTCCACCTCCCTGTTCCGCATCGACAAGTTTGTGGTGCCATCGCAGTCACTCTGGGCCTTTGTCGAACGGATCCAGCAGGTCCAGCAAACGCTGGGCCGCCAGCCGGGTTGCCTGCAGAAGCACGTGCTGACGCAAAAGGGCGACAGCAGCGAGTTCGATGTGGTGACCGTGGTCGAATGGGCCAGCGCCGACGCCGTTGCCGCCGCCCAGGCCGTCATGCAAAAGCAACTCGCCAGCGAAGGCTTTGATATTCAGGCCTTCCGCAAAAAGCTGGGCGTGCGCGGCGACTCGGGCATGTACCGTAAGGCCTGAGCCCGCCCCTTGCGGCGCCATAAAAAAAAGCGACCCAAGGTCGCTTTTGTTTGATTCGCTGGCCCGCTCCCTGTCGGCTGGGCAGGCCCCTGCTTACCAAGGCAATGCATCACCCATGTGAAAGAAGCCGCCGTTGGGGCCGTCTGCCGGCAAGGTGGCCAGCTGTACGCTGGTCTTGGCGCCGTCTTCCACGTTCATGGGAGCCGATGGGCCGCCCATTTCGGTGAGTACCCAGCCGGGGTGGGCCGAGTTGACTTTCACGCTGCTGCCCTTGAGCTCAAAGGCCAGCTGCACGGTGAATGAGTTCAGTGCTGCTTTAGAGGTGTCGTACGCCAGCGACTTCATTTCGTAAATCGGCGACGTTGGATCTGAATGCAAGGTCAGCGAGCCCAAAATGCTGGCCAGATTGACGATGCGGCCGGCCGTCGCTTTTTTCAGTAGCGGCAGCAGCGCCTGCGTTAGCGCCACGGGGCCGAAGAAATTCGTTTCCATGGTGTCGCGTAGCACCTTCTCGGGCAGGGCAGACGTGGTGTATGGGTGGCTCACGCCGGGTTCGCCTTCCAGGTAAACGCCTGCGTTGTTCACCAGAATGTCGAGGCGGCCGGCCTTGGCCTGAAAGTAGTCGACCGCTTTTTTCCGGTCGGCGGGCTTGGTGGCATCAAACACGATGAACTCGGCCGTCACGCCTTCGGCCTTCAGCTTGGCCACGGCTTCAACGCCGGCCTTCTCGCTGCGCGTGCCGATCACGGGCAAGATGCCCAGCTTGCCCAGTTGCCTGGCGGTTTCAAAACCCAGGCCGCGGTTGCCGCCGGTCACGAAGGCGATTTGTGTGTTCAGAGGGGTGGTCATGCTTGTGTCAATGCTTTCAGAAGTTTTGTTAGGGCTCGTCAAATCGGACGCCGGCCTGCCCCAAGAGGCACGGCTGGCTTGCCGTACCAATGAGGTGGGGGCGTACCGCAACCCGATAAGCCCGCACTTTCAGAATGCACTGTTGCGGGTGAGCCAACAATCGCGTGTGGCCGCCATGGTAGTGCAACGCCCTCTTGTCCTCTTGTCAGAAGCCGTGCCGCTGCTCTTTGGCGGCAGCCTCTGTGGCTTGGCTTGAAACCTCCTTCAGCCGCCAATATCGCCTTCAAGCTGCAGATGCTCAGGAGCCAGTGACTGCAGAAACCCGCCCGCATTGCCCAGCCCGCCAGCCGTCACAAGGCCTCGCTTCTGGCTTGTGCCTGACAAGACGCGCAGCGCTGCCTGCACCACCAGCGGGGCTGTCAGCGCATAAATGTCTTGTCCGCGCGCCACGGCGCGGCGTTGGGTGGTGCCGCGCCGCACCACGGCTTCAAGCAAAAATATCTGTGCCGAGCGTCCGGCGTCGTCCACCGCCGCGGGGGGCGACTCGTCGGGATCAGACAGGTCATTGAGCGGCGCGGTTGTCATGTACTGGTGGATGCGGCCGACCTTGATGTGCTGCAACAACATCACGCTGTCGGCTGTGGTGAACTCACCCACCGCCGGCTGGCGGCCGATGGGCTCGGGAAAGGTCCATTCAGTCTGGGGCGAGGGCTCAGCCGTCAACGCCAGGCGTTCGCCATTCCACACCAGCCGTTTGCCGCCTCGCCGTTCTTCGGCCACTGAAATCGTTTCACGCGTGCCGCGCGTGGGCTTCCAGCTGCTTAGCGAATAGGCCAGTGTGACTTCATCCGCCTGCGTCCAGTCGCCCGTGGCCGCAGTGGCCAGCAAGTCACCCAGCCCGCCGTAAAAGCCGATGGCCGGCGCCAGCACCATGCCCGCCAGACACGCCGGCTCCGCATAGCGGTGAATGATGTCTTCTGCAATGTCAGGTTCGGCGACGATGTCGAGGTAGTGCGTGCCCGTGCGCGTGGCCGCCTCAATCAAGGGCGATGCAGTCAGAGAGAAAGGCCCTGCCGCGTTGATGACGGCTCCTGCACCCTTCAGCGCTGCGTCCAGCGCCTGCGGCTGGTCGAGCCCGGCTGCGCGCATCTCCAGGCCCGGCCATTGGGTCTGCAGTGCAGCCAGCTTCTGCGCGTCGCGCCCCACCAGGATGGGAGTGAGCCCTTGGCGCAGCAGCTCTGCCACGATGAAGCGGCCCGTATGCCCGTAAGCGCCGAAGACGACCACAGTTTGTTTCGATGACATGAATTTCCTTGTTTTGTCATTTTGCAAAACGATACAGATCTGTATCGTTTTAGCGATGATAGAGTACAGATCTGTAGCGCGTCAAGTCAGGCATTAAAAATTGAGGAAAACATGGAAAAAGCATCGGCAAGAGACCGCCTGCTCGACACCGCAGCCGAGCTGTTCTACCGCGAAGGCGTTCGCGCCATCGGCGTTGACCTGGTGGTCGAGCGGTCAGGCGTGGCCAAGACCAGCCTGTACCGGCACTTCCCTTCAAAAGACGAGCTGGTCGTGGCCTTTCTGGAGCGCGAGGACGCCGCCTACTGGCGCGACTGGGAAAGTCTGGAGCAGGCACACGCCCAAGACCCCGCCGCCGAGCTGGCCGCCCATGTCGAGTGGATTGGCAAATATGTTTGCAAGCCCGACTACCGCGGCTGCGCTTTTCTCAACGTCGCCACCGAGTTCCCTGCGCCAGACCACCCGGCCCGGCAGGTGGCCCTGCGGCACAAAAAAGAACTGGCCCGCCGCATGGAAGCCCTGACCAAGCGCATGAAGGTCAAGCGGCCGCAAGTATTGGCAGCCCAACTGGTGTTGCTGATTGACGGGGCTTATGTCAATGGCCAGCTGTTTGGCAAGCGCGGGCCGGCACAATTGTTTGCGGGCGCTGCAGAGGCGCTGATTGGCGCGGGGCAGGCTTAGTCGTTGTTGAGGTCAACAGGAGCGGTCACAAACTGCGCGGCCGCGCCGATGCGCAGATAGTGGTGGTCATGAGCGAGCAGTAGGCCCGTGGGCTGGCAGTAATGTGACCATCCTGGCTAGAGTGTTTGAAGTTGTTTCGCGAGGCCAAAACACCTGCATCCCCTTATGAAGGCTGGAGAGCTTGCTATCGAATTTGATTTTCTGTGGTTTGCAAGTTGCGATATGAAAGCTCGTTCCACAATGGCCGGTGGCCTTGTCCTACAGGGTGTGTTGTTCGGCTTGCCTAGAGTTGCAACGATCAGCAGAACAAGGGTTTTTCTATGTTTACTATGGCAAGTCTCCTTGTTCGAATTGAGACCGTGGGTCACGTTCCGGCATGAGGATGGCCGCACCCGGTTATCAATGGACCTTCAATGCCGGCCGCGCACGGCCCGCATCGCACAAGGTCAAGCCTTCTAAAGTACCAGCCCGGTCCAATGCGGTATTCGGTGTGCTGGCCCTGTTGTGCCTGCATGCATCGCCCGCTAAGGCCGACATCTGGGGTTACCTAGACTCGGACCGGATGCCGCATTTTGCTTCCAGCCGTCTCGATGAACGGTATGGACTTCTTCTCAAGGACAGCGAAGAGGTAGAACCGTATCGGCCCATCGCTGCTGCAGCTCCGGCGCGGAGTGAGGTGCCGAAGGCAACCGGGGTGGAGGCGCCCGAAGTTGCTCCGGTTGTTGCCAGCACTGGCAGTGCGCGTGCCGTCTCGCCCCGGCTGCTGGAATTTTTTGAGCAGTCCGGCAATTACAAGGCGCTCAGCCCGCTGCTGCGCGAGGCATCCAAGACCCACGGCATTGACTATTCGTTGCTGCAGGCCTTGATCAACACCGAATCGGGCTTCAATGCCGACGCCGTTTCGCCGAAAGGTGCGGTCGGCTTGATGCAGGTGATGCCTCCTACCGCGGAGCGCTACGGCGTGACTGCCGGCAAAAACAGCACGGTCGCCAAAAAGCTCACCAACCCAAAGCTCAACATCAAGACTGGTGCAAGGTACCTGGCCGACCTGATCAAGATGTTTCCGGGCCAGCTGGAACTGGCGCTGGCTGCCTACAACGCCGGAGAAGGTGCGGTACAACGCGCCGGAAACAAAGTCCCCAACTACCCCGAAACCCAGAGGTATGTGAAGACCGTCATGCAGCTGTACAACGGACTAGCGCCCTCCACCGAGCTCGCGTCAAACGGGCGGGTGCGTGTGGAATTAGGAGGCGGCAGCACGACAGGACGAAAACCTGTGGCACAGCTGGCAGAGCCTGTGTCTTCCCGCTCGCGCTGATTCTCCGCTGCAGGCTGCGCTCTGATCGATAGCGGGTTGAACCATGCCACCCTTTATCAGCGCCGCTCAGCCAAAGGCGCGTGCTGCGCCATCAGCTCAACGATCCAGTCAATGAACACGCGCAGCTTGGCGCTCACATGCCGGTTGGGCGGAAACGCCAGGTACAGCGGCATGACGTCCAGCCGCCAGCTTTTGAACAGCGGCACCAGGTCACCGCGAATTACGTGGGCCCTGGCCATGTAGTGGGGCAGCCAAAGCACACCCACGCCGGCCAGGCCGGCCGCAAGGAGGGCATTGCCGTCATCCACCGCCACCACGTAGCGGCCATGCACCTTGATAGCCTCGCCATCCCTGTGCATCGCATATGGAAAAGCCTTGCCGCTGCGCGCCCAATGAAAGCCCACGGTGCGGTGATGCGTGTCTTCCAGCTCCTTGGGGTGCAAGGGCGTGCCGGCGCGCTTCAGATAGCTGGGCGCCGCATACACCCCAAGCTGCAGGTCGCCCACGTGGCGTGCCATCAGTGATTGGTCGGTCAGCTCGCCGCCGCGTACCACGCAATCCACGTTCTCGCCAATGATGTCCACCCTGCGGTCGCTCACGCCCAGGTCGAGCTGTATGTCGGGGTAACGCGCATGAAAGGCCGGCAATGCCGGTACCAAAATCAGGGTGGCCAGCGGGCTGGGCACATCCACTCGCAGCCGCCCGCGGGGTGATGTTGAGGCGCCAGACAAGCTGGTCTCGGCATCGTCCACGTCAGCCAGCACGCGCAGCACACGTTCGTAGTAGGCCGCACCCTCGGCCGTCACATTCACTTTGCGCGTGGTGCGGTTCAGCAGCCGCACGCGCAGGCGTGCCTCCAGTTGCTGCACCAGCTGCGTCACACTGGTCTTGCTCATGTGCAGTGTTTCGGCCGCCTTGGTGAAGCTGCCTGTTTCCACCACGCGGGCAAAGGCCTGCATTGCATCAAAGCGGTCCATCTCTGCTCCACGTCTGTTGAAGATTGTTTGGATTTTACGAACAGTGATGGCCAGCCTTGCCTGTTTATCTGCAGGGCAGGGTGCCTTAAATTTGATTCATCACCCATCACCACAGCAAACCACGGGCCGGCATCGGCCCCCAGAAAGGACTCTTCATGACCAAGCGCGACGTTGTATTTCCCCCCGGCCGTCAGGCTCTTTATGAACACAACCGCTATTCCCCGGCGGTTCGCTCTAACGGCTTTTTGTTCGTGTCAGGCCAGGTCGGCAGCCGTGAAGACGGATCACCCGAGCCCGAGCTGGAAGCGCAGGTGCGGCTGGCGTTTGACAACCTGAATGCAATTCTGAAAGCGGCAGGCTGCACGTTCGACGATGTGGTGGACGTCACAGTGTTCATCGTCGACCCCGAAAAGAACTTCGAGAAAGCCTGGAAGATCGTGCCCGAGTATTGGGGCGAGGCGCCGCACCCGACGCTAACGGGGATTGGCGTGACCTGGCTTTATGGCTTTCAGTTTGAGATCAAGGTGATTGCGAAGTTGCCAGAGTCCAGCAATAACTGAGCACTACGTAGAGCGAACTTTGGAGTTGGCGGAAAGCAGCCAGTTTCACCCCGATAACTCAGTTTCACTGTCGACAATGTTCGATTGTCGATAACTGAACTGTTTGCTGCGAATGGTGCTGCCCGCGCTAGCCGACTCGACAGTGCGCATTGGGCATTCCCCAAAATGCGCCAAGGTAAAAGCCGGACATTGCATCACCTAATGTAAGCTGCCAACTCATCCGGGGTCCCTTCAGGGAAGGCCTCCTTGAGAAAATCGAGGAAGGCAGACACCCGAGCGTTCAGCAGGCGGCGAGAGGGATAGAGCGCCCATAGCGCAACCTCTCCCGCCACATCGCCCCAATGCACGAGCGTTCCGGCGGCGAGGTCGTGGGCGACCAGCGACAAGGGCAGGCACGCCGCGCCGACATTTGCACGGACCGCATCGCGGACCATGAACAGCGATGCCAAGCGTAAGACAGGTTGGACCGTCAGGCGCTTCTTCGCTCCCTTGTCCGTCATTTCCCATACAGCCGTCTGATCGCCGCCTCCACCTCCCCGCACCACGACGGGAACGGGCGCTCCACCCGCGGGTCTGTGAAGCTCGGGGTTCGCCACCATCACGATTCGATCTCTCAGGAAGATCCGGCCTACCAGACTTGCGTCTGGGTTCGGGTTGACACGGATCACCAGGTCGTATCCCTCTTCCACCATGTCGACGGGGCGATCTTCGGTCGTGACCTCGAGCCGTACCTCCCGATGCTTCATGGCGAATTGGGCTGCAAGCTTTCCCATCGCGGCCTGCGAGAAGAGCAGTGGCGCGCTCACCTTCAATTTCCCCCGGGGTTCCTGTCCGCCGGAGGCGATCGCCGCGGTCGTTTCGTCGATTTCGGCAAGGAGCACGGAAGTCTTCTCGAACAGCGCCCGCCCTTCTTCAGTGAGCTTCAATGCGCGCGCTCCCCTTTCGAAGAGCCGCAGGTTGAGACCGCTTTCCAGGTCAGCCACCCGTCGGGAAAGGGTTGCCTTGGGGCGACCTGATTCGCGGGAGGCCCGCCCGAAGCCGCCATGCCGGGCGACAAGCGTGAAGTCAGCAAGTGCCAATAAGTCCATGTGTTCCACCAGTGAGACAGATGGTCCAAATATAACGTCTATCGGTCTTACTGTGAAACATTGATGATCAAGGCTCTTTCAAACCAAACGGAGTAATTTTCATGACCATCCTCATCACCGGCGCCTCCGGCGCCATCGGCCGCCAAGTCGTCCAGCAACTCGTCGACCGCGGAGCCGCAGTACGGGCACTGGTCCGCGACCCGGCAAAGACCAAGTTCCCGGCTGGGGTCGAAGTCGTTCAGGGTGACCTGCTAGACGTCGAGTCCCTGCGCCGAGCCGTGGCCGGTGTGTCCACGCTGTTCCTTCTCAACGGCGTCGTCCCGGACGAGTTCACGCAGGCCCTGGTCACCCTCAATCTGGCGCGTGATGCCGGTATCGACCGGATCGTCTACCTGTCGGTGATCCACAGCGACAAGTACCTGAACGTCCCCCACTTCGCGGGCAAGTTCGGTGTGGAGCGGATGCTCGAGCAGATGGGCTTCGGCGCCACGATCCTGCGGCCGGCGTACTTCATGCAGAACGACCTGACCGTCAAGGACGTCGTGACAGGGTATGGCGTCTATCCGATGCCCATCGGCAGCAAGGGCCTCGCCATGATCGACACGCGCGACATCGCAGAGATTGCCGCCATCGAGCTGCTCCGCCGGGAACAGGCACCAGCATCGCTTCCCCTGAGCCGGATCAATCTCGTCGGTCCCGACGCGTTGACCGGGACCGACGTCGCGGGCATCTGGTCGCAGGTCTTGGGTCGCCCGATCAACTACGGCGGTGACGACACCGCCGGATTCGAGAAGAACCTGCTGAATTTCATGCCGAGCTGGATGGCGTACGACATGCGCCTCATGAGCGAACGCTTCCTCACCGAGGGCATGAACCCGGATGCGGGTGATGTAGAGCGCCTGACGGCACTGCTGGGCCGCCCGCTACGCTCGTACCGCGAGTTTGCCGCCGAGACCTCGGCATCGGCCTGAACCGAGTCCACCCTCTCAACCCACACAAGGAGTTCCATCATGATTTATTCAACAGCGACCGTTGCGGTCAATCCTGCAGGCGAGGCTCCTCTCACCCGTGCCCAGGCATGGGCCGGCCTGGTCCTCAAGGCGCGTGACGCGCGAGAGTTCCTGCCGCCTAACCTGTGCACGAAGTGCGACGTCGTCGAGGAAAGCGCTACGCATATCGTTCGCGAAGCCACCATCGCAGGCCAGGACCTGCGCGAGATCATCTGTTTTGAGCCGCAAAGCAAGGTGACCTTCTTCCAGGCCACCGGTCCACGCGAAGGCGCCATCATCAATGAGCTGTTTGAAGACGCATCCGGCCAGCTTCAGCTCCGTTTCTATTGCTACATCGGCCTGCGCGGAAAGGAGCCGAATGGGCTTGAAGAGCAGTCCGAACAGGCGCAATTCGACAGCGACAAAGGTTACAAGGCAGCCCTGCTGTCAACGCTGAAACGCACGCGCGAACTGCTTTCTCAAGGCAAGTTGTCAGGAGGTGTGCAATGAACCCGGTCCAGCCTGGGCAAGCCGATCTGGCACGCCCAAAGCTTCTGGTGCTCGGCGCGACAGGCGGCACAGGCCGACTGATCGTGAAGGAGGCCCTCTCGCGCGGGTACCAGGTTCGCGCGATGGTGCGCTCCCCCGAAAAGGCGAGCGGCCTGGAGGGCGCGGAAATCTTTATCGGCGACGCCCGCGACGAAGCGGCGTTGCGCAAGGCGCTGGAGGGCAGGGATGCCGTCGTCAGTGCCCTGGGCACACCGGTTAGCCCGTTTCGTGAGGTGACCCTCCTGTCCTCGGCAACGAAAGCACTTGTCAGCGCCATGAAGGATGCCGGGGTCTCGCGCCTCGTGTGCATCACCGGCATGGGCGCAGGCGACAGCGCCGGTCATGGAGGGTTCGTTTTCGACCGATTGATTCTCCCAGCCCTACTGCGCAAGGTGTACGCCGACAAGGATAGACAGGAAGCGATCGTCAGGAGCAGCGGGTTGGACTGGGTACTGGTGCGGCCATCCGTGCTGAACGACAAGCCGCCGCAGAAAGAGATTCGCGCGTTGACAGACCTCTCTGGTTTCCATGGCGGAACCATCGCGAGGGCAGACGTGGCGGGCTTCGTCCTTGAACAGGTGCAAACCAACACCTGGCTGCGGCGTTCACCTCTCATTTCCTGGTGAACTGCACTTCTCACTACCCGGGGATGCGATCGTCGTGATTGCATCCTCGAAATCAACTCCAGGCAAGTAGGTAATCATGCAATCTGCCGCAGCAAGAGTCATCACGACGATCGAAGCACCCAAGGAAAAAGCGTTCCTCCACATCGTGCCCATCGACCTCGCCTCAATCTTCACCGGATATGGACCGCTACCGTCGGTAACGGAAACGCTGAAACAGACCGGTCCATGGGACGCAGCAGGTCGGAGCCGGACCGTGGTCTTTTCCGACGGGAGTTCGGCCGAGGAGACTCTTACAAGCTACGAGTACCCGAACCGTTTCACTTACCGCATTACAGAGTTCACAGGGGTGCTGCGGCTTCTCGCCAGCGAAGCCCGCGGTGAGTGGTGGTTCGAAAGCGTGCCGGGCCGTTCCGCCACGTCCGTTCGCTGGCGCTACGAGTTCATCAGCCGATCAAAAATCTTGAAGCCTTTGGTCAGCCTTTTCACGCGGAGCTTGTGGCGTGGCTATATGGGCAAAGCGTTGCGTTTATCCAAGGCACAGGTTGAAGCGCAGGCCTGAGCTTCGAGCTGGTGTGGTCGAGCCGTTCTGACATTTCGAAGCTCCTGTGTTTGGCATGCACGTTGAACTGGACTTGGGCAGATGGGGATTGAGAGCGATGCGGCTCTCTCGCCCAAAGCAAACCACACTTTCACGTCCAGGAAATGGTTGCGTGTGACGCGGTGTGCTTAACCACAGGTCGAAGTCGGCAAAGCTGCCATGTCAGATGAAGGCAAGCATCGATGGTGACGTCGAGCAGGCGCTTCGTTTGCCCCTCTTCAACCCAGCTGCATAGCCGTTTTCAAAGGTTTTACAAGCCAAATCGGCCTCCAGCCCTTGCTGAACCTGCGCGAGCAGCTATGAATTTAATAGTAAACCTGAGTTGGCCCGTCGCAGTGCGATGTGTCCGTTAACACCTGACTACACATCGCTTCGCCGTTCGACGATGCGTGACACCAGGCCATAAGCCACCGCTTGCTCGGCAGACAGCCAGCGGTCGCGCTCGATGTCGAGCATCACGGTCTCCAGCGCTTGCCCGGTCTCCCGGGCGATCATCCGGGCGATACGCTCCCTGGCCTTGATGATCTCCTGTGCCTGGATGGAAATGTCTGTGGCGGGTCCGCCTGCGCCGCCGCTGGGTTGATGAATCAGAAAACGGGTTTGCGGCAGGCAAAACCGCCGCTCTTTGGGCGCAGCCAGGTAGAGATGCGTCGCTGCGCTCCCGACCCAGCCGGTACCGATCATGTTCACCGGCGCTGAAATAAAGCGAACCACGTCATGAATCGCGTCGCCGGATTCAAGGTGCCCGCCCGGGGACGAGACCAGCATCTGGATAGGCTCGGACGATTCGGCGTCGAGCGCCAGCAGCCGGCGAACCGTATCTGCCGCGGTGCTGTCTGTAATGGCGCCAAAGACCAGTACGGTGCGAGAGCGAAAGGCCTTTTCTTCCAGGAAGGTATTGCGCAGGTCGGTGGGGTTGGTGACTGGGTTTTCGGTGTTCATTTGAAGGGCTCCTGTGATAGATTCAAATGCAATACGAATGAGCACGCCAAAACGTGACACCCGCGTCCATGACCCCAACTCCTTCCCACCCGCTGGCAACCGACACCGCCCTGCGTCGCCGTCTTACGGCGTTGGCCCGGCGCTGGATGGGGCAGGGCAATGACGCGGAAGACATGGTGCAGGAAGCTTATCTGCGGACTGCGCTGGGTGGGTTGCCCAGCAGCGAGGCCGGACAACAAGCCTGGCTGACCACGGTGGTGCATCACCTCTGCATCGATGCCGTTCGAAGGCAGGTGCGGTATGAGGGCGTACTCGCCCACGCGGCAGACGACCCGCAGGAAGTTGCCTCGCCAGAACGTTTGACCGAACAGGACCAGCATGTACTGAAAGCCTTGTTGCATCTGGTGCAGCGCCTTGCGCCTGAAGATGTGGCTGCCGTATTGCTCTACGAGGTGTTTGAGCTGGGGCATGCCGAACTGGGCGAGATCTCGGGGCGCAGCGAGGCCGCTTCACGCCAACATATGCACCGCGTGCTGCGCCGGCTGAGGTTCGAGGCAGGCGGCACCGATCGCCAAGCCAAGGAGCGGCTCGACGCGGAAAACGACGCGTTGTTAACACTGTGCCGGCTCGCCATGCTTGAGCGCAACGCGAGCGGGCTCATTGCACTGCTGCAGGCTGCCCGACTCATGGCGCTCGCTGCCTCGGGCGCATACAACCCTGAAACCTTGGGAAGCGGAGCAGGAGAGGCCGGCACAAGCACACGCCTGATGCTGGTACAGGGTCGACTGGCACTCGCGGTTTGCCTTGGAGGCGTGCTTCTGTGCGTTCTCCCCTTAGGCTGCAACACGGTCGCGGAACACGCCTGAAGCTTGAGTGTTTACAGGCACGCCTCGGTACGAACCGGGTTTGGGCGTTTTAGAGGAGTTTATATGCAAAATAGGCCTCTAGCCATTACCGAGCGTGCGCAAGCAGCTATGAATTTGATAGTAAACCAGGCCGCCATACACCGCGCGGGTTCGCCTCGGGCCTCGGTCGATCCCTAAGTGTTTGGGCATATCGTCGGTAGCGGGGGATCTTGAAGGTTGCCGTGACGCGGGTAGCCGCTTGAACTGGCAGATTACGCTGCGGACCCCCATGAATCGCACATTTCCAGCTGTTGTCGGTACCCGCTTCAGCACCAACGCAGCGGCACTCACAAATAGCATAGAGACCAAATCACCAACCTTGGATGGGTCTCTTTCATGTCAAATCTTCTTGTCTCCTTCAACTTCGACCAGCTTGGCGAACCGCGTGAATACCGGCCGCCGGCAGACCGCGTTATCGAAGGCGACATCGTCTGCCGCAACTGGGATGTGGACAGCGCCAAGGACGGCGCAGTGCGTGCCGGTGTGTACGAGGCAACGGTCGGAGTCAACCACTCGATCAAGGGTGAGGCCTGGGAGTTCTGCCTGATCTTGTCTGGCGTGGTGGAGATCACCGAGGCCGGACAGGCGCCGATCATCTACAAGGCCGGCGACTGTTTCATCATGAAGCCGGGCTACATCGGCACCTGGCGCACCATCGAAACCGTGCGCAAGGTCTGGGTCATCGCCTGAGGCGGCGGCAGGGCTTGACCATGACAGCTAACAACGACACCCGGTTCTACATCGACGGTCAGTGGCAGGACCGCCCTGACGCACCGAAAATCGCGGTGATTGATCCATTCTCGGAGCGCGTCGTCGGGCATGTCGCTGCCGGTTCAGCGGCGGATGTCGATCTCGCCGTGGCCGCTGCCCGGCGTGCATTTGACGGGTTCTCACGCAGCACGGTGGAAGAGCGGCTCGCCCTGCTCGGCCGCATCCTGGCGCTGCTGGAAGAGCGTTCGGAGTTGTTCGCGCAGGCCATCGTCAGCGAGATGGGCGCCGCGATCGGATTCGCCCGGGCTTCACATGTGCCTTTTGCCATCGCGCATGTCCGTGTGCAGATGGAGGTATTGCGGCGCTACGCCTTTCTTTCGCACGACGACGGCACCGCTACGGCGAAAGAGCCCATCGGTGTCTGCGCGCTCATCACCCCATGGAACTGGCCGCTCTACCAGATCACCGCCAAGGTCGCGCCAGCAATTGCGGCCGGGTGCACCGTGGTACTCAAGCCGAGCGAGCTTTCGCCCTATAGCGCGCAACTCTTCGCACAGGTGATGCACGATGCCGGCGTGCCGCCCGGCGTGTTCAATCTGGTGGGAGGCACCGGCGAGGTCGTGGGTGCGGCGCTGGCGGCGCACCCGGAGGTCGACATGATCTCCATCACCGGGTCGACCCGCGCGGGCGTGCTGGTGGCGCAGGCGGCCGCGGTGACAGTCAAACGCGTGCTGCAGGAACTGGGCGGCAAGTCGCCGAACGTTTTTCTCGATGATGCCGACTTTGAAAACGGCGTTGCCAAGGGCGTGCTGGCAGGCATGCGCAACGCGGGCCAGTCATGCAGCGCCCCGACGCGGATGCTGGTGCCGGCGTCGCGGCTGGCCGAAGTGGAAGCCCTGGCGCTGACGGCGGTGGCAGGTATCGAAGTGGGCGATCCACGCGATGAAAAGACCACCATGGGCCCGGTCGCCAACGCCGCGCAGTTCGCCCGGGTAAAGCGCATGATCGAGGCCGGCCTTGACGAAGGCGCCAAGCTGCTCTGTGGCGGGCCAGGCCTGCCGGCGGGGCTGGAGAACGGCTTCTTCGTGCGGCCAACGATTTTCTCCAACGTGACGTCTCGTATGCGAATAGCGCAGGAAGAAATTTTCGGTCCGGTGCTGGTGATCATGCCCTACCAGGATGAGGCGGAGGCCATCGCCATGGCCAACGACACGGTCTACGGCCTGGGTGCACACCTGCAGTCGAGCGACCCGGAACGGGCACGGCGCGTGGCAGGCCGTATTCGCGCCGGACAGGTGCATATCAACTACCCGGCATGGGACGGCCACGCGCCGTTCGGCGGTTACAAGCGCTCGGGCAATGGTCGCGAGTATGGCGTCCACGGTCTGGAGGAATACCTCGAGACCAAAGCGATCGTCGGCTACTGATGTTGCTGATGGCGTCGACAGTACAGTCAAAGCCGAATGGCCACGGTTCGGCGGCTGTGACAGCCGACCCTCTTTTTAATAATCATCTACCTGACCGGACACCTTGACCATGCCAGCTCCATTAGCAACCGTAGAGACCACACCAGACCTGCCGACACACGCCGACGTGGTCATCATCGGCGGGGGCATTATTGGGTGCTTCACCGCTTATTACCTGAGCAAACGCGGCCTGAAGGTCGCGCTGGTCGAGAAAGGACGCATCGGTGCGGAGCAATCGAGCCGCAACTGGGGCTGGTGCCGCCAGCAGAACCGCGATGCCCGTGAATTGCCATTGGCTACAAAAAGCCTGGACCTCTGGGAACAGTTCACCGCCGAATCCGGTGAAGAGACGGGCTTTAAACGCTGCGGCCTGCTCTACCTCAGCAACAACGAGGCGGAACTGGCAGGCTGGGCGCGCTGGGGCGAGTTCGCCCGCACCGTCGATGTGAAAACGCAGATGCTGACAGCCGAAGAGGCGGCCCAGCGCGGACGCGTGACCGGCAAGCCATGGAAAGGAGGCGTTTTCTCGCCTACCGATGGCACGGCAGACCCTTCTCGTGCCGCCCCGGCGGTGGCACAGGCCGTCATGAAGCTCGGTGGCAGCGTGCATCAGGGCTGCGCAGCGCGTGGTATCGAGATGGAGGGCGGCCGGTTATCGGGTGTGGTCACCGAGAAGGGCACGATACGTACCAGGATCGCCGTGCTGGCTGGCGGCGCCTGGGCCTCCTCTTTCTGCCGCCAGTACGGCATCCGGTTTCCGCAGGCCGCTATCCGGCAGACGGTGCTGGCGGTGTCGCCGGGCGCCAACGAGCTGCCGCCCGTACTGCATACCACCGCCGTGTCCATGACCCGGCGCGGCAATGGCGGCTACACGCTGGCCATCAGCGGTCGGGGGCGGGTCGACCCCACACTGCAACTGCTTCGTTTCTCCACACAGTTTCTGCCCATGTTCCAGCGGCGCTGGCGCAACCTGGCACCAGGCGGGCTGGAAGGCATGCGGTCGGGCCACGAAGGAATGTCCCGCTGGCGATTGGACCAACCGACGCCGATGGAGCGGATGCGTATTCTTGACCCAGCCGTTGACAAAGCAGTCGTGCGCTTGACCTACCAGCGCGCGTTGGACCTGATTCCGGCGATGAAAGACCGCGAGGTCACGGCGGCCTGGGCTGGTTATGTCGACAGCACGCCCGATGGTGTGCCAGGCATCGGCGAGATTGCCAGCGTGCCCGGACTGGTTCTGGCCGCGGGATTCAGCGGACATGGATTCGGCATCGGCCCCGGTGCCGGCCATCTGATCGCCGACATCGTCAGCGGTGTCACGCCGCTTGTGGATGCCCGCCCCTACCACCCGGACCGTTTCCGGTCGTCTGCCTGGGGCAAGGTTGCGGAGTTTTAGCGTGCCGTTACTTGACGTTCACGCAAGCGCGCCAACGGATGCGAAAGCGCCGCGCCTGACCGCGCTGCGTGCCAATCACCTGCCGTACGCGGCGGCGCTGTCGCTTGCGCTGGCATGGCCTTATCGCGAGGCTGACTGGCGTTTTGCGTTCGAACTCGGTAGCGGCATCGCGGCGGAAGTGGACGGTCGCCTTGTCGGCACGGCACTGTGGTGGCCTTATGGCGAAACCCATGCATCGCTCGGTATGGTCATCGTCGCTGCCGAGATGCAGGGCAGGGGTCTCGGTCGCGCATTAATGGGTGCATTGCTGAACGAGGCGGGCGACCGGACCCTGATCCTCAATTCCACGCAGGAAGGCTTGCGCCTGTATACCCAGCTGGGCTTCGTACCAGTGGGGCAGGTGTTCCAGCATCAGGCGGTGCTGCCAGCCGATCCGCTTCTGGCTACTAAAGCCATCGGCATCCGTCCCATGCAGGCGGGCGACGACGAGGCCGTGCGCCGACTTGACCTTACGGCCACGGGCATGGACCGGACTCCGTTGCTGGACGCGCTGTTCAAGGCGGGCCCGGTGATCGTCGCCGATCACGGCACCGGCGTGCAGGGCTATGCCTGCGTGCGTGAATTCGGTCGCGGCATCGTGATTGGGCCGGTCATCGCCCATAACGCGGCCGACGCGACGGCACTGATCGCAACGCTTGCGAGCCGCCATCGGGGCGGATTCGTTCGCGTGGACGTGACCGAGGACAGCGGCCTCTCTCCCTGGCTGACAAGCATCGGCTTGCCTCGCGTTGGTCACGTCGAGTCGATGGTGCGCGGAGCCTGCCCCTCCGTCGCCGCTGGCGCGCGCCTGTTTGCCCTTTCAAACCAGTCGCTCGGCTAGGGCCTGTTAACAGCCCCTAGTTCCCCTGTCCCGCACCCACCAGGACCTCACAATGATCAAGACCCTGCTGCCTCAGACAACTGCGCACGAACCCGAGCTTCACTACGGCTATCGGGTCGAAATCGATGCGATTGCGGTGCGCGGCGGATCGAAACCGTCCGCCATCCGCTCCGCCTGAGGGCGTAGAACCACTCCTTCATATTGCGGAACTAATCAAATGAAACTCATGTCCTACTGGCTCGACACCGCGCCGAAATTCAACGGTGCCGAGGCCGAGCCGCCGAATGGCGAGGTCGATGTGGCGGTGGTCGGCGCGGGTTTCACCGGTTTGTCGGCGGCGATCGCATTGGCCAGGAAGGGCGCGCGTGTTGCGGTGTTCGAAGCGGGGCTTGTCGGCAACGCCGCGTCCGGCCGCAACGGCGGCATGTGCAACAACGGTTTCGCGCAAGACTACTACGGCCTGTCGACCACGCTGGGGCGCGAGCGGGCCAACATGCTCTACCGCGCTTTCGACGCGGGGGTGGACAAGGTCGAGTCGCTGATCGTCGAGGAAAGCATAGATTGCAATTTCAAGCGGGTCGGCAAACTGAAGCTGGCTGCCAAACCAGAACATTACGACAAGCTGGCCCGGTCGCAGGCGCTGATGGCAAAGGAGTGCGATCCCGACACCCACATGGTCACGCGCGCAGAGCTGCGTGACGAAATCGGATCGGACCGCTATTTTGGTGGCCTTGTTTTCGGCAAGAGCGCGGGCATGCATGTGGGCCGTTATGGCCAAGGGCTTGCCGTGGCCGCAGCAAGGCGCGGGGTGCGGATTTACGAGAACGCGCCCGTCATGGGCCTTAAACGCCTGGGCGGTGCGGTACATCAGGTCGAGACGCCGACCGGCAGCGTGCGCGCCCAACAGGTGCTTCTGGCCACGGGCACGTCGGCGGTGGGGCCGCTCGCCTGGTTCCGCCGGCGCATCGTTCCGGTGGGTGCGTTCATCATCGTCACGGAGCCGCTGTCGGTCGAGCTGCTTGATCGGCTGACGCCGCGCCGCCGCATGACAACCGACACCAAGAATTTCGTCAATTATTTCCGCGTCACGCCCGACAACCGCTTGCTGTTCGGTGGCCGCGCGCGCTTCGCGGCGACCAATCCCAAGTCGGATCTGAAGAGCGGCGCTATTCTGCAAAAGTCGCTGGTTGAAGTTTTTCCCGAGCTGGCCAACACGCGCATCGACTATTGCTGGGGCGGCATGGTGGACATGACCCGCGACCGCCTGCCGCGTGCCGGCGAGCGCAATGGCTTGTTTTATTCGATGGGCTACAGCGGCCATGGCACGCACATGTCGACCTACATGGGCGCGATCATGGCCGAGGTGCTGGATGGCCGCGCCGACCTGAACCCGTGGCGCGATTTCGACTGGCCGGCGATTCCCGGGCATTTCGGCAAGCCATGGTTTCTGCCGATTGTTGGCGCCTACTACCGCTTCCAGGATCTCATACGGTGATCGTCGACGAAAGCCTCCATGGAAGGCTTTCGACGTCGTGCAGATTGACGGCGCGCACCCCGGCCGGAGATTGTGCGCTGGGGGCTATCCGATTCGCAACTTGATGTGGGCAGCGGCCCAATGAATGGCGATATCGTCGGCCAGCGCTGGGTAAGCTTTATCACATGTGTTCCCGCCTTTCAAACCTGTCCATGGCTGCGCGGGTAGCCCTACTGGAGTCATCACCTGATGTTTTCTGACATTGCGGCACCTGTGGCCGACCTGCTACCCGAGCTGATCACCCTGCGGCGCGACCTGCATGCGCACCCCGAGCTGGCTTTCGCTGAAACGCGCACGGCAGGCATCGTGGCCCAGTCGCTGCGCCTGCTTGGCCTGGAGGTACATCAAGGCCTGGCTGGTACCGGCGTGGTGGGCACGCTGCGCTGCGGCAAGGGCACGGCCAGCGTTGGCTTGCGCGCCGACATGGACGCGCTGCCCATGGCCGGACTGGGCACTGGCGCCTATGCCCACGCCAGCCGCACGGCCGGCGTGCACCACGGCTGCGGCCATGACGGGCACACCAGCATGCTGATTGGCGCGGCGCAGCAACTCGCGCGCACACGCGACTTTGACGGCACCGTGCATTTCATCTTCCAGCCGGCTGAGGAAGGCAAGGGCGGTGCACGCGCCATGATCGAAGACGGTCTTTTCGAGAGGTTTCCGTGTGACAGCGTCTATGCGCTGCACAACTGGCCCGGCCTGCCGCTGGGGCGTGCGCAGACACGCGTTGGCCCCATCATGGCGGCGGCCGACCGCTTCGACGTCGTGCTGCGCGGCAAAGGCGGCCACGCCGCACAGCCCCACCTCACGCCGGACGCGCTGCTGGCCGCCAGCCAGCTGGTTACGCAACTCAACACCATCGTCTCGCGGCGGATTGATCCGGGTGAGTCGGCGGTACTGTCCGTCACACGTATCGAAGGTGGCCACAGCCACAACGTGCTGCCGGCCGAAGTGAGCATCACCGGTACGGTGCGCAGTTTCGATGCCGAGGCGCAGGACCGCATCGAGGCAGCACTGCGCGCCGCCGTTGATGGCATTGCCCTGGCGCATGGCCTACAGGCCGAGCTAACCTATCTGCGTTATTACCCCGCCACGGTCAATAGAGCCGATGAAGCGGCCCTGGCTCTCGATGCCGCGGCGGCCGTGGGCCTGGCCGCCGATATGGCACCACGCCCCGCTTTCACATCGGAAGACTTCGCCTTCATGCTGCAGCACCGCCCCGGCGCCTACCTGTGGCTGGGCCAGGGCAGGGCCGACCCCGGCCCGCTGGGCGAGGCGCCCCTGCACCACCCGCGCTACGACTTCAACGATGACGCGCTGCCGCTGGGCGTGCGCTGGTTCTGCGAGGTGGCCGCACGTTCGTTGAGCCGCAGTGCCCGCGCGGTTTCATAGTATTTCCTCGTCATGCGCCGTGGGCTGGACAGCAATGCACCGGCGCACGAGAAAACAGCCAGCCTGCGCGAGGGCAGCCTGGCTGTTGGCCTGCAGAGTGATCCCGTCAAATCAAGCTGCCTGTTTAACCTGGCGAAGGGTGGGCGTCATTGCTGGTGGGGAAAGAGGCGCTCGATAGGGCAGTGCGCCTTGATGAAAGGTGACTTGATGACGATGTAGCTGAAGTACTTGGCGATGCCGATGTTGCTTTCGAGCAGTTCCTCTATAACTTCCTGGTAGTGGTTCACGCCCCGCGTCAGAAAGCGCAGCAGGTAGTCGTAGCCGCCGCTCATCAAATGGCACTCGAGCACTTCGTCGACCTTTCGGATGGACGTCTCGAAGCGCGTGAAATCCTCGCGCCGGTGGTCGGACAGCGTGATTTCGGTGAACACCGTCAGTGTGTCACCGAGCTTTTCCAGCCGCAGGTGTGCGCCATAACCAGCGATGTACCCGGCCTGCTCCAGGCGCTTGACGCGAATCAGGCAAGGGCTGGGCGACAAGCCGACCTCGTCGGCCAGGTCAACGTTGGTCATGCGTCCGTTCTTCTGAAGCTGCGCCAGGATACGCAGATCCAGTCGGTCGATTTTGAAGGCTTCGTTCATGGCGGGCTTTCTGGCGTGAAGATGGTTCGATTCTGCTACGTTCGCGGGCACATACTTCAGGCGACGAGGGCGGCCCGGACGTCAGGGGCGTCCAGCACATCGTCCAGGGTTTGCCTCAGGCGTACAAACATCTGGGCAAACTCGTCTTCGCTGAACGTCAATGCCGGTGCAAAACCCAGGATGTTGTCGCCAAAAGCACGGAACACCAGGCCGTTGCGATAAGCTGCCGCAGCGATGCGGTCCGGCAGCCCGAGCGATGCGTCAAAGCCGCGCTTGCTGTCCTTGTCGCTGACCAGCTCGAGCGCGCCCAGTAGCCCGCGATAGCGCGCGTTGCCCACCAGCGGGTGGCTGCGCAGGGCATCGAGGCCGCCAGCGAAATGTGTAGCCACCTTCTGGCCGTTGGCCAACACGCCGCCTTCTTCATACAGGCGCAGCACTTCCAGCGCAACGGCGGCGCTGACGGGGTGCGCGGAGTAAGTCGCGCCGTGGCCAATGACCGCACCGGTGGGCGCGCCGTCGGCGATGCCCGCATAGACCTTCTCGCTCATCATGGTCGCCCCCATGGGCACGTAGCCCGCGGTCAGGCCCTTGGCCATGGTCATCAGGTCGGGCTCCACGCCTTCGGCCAGGCACGCGAACATCGGGCCGGTGCGACCGAAGCCGGTGATGACTTCGTCAACGACAAAGAGAATGTCCAGCTCGCGCGTCGCTTCACGCATGGCCTTGAGCCAGCCCACAGGTGGCACGATGACGCCGCCCGAGCCCTGGATGGGTTCGCAGAAGAAAGCGGCGACGTTGTCGGCGCCCAGCTCGGCGACCTTGGCACGCAGCGCGGCAACGGATGCGTCGATGATGGCCTGGTCACCACCTTCACCGGTGTGGCGGTATGGATTGGGGGAGGGGATGTAGTGTTGCGTGGCCAGTGGCAGATCGAAACCGCGATGAAAGACTGGCAGCGCGGTCAGACCCGCTCCCGTAGACGAAGAGCCGTGATAGCCGCGCTCCAGCGCGATGCAGTGCTTCTTGGAAGGCCGGCCGGTGGCGTTGTAGTATTGCGTGATGAAGCGCACCGCTGCATCAATGGCTTCCGAGCCGCCCAGCGTGAAGTAGACGCGGGTCAGCGAGGCGGGCGTGATCTGCACCAGCTTTTCGGCCAGGCGGATGGCCGGCTCGCTGCTGAAGTGGAAGTAACCCGTGGCATAGGGCAGGCGGCGCATTTGCTCGGCGGCGGCTTGAACCACGCTTTCCTGGCCATAACCCACGTTGACGCACCACAGGCCTGCAAAGGCGTCCAGCAGCTCATGGCCGCTGGCATCGGTGAGCCAATTTCCGCGCGCCGAGGCCAGCACGGTCGGGCCGCGCTGCTCGTGCACGCGCCAGGGCGAGACGGGGTGGATCAGGTGGGCGCGGTCAATAGCACCCAAGGCTTCGAGAGAAGGTAGATCGGCAATTTGGTTCATGGCAGGGTCCGGTGTTAGTTACGGGTCAGGGCCGGTGCACACAACAGGAAAGACAAGGACAGATGCCGGAGCATTCAGGTCAGCCGTGTGAGCTAGGCTCACATGAGAAGACGGTAGAAAATGCGGTGACAGTATTGTCTTTGCAGAGTATCTGAACAAGGCCTCCGAGAGCTTCCAGCATAGTGCGATGCGACAGTCTGATGGTGCTGCTTTTGGGGTAGCGCAGTGATGCAGGCTGCGGTTCGTGGCGGGCTGACAGCAGATCATGCGGCGGCGCTCTCGGCCGGCTTTCCGATAGGCCTCAGTAGCCCCGCACACGGTCGACCAGCCCGTCCATCGGCTCGTTTTTTTCGAAGCGACGCAGGTTGTCCAGCACCACGCGCGCGGCGCTCAGTGGGTGCGTCATGCTGGCGATGTGCGGTGTCAACGCAATGCGCGCATGCGACCAGAACGGGTGCGCGGCCGGCAGCGGCTCCGGGTCGGTCACGTCAAGGATGGCGTCGCCGATCTGCCCCGCATCAAGGGCGGCCAGCAAATCGCCATCGACCAGCTGCGGCCCACGCCCGACATGTACCAGGCCGGCGCCCATGGGCAAATGCTTGAAGAGCTTCGCATTGAGGAAGCCGCGCGTCGCTTCGGTCAGCGGAAGCAGACAGATGAGGATCTCGGTGCGCGCCAGGAAGCCGGCCAGGTCTTCGCTTCCAGCGTAGCACTGCATTCCGTCGATGTGGTGCTGCGAACGGCTCCAGCCCGCGCAGTCAAAATTCATGGACTTCAACTGGGCAAGCACGGCCTGCCCGAGCGAGCCCAGGCCAAGCACACCCACGCGCCGGTCGGCCGCTAGCCTGGCCTGCCGCGGTTGCCATTCAGCGCGTTGTTGCTGGCGACGGTACTGCGGCATGTCGCGGTGCAGGTCCAGCACGGCATGGGTCACGTACTCCACCATGCCGCAGACAATGCCCGGCTCCACCATACGCACCACGGGCAGGTCGGCCGGCAGCGCATTGAAGTCAAACTGGTCCACACCCGCGCCCGAGGAAAACAGCACCTCCAGATTGGGAAAGCGGGTGGCTATGTCGTCGGGCGGCGTCCAGGCCGCGAGGAAGCGCACGCGCTCCGGGTCCCCGATGTCGGGCCAGATGCGGAAGTCTATGTGGGGCGCTTGTTCATGAAATACCTCCGCCCATTGGCGGCCGCGCACCGGATCGGACTTGTAGACAAAACAGAACTCGTGCACCCTGCAACCCTTAACCAATTGCCTGTGTGGTGATGGCAAAAAGTGTGGGGGCACCCTCGGGGTAAACCAGTGGTTTGCCGCGCACCATGGTTGTCGGGGAATCGACTTCCACCAGACCGATGGCGGCCAGCCAGTCGCCCAGGACCGCAGCCGCATCAACGTCGATGCGCGTGAAGTGGCCGGTGTTCTGACCGGCCAGGTGGGCGATCAGCGCCTTGGCGCCTTCCACGTCAGGTGCGACCACCGGCCCGATGACGTGACCGCGGCCGAAGCGGCGCAGCATGGCGAAACCCCTCGGTGTCTGTTCATGGTCCAGCACCACGCAGGCTTCGGCGCTGGCCAGCAGGTCTTCGATAAGTGCAGAGCGGGGCATTCCACGTGCTGCCGCGTCCAGCGACTGCAGCGCGGCCAGCTCGTTCAAGCCCGCAGGCCGCATGCGCCAACCGGGGGGTTGGGCAATCAGGGGGGTGGGCGTGACAACACCTTGGTGCTGCCGCACGCCGCCTACCACGTCGAAGCCCAGTTTTTCGTAAAGCGGGCGCCCGGCTTCAGTGGCCTGCAGCAGCACGGAGTGATCTTCCAGGCCGTCGAGCAAGGCGTGCATCAGTTGACGGCCAATGCCGCGCCCCTGGTAGGCCGGGCTCACGATGATCAGGCCGACAGAGGCATGCTGCGTGCCCCACCGCCAGCGCAGCCCGGTACCCAAAATCTGGCCGTCCTGCTCGACCACCGTGCCTTCGGCATGCGCAAAGACCTGCTCCCAGTCGGTCGGCCGGTGCGGCCAGCGAAGTTCGGCCGACAGGGCGTGCGCTTGCTCGATGTCGGCGGCGGTCATCGCCCTGAGACTCAAACGGTCCTGGGCGACATCGGGAGGCGGGGATGAAGACATACGGGAAATCTCTTTTACAAGGCTATGAATGCACCGATGTTGGCCCACATTGGCGCGCTGCGCCAGACCCAAAGTGCATGGCGCCGCAACTCGCAAGCATCTCCCGTCAAAGCCCGGGGTTTTGCAATTCGCTGCTGCTGCGGCACCGGATACGGGTACATATGCTGCGGCTTGTTGCCTAGCATCAGGCGTCTTTCCCGTTTTCACAAGACTGACATCTTTTATTACTCACACAACCCCCAGCGCATGCCTCTATTCGACTTGCTCTACATTCGCCCGCCTTCTGGGCCCTCCATCGGCGGCAAGCTGACGCGCGGTGTTGAAAGCCACTTTATGCAGCGTGCGCGAGAGGCAGGCTGTGCTGCTGGCAAAGACCCGGGAAGCCAGGCCGGTGAGCCGCAGTCGTGCTTCCACAGTGTGCTGATCGACTTCGCCGCCGAGCACGCAGGTGCATGCCGCACGCATAAGGTGCGAACCGCACGCCATGCCGCGGCCCCCGGTCCAAACCGCAGCTTGGCGCTAAAACGGCGGCAATTTCCATACAACCCTTTTGGTGCTGCGTGATTCAATCCATTTACATCAAGACGTCGTGGAAATAAGTTAAGCAGCGACCCGCTCCCGGTCGGAAACCGGCACATCAAGGATCAGAAATCATGGCTTTTCGTCCCAAGTACATTACCTTCGATTGCTACGGCACGCTCACGCGTTTTCGTATGGCCGAGATGACCCGTGTCATTTTCTCGGACCGCATTCCAGTCGACCGGATGGAGCAGTTCATCGCCGATTTCAGCGCTTACCGCTTCGACGAAGTGCTGGGTGACTGGAAGCCTTACGAAACGGTGCTGAAGAATGCAGTGCGTCGCCTGTGCAAGGTCTGGAAGATCCAGTACCTGGACAGCGACGCGCAGCAGTACTACGACGCAGTGCCAACCTGGGGCCCGCATGACGACGTGGCAGCGGGCCTGTCGAAGATCGCGCATGAAATTCCGCTGGTGATTCTTTCCAACGCTGCTGACGCCCAGATCCAGAAAAACGTCGCCATGCTGGGTGCGCCTTTCCACCGCGTCTACACCGCTGAGCAAGCCCAGGCTTACAAACCGCGTCTGCGTGCCTTCGAATTCATGCTCGACTCGCTGGGCTGCAACCCTGAAGACCTGCTGCACGTCTCATCCAGTTTGCGCTACGACCTGATGTCGGCCGCCGACATTGGCATCGTCAACAAGGTCTTCGTGAACCGCGGCCACGGCCCCGGCAATCCGGCTTACGGCTACACCGAAATCCAGGACATCGGCGGCCTGCCCGGCGTCGTTGGCCTCTGATTCCGGTTCATTCATTACGCACCTTCACCACCTACCCGACCAACCCATGAAGCTCGATTCCTATTGGACCGATTCGGCCCCCGCTTTCCGCCCCGCCGCACGTGAATTGCCGGCGCAGGTGGACGTGGCCGTGGTCGGCGCCGGTTTCACCGGGCTGTCCGCCGGTTTGGCGCTGGCCCGCCAAGGCGCCAGCGTGGTCGTTCTGGAAGCAGGCGAGCGTGTGGCGGCAGAGGCTTCGGGTCGCAACGGCGGTCATGTCAACAATGGTCTGGCGATGGACTACGCCGACGTTGCCGCCAAGGTCGGCGTGGCGCAGGCGCGGGCCTGGTACCACGCGTATGACGCCGCCGTCGACACCGTTGCCCGTATCGTCAAGAGCGAAGCCATCGCCTGCGACTTCATGCGCCATGGCAAGCTCAAGATGGCCACGCGGCCGCAGCAAATGGCGGCATTGCAACGCAGCGCGCAGCGCTTGATCGACGACGGCGTCGACAGTGACGTGGAAATACTGGACGCAGCCCGCGTTGCCAGCGAAGTGCAGAGCGAACGTTTTCACGGTGGCCTGCTCTATAAACGCAGCGCGCAGATGCATATGGGCCGCTTTGCTGCGGGCCTGGCCGGTGCGGCAGAACGCGCCGGTGCACAAATCCACACCTCGAGCGCCGTGCAGCGTCTGTCTCGCATCGGAAAGGGCCATGCCCATACGCTGCAGACCGCGCGCGGCTCCGTTACGGCCCAACAGGTGCTGCTGGCCACCGGTGCCTCGCGCCATGGTGGCTATGGCAGCTTCGGCTGGCTGCGCCGGCGCATCGTGCCCATCGGCAGCTTCATCGTCGTCACCGAGCCGCTGGGCGAAGCGCGCGCACGTGCCATGCTGGCCGAGCGCCGCACCTACACCACGGTGGCGAACATCCATCACTACTTCCGGCTCACGGCGGATTACCGGCTGGTCTTTGGCGGGCGCGCGCGTTTTGCCATCTCCAGCCCGCAGTCGGACGCGGCCAGCGGCGAAATCCTGCGCGCGGGCCTGGCAGAAACCTTTCCACAACTCGGCAAGGTACGACTGGACTATTGCTGGGGCGGTCTTGTCGATATGACCCAGGACCGCTTGCCGCATGCCGGCGAGCGTGATGGCCTCTACTACGCCACCGGCTACAGCGGCCACGGAACGCAGATGTCCGTGCACATGGGTGAGCGCATGGCTGAAGTGATGGCTGGCAACACCGCAGCCAATCCCTGGCAGGGCCGGAGTTGGCCTGCCATTCCCGGGCATTTCGGTGCCCCGTGGTTCCTGCCGGCGGTAGGTATGTACTACCGCCTCAAGGACAAGCTGGCCTGAAGCCAAAGTTAGCTAAAGTTTTTCAGAGTTTTTCAGTTTCCCTTCAACGTTTTCATACCACCAACAGGTTTACCAGGAGTACACCACCATGAGCGACAGCAGCAACAAGTTCGACAGTCTCGTCCATCCCGCAGACAACGTCCGCGTCATGGAATCCTTGCGTCGTGGCGCCTCGCGCCGTGACGTGCTCGCCATGCTCATGGCTGGCGGCATGCAGGCCACGCTCGCGGGCGGCGCAGCCACCTTCGCGATGTCGGCCCATGCACAGACGCCGCGCAAGGGCGGTCGCATCCGTGTCTCCGGTGCCCAAGCCGCTGCCACCGACACGCTTGATCCGGCCAAGCAGTCCAACCAGGCGGACTATTGCCGCGGCAACATGCTCTACAACGGCCTGACGGTGTTCGACGCCAGCCTCACGCCGCAACCGGCGTTGGCCGAATCCTTCACCACCCGAGACGCCAAGACCTGGGTTTTCACGCTTCGCAAAGGCGTGACCTTCCATGACGGCAAGGCACTTTCGCCAGCCGACGTCGTGTTCTCGTTGATGCGCCACAAGGACCCCGCCACCGCCTCCAAGGCCAAGGTGCTGGCCGACCAGATCGAGAGCGTCAAGGCCACCGGCCCGAACGAGGTCACGATCGTATTGACCGCGGCAAATGCCGACCTGCCGACCATTGTTGCCACCTTCCACTTCCACATCGTCAAGGCGGGCACCACTGATTTCGCCGCCGGCATCGGCACCGGCCCCTACAAGCTCAAGGAATTCAAGCCAGGCGTGCGTTCCATTGTGGTGCGCAACGAGGCCTACTGGAGGCCGGGCAAGCCTTACCTCGACGAGATCGAGTTTGTGGGCATAGGCGACGAGAGCGCACGCCTCAATGCGCTGCTGTCTGGCGGCATGGACCTGGTCAACGCCGTCAATCCACGCTCGGTAGCGCGTGTCAAAGGCACGCCGGGTTACGCCATCCTGGCCTCGCAATCAGGCCAGTACACCGACCTGATCATGCGCCGCGACCTTGGCCCTGGCGCCAACCCCGACTTCGCGATGGCCATGAAATACATGCTCGACCGTGAACAGATGAAAAAGACGATTGCGCTGGACTTCGCGACGGTCGGCAACGACCAGCCGGTTGACCCGACCAACCGTTTCTACTTTGCGGGGCTGCCGCAGCGCACGATGGACCTGGACAAGGCCAAATTCCATCTGCAGAAATCGGGCGTGAGCGGCAAGGTCGCCGTTGTCGCCTCGCCTGCGGCCACCTACTCCACCGAGATAGCTCTGTTGATGCAGGAGACCGGTCAACGCATCGGCCTGGACCTGGATGTCAAACGCATGCCGGCCGAAGGCTACTGGTCCAACCATTGGCTCAATAGCCCCGTGGGCTTTGGCAATGTCAACACCCGGCCAAGTGTCGACACACTGATGACCCAGTTTTTCCAGTCCGACGCACCCTGGAACGAGTCGCGCTGGAAGAACCCCAAGTTCGACCAGTTGCTGCTGGCGTCGCGCGCCGAAACCGACCTGGCCAAGCGCAAACAGCAGTACGCCGATATGCAAACCATGATCCACCAGGAGTCCGGCATCGGCATTCCGATGTTCATCGCCAGCATCGACGCCTACAGCACCAAGCTCAAGGGCCTGGAATCCAGGCCGCTGAGCGGTTTGATGGGCTGCACGTTCGCCGAGCACGTCTGGCTGGACGCATAAGCACCTTGTCGTTTACCCACCACGCCAATTTGTAGCGTCATAGCGTGAATAGCCACCGACCTGTCGGACCTGCACCCTGCGCCCGTTTCTTGCGAGCGTTGTGTGCACGGCAGGTCGCCGCCAACTGAAAGACTGACATGAACGCCCTGATCCTCAAGCTCCTTGGCCAACGCATCGCCATTGGAATGCTGTCGCTGCTGGCCGTCTCGGCGCTGGTCTTCGCAATCACGACTGTGCTGCCGGGCGATGCCGCGCAGGAGCAACTCGGCCAGGAGGCCACACCTGAAGCCCTAGCCGCGCTACGCGCGCAGATGGGCCTGGACGTGGCCGCGCCATTGCGCTACCTCTATTGGCTGGGCGGCGCCGTCAAGGGAAACTTTGGCAACTCGGCCACGGCGAGCATGCCCGTGAGTGAACTGGTGGCCAGCCGCCTGCCCAACTCACTGCTGCTGGCCGCCGTGACGGCGCTGTTTTCGGTCCCTATTGCGCTGGCGCTGGGCATCTCCTCGGCGGTGTGGCGCGGCTCGTGGTTTGATCGCATTGCCTCCACCACCGCCGTCGGCGTCGTATCGGTGCCCGAATTCCTGGTTGCCACGCTGGCGGTGCTGGTGTTTGCGGTCAAGCTGCGCTGGTTGCCCGCGCTTTCTTATGCGAGCGACATCGAATCCATCGGCCAGATGCTGCGAGCCTTTGCAATGCCGGTGCTCAGCCTGTGCTGCGTGATCATCGCGCAGATGATGCGCATGACACGCGCTGCGGTCATCGACCAGCTAGAAGCCCCCTACATCGAGATGGTGCGGCTCAAGGGCGCCTCGCCGCTGCGCATGGTGGTGGCTCATGCGCTGCCCAATGCCATCGGCCCCATCGCCAATGCTGTGGCATTCAGCCTGTCCTACCTGCTGGGCGGCGTGATCATCATCGAAACCATTTTTAACTATCCCGGCATCGCCAAGCTGATGGTCGACGCGGTCTCGCAGCGCGACATGCCTCTGGTGCAGGCCTGCGCCATGATCTTCTGTGCCGGCTATCTGATCCTGGTGACGCTGGCTGACCTGAGCGGCATCGTCGCCAACCCGCGCCTGCGTCATCGCTGAGATGTTGCCGCCTGGTTAACACCACTCTGCCACACCACACCACGCCACTCCACGTCCCCACAAAACGAGCAATACCCCATGGACCCTGTTGCGCAAACCCTTGCCGATCTCCCGGTGGCCACCCCGCGCGGCGCCTGCAGGCGCTGGCTATCGGGCTTCGGTTTGTCCGGCCTTGTGGGCCTGGCCGTGCTGGCCTTCTGGATACTCGCCGCGCTGTTCGGACCGGCCATGCTGCCGCGCGCGCTGGCGGGCTCGGGCAGCAATGCCGTGTTCAGCCCCATCAGTGCGGTGCACTGGCTGGGCACGGACTACCTCGGCCGCGACATGCTGATGCGCGTCATCAATGGCGCACGCTACACCGTTGGGGTGGCACTTATCGCCACGCTGATAGCCAGCAGCGTTGGCACCGTGCTGGCCCTGCTAGCTGCAAGTGGCAGCCAGGCGCTTGACACGGTGCTCAGCCGCGGCCTGGACACACTGACCGCCATCCCCAGCAAAATGTTCGCGCTCATCATGGTGGCCGGCTTCGGCTCCTCGGTCTACATGCTGGTGGTCATGGCTGCCATCATCTACATCCCGGGCGCTTTCCGCATTGCCCGTTCGCTGGCGGTCAACATCAACGCACTCGACTACGTGGTAGTGGCCCGCACCCGTGGCGAAGGCAGGCTCTACATCATGCTGCGTGAAATTTTGCCCAATATCCTGGGCCCCATGCTGTCCGACCTTGGCTTGCGTTTCGTCTACGTGGTGTTGCTGCTGGCCGGTTTGAGTTTCCTCGGCCTGGGCATTCAGCCGCCGTCGGCCGACTGGGGCTCGCTGGTGCGCGAGAACATCGGCGCGCTGCCCGACGCCGGCGCCTCGGTGATCATTCCGGCCCTGGCCATCGCCAGCCTGACCATTTCGGTCAACCTGGTCATCGACAACTTGCCGGGCCGCGCTGCCCGCGAACGCCGTCGGGGAGCACACTAATGGGCGCACCAGTCATCGTCGAAGGCCTGCACATCACCGCAGGCGGCCAGACCCTGGTCGACCATCTCAGCTTCTCGATCCAGCCTGGCGAAGTACTGGCCCTCATCGGCGAGTCCGGTTCCGGCAAAACCACGACCGCGCTGGCGCTCATGGGCCATGCGCGCAGTGGCTGCACGATCGCCAGCGGCAGCGTGCGCATCGGCGACGTCGATGTGCTGACGCTGAACGCCGCCGGGCAACGCGCCCTGCGCGGGCGCCGCGTGTCCTACATCGCACAAAGCGCGGCGGCATCCTTCAACCCCTCGCGCACGCTGATGGACCAGGTGGTGGAGCCGACGCTCATCCATGGCCTCATGAAACGCCCTGAAGCCGAAGCCAAGGCCGTGACGCTCTTCAGAGAGCTCGCGCTGCCCGATCCCGAGACCATCGGTGCGCGTTATCCGCACCAGGTCTCCGGCGGCCAGCTGCAGCGCGTGATGGCAGCGATGGCAATGATCACCGATCCGGACCTGGTCATCCTCGACGAGCCCACCACCGCGCTAGACGTCACCACCCAGCTGGAGGTGCTGCGCGCCTTCCGCCGGGTGGTGCGTGAGCGCCGCGCCACGGCTGTTTACGTAAGCCACGATCTGGCCGTCGTGGCGCAGATGGCCGACTACATTCTGGTGCTGCGCAACGGGCAGATGCAGGAGCTCAACGCGACCGAAGAGATCATCACCCAGCCCACCCAGCCCTACACGCAAAGCCTGCTGGCCGCCGCAAGGCCGGCACCACGCGTGTCGCCTCAGGGTTGTGGCAGCGAGCTTCTGCTGGATATCCAGAACCTCTCGGCCGGCTACGGCCCAGTCGGCCTCAAGGGCCAGCCCGAAAAGCTGATCCTCCAAAACATCGACCTCAAGTTGTACCGTGGCCAGGCCATCGGGGTGATTGGCGAATCGGGTTCCGGCAAGACCACCCTGGCGCGTGCCGTGGCCGGTCTGATCAAGCCCTGCGGCGGCCGCATCCTGTTCAAGGACCGCGAGCTGGCACCGTCACTTAGCGAACGCAGCAAGGAAGAGTTGCGCCAGATCCAGATCGTCTTCCAGATGGCCGACACGGCACTCAATCCGTCGCAGACCATAGCGGCCATCCTCGCCCGGCCGCTGGTCTTTTACAAGGGCCTGCGCGGGCCGGCGCTGCAAAAACGCATCCGCGAGCTGCTGGACCTGGTCCAGTTGCCGCAGACCCTGGCCTCACGCCTGCCGGGCGGCCTGTCTGGCGGGCAAAAGCAGCGCGTGAACCTGGCGCGCGCGCTGGCGGCCGACCCCGACCTCATCCTCTGCGACGAGGTGACCTCCGCGCTGGATACCGTCGTGGGCGCTGCCGTGCTGGACCTCATCGCCGAGCTGCGGCGCGAACTCGGCGTTTCCTATCTTTTCATCAGCCACGATTTGCACACTGTGCGTGCGGTCTGCGATGAAATCGTCGTCATGAAGGACGGCCACAAGCTCGCGCAGGTCGCCCGCGCCGACTATGACCGCGGCCCGCACCATCCTTACTACGAACTTCTGGAGCGCTCCGTGCCCGAGCTTCGCCGTGGCTGGCTCGACGAGATGGACACCCGACGTGCCGCAGCCTGAACACGCGCCAAGCCCTGATGCCCGACAAGGAACCGAAGCCATGACCACGGATATGACACCCACTTTCCGCATCGCACTCATCGCCGGTGACGGTATTGGCAAGGAAGTTCTGCCGGAAGGCCTGCGCGTGGTACAGGCCGCAGCCGAGCGTTTCGGCTTTGCGCTGGAGTGCCGCACCATGGACTGGGCCAGCTGCGATTACTACCAGGCGCACGGCCAGATGATGCCGGACGACTGGAAGGCGCAGCTCAAGGGTGTCGACGCGATCTATTTCGGTGCTGTCGGCTGGCCGGCCACCGTGCCCGACCACGTTTCGCTTTGGGGTTCGCTGCTGAAGTTCCGCCGTGAATTCGACCAGTACATCAACCTTCGGCCGGTGCGCCTGTTTGAGGGCGTTCCCTGCCCGCTGGCCGGGCGCAAACCCGGCGATATCGATTACCTCGTGGTGCGCGAGAACACCGAGGGCGAGTACACCTCGCTGGGCGGCGTCATGTACGAGGGAACCGAGCGCGAAATTGTGATCCAGGAATCGGTCTATTCGCGCCGCGGCGCCGACCGCCTGTTGCGCTTCGCCTTCGAGCTGGCCAAAAGCCGGCCGCGCAAGCACGTCACACTGGCGACCAAATCCAACGGCATAGCCATCAGCATGCCCTGGTGGGACCAGCGTGCCGACACGGTCGCGGCCGACTACCCTGACGTGGTACTGGACAAGCAGCACATAGACATTCTGGCTGCGCGTTTTGTGCTGCAACCGCAGCGTTTCGACGTGGTGGCGGCGACCAACCTGTTCGGCGACATCCTCTCTGACTTAGGCCCGGCTACCACCGGCACCATCGGCCTGGCGCCGTCGGCCAACCTGAATCCCGAGCGTTGTTTCCCCTCGCTCTTTGAGCCCGTTCACGGCTCGGCGCCCGATATTTACGGTCAGAACATCGCCAACCCGATCGCCATGATCTGGTCGGGCGCGCTGATGCTGGAGTTTCTCACCCGCGGCGAAGGCGCCGGCCGTGCTGCGCACGACGCCATCGTGCGAGCCATCGAAGCCGTGCTGCGCGACGGACCCCGCACACCCGACCTCGGCGGCACCGCATCGACGACCGAGGTCGGCTTGGCGATTGCCGGGCACCTTGCTTCTGCCTGATTTCCACGTTCAACCCCTTCACCGCACAACCACTCCATGAATCTTTCTCTTCAGCTTCAACGGCAGGATTTGATGCCCGGCCTTCACCTGATCGGCGGCCGCTGGCGCGAAGCAAGCGACGGCCAGCGCCTGGACGTCACCGATCCTGCACAAGATGAGGCCTTTGCCAGCGTGCCTGATGGCACGGCCGACGATGCCCGCGCGGCAGTCGACGCAGCGCATGCGGCTTTCGCCGGCTGGCGCACGGTGCCAGCCCGCCAGCGCGCGCAGATTATCAAACGCTGGAACGACCTGATCCTCACCCACCAGGACGACCTGGGCCGGTTGATCTCGCGCGAGCAAGGCAAGCCGCTGGCAGAGGGCCGCGGCGAAGTGGCTTACGCGGCAAGCTATGTCGAATGGTTCGCCGAAGAGGCCACGCGGGTCAACGGCGATGTCATCCCGGCGCCGGTGCCCGGCCGCCGCATGTTCGCGGTGCAGGAGCCGGTCGGCGTTATCGCCGCCATCACGCCCTGGAACTTTCCCGCCGCGATGATCGCGCGCAAGATCGCGCCTGCGCTGGCCGCTGGCTGCACGGTGGTCTGCAAACCCGCAGAAGATACACCGCTGACCTCATTGGCCCTGATCGTCCTGGCGCAGGAAGCCGGCGTTCCGCCCGGGGTGCTCAATATTGTTTGTGCCTCGCGCGAACGCACGCCCGCCGTGGTGGACGTGTGGCTGGACGATGCGCGCGTACGCAAGATCACCTTCACCGGCTCGACACCGGTGGGCAAGCACCTGGCGCGCCGGTCCGCCGACACACTCAAAAAACTCTCGCTCGAGCTTGGCGGCAACGCGCCTTTTATCGTGTTTGACGATGCTGACCTGGATGCTGCTGTTCAAGGCCTGATGGTTTCCAAGTTCCGCAATGGCGGCCAAACTTGCGTCTGCCCCAACCGCATCTATGTGCAGGCCGGCGTGCATGATGCCTTTGTCAAAAAACTCTCGGCCCAGGTGCGCGCGCTGGTAGTGGGCCCCGCCACGCAAGCGGACTCCCAGATCGGTCCCATGATCAATGCCCGTGCGGTCGACAAGATTGAGCGTCACGTGCAGGATGCCATGTCCCGCGGCGCGCGTATCGCGGTAGGCGGCAGCCGGTTGCCCGCGCTGGGCCCCCGCTATTTCGCACCCACCGTTCTGGTCAATGCGACTGCCGCCATGGCCTGCGCCTGTGAAGAAACTTTCGGGCCGGTCGCGCCCATCACCCGCTTCGAGACCGAAGCAGAGGTGATTGCCGCCGCCAACGACACGCCCTTCGGTCTGGCTGCTTACTTTTACTCCAACGACGTGCGCCGCATATGGCGTTTGGCCGATGTGCTGGAGTGCGGCCTGGTCGGCGTCAACGAAGGCGCGCTGGCGGCTGAGGCCGCGCCCTTTGGGGGCGTCAAGGATTCAGGTTACGGGCGCGAAGGCTCGGTCCACGGCCTGGGCGAGTATCTGCACTGGAAATACATCTGCCAAGGCAACCTGGGTTGAGGTAACGCGTATTCGCTGATGCCGATAGGGTGAACTTTTTGCCCAGCCGCAGAATCCTGCGCGTCCCTATTTCAGAATTTTCCAGAACTGGAAGCAATTTCTCGTGACGCACGGTTGGCGTTACGTTCTTGCGGCGCTGTCCCACCCTCGGCATGGGTGCTGATCGCGGGATCGGCCGAAGCTTCGTCCGGAGGGATCTTCGGTCTTTGCTTGCAGCCTGCCAATAGAGCGAGCAGACACATTAGGGCGATAGTTTTTCTGTACATGCCTATCCTTTTTGAGATGCGCCAAATCCTATCATCGGCTTGCTCGGCGCCGCCATGAAGCGCAAAGCCGCAGATTGCCAGCATCAGCGGCGGTCGCCCACAGCCTGGCTGGCGGATGAGGTTGTCCGCGCGAGGGCTCCTCCCGTCATCACCCCGTCACCGAACGCAAGCAAAAGTGAGGTCCGGGGCCGCGATTTGGTGATTATTTCCTCCTGCATTCGGAGGGTGTGTCGCACTTGACGGCTGCCTAGACTTGTTTCACCCAACTTCAACCGGAGGATGCCATGCGTCTTGCTACGTTCAATGTGGAGAACATGTTTGACCGCGCCAAGGCGCTGAACTCACAGGACTGGGGTGAGGGCAAGCCGGCGCTGGAGGCACACAAGGAGCTGAACACGCTGTTTGAAAAGGACGTCTACAGTGCGGCCGATAAAAAACGCATGCTCAAACTGATGGAAGACAACGGGCTGCTCAAGACTGATGAAGGCCCCTTGCTGATCCTGCGCAAGATACGCGGCCAGCTCATCAAACGGCCACGTGTGGGCGATGCGGAAATTGTGGCGGCAGGACGCAAGAGCTGGATCGGCTGGATAGAGCTCAAGACCGAGCCTGTGAATGAAAAGGCCACGCTGAACACCGCGCGTGTGCTGCGAACCATCAAGGCCGATGTACAGGCTGTGATCGAGTCTGAAGACCGCACCACCTTGCGCCTTTTCAACCAGCAAGTGCTGACCGAGGTGGGCGCACAGCCCTTCAAGCACGTGATGCTGGTGGACGGTAACGACGACCGCGGCATTGACGTGGGCCTGATGACGCGTGACGACTACCCCATCGTGGGCATCCGCTCGCATGTGGATGACGAAGACGCGAAGGGCTTGATCTTCAGCCGCGACTGCGCCGAGTACGAAGTCAGCCTGCCGGATGGCGGGCGGCTCTGGGTCATGGTGAACCATTTCAAGAGCAAGGGCTACGGCCTCCAGGCGGCGAATGACGCCAAGCGCAAGCGGCAGGCCCAGCGGGTGCGTGATCTGTATGACGAGCACATCGCCGACGGCGACCTGTACGTTGTCGTCATTGGAGACCTGAACGAAATCCCGGCCAATGCACCCATGAACCCCTTGCTGCGTTCGGGTTCCACCTTGAAGGATGTGTTTGACCACCCCGACTTTGACGTGGGCGGCCGGCCGGGCACCCATGGCAACTGCACGGCGGCGGGCAGGCTGGACTACATCCTGTTGTCACCGGCCCTCTTTGCCAAAGTGAAAAAGGGCGCGGTGGAGCGGCGCGGCATGTGGGGCGGCGTGAACGGCACCTTGTGGCCGCACTTCGCGGAAGTCACCAGCGCGGACGAAGCCGCATCGGATCACGCGGGTTTATGGGTGGAGCTGGATATCTGACAGGGCCCAAGCCTCAATCCTCAAGCCAACGCGCGTAAAACGTTTTCTGCCGTGGCGGGCGCAGTCAGAACGACGGGCTGATTCCCTGGGCGGCAGGCTCCCACTGCATCCCGCATTGCCTCAAACACGCTGATCGCCAGCATCAGAGGCGGCTCACCCACGGCCTTGCTGCCAAACACGTTGTCTTCGCGATTCGGTTCGGGCCACAGGTCGATCTTGAAATGTTCGGGCACGTCGCCCGTTGCGGGGATTTTGTAGGTGCTCGGGGCGTGGGTGGCCAGGTAGCCCTTGTCGTTCCACACCAATTGTTCGGTGGTGAGCCAGCCCATTCCCTGGATGAAGCCGCCTTCAATCTGGCCGATGTCGATGGCGGGGTTGATGCTCGTTCCTGCGTCGTGGAGGATGTCGACCTTCAGCACGCGGCTTTCGCCGGTCAGCGTGTCGATGGCCACTTCGGTACACGCGGCGCCGTAGGCAAAGTAATAAAACGGCCGGCCGGTGAGGGTGGTTTTGTCGTAGTGGATTTTGGGCGTGCGGTAAAAGCCGTCGCTCCACAGCTGGATGCGGTTGGCATAGGCCAGTTTCACCACTTCAGTAAACGGCCGCTTGCCCGTGGGCGTGATGACCTCGCCGCCTGCAAATTGCACGGCGCCAGCGCCGCAATGGTCCAGCCCGGCCACAAATTGCGCCAGGTTGTCGCGCACATTGCGCGCGGCGTATTGCGCGGCGCGGGCATTCAGGTCGGTGCCGGCAGATGCGGCGGTGGCCGATGCGTTGGGGATTTTGCTGGTGTCGCTGGCGGTGGCCAGCACCTGGGCAAAGGCCACGCCCAGCTCGTCGGCCACGATTTGCGCGACCTTGGTGTTCAGGCCCTGGCCCATTTCGGTGCCGCCGTGGTTGACCTGCACGCTGCCGTCGGTGTACACATGCACCAGTGCGCCGGCCTGGTTGAAGAGGGTGGCGGTGAATGAGATACCGAACTTGACGGGCGTGATGGCAATGCCGCGCTTGATGACGGGGCTCTTGGCGTTCCATGTCGAAATGGCCTGGCGCCGGCTCTGGTAGCGTGCAGACAGCTCCAGTTTTGATAGCAATGGTTCGAGGATGTTGTCCTCGACCTTCATCTGGTAGTGCGTGGTATCGCGGCGCCGTTCCGGCACGGTCCCGCTCACCGCTGCGACGACTTCGTCGCTATACAGGTTGCGCTTGCGCACGGCCAGCGGGTCCAGGCCCAGCGTGCGGGCAATGTCGCCCATGATGGCTTCGGTGACGATCATGCCCTGCGGGCCGCCAAAGCCGCGAAAGGCGGTGTTGCTTTGGGTATTGGTCTTGCAGCGGTATGACGCAATGGACACGTCTTCTAAAAAGTAGGCGTTGTCGGCGTGAAAGACGGCGCGGTCGGCCACCGGGCCGCTCAGGTCGGCGCTGAAGCCGCAGTTGACGGCCATGGTCAGCTGCAGGCCGTGCAGGCGGCCGGTGTCGTCAAAGCCCACGGTGTAGTCATAGCTGAAGGGGTGGCGCTTGCCGGTGACCATGAAGTCGTCGTCGCGGTCCAGCCGCAGCTTGACGGGCTTCTTGAGCTTGTTGGCGGCAATGGCAGCCCACACGGCCATCTGGCCCGACTGCGTTTCTTTGCCGCCAAAGCCGCCGCCCATGCGCCGGCACTCCACGCGCACGGCATGGTTGTCTATGCCCAGCGCGTGCGACACCCAATGCTGGATCTCGCCCGGGTGCTGCGTGCTGGAATACACCAGCCACTGGTGCTGCTCTTGCGGCACGACGTAGGCGACCTGGCCTTCAAGGTAGAAGTGCTCTTGCCCGCCGACTTCGAGCGTGCCGGTGAGGGTGTGCGGTGCGGCCTTCAGCGCCGCTGCCGCGTCGCCGCGATTCACAAACACCGGCGGCAGCACATGGCTTTCGGCCTTCATCGCCTGCTGCACTGTCAGGATGGCCGGCAGCGGCTCGATGCGGCACACCACCTTGCGCGCGGCGCGGCGCGCCTGCATCGCCGTGTCGGCTACCACCACGCCAATCACCTGGCCGATGTGCTGCACGGTGCCCGTGGCAAACACCGGCTCGTCGTGCGAGAAGTTGCCAAGAACAGGATCGCCAGGGATGTCGCGCGCGAGGATCACATCGCGCACACCGGGCATGGCCAGGGCGGCTGTGGCGTCTATGGCCAGCAGCTTGCCGTGCGCAATGGTGGAAAGGATGGGCGCGGCATGCAGTGTGCCGCGAATCTCGGGAATGTCGTCTACATACGTGGCGGCGCCGGCCACCTGCGCGCGCGCGCTTTCGTGAAAGACAGAGCGGCCGGCGGCCTGGCCTGGCCCCGTGGGTGCGGGCTGGCGGGCGATCGAGGCTTGCTCGTGCCGGTCAGCGGGCGGGGCCTGGTCGGCGCGTGCGTCGGCCGCCGCGGCCACCGGGTCGGCCACTGAGTCGCGTGAGAGGGAGATGTCTTTGCCGGCGGTCATGGCTGTTTTCATGCCGGCTCTTCCAGCCTGAAGGTGGCCAGGTTGATCTGCTGCATTCCCTGGCTTTCAAGCCAGTAGCGCTGCAGCAAGTTGCCCAGTACTTCGCTGCGGTAGGCGGCCGAGGCGCGCATGTCCGAGATGGGCGAGAACTCTGCGCGCAGGGTGGCCATGGCCGCCTTGACTGTTTGTTGCGTCCAGGGCTGGCCGAGCAGGGCAGCTTCGGTTTGCACGGCGCGCACCGGTGTGGCGGCCACGCCGCCTGCTCCTATTGCTGCGCTGACAACCGTGTGGTTTTCAATTTGCAGGTTGATGGCCAGGCAGACGGTGGAAATGTCGTCGTCGTAGCGCTTGGAAATCTTGTACACCCTGAAAAATTCAGCCCCCACGCTTGCCGCTTCGTGTGCGGCGCTGCCCGGTGCGGCGCGATTTTTCGTCACCGGCACGGGTTTGGGCACCTTGATCCAGGCCAGCACTTCGTCTGCGGCCATCACGTTCTGGCGGTAGCCGGTGTAAAGCTTCTCCAGCGGCATCTCGCGGTGGCGCATCTTTCCGTCTCGCTCGCTCATCAGCACCACATGGGCACGCATGGCAATCAGCAGCGGCATCGAGTCGCCAATGGGTGAGCCGTTGGCCACGTTGCCGCCCAGCGTGCCCGAGTTGCGCACCGGCAGGCCGGCAAAGCGGGCGGCGAAGTTGTGCAACTGCGGGCGATCTTTGACCAGCGCGTCGTAGGCGTCGGCCAGCGTCACTGCTGCGCCAATGGCAAGGTGGTGCGGGTAGTCCTCGATGCGGCGCAGCTCCTCAACCTTTGTCACGTCGATCACCTGCGCAAACTGCTGGTGCAGCTTGGTGACCCAGAGGCCCACGTCGGTGCAGCCGGCCACGAGCTGCGCCTGCGGGTGGCTGGCGCGGGCCTGCAGCAGCGCAGACAGCGTACGCGGCGATTTATAAGCCAAATCGGCCTCCAGCCCAATAGAGGCGAGCGCAAGCAGCTCTAGTTTTGATAGCAAATCGGCTTCGTCCACCACCACCGCGGGCAGGCTACCCATGGCCTGGGCGGCGTCCAGGATGGGCCGGTAGCCGGTGCAGCGGCAGAGGTTGCCCGACAGGTCGTGTTGCGCCAGCTCGCGCGTGATGGGTTTGCCCTGACGCACGTGGTTTTGGTACATGCCGAACAGGCTCATGACGAAACCGGGGGTGCAAAAGCCGCATTGGGAGCCATGGCACTGCACCATGGCTTCCTGCGCCGGGTGCAGTGTGGGTTTAACTCCTTCCCCGACGCCAGCAGGGGCCGCGGAACCGGCCTTGGCCTGTCCTGAGCCTGTCGAAGGGCCGGGCCGCAGGCGCAGCGCCCCCCCGGGGGGCAGCGCATTACACGCAGCCGAAGGCGAAGTGAAAAGCGTGGGGGCAATATCCTCCACCGTCCACAGCGCGAGGCCGTCCACCGAATGCGCCAGCCGGATGCAGCTGTTGATGGCCTTGTAGCGAATGTGTCCGTTCACCGCTTCGCCCAGCACCACGGTGCAGGCGCCGCAGTCGCCTTCGCCGCAGCCTTCCTTGGTGCCGGTGCAGGCCAGGTCCTCGCGCAGCACCTCCAGCAGGGTGCGGCTGGGTGGTACATTGCCAAGCGAGACAACTTCACCCCGCCGGATGAACCGGATGGGTCTGGCAAGGTTTGCAGAGGATGGGACAGTCATGCGCGTCAGGGTAAGACAGTCAGGGGGCCAGCGGCATACGCAAGCCCGTATCAGCCGCATGGGTGAAAAGGTATGACAGCGTCGGCCAAAGATCAGATGATGCTCGACAAGATTGACCTTCATCTCATCAGGGTTCTGAACACCGTGCTTGTTGAACGCAGCGTATCACGCGCCGCCATCCGCCTGGGTATGTACCAGCCCGCCGTCAGCGCGGCGCTCAAGCGCCTGCGCGTGCTGGCAGGTGACCCCATTCTGGTGCGCTCGGGTGCGGGCATGGTGCCCACCGATGCGGGCCTGCGCATGATTGAGCCGTCGGCCAGCATTTTGCGTGCGGCGGGCATGCTCTTCAGCGACGCCCGCGGGTTTGACCCGGCCACGGCCGACACCACCTTTCGACTGGCGGCCAGTGACTACCTTGACCCGCTTTTTTTGCCGCAACTGGTGGCGCAGATCAAGGCCCAGGCGCCGCGCTGCCATATAGAGATTCACCCGCTGTCGGCCGAGACCGACTACCGCACGCACCTGGCGCAGGGGCAGGCCGACATCGTGATCGGCAACTGGTCGTCACCCACCGACGACCTGCACATGGCGCGGCTCTTTGGCGACGAAGTGGTGTGCCTGGTGGCCAAAGACCACCCGGCGGTGCGCCGCGGCTGGAATGAGGCCACCTGGCTGGCGGCCGAACACATTGCACCCACCGCCACGCACCCCGGTGCCAAGGGCGTGATTGACGAGCACCTGGACACGCTGGGCATGGTGCGCAACATCACCGTGCGCTGCCCGCACTTCGGCCTGATGCCGTCCATGGTGGCATCAAGCTTGCTGGTCATGACCACCGGCCGTCAGTACTGCGAACGTTTTGCCGGCGTGTTGCCGGTCAAAATACTGCCCAGCCCGATTACCTTTCCCCGCATGATGTACTACCAGCTCTGGCACGAACGCACGCACGCCTCCGCCTCGGCCAAATGGCTGCGTGACCGCGTCAAGTCGGTGGCGGCCATGCTACGAAAAGAATAGCTGCTTGCGCACGTTCCATAAGGGCTTCGGCCCACAAACACCTTAAAAATCAAAGAATTCCGGACGCCACGAGACAATGACAGCCCCACCGCCCCAGACCGAAACCCCCGCCGGCCAGCCGCCGCGCCTGCGGCTTTCCGGCATTACCAAAAGCTACCCCGGCGTGGTGGCCAACAGCGGCATTTCGCTGGACGTGCAGGCCGGCGAGATCCATGCCGTGCTGGGCGAAAACGGGGCCGGCAAGTCGACCTTGATGAAGATCATCTACGGCGCGGTCAAGCCCGACGCCGGCAGCGTGGCCATGGACGGCCGGGCCGTCACGGTGCGCAACCCGCATGAGGCGCGCGCGCTCGGCATCAGCATGGTGTTTCAGCATTTCAGTTTGTTCGACACGCTGACCGTGGCTGAAAACGTCTGGCTTGGGCTGGACAAACACCTCACGCTGGCAGAGGTGTCAAGGCGCATCACCGAAACGACCAAGGCCTACGGGCTGCAGCTGGAACCGGCCCGGCCGGTGCACACGCTGAGCGTGGGGGAGCGCCAGCGCGTGGAAATCGTGCGGGCGCTGTTGACCCAGCCCAGGCTATTGATTCTGGACGAGCCGACCTCGGTGTTGACGCCGCAGGCGGTTGAGAACCTGTTTGTCACCTTGCGCCAGCTGGCTGCGCAGGGCTGCAGCATTTTGTACATCAGCCACAAGTTGCACGAAATACGCGCGTTGTGCACGGCCTGCACGGTGCTGCGCGGCGGCAAGGTCTCGGGTGTGTGCGATCCGCGCCAGGAGTCAAACGCCTCGCTGAGCCGGCTGATGATTGGCGCCGAGCCGCCCGCGCTGGAGCACCGCGAGGTGCATGCCGGCGCTGTGGTGCTGGAGGTCAAGCAGCTCGACCTGCCGCGTGAAGCGCAGTTTGGTGTTGACCTGCACCAGGTGGCGCTGCAGGTGCGCGCCGGCGAGGTGGTGGGCATTGCCGGTGTGTCGGGCAATGGCCAGAAGGAACTGCTCTACGCGCTGTCGGGTGAAGACACCCGCGCGGCTGACGGTGCCATTGTGGTCAAGGGCCAGGCGGCGGGCAAACGCGGGCCGGGTGCGCGCCGTGCGCTGGGCCTGCATTTTGTGCCTGAAGAACGCCTGGGCCGTGGCGCTGTGCCGTCGTTGTCGCTGGCGCGCAACCTCTTGCTCACACGCAAGGAGGCGGTGTCGGGCAGTGGCTGGCTTAACCGCAGCCGCCTGCAGGCGCAGGCCGGCCGCATCATCGCTGAATACAAGGTCAAGGCCGGCGGGCCGCATGCTGTGGCCAAGTCGCTCTCGGGCGGCAACCTGCAAAAGTTCATCATGGGCCGCGAGATCGATGCAAAGCCCGAGCTGCTCATCGTTTCACAGCCGACCTGGGGCGTCGACGTGGGTGCAGCCACGCAGATTCGCGGTGAGCTGCTCAAGCTGCGCGATGCGGGTTGCGCCGTGCTGGTGGTCAGCGAAGAGCTGGAAGAGCTGTTTGATATTTGCGATCGTCTGTATGTCATGGCCAAGGGCCAGCTGTCGCCTTCGCTGCCGCGCGCTGATGCCACGGTGGAGTTGGTGGGGCAGTGGATGAGCGGGCTATGGACGTCCGGTGCGCCGCACCAGGATGCAACGCAAGCCGTGGCGGAGGCCTCGGCATGAAGCTCGAGATTCGCCCTCAACCGTCGTCCTTCTGGAGCTATGCCTCGCCGGTGCTGGCCTTGCTCATCACAGTGCTGATCGGCGTGGCGCTGTTTGTCGCGCTGGGCAAAGACCCGGTCAAGGGCCTGCAGGTGTTTTTCTGGGAGCCGATCAAGTCCCCGTATGCGTTGGGCGAGCTGCTGGTCAAGGCGACGCCGCTGCTCATCATTGCGCTGGGCCTGGCGGTGTGCTTTCGCTCCAACGTCTGGAACATCGGCGCCGAAGGCCAGTTTGTCATGGGCGCCATTGCGGCGGGCGGCGTGGCGTTGCTGGCCAATAAAACCACGGGCGTGTGGATCGTGCCGGTGGTTTTGCTGGCGGGCGTGGCGGGCGGCATGCTGTGGGCGGGCGTCACGGCGTTGCTGCGCGACCGCTTCAATGCCAATGAAATTCTCGTCAGCCTGATGCTGGTGTATGTGGCCGACCTGGTGCTCAATTACCTGGTGTTCGGCCCCTGGAAAGACCCGAACGGCTACAACTTTCCGCAGACCAAGACCTTTGAGGCAGTGACGCAGATCCCCCGCCTGATGCAGGGCTCGCGCGTGAACATCGGCATTGTGCTGGCGTTGCTGGGCGCGGCGGGGCTGTGGCTCTTTTTGTTCCGCACCTATGCCGGCTTTCGCCATGAGGTCAGCGGCGCGGCACCGGCCGCTGCGCGCTACGCGGGCTTTTCGTCGCGCCGCGCGCTGTGGCTGGCGTTGCTGACGTCAGGCGGAGCCGCAGGCCTGGCCGGTGCGCTGGAAGTTGCCGGCCCGATCGGCCAGCTCACACCGTATGTGCCGGCGGGCTATGGTTTTGCCGCCATCATCGTTGCCTTTGTGGGGCGGCTGCACCCGGTGGGCGTGGTGTTTTCGGCCCTTTTGATGAGCATGTTCTACATTGGCGGCGAGCTCGCGCAGTCGCGCCTCGGCCTGCCCAAGTCCATCACGGGCGTGTTTCAGGGCCTGCTGCTGTTCAGCCTGCTGAGCTGCGACACCCTGATCGCCTACCGGATTGTTTTCCCCCCGAAGCGGCCTGCGGCCGCCCCCCCCTCAAGGGGGCGCCACCAGTGGCCGGGCAAAGCCGGTTCCACGGCGGCCCCTGAGAAACACACAGACTGAAGAGGCCAACGGTGGAAAGTTACGCACTGCTGATTGCCGCGACGCTCAGCGCCGGCACCGTGCTGGCCATCGCCGCGCTGGGCCTGCTCATCAATGAAAAAGCCGGCATCGTCAACCTGGGCGCCGAAGGCATGATGCTGTGCGCCGCCATCGCAGGCTTTGCCGCCGTGGTGCACACCGGCAACAGCTGGGTGGGGTTTGCGGCCGGCATGGCGGCGGGCGCTTTTCTGGCAGCTGTCTTCGGCGTGCTGGTGATCTGGCTGAACACCAACCAGTACGCCACCGGCCTGGCGCTAAGCCTTTTTGGCGCAGGCTTTTCGGCGTTTGCCGGTATCAAGTACGTGCAAGAAAAACTGCCCGAGCAGTCGCACTACCCGATTCCTTTTCTGGCTGACATTCCGCTGGTGGGCCCGGCGCTGTTCCGCCAGCACCCCATGGTCTACATCGCGATGGCGTTGACGGCGGGGCTGATCTGGTTTTTGTACCGTACGCGCGCCGGCCTGGTGTTGCGATCGGTCGGCGAGAGCCCGGAGTCGGCGCACGCACTGGGTTACCCCGTGCGACGCATCCGCCTGGCCGCGGTGGTGGCCGGCGGCGCGCTGTGCGGGCTGGCGGGCGCCTATGTGTCGGTGGTCTACACGCCGCTCTGGATTGAAGGCATGATCGCCGGCAAGGGCTGGATCGCGCTGGCGCTCACCACCTTTGCCACGTGGCGCCCGGCACGGGTGTTGCTTGGTGCTTACCTGTTTGGCGGCGTGACCATGCTGCAGTTTCACCTGCAAAGTCTGGGTGTGAATGTGCCCACACAGTTCCTGAGCATGCTGCCTTACCTGTCCACCATCGTGGTGCTGGTGCTGATTTCGCGCAACCCGCTGTGGATCCGCGTCAACATGCCCAGCTCCATCGGCAAGCCGTTTTACCCCGGCAGCTGATGGTGAAAAGCCTTCGTTCAGCCGCATAATTGCATTTTTTCGTCTTCCCCCTTTCAGCTTCTTATTTTCAGCTTCCCCTTTTCAGCTTCCCATTTCAATCTCAATTCCTACAACGAAAGCGAGTTCACATGACTGACCTGCAAAAACGTTCCCTGCTCAAGCTGGCGGCCCTGTCGGCTGTGGCTGCGGCAGCCCTGATGGGCTGCGGCAAGAAGGAAGAGCCGGCGCCTGCGCCTGCCGCACCGGCACCCGCCGCGGCAGCGCCCGCCAAGGTCGAGCCCCTGAAAATCGCATTTGCCTATGTCGGCCCCGTGGGCGACGGCGGCTGGACGTATGCGCACGACAACGGCCGCAAGGCTGTCGAAGCAAAGTATGGCGACAAGGTGGTCACCAGCTTTGTCGAAAAAGTGCCCGAGTCGGCAGACGCCGAGCGCGTGATCCGCGACATGGCCCAGCAGGGCAACAAGTTGATCTTCGGCACCACCTTCGGCTACATGGAGCCCATGCTCAAGGTCGCCGCCGACCTCAAGGACGTCAAGTTCGAGCACGCCACCGGCTACAAGACCGCCGAGAACATGCGCACCTACGACAGCCGCACCTATGAAGGCGCCTACATGGCCGGCGTGATTGCGGGCAAGATGAGCAAGACCGGCACGCTGGGCGTGGTCGGGTCGGTGCCGATTCCGGAAGTCGTGCGCAACATCAACAGCTTCACGCTGGGTGCGCAGTCGGTTAATCCCAAGGTCAAGACCAAGGTGGTGTGGGTGAACGAGTGGTACAACCCGCCCAAGGAAACCGAAGCCGCCACCGCGCTGATCAATGGCGGCGCCGACGTGCTGTTCCAGAACACCGACTCATCCGCCGTGCTGCAGACCGCCGAGAAGATGGGCAAGCGCGCCTTCGGCTGGGATTCGGACATGACCGCCTACGGCCCCAAGGCCCACCTGGCTTCTGCCGTGATCAACTGGGGCCCGTACTACGTCAAGGCCGTGGGTGAGGCGCTGGAAGGCAAGTGGACCGGCAATAGCAGCGCATGGTGGGGCGTCAAGGAAGGTGCGATCGACATCGTGTCGCTGGCTGCCGATGTGCCCGACGACACCAAGAAGCGCATTGAAGAAGTCAAGGCCGGCCTGAAGGACGGCAGCTTCTCGATCTGGAAAGGCCCGATCACCGACAACACCGGCAAAGAACTGGTGGCCAAGGATGTGGTGGCAGACGACAAATTTCTCGGCGGCCTGAAGACTTACGTCAAGGGCGTCGAAGGCAAGGTTCCCGGCAACTGAGGATAATGGGCGATGCGCCGTGCCCCACAAGGGCCGGAGCGCTCGCAAGTGGTTTTCAAAGCTGCCTTCGGGCAGCTTTTTTCGTTAGGAACTGACGTTTTCGGAGTTGAAATGACGCCTGCACAATTCAAGGTAGCCCCCGTCGCCGCAGACCGCCTTCCTGAGCTGCTTAAAAGCATGCCCAAGGCCGAGCTTCACATGCACATTGAAGGCTCGCTCGAGCCCGAGTTGATCTTTGCGCTGGCCCAGCGCAACGGCATAGAGATTCCGTACAGCAGTGTTGAAGAACTGCGCGGCGCCTACGCGTTCACCAACCTGCAGAGCTTTCTCGGTATTTATTACGCCGGCGCCAGCGTGCTGATCACCGAGCAGGACTTTTACGACATGGCGATGGCCTACCTGCGCAAGGCGGCTGCCGACAACGTGGTGCACACCGAAATGTTCTTCGACCCGCAGACGCACACGGCGCGCGGTGTCAGCATGGAAACGGTCGTCAATGGCCTGCACCGTGCCTGTGTGGATGCGCAAGCCGAGCTGGGCGTCAGCGCTTTGCTGATCCTGTGCTTTTTGCGCCACCTCAGCGAAGAAGAGGCGTTTGAGACGCTGGAGCAGGCGCTGCCGTTGCGCGACAAATTCATCGGTATCGGGCTCGACTCGGGCGAAGTGGGCAACCCGCCTGAAAAGTTTGCGCGTGTGTTTGCGCGTTGCCGCGAGCTGGGCTTTCACCTGGTGGCGCATGCCGGCGAAGAGGGACCGCCTGAATACGTGTGGACGGCGCTTGACGTGCTGAAGGTTGAGCGCGTAGACCACGGCGTGCGTTCGAGCCGCGATGCCTTGTTGATGCAGCGACTGGCCAAAGACCGCATTCCGCTGACCGTGTGCCCGCTGTCCAACCTCAAGCTCTGCGTGTTCCCTGACCTGGCCAGCCACAACCTGCGCGAGTTGCTCGATGCCGGGCTGGTGGCCACCGTCAATTCAGACGATCCGGCCTACTTTGGCGGCTACATGAATGAGAACTTCATGCAGACTTTTGCCGCGACGGGGCTGGATGCGCAGCATGCCTATACGCTGGCGCGCAACAGTTTTGAGGCGAGTTTTATCGATGCGTCGGCGAAGGTGCATTATGTCGATCTCCTTAACGAACGCTTCGAACGTTTCCGCTGAGTGCCATGGGTTTTATCTGCGTAAATCTGCGAAATCTGTGGATATAAATTTCTCCGCAGATTACGCAGATGAACGCAGATTGAAAACAGGATGAGGGGTTATCTGGACGCACGCCGGCCTGGGCGGCGGCCCAAACGTATGATCTGGATAGAACCCTGAAGCAAGCAAGGACCCTCGGGCATGAGCACCACATCACAGCCGTATCCAGCGGCTTCCCCCGCATCACACGGCGCCTGGCCCATCGCGCTGGCCGGGCTGGTCGCCCTGGCCGTGGCCATGGGTCTCGGGCGCTTTGCCTTCACGCCGCTGTTGCCGATGATGCTGAATGACGGCGTGGTCGATTTGCCGACGGCCAGCTGGCTGGCCAGCGCCAACTACTTTGGCTACATGCTGGGCGCGATTCTCTGCACGCTACAGCCCTGGCTGTGGGCGCGCTTCAAATGGCTGCCGCACCTTGCGTATTCGTCCCTTGTGCGCGCCGGACTGGTTGCCACCGGTGTGCTGACGCTGGCCATGGGCTGGCATTTTCCTGCGGCGTGGCCCTTGCTGCGTTTCACTGCGGGCGTGACCAGCGCGGTGGTGTTTGTGTTCACTTCGGGTTGGTGCCTTTCGCGCATGGCCAGGCTGGGCGTGCCGGCCATGGGCGGCATCATCTATGTAGGTCCTGGCGCGGGTATTCTGGTGAGCGGATTGTTTGCCACCGGCATGGTGGCCTGGCACTGGACGGCGGCCACGGGCTGGATGATTTTCGGCGCGCTGGCTTTTGTACTGACTGCCTTGGTGTGGCACATTTTGCGCGGCGGTGACGAGCGCCTCATTGCGCTGGCGCCGCGCGCCGCCGCCTTGCCCGGCGCGGCGGCCCCGCACCACGGCCATGCCGAAATGACGCTGTTGACCCTGGCCTATGGCCTGGCCGGTTTCGGCTACATCATCACCGCCACGTTTTTGCCGGTGATCGCACGCGCGGCGCTGCCGGGCTCGGCCTGGCTCGACATGTTCTGGCCCATCTTTGGTCTGGGCGTGATGGTGGGTGCCTTGCTGGCCACGCGCCTTTCACCGGGCAAGGACTTCCGCCTGCTGCTGGCCGGCTGCTACTTCTTGCAGGCGCTGGGCATTGCGGCCAGCCTCTGGAGCCCGAGCCTCGCCGGCTTTGCCATCGGCAGTTTGATGCTGGGCATCCCCTTTACCGCCATCACCTTTTTCGCGATGCAGGAAGTGCGGCGCCTCAAGCCCGCCACGGCCGCCAGTTTCATGGGCCTGCTGACAGCCACCTACGGCGTCGGGCAAATCCTCGGCCCGCCGCTGGTGGCCGTGCTGCTCAAGCGCACGCCCAACGTGGGCGCGGGTTTCACGATCTCGCTGGAGATCGCTGCGGCCTCGCTGCTGGTGGGCGCTGTTCTCTATATATGGATGGCGAAGGCCTACCCCGTGCTGCCCGCCTTGCCGGCTGGTGGGGCCGCGGTGCAAAAGTAGCAGGACATATGCAGACCAAACCGATGATTCGCTGGTATTACTTTTTGGGCTGCATTGCCTTTGGCCTCGCCCCTTATATCTTTTCGATTGCCGTATTTTCGGTGGCGGCAAGTTACGGGTGCACATCGGGCTGGGTTGCTGCATGCCCCGGTTATCCCCTGTTGGCCGGGTCCGCCAACTTTGCCAGTGAGTTTGGCCTGTTGTTTGTGGTGACAGCGCCCATCGGGTTTTTGTTTTTTGTGGGTGGCGTGGCGATCAACTGGAATACGTGGGTCTTCGCAAAACGAAGAAGCCACGGTGACAGGTAGCCGCCGCTCGCTCTGCCGCCGAAGAGCCGCATTTAAACGCCGATCGCTGCGGCTGTTCTATTCAGGGCCCCGCCTTACGCCGGGCCGGGCTGCTGCACCAGCGCCATCGCAAACTTGCCGCCGCCCACCGACCAGTCTGAGTAGTCGTTTTCGTGGGTGAAGATAAACACGTCGTCGGGCGCTACGCCCGCGTTGGCCTTCAGGTTGCGGGCGATGCGCGCATACAGGTCGCGCTTCATCGCGTCGCTGCGGCCCCGGCGCATGGTGATCTCGACCACCACCAGCTTGCCTGACCGCGCCATGCCGTTAAAGCTGCGGCTGTAGAAAAAATCCCCAGGCGCATAGGCGCTGACCCGGTTGAACAGCTCGTCTTCGGGCATACCGATGGCGGCTATCAGCGCCTGGTGGATGCCATCGACGATGCCCTGACGCTGGGCTTGGGGGGTGTCTTGGTGGACTTGGGTATGGATGAATGGCATGTGATTTTTACTCAATTAAAAAAGTAGTTTTAGAATTAATCTAAAAAATGCCTATGTGGCTACGGCCCATAAAAAATACTGACTGTGGCAGATCGATCATTTTCTGAGAAACGATTTATTTGCATTTTCTATGTGAGATAAAATCACATAGTCCATGAAGCGCCACCTGCCACCCTTAAGCGCTTTGCGCGCCTTTGAAGCCGCCGCCCGCCTGGGCCGCATGACGGCTGCCGCCGAAGAGCTGTCGGTGACGCCCGGCGCCATCAGCCGGCAGGTGCGGCATCTGGAGGAATTGCTGGGCGTGCCGCTGTTTGAGGGCGCCAAAAACAAGCCGCAGCTGACGCAGGCCGGCGCCTCGCTGCTGCCGGCGCTGACGTCGGCGCTGGACCAGATGGAGGCCGCGGTCAGCAAAGTCAGCGGCGCTGAGGCCCGCACGCTCGACGTGTCCTGCTTCAGCACTTTCACCGTCAAGTGGCTGATCCCGCGCCTTTACGGCTTCAATGCGCAAAACCCGGGCATCGACATCCGGCTCTCCGCCGCCGATGACGAGCTAGGTGCAGACATCGAGCGCTACGACCTGGTCATCACGGTAGAGGGGCGTGACGCGCCGAAATCCGCCACGTCGCTGCCGCTCTTTGTGGAACGCCTGGGCCCCGTGATGGCTCCCGCGCTGGCGGCTGCGGCCCCTGTGCGCGAGCCGGCCGACCTGGCCCGCTTACCGCTGCTGCGCACCCTGACCCGGCCCGACGCCTGGCAGATGTGGTGCGCATCGCGCGGCGCAAACTTCGCCGTGCCGGACGGCCCGGCGTTTGAGCATTACTACTTCACGCTTGAGGCAGCCGTGGCCGGCCTGGGCGTGGCGATTGCGCCCTGGCACCTGGTGATGGACGACCTGCGCGCCGGCCGCCTGGTCGCGCCACTGGGCTTTGACGAAAGCGCCTACCAGTACGTGGCGAAGCGACGCGGCGATGCCGATCCGCGGCTGGACATCTTTTGTGGCTGGCTGGCGCAGCAGGCGCGCGAAATGCCGGTGCCCTGAGGCCCTGGTCTGCCCGCAAAAATCCGCGTGAATCGCCGTGAATTCCCGTGAAACCCCGCCATCAGCCCTGAACCGTTAAAATCAGGGCTTGCGTGCCGCCTCGGCGCGCCGGCATTTGCTTTTATTCCGGGGCCATGTAGAGGACTACCATGTATAAAAACCTCGCGACCCCTGGTCTTTCGGCCTCTGTGGGCGCCTGTTTTATTTCTCTTTCTTCCCATTTGACCTTGCACCTGCAGATGCCTGAGCGTGCGCAAGCCTGCCCGCGCGCAAAGGCCGCGCCATGAGCTACCAGGTCAAGGAAATTTTCTACACGCTGCAGGGCGAGGGCGCCAACGCGGGCCGGCCGGCGGTGTTCTGCCGCTTTGCCGGCTGCAATCTCTGGACGGGCCGCGAGCAGGACCGCTCCACCGCCGTCTGCCAGTTTTGCGACACCGATTTTGTGGGTACCAACGGCACGCTGGGCGGCAAGTTTGCCAATGCCGACGCGCTGGCGAATCAGATCGAAGCACAATGGCCTGCCGGCGACAGCGCGCACCGCTTTGTGGTGATGACGGGTGGCGAGCCGCTGCTGCAGGTCGATGCCGCGCTGATCGCGGCGCTGCATGCGCGGGGCTTTCAAATCGCGGTCGAAACCAACGGCACCATCGCTGCGCCCGAGGGCATCGACTGGGTGTGCGTGAGCCCCAAGGCTGGTGCGCCCTGGGTTCAGCGCGCCGGCCAGGAGCTGAAGGTGGTGTGGCCCCAGCCCAGCTTTGATTTGGCCGAGCTGGAAGCTGCCGACTTCACCCACCGCTACCTGCAGCCCATGGACAACCCCCAGCGCCGGCAGAACACCGAAACCTGCATTCAGCTGTGCATGGAGCGCCCGGCGTGGCGCTTGAGCCTGCAGACGCACAAGATCACGGGAATCCGATGAAAAAGCTTCCTGCTCCAACACCCATGCGCTGCGAAATCAGCCAGACTTTTTACTTTGACGCAGCCCATACGCTGAAGCGCGCGATCGAGGCGGAAGCCAGCAAGCGCGTGCACGGCCATACCTACAACGCCGAGGTCTTTGTCGCCGGCGAGCCCGACCCCAAAACCGGCATGGTGATGGACCTGGGCCTGGTGCGGCGCGAGATTGACGTGCTGCGCGAGCAGCTGGACCACCACCTGCTCGACGACGTGAAAGAGCTGGGCCCGCCCACGCTTGAAAACCTGTGTCAGTTCATCTTTCGCAAGCTGGATGCGCGCCTGCCGGGGCTGACCTCCGTGCGCGTCTGGCGCGTGTCGCTTGGCGACGGCTGCCGCGTGAGCCGCTGACCGGGCGCTCCCAAGGCTGCGGCGATAACCCTTATCGGGAATCGAATATCAGGCCGCCCGTTGCCTGCGTTACCCTTGAGCCATGAAAGCCTATCGCGCCGCCCTCCTGTATTTCACCGGCACGGCCCAGGCCGTGTATGAGGCTGACGGCCTGCTGGTGACGGGGTCCGACGCCGAGGGCCGGCAGGTGGTGCAGGCCGTGGGCAGCCACAGTGCGCTGGCGCCGCGTTTTGCCGATGTGCCGACCGAACATCTGCCGGGCCGCCTCATCGCGCCCGGCTTTGTGGACATGCATATCCACTACCCGCAGCTGGACGTGATCGGCTCGCCCGCCGACGGTCTGCTGCCCTGGCTGGAAAACTACACGTTTCCGGAGGAAAAACGCTTCGCAGCCCAGGACCACTGTGCGCAAGCAGCTACGTTTTTTATAGCAGAGTTGCTTCGAAACGGGGTCACTACGGCGCTGGCATTTGCCACCTCGCATGTGGAGTCGGTCAATGCGCTGTTTGCCGAGGCCCAAAAAAACCAGCTGCGCCTGATGACCGGCAAATGCCTGATGGACCAGAACGCGCCCGACGGCGTGCGCGACGAAACCGAACAAAGCCTGATCGACACCGAAGCGCTGATCCAGCGCTGGCACGGCGTGGACCGCTTGGGCTATGCCATCACGCCGCGCTTTGTACCCAGTTGCAGCGAAGCGCAATTGCGCGGCGCTGGCGAGCTGGCCGCGAAATATCCGGACGTCTGGATCCAGTCCCATGTGGCTGAGAACAAGGACGAGATCGCCTGGGTGCAAAAGCTCTACCCGAAGGCGCGCAGCTACTTCGGCGTCTACGAACAGTTCGGCCTTTTGCGCCCGCGCGCCGTCTATGCGCATTGCATTCACATCGACGACGAAGACCGCGCGCTGATGCGCGCCACCGGCACGGCGGCGGCCGTCAGCCCGACCAGCAACCTGTTCCTGGGCAGCGGTTTTTTTGACTACGAGGGCGCAGACCGGATCGGTTTTCCGTACGGCCTTGCCAGCGATGTGGGCGGTGGCACCTCGTTCAGCCCTTTTCACACCATGCTGGCGGCTTATTACGTCGGCCGCGAAGGGCAGACCAAACCGGGCCTGTCGCTCAAGCCGCAGCACCTGTGGTGGCAGCACACGGCGGGCGCGGCGCGCGCACTGGGCCTCGAAGGCGTTGTCGGCAACCTGCAGCCCGGTTGCGAGGCCGACTTCGTCGTGCTCAACCCCCAGGCTGCGCCGCTGCTGGCGCGCAAGACCGCACTGGCCAGCAACCTGGACGAATTGCTATTCGCGCTGATTGTGCTGGGCGATGACCGGTTGATCGAGCGCACAGTGATCGCGCAGGCCGCACATCCAGCGCAGGCATGAGCATCCGCAGGTTTAAGAGAAATCAGGTTGAAGCCAAATAGGGACGGGCGCAAGCAGCTATCAAAAAAGTAGCAGATGACGCCTATGCCGTGACGCTGCTCTGGTTCGGAATTCCCTCCATGGGTGCCTCATCGGTCCCTATGGTGGTCCGCGTGAAAGACTCCACCTGTTGACGCGCGGCTTCCGGGTCGCGCAGCCAGTCGGCGTAGAAGCTGAAGGGGCAGGTGGGCGTTCCCTTGTCGCCGTCGCCGGAGTTGATCATGCCGGTGTAGCCGCGGTGCAGCAGCTTGAACAAATGGTTCTCCGACTGGCCGTTGCGGCGGAAGTCGCGGATCAGGCTCTTGGACAGCGCCGCGTACTGCACGCCCATTTCCTCCTCGCCGCATTCGCCCAGCGTTCGGCCGTCAAAGCCTATCAGCGCCGAATGGCCGAAATAGGAATACACGCCGTCAAAACCCGAGGCATTGGCCACAGCCACATAGGTGTTGTTGGCAAAGGCCATGGCCTTGCTGATCAAAATCTGCTGCTCCTTGGCCGGGTACATATAACCCTGGCAGCGCACGATGAGCTCGGCGCCCTTCATCGCGCAGTCGCGCCAGATTTCGGGGTAGTTGCCGTCGTCGCAGATGATGAGGCTGATCTTCATGCCCTTGGGCCCGTCGCTCACATACGTGCGGTCGCCGGGGTACCAGCCTTCAATCGGCACCCAGGGCATGATCTTGCGGTACTTCTGCACGATCTCGCCCTGGTCGTTCATCAGGATCAGCGTGTTGTAGGGTGCCTTGCGCGGGTGGTCTTCGTGCCGTTCCCCGGTCAGCGAGAACACGCCCCACACCTTGGCGCGCCGGCAGGCTGCCGCGAAGATCTCGGTCTCAAAGCCCGGCACGGTGGCGGCGTTCTCATGCATCTCCTTGCTGTCGTACATGATGCCGTGCGTGCTGTACTCGGGGAAGATCACCAGGTCCAGGCCCGGCAGACCCTTCTTCATGCCCTCGAGCATGCGCGCGATGTTCTTGGCGTTCTCCACCACCTCGGCCTTGGTGTGAAGCCTCGGCATCTTGTAGTTGACCACCGCCACGCCGACGGTGTCCTTGCTGCTTGATATATCGCCGTGAATCATGTCGTGCTCCTTGTTCTCGTGGGTAAGCCATTACGCCAACCGCAACCCACAGCGGTCAGCGCGATTTAAGCCATTTCACCGCGGAACTGGCTTTGCCAGGCCGCAGGTGTTGCCCCCTGAGGGGGAGGCGCCGCAGGCGCTTCGGGGGGAGCCCATTCCTAGTGGCTGATCATCCAGGGGCGCTTGCTGGGGAAGGCCTTGTTGCCGTTGGGCGCTGTGAGTGTTGCGCCGCGCTTGCCGCTGGAGCAGCAACCGCAGCCCGCCGGATGCTTGAGCCGCGCATAGTCGCCCGAGCGCTTGGGCTCATGCCGGGCGCGCTCGTTGGTGTCCATCGCGCGGCGCGTGCCGTCTTCCATCAGCGCCAGCGCCGGGCTGGCAGACAGCACGCGCGCCGCCGGGCCGCCGCAAGCCGGGCAGGCGGCCGCCTGGTTGCGCATGGAGACCGAGCGCAGCGCGTCGAAGCTGCCGCATTGCGGGCAGTCGTAGTCGTAAGTGGGCATGGCGCGTGTCTCCGTGTATCAGGGCAGGTCGTGCGACAGCGGCATGCTGATCTTGCCGTCGATGTGCTTGATCGGCCCCGAGGCGTTCGGGTTGATGTCGAAGTCGAAGATGCCGGTCGGCAGCCACAGCGTGGCGCAGGAATTCGGCACGTCGACGACACCGCTGATGTGACCCTGCACCGGCGCCGTACCCAGGATGGAATAGGCCTGCGCGCCCGAGTAGCCGAACTTCTTCAGGTACTCAATCGCATTCAGGCAAGCCTGGCGGTAGGCGACGTTCACGTCCAGGTAGTACTGCTTGCCGGCCTCGTCAACCGAGATGCCTTCGAATATCAAATAGTCGTCGTAGCGCGGCGTGATCACGCTGGGCTTGAAGATGGGGTTCTTGATGCCGTACTTGGCCATGCCGCCCTTGATCAGCGTGACCTTCATGTGCACCCAGCCGGCCATTTCGATGGCGCCGCAGAAGGTGATTTCGCCGTCG